>JAZUSK010000037.1:0-70070 GCA_045606645.1 Acutalibacteraceae bacterium | reverse complement strand
TAATCCTATTGATATTCTCGAAATGAGAGAAATGTTTTTACAAGACGAAGAACCGGTTGTTAACGGATATAATTTTAATGGCACAACTGAATGTTTTGATGTTTATGTTAATGGATTTCTGAAGCATTGCATTTCGAATCTTTCAACATGGCGAGATAACTCTATGGACAGAAGATACGCAAAGAACCTGTCTAACGCTAAGAGATTTGATGCTAAACTTTCCAATGAACACCCTACATCAGAAAACAGCATTCCAAGAACAGTATTATGATACCGAGTTTGAGCAATTTATAAGAGACTTTTCTGAAACAACGCTTCCGAAAATATACAGGCTTATTGAGAAATATAAATCAGAGAAGAATATTGTTATATTCAAATCAAGAACGGATGCAGATAAGTATATAGAGATGTTGGAGTGAATTGAATTGATATTTGAAGAAAAGAAAGTTATATTGAAAAACGGTATGGAGGCTATATTGAAAACTCCCGATATTTCTGATGCCGCTGAGCTTCTTGATTTAATGGCTACTGTAAGCGGTGAAACTAAATTCCTCGTAAGATATAAAGAAGAGTGGGAAAGCGTTAGTGTAGAGGGTGAGGCAGAGTGGGTTAGAGGTGTTCGTGAATCCAAAAACTCATTTGTATTGATGTGCCGAATAAATAATGAAATTGCCGGTATATGTGATGTTACTTTCAAGACCGGTATGAAAACTTGTCACAGAGCATCGGTAGGAATCGCACTTCGCAAAAAATATTGGAATATGGGTATTGGCTCTGCTATGTTCCAAGAACTTATAAATGCTGCAACCGAACGTGGCGGAATAGATTTTATGGAGTTGGAATTTACTAAAGGTAACGAAAGAGCAAAAGCACTCTATGAAAAATTCGGTTTTGAAATTGTGTCTGAAAAGCCAAATGTATATAAACTTAAAGACGGTACATATCAGGATATAGTTTATATGCAGAAGTACTTATAAAAACATTTGCTTGATACTGATAAAAAGAAAGTGGTTTTTTTCTTTTGAAAAAAGATAATACAAAAAGAAATACTCTGATAATAAAAACGTATGCAACTTAGTGCCTCTAAACTGCAACTTACCCTTTTATATATTGTAATAACAAAATACTTTTGTTAAAGTGTGATTATAGGGGGCGATAGGTATGAAATCTATTGAAATAAACAATCTTACTAAAAGATACGGCGACTTTACGGCAGTTGATAATATTTCTTTTTTTGCTTCAGAAGGAATGTTTATCGGATTTTTGGGCGTTAACGGGGCGGGGAAATCTACCACAATAAATATTATGTCCACCTTACTTGCGCCAACTGAAGGATCAGTTAAAATCTGTGGCTATGAGCTATCACAAGATAAACAGATAAGGGAAAGCATCGGTGTTGTATATCAGGAAAACGTCCTTGACGATTTGCTTACCGTTGAAGAAAACCTGATTTGTAGAGGGGTGCTTCACGGGATTACAAAGAAACAGGCAGAAGAAAAAATAATTGAATTAAGCAGGAACTTCGGGATTGAAAGCGTACTTAAGAAAAAATACAAATATCTGTCCGGTGGACAGAAGCGAAGATGTGAGATTGTTGCGGCTCTTATGCATACTCCGAAAATTCTTTTTCTTGATGAGCCGACAACCGGACTTGATCCGGCTGCCCGTATTGAAGTTTGGAATACTGTAAAAATGATGCGAGAGAAGTCCAATATGACTGTTTTTCTTACTACACATTATATGGAAGAGGCTGCCCAGGCAGATAAAATAGTTATTATTGATAAAGGAAAATTAATTGCCGAAGGTACGCCATATGAATTGAAGGAAAAATATGCATATGACTGTCTGAGGATATATACGAAGGACAATATAGAGCATATGTTAAAGGGATTGGATTATAAAACTCAAAGCAACGAAGTGGTAATAAAACTAAAAAACACATGCGATGCCATTGAAATATTAAATAAAGTTAAGGATAATATAAGTGGCTTTGAAGTTATTCAAGGAACACTTGATGACGTATTTATAAATACTACAGGTGGATTATTATGATACAATACAGACAATTGGTTAAAAGAAATTTATTAATGTATTTGAGAGACAAGGGTACGGTTTTCTTTTCGTTGTTATCAATGTTTGTGGTGTTATGCCTTATGATATTTTTCCTCGGTGATATAAACATTGATATGTTAACTGATAAGCTTGCGTCCTTACCGAATAGAAATGCAGCAGAAGATAAAAATAACGCTGTTTTATTAGTTTTAGCGTGGACAATCGGCGGAATAGTTCCCAGCAATGCAGTCATGGTTACGCTTTCATCTTATTCAACTATGATCAAAGATAAGAACAGTAAACGCTGCGATGCAATTTATACTTCTCCAGTAAACAGAGTGATTATAGCCCTATCATACATAACCTCTACCTGTTTATCAGCTATTATAATATGTTCTCTTACGTTTATAGTTGCGGAACTATATTTTGTTATAAAAGGAGCAAGCGTTTTATCGCTACTTTCTCATATTAAAGTTTTTTTACTTATAACGGTAAGCTCATTTTCGTATTCTTCTATAATGTATTTGTTTGCTACACTTGTAAGAACCGAGAGTGCATGGAGTGGCTTCGGAACCGTAATAGGAGCTTTAGTGGGTTTCCTTGGCGGAATTTATATGCCGATAGGTCAACTTTCTCCAGTCCTTCAAAATGTGGTTAAGTGTACACCGATTATTTACAGTACGGTTATGTTCAGAAATGTAATATGTGAAGATATAATCGGGAGATTGTTCGTTGGTGTGCCTACAGAGATTGTCAATATTTACGGTGAAAATATGGGGATAAGTTTAGAACTGTTTGATAGAAGTGTTTCACCGGTGATTTGTTGTATGATTTTGCTTGTTTCAGGTGTAATATGTCTGAGCGTTGGAATGTTTGTATTAAATTCCAGAAGAAAGAAAGGTGCGAAATGAAAATTACAATCGAAACACCTAAACCAAATCAAGAAGATGAAATCATAATTAGATGTAGAGCTCTTGATGAGGATTTAATGAAAATGATCTGTCGATTAAAGGAAGATGAAAGCAGAGTTACGGCTTATCAGGATAGAAATATAGTTATGCTCTATCCTAAGGATATTTTTTATTTTGAATCTGTTGATAACAAGGTTTTTGCTTGTTGCGAGAAACAGGTTTATGAGGTGCATTTTAAGCTATATGAAATCGAAGAGATTATGTCAAGCAGAGACTTTATCAGAATATCAAAATCAGTTGTAGTTAATTTGAATAAGATAACATCTGTTGCGCCCATGTTTAACGGAAGATTCGAGGCAAAACTTCAAAATGGGGAAAAAATTATAATTTCCAGGCAATACGTACCGGAAATGAAAAAAGTTTTAGGAATATAGCAGAGGTGAATATTATGCGATTATTTAGTGAGTTTTTAAAAATGTTTTCATATGTAACGACAGGTACAGCCATTGCTTTTGCAGGATATACATTGATTATAGGTTACGAAATGGTATCTGTTTATACCGTAGCGGAAATTCCTCTCGTGGGAATAATAATGGCGCTGGTTACCACCGTAACGATCAGGAGAGAATATTCAACAACTAAAGGTCTTATAGCAGCATTTGCCTGTCATTATTTTTTTGTAAGTGTTTCAATGGTGGTGTTGGGTATTCTTTTTGAATGGGTAAGACCTGTAACGAAAGAAATTGTATTAATGCTTGTTTGTGTTGCTTTTGTTTATGCGTTTTCCTTTGCGATGTTCTTTATCTCAATGGAAAGAGATGCCAATCAAATTAATGATGCGTTGAAAAAAAGGTTTGAAGTCAATAAATAAGGTTTTAAGAGAATTTTATCCAAATAATACAAATTAAAAATTTTTTCGAAATTTTTCATTTTTTACCTAACATTTTAAATTCTTCACAGACTATATAAGTGAAAGCATTGATCAATAGCTTGGAGGATTATATGAAAAAACAGGATTTGCTGAAGTATTTTGACAACGAACTGATGGAAAAACTTTTCGGTTTTTGCTATGTAAGGACAAATGACAGCCATGAAGCGCAGGAATTGTGTTCGGATATTATTTTTGCTCTGGTGAAGGCTGCTAATACAGACGGTGAAATCATAGATTTATACTCTTTTGTATGGCGGGTTGCCAAAAATGTATATGCCGACTTTTCAAAAAGGAAAAGACAGCAAACAGATACATTTTATGAAGGCGATGCAGAAGAAATACTGGCACTTATTGCTGACGAAGATGAAGCTGATGACAGCAGTGAATTGTTGGATGCTGTTTACAAAAGAATTGCATTTCTGACAAAAGCATACCGAGAAGTAATGATTATGTTCTATTTGGACGGTTTATCCACCGCAGAAATAGCGAAAAAACAGAACATCGGGGAGAGTGCCGTTCGTCAAAGATTATTTTCAGCAAGACAAAAGGTAAAAAGTGAGGTAAAAGAAATGACAGAAACTTACAACAGACCATTAGCTCTTGATAAAATCGATTATGTAATATGGGGTAGCGGTAATCCCGGTTGGGGAGACCCCCGTAATGTTTGTACAAGAATGTTTTCAAACCATATTATATGGCTTTGCCATAAGAAACCTATGAGTGCGGCAGAGATTGCAGAAAAACTGAACGTTCCTACCGTTTATGTAGAAGAAGAGCTTGAAATTTTAACAAAAGGTGAAAACGGTGAGTACGGACTTCTTCGCCGTACCGATAACGGTAAGTACACAATAAACTTTATTCTGTTAGATAAAAATGTGATCGAAAAAGCCCATGATGTTTATATAGAGCAGTTGCCGAAAATTTGCAATATTCTCTCCGATTACATAGAGAATCATCGCGAAGAATATCTTTCCTTCCCTTATCTTAATAAGAAAATTGATTTTAATCTTATTTTATGGCAGCAAGTGTCCGGTTTGGTGCATGCATTTTCTGATAATGTTGAACGGATTATGCGTGAAAAGTATTTTCCGAATGCTCCCAAAACTCAGCGTCCGTTCAGCGTGTTCGGATATGTGGATAACGGAAAGCATTATGGCGGTGGTTGGGACGCAGTTAATGCTGAAAATGTGTGTGGATTTTCTAAAATTCGCTTGGATAATATTTATATCACCCGAATTAAGCAACATTTCAGTTGTGATCTGAATATTTCTAAAGCATCACCCATTCAACTCACACTTCGTGCGATTGACGGTTTGAAGATTACAGAACTTTCGGAGAAAGAAAAAGAACACGCAGCAAAGGCGATAGAGAACGGGTATCTGTATCGCGAAGGTGACACTCTTTATACAAAGATTCTTGTAACGTCAATAGAGGATGAAAAAAGGCTCTTTGATATAAGTGAGAGGCTTGGTGACGGATATTTTGAAGATGAAGCACAGATTGTAGCGGAAAAGATGGCGTCACTTATCAAGAAGGCTGTTCCGAATTATTTATTCGATGAATGGCAATTTGCAAATGTACTTGCGAGTATGCCCGTTCTTGATTCTGTAGTTGAAGTTCTTATAGATAATGGTGTTCTTGTACCTCCGGAAGACGGGCTTGGTGCAGAGGGGTGCTGGCTCAGCGTTATGAAATAAATCTTTTTTAAAAAACAAATTAACCGATTGAAAACCTTTGGCACTATATATATGAAACTGGTGATGAGTAATGTTTAACAATAATAAAGAAATATCAAATAACAATAGTCAGAATAATTTGAGCTTAAGTATTGTTGTGGAAAAGCCGGGGCAGAATCCCGCTAAAGTTTCAGTTCCTTTATCAATGCTTAAAACCTTTGCAAAAATCGGTAACGGTATATCAGGTATACTTGGCACCGACACTATTGACGGTATCAAATTAGATGAAATTTTAAGTCTTGCGGAAAGTGGTGCCGTAGGAGAGCTTGTGGATGTTGTCGCTGAAGATAACACCCATGTTGTAATCAGCATAAAATAAAAGCTGAATTCTTGGATTTCACATAAAAAGGAGTATGGGTATGGAGAAAATAATTGTTGACGGAAAACGCTTTGTTGATGAATACGGCAGACACAGAATTTTTAACGGTGTTAATTTTGATGACAAATGCGGTGATAGGTTCTGTGGTTTACATAACAAGGATTTCATGGAAATAATAATCCGCAAAATCAGCGAAAACGGATGGAATATTGTACGTTTGGGTGTACCGTGGGCAGCTATTGAACCAAACCCTAACGAGTATAACGAAGAGTATATCGATAAGGTTATAACTTTTATGGATTTATGTGAGAAATACGGAATCTATGTCTTTATCGATATGCATCAGGATTTGTTTAGCGGCGCTGTGGATCAATGGGGCGATGGTGCTCCCAAATGGGCTTGCTTAATGAAACGTAAAAAAATCAGGAAATCAAAGCTTGTGTGGGCAACAGGTTATTTCTGGGATAAGGGTGTGCATGATTGTTTTGACAATTTCTGGGAAGATGCCAAGGTCAACGGTATTGGATTACAAACATATTTTATAAATATGTGGTGTCACCTTGCCGAGAAGGTAAAAGACCATCCTGCATTGTTGGGCTTTGATCTGTTTAATGAGCCGTATCCCGGAAGTGATGGCGGTAAAATATTCAGAAAACTCATACTCAATCTTTCTAAAACAGTACTTACAGATAAACGTTGCAACAAACCTTGGCTTATCAAACAGCTAATGACCGGCAATTCACATAGAGTACTCGAGCCCTTTGAGGATCCGGATTTGTTCCGCAAGGTAACAAAGGCAGGGGACGAGCTTCAAAGAAAGTTTGATGAGGGTGTTTATTCCAAGTTTATAAACCGACTATCAAAGGCCATCAGGAATGTTACAGATAAAGGTATAATAATAGTTGAAAGCTGTTATTACACAAACCTTGGTATTCCTTTCTGTATGCCTCCCGTTAATTATGAAGGTACGCGTGAAGAGCAAATCTGTTATTCGCCTCACGGTTATGACTTAACAGTTGATACACCTACCTATGACTATGCAAGCAATTCTCGTGTGTGGTCAATTTTTGAAGAGAAAAAAAGAACTCAGGAAAAGTGGAATACACCTATTCTTGTGGGTGAATGGGGTGGTTATTGGAAGGGGGACAGATGGCTCGAGCATCTGAAATTCCTCCTCAGTAAATTTGATGAAAATCAATGGAGTCAGGCGTACTATGCATACACACTTGCTTTTGTCGTTTATAACGGTTTTGATAAGGTCGAGAAAATACTGAAAAGACCTGTACCGCAGGCTGTTTGCGGTAATATTGAAAATTATCGTCATGACAGAGAGAAAAACGAATTTACTTTGGAGTTCACGCAAGAAAGAGAATTTGATGTTCCTACAGTAATTTATGCACATAAAGAAATAGAAAGCATAGAAACTGACGGTGACTATGAAATTATCCCGATTGGCAGAGAAAACGAAAGCATAATTGAAATAAAAACAAAACCCGGTTTACATAAAGTTAAGGTGAAATTTAAATAGACGTTTTATCTCAGATTTAATTTTAGATAAAAGAGATTTAATTTTATGCAAAACACAGTTCTTGTTTTTCAATTTTTGTAATGTTAAAATATTCTCACAGGGGAGGTTTAAGCGCTATGAAATACGTAACAACGGGTAAAAAATACAACACATCTAAAAATACGAATGTGGAATGCAGGAAGAATGGTTCACTGAAAAATATTGATATTAAAGGCGAGTGTTTTTTGCTGATTTTCCTGAAAAAAGGGCTCTCTTACATTTAGTCTGAACGAAGGTGTGAGTTGTATATCCTCCCCATCATTTATTTGTTTTGATGAAACGGAAAATCCGATTTGTATAGCTAATCAAAACGCAGAATATTATTGCATATATTTTCATCCTGATTATCTTAATATCAATATGAGTTTCGAGCTTTTGCGATCAGCGGAATACGAAGAAATAGCAAACGTACATGATATGTTTTTGTTAAAACCATTTATTGACAGGTGCTTGAATGTTCCGATTTGTGAAAGCTATATAGACTCGGTTGAGGATGCCTGTATTCAAATAGCAAAAGAGCTTTCAGAGCAAAGAGATTGGTACTGGTCTTGCAGAGGACGTTCATACTTTATGGTGGTTATTATGGCTTTGGAGCGGATGTATGATTTGTTCGGTTATGAAAAAAAGAGCATAACGGAAAGCACACAAATAACTGTTCGGGACAGGCGCTTAATGGATGCCTTGCTTTACATAGAATTTCACTATATGGATAATCTGAGTCTTGCGGATATCTGCAACGCATCGGGAGTTAACCATACCACGTTGACAGATTTAGCGAAACAAGAGCTTGGAGTAACGATTATAGAATACTTGACGGATTACAAAATAATGGTTTCAAAAAAACAGTTGACATTCACGGACGTACCCATAAAAGAGATTGCATATCGAACAGGATTTAAAAGAGTTCATCATTTCAGCAGAGTTTTTAAAGAAGTTACGGGTGAAACGCCGGCGGCTTACAGAAAAGAATCAATAGAGAACAGAAAGAATCAAGAAGGTTTTATGTGATGTGAATTGGATTTTTACGGGTGATCATAATGAAGATTGTTAAAAATTCACAATACGATTATGAAAAAAACAGCATAAATGAGAATACCGGTTATACAAAATGGTATGATTCCGGAAGTGTAGCCGGGTTGAGTATAGGAGCTGTGGTCGTGTATTGCATCATCCTATTAATTGTTTTGCATGTTTTTGAGGATGTGATTATTCAAAACTTTGAGGTCCCTCAAAATGGTTTTTCGGGTATTTTATACTTTGGCGGTACCTTAATAATGATTTTTGTGATACCGGTGGTGTGGAAATGGCTTCAATTTCTAATTGCCTCAAAGGGAAAACTCGGTCAGGAATGCATACTTAACCTCAAAAACCCGGCAGCTTCAGTGTACGAGGAAACAATAAACCGCAAAACTGCAGTTGTTTGTCTTATTGTTCCCGGTGTTTTGTATATTTTGGTTTTTTTACTGCTGACTATATTGACTCATGGTGTTCCAAAAACCTTTTTCCTTTTAATGCTGTTCAGGGTGTTTATATGTACTGTTGATGATATCGGCAATTTGTGGTGCCTTATGCGCAATGTGGGCAAGAATGACGTTGTTTTCGGTGAGTACAAAAAACACATGGATATGTAAAACACATGGATATGTTAAGTTGGGATGGTGTTTATACTGTCGTTATATGATAGATGTGCGGTTATGGTCATGAAATTAATATATAAAAGAGCACCACGAATAAAAAATATAAACAAAAATTAACCAAAAGAGTCAATGAGTCGTGTGTGGTAAAACAAGGGCACACAGTGTTGTATCCATCATATCGGAAATTTTTTTATTGTGATAAGATTTCGGGAGAAGGTTATTTTTTCAGATGTAAAACCGTTACTGACAAAGGGAAATATCCTGTGATTATTTTTCATCATGGTAATGGTGTACACCGTGCAGGGAAAAATGATAAACAGTTGGATAACTTTTCTAAATTAATGAAAAAGCTTAATAAGCGAAAATGCCATCAGGTTGCAATCCATCTGGATGTAACCTGTGAATATAACAGGGCAGAGCACAGCAGAGCTCTTGAGGGTTTCGTTCAATTTTTAGAGAATACATATAACAATGTGGATTTTGACAGAATTTATCTCGCGGGTACTTCTCACGGAGGGTATGCTTGCGTATACGAGGTGTTAAGAAATCCCGATAAATATGCGGCGGCAGTAGTTTCTATGGCTTATACTTTTAATGAGGAGCTTATACCCGCTGAAGAAATATGTGAGAATTCCTATGTTCGTAGTCTTACAGATGAAGATTATAGGCTTCTTTCCAAAACGCCCTTTTATTTATCATGGGCAAAAGATGATTGTACGAATATGACAATAAGCAACGCACTTTTATCAAAAAACCTTAAAAAGTATAATGCTGATTTGAAAGAGAAAATATACGAAACAGGTGGACATTCCATAGTGGGTGATTTTTTTGAAAACAGCGATTGGGATGAGTGGATGTTTGGCTTGAAACGTACTATTACACCGGAAAATTCAATCGAATGAAGCATACCGTGTGGTTGAAAGCGGAAAACAAAAGTTTGAGTCGACAATAAAACAGAAAGTAAAATAAACAATAAAGGGGATATTGTTATGAAACGTACCTTGAGCGTTTTGTTAGCGTTTGTCATATTTGTTTTGTCATTAGTAAGCGTCAGTGTTACTGTTTACGCAGATTATGACGGTAATTTAACAGCACATCAAAAAATAGATGTTATTCTTCAAAATTATGTTGACCCCAATTGCCATTTGGATAAATATACGCTTGCAGAAGCTGAAGAGGCAGAATTACTGGCAGTAGCCGAAGAAGTAACGGCAAACTGCACTACGGCTTACGAGAAAATATCTGCAATAACAGAATTTGTTGCCAAAGAGATATATTATGATTACGATTATTACGAGGATCGAACAACTACTTTGTTTTACGAACCGTATGAGGTATGGACAAACAAAAGAACCGTTTGTGAGGGGTATGCAAGGTTAACAAAAGAGTTTCTTAATTTAATAAATATTCCTTGCATGTGTATACGTGCTTCCAACCATCTGTATAACAGTGCTTACGATGTCGAAAATGACAGATGGATCTATCTTGATACAACATGGTGCAGTGGAAATAAATATAGATATGAGGAGTTTATTTCGGGCTCATATAAGCCATCTCGTTTTGACATGTCTTTGGAAACGCTTGCATCTTTAAGCAACCATGAGGTATACGGTTTGTCCGGAATAGTTTTTGATGATATTAAATATGCCATTGAAACTCCGAAGGATGCTGCTGATTGGTCAAATCTTGATGAGTGGAAGATTTGTGTAGCGGGCGTTACCGATGATTTTGACTCTACGGTTGTTGATATTCTTGGTTCATTTGAAGGTCTTGAAGTAAAAATAATAAATGAATCGGCATTCTACGGATGCAGTACAATCACTGCCGTAACAATGCCCGAAGGCTTGGTGCGCATAAAATACAGAGCCTTTGGCGATTGTACAAATCTTACATCAGTGACCTTCCCTGATAGTGTAACAACCATTGATAATACCGTGTTCTCAGGTTGCACAAGTCTTGTATCTATTTCTATACCTGATAGCGTAACCGATATTGGCGGTAATATTTTCAGTGGGTGTGTAAATCTTACATCAGTTGATCTTTCCGCAAATATGACAACTTTAGGATTCGACACTTTTTATGGTTGCACAAGTCTTACTTCTGTTACTATACCTGAAAATGTAACAAAAATAGGCAGTGGTGCTTTTCAGGGCTGTACAGGTCTTACTTCGGTAACAATTCCGAATAAAGTTACCAATATAGGAAGTGAAGCCTTTCGGGGATGCACAAGTCTTGCTTCCGTGACGATACCCAATAGTGTAACGAATATAGAGAGCTCTGCTTTCCGTGGTTGCACAAGTCTTACCTCTATTACAATTCCGAATAGTGTAACAACAATAGGGGATTATGCTTTTGGTGGTTGTACAGGCTTCACCTCTGTAGTGATTCCCGATAGTGTAACAAAAATCGGAAGCAGCGCTTTCCGTGATTGTGTAAATATTACCTCTGTAAACATTCCCGAAAGTGTAACAAGCTTGGAACAATATACCTTCCGCGGTTGTACGGGTCTTACAAGCTTTACCTTGCCTGAGGGTATAACGAATATAGGTTTCGGCAGTTTTTATAATTGTACAAATCTTACATCAATCAGTATTCCTGACAGCGTGACAAAAATAGATAGCTATGCTTTTTCCAATTGCTATAAGCTCGAATCCATAGACATACCCAAAAACGTAACTAGTATAGGTATGTACGCTTTTCGTTCGTGTACCGATTTATCTACGGTTGAAATACCCGAAGGCGTAACACTTATAGACTATGGCGCATTTCAAAGCTGTGTCGGACTCAGTAAAGTTTCAATTCCCGACAGCGTATTGACCATAGACGATTATGCTTTCCGTCACTGTGCTCTGAAATCTGTTGTAATACCAAAAAACGTAACCACACTGGGTGATTATGTCTTCCAGGGTTGCGGAGGTCTTAAGAAGGTTGTTATGTATAATAGCTTAACAAGCATAGGCGTGGAAGCGGTTACTTCTCCTTCTGTCATATATTGCTATGAAAACACTACAGCACAGAGCTATGCAGTTGAAAACGGTATCAGTTACATTCCTATTCAACTTTCATCTGCAAAGAGTGAAGTGAGTGTGGATTTTAACAATAGAATCGTCTTTTCGTCTTTAAACGACTGTACCGATATTGAGGAACTTGTATCAACATCATCAGGCTGTACTCTGAATGCAAATGCAAGTCTGTCAGTAGGCAATACAAAATGCTACGGTACAGGGTCCGGTGTCGCTATCACAATTGATGGTATAATCGTTGATGAATATGCTGTTGTGGTAGAGGGCGATATAAACGGTGACGGTGCTGTTGATGCATTGGATGCAGCACAAACAACTCTTGCGATAAACGGGTTCCGTGAATTCAACGATTTACAGATATATGCTGCAAACGGTTGTGTTTCCGATACAATAGATGTAGCATCGTATCAGAATGTTGTTAATAAGGTTTTGTCTGATTGAAAACGGCTTATTAAATAAACAACCGGGTGGGTTTTGTTATGAAATTATTCTATAAATTTTATTTCTTTGTCGGAAAAGTTTTTGGCAAACGGGAAAAAGGAATAAGAAAATACAAACGAAAATTGACTGCACATGCAGATACCTCAGGTGTGACAAGGCAGGGTTTTACCTTTCTTTTCCCCTCGTACAGGAAGTATTTTTATTGCGACAAAAAAACCGGTGAGGGATATTTTTTCAGATGTAAACATATTCAGGAGGCGGGGAAATATCCCCTCGTTATTTATCATCACGGCGGAGGCTGGAACCGCGCAGGAAAAAATAATATGCAATTATTTGAGTTTTCTAAATTAATGAAAAAACTCAATAAGCAAAAATGCCACCAGGTTGCAATTCACCTGGATGTTACTTGTGAATACAACGTAGCAGAGCACAGCAGAGCACTTGAAGGCTTTATCGAATATATTCAAAACACCTACAATAATGTGGATTTTGACAGAATTTATCTTGCAGGTACTTCTCACGGAGGGTATGCTTGCGTATACGAGGTGTTAAGAAATCCCGATAAATATGCGGCGGCAGTTATTTCTATGACTTACACATTCAACGAAGAGTGGACGCCTCCCCAGAAAATAAGAGAAAACTCATATGTCCGCAGTCTTACGGATGAAGATTACAAAATCCTTGCCGAAACACCTTTTTATGCCTCTTGGGCAAAGAATGACCATAGGCATATGGTAACGAGTAACGAGCTTTTATTAAAAAATCTTAGAATTAACAAAGGTGATTGCAAAGAGAAAATATATGAAACAGGCGCTCATACAATTTATGCCGATTTTTTCAAAAACAGCGACTGGGATGAATGGATGTTCAGTAAGAAGCGCACAATTACAGCAGAAATATCAGCCGTAGCGGATTTGTGTGATGAATTATAAAAGCAGTTAAATCAATAATTGTTTTATACAGATGACTGATTGTTGAAAAGCACGTGGATATGTTACCGTATTCACACAGGAAGTCTTGCGGATAAGTGCTTCATCTATGGTGATTTTTGATTCATATAACAATGTATGATATCTATATAGTGCTTTTAGAATATAGTCGGGGGTGTGGATATGAAAAAGTCAAAAAAGATAATAATAACCTTAGTGTGTGTTTGTGTTCTCTCGGGGATTTTGCTTCTTGTGAATTCAGTTTTCGGCAACCCTATTTCCAAGTTTCTTGTTAAAAGGTCTGTTTCTGAATATTTAGAAGAAAACTATTCAGATTCCGGTTTTATTATAGAAAAAGTCGGATATGATTTCAAAAATATGGAATATTATGCCAGGATTGTATCTGCTACCGATTCGAAAGAGTATTTTTACATAAATGCAGATTCCCTCGGACAAAACATAGATGATAACTATGACTTGTATTTTGACGAAAACGGGCTGTACATCGGCGATTATAAATCAATTGAAGATGAAGCGGATAATTCAGATCAAAACGCAAAAACGGAAAAGCTTTATATTGACACATTGAATGAGATTAATTATCAGGGTCCGTTTAGAATTACTGCAAATCTGAACGAATGTAATGATAGGTTTTCTGTATGTGACAGAGGTCTTGAACCATCGCGGGATAGGGCAACATACACCTTTGGTATTACATATACAAATCCTGAGAATAATTTGACTGAAACTGTTGCTGTGATATCAGCTGATTATGATGCGGAATATGAGAATTCGGATTTTGATGCAGTTGATGTTGAAGCTAAAATTATTGCTTCTTATAAAGAGCGTGTGATTTTTGCAGTCTTTTATCCTCCCATGGGTAATTCATATTCGTATTATTACAATATGAACACAAATGATTTTTGGGAATTACAAGATGATACCCTCAGTCCGGTTGGTAATGAATGGTATATATTTGAAGATATGTTTATTTGTACCACAATGACACTTGCGGTGGGTACGGAAATGGATCTTTATGCCTACGGCTGGGATGGGGATTTGCTTTATAAACGGAAAAACGTTCTTTCGGGTTATACCGTTTCTGACGGATGGATTTATTTTGTCAGAGCAATCGAAAAGGAAAGAAAATCCGATTACATAGTTTACAGAATGAAACTCGACGGAACACAAGAATCGGAATATTACTCTGTTTCTCTTTCCCCCAATACCGATTTTGTAGTTTCAGATGAAACTATCTACTGGTACGAAGACGGAGAGGAAACACTGTTAGATTTATTTACACTTCAACCTTATAAATAAAGATTTCTGAACACGGGATAGCGGGTGTGTTAATGGAAAAGTATTTTGCAGTGAATCAGAAACACGAATGCGATGAGGTTATCAGGATTGAAAACGTGACTAAAAAATATGGCATGGGTAATCTCAGTACATTTGCGGTGAACAACGTTTCTTTAACTATTAACAAGGGTGAGTTTGTTGCGATTGTGGGCACAAGCGGCTCGGGTAAATCTACACTTATGCATATGATGTGTGGAATCGAAAAGCCGACCAAAGGAAAAGTCTTTGTGTGCGGTGAAGACATATACTCAATGAAGGATACAGACCTTTCGGTATTCAGGTGTAAAAACATAGGAATGGTATATCAGTTTTTTAATCTTGTTCCCGTTCTCAATGTGGAGGAAAATATTGCGTTTACACAGATTGTATCCGGTGAAAAGCCTGATTTTAAAGAAGTTAAAAGGATATTGAAAAAATTAGGTTTATTGGATAAGGGTTACAGTTTTCCAAATCAATTGTCAGGTGGTCAGCAGCAAAGAGTAGCTATCGGCAGAGCAATTATAGAAAAGCCCCCAATTATCCTTGCAGATGAGCCTACGGGTAACCTTGATTCTAAAAACAGTGAAGAAGTACTTGCTTTGCTTACAGAGCTGTGCCGTGAGTACAATAACACTCTCGTTGTAATAACCCACGATGAAAGAATAGCACAAAAGGCTGACCGTGTTTTAAGAATAGAGGATGGTAAAATTATTTCTGATATTTTTCAGGGCGGAGATGCAGAAAAATGACAGGATTAAAGGCTATTGCCCGTAAAAGGCTTTTGTTTAACAAAACCGAAACAGCATTTGTTGTTGCAGTTATTTCAATAGTAGTTGCGATATTATTGGTGTCTCTTTCTGTCAGCATTAATTATTTTGAGCTTTATCTTACACAAGCGCAGACGCTTACAGGAAACAGTCTGGAAGAGGTTATTGATAACGGTTTTTCAAATATGTCCGAGGTCGGCGAATACATTGCGGAATTCGCTGTGTTTTTCAGAAGCTATTCTGTACCATCAAATTTTGACGGAATTATACCACCTCCGTCTGCGAACAATTCAGATTCTCTTTTTGCGCCGATTGCATTGGTTGAAAACCTGCCGTTTACAATAATTTTTATGTTGTTTATTGTATTTTGTGTGGCTCGTGTGTCACTCTCAATTGTTTTTTCTGCTTGCAAAAGAGAAAGAGCCGGTTTTTTTTCACTTCTTCTTGTGGCAGGGGCTACTGATAAGCAAATTAAAAAGTGCGCGTTTTATGAAGGTGTATATTATTGTTTGGTTGCAATTCCTATTGGCTCAGTTTTAGGTGTTCTAGGTATATACGGCACGGAAATGTTGGCGCACATTTTATTTGAAAATCTTAATACGCATTATGGTATCTTGACATTGTCTGCAGATTTTAGTTTCTCTTTAATGGCTTTAATTGTTGTAACTGCTTTTGTGTTTTTATCAGTTTGTATGCTTTCTAAAAAGGCCTGCAAAAGGCTTTCTGTAAAAACTACCGCAACTCAGCTGAGACAAACTGCAGGAACAGATATTGGTCTTTGTACATTTACTGCCAACCCGAGAGCTTATGGGCGTAGAGGTATTGAATATTACATTGCAATCAGAAACTTTCAGAATAATTTCGGGAAGTACTTCAAGATTATAACTATGACTGTTTTATATACGGCAATTGCAGGATTAACCTTTGTTATTTTTAATGTTATAAGAAACTACAATAATCAGGAAATACTTTTTTATAGTAAAGATCTGGTTTCATTTACTTTCTCGTTTCAGTATTACTTTGGTTTAGTTGCTGTTTGTCTTTGCTTTATAAGTATTATAAGCACGTTTGTTGCGGTTTTTACAAATATAAATTCCAATGTCAGTGAATATGCTGTTATGGTTTCTTCGGGGTCCTCAAAAAAATCTGTTCTTAGAGCAGTAAGGATCGAAGGGGTTATTTGTAGCTTGTCAGGCGTTTTAGTCAGTCTTATAAGTATTTTGTATTCACTTGCATTTTTTATGGAAATTTACAGTAATGACAACGCTATGAATTTCGGTAGTTTTGAAAATGCAGCTATTATTACAGCAGTTTCTCTGTCATTGTTTTTTGTAAGTGTTATTATAACTACTGTGATGATTAACCGTAAAATGAAAAATCTTGATGTTATTAAAACATTAAAAGATTATTTTTATTGATAAAAGATGATTAGTTTTTAATAATATAGCTAAATGGGTGGGATTGATATGCCAATATTTACCATAGCATTCTGTGCAATTATTTTTATAATATATATACTTGATAATTTTATAATAATTTCAAAAACAGAAACTGTAACACTTAAGGAAAAGCTTTGGTCAGGACACAATAAAGGCTACATAAATCACGCCTTGCATCTGTCAGAAAAGAAAATAAAAAGGGGGCAGGTGTGGAGACTTGTTTCTTCTGCTTTGTTGCATGTGGGAACGGTTCATATAGTTTCCAATATTACCGCAACGCTCATTGTCGGATATGCTGTTGAGTCGCAACTCGGTACGGCAAAAACCGCACTTTGCTATATTGGCTCTGCTTTCATTTCAGGTCTGTATATGGCATTTGTTTATAAGCTTCACGAGGGCGAGGGTGCTTCAACGGGAATTTACGGGTTGATTGCTGTGTTTGTTATGTTTGCCGTCAAAAACGGAACTGTTTTCTTTTCTCCCGTACCCACAATAGCATTGATAATTTTAGCGATATACACAGTCGGCGGAATGTTTATGGGAAAGGCTACTGCCTGGGAACATATCTCCGGTTTTGCAGGCGGCTTGCTGATGGGTTTGGTTTTTGCTGTTTTAATGTAAATTAAAGAAGATGAAGAACGGACAGGGTGTTGCCCCTGTCCGTTCTTTTGTAAGTAGTTGTTTTTGAATTTAAACATCCACAAATGTTCTTTCGATGACATTGTTTCGGTACTCATCCCCAAGATTGAAGAAATAATCGATGTAGCCACCGAGGCGAATAATAAGGTTACAAATTCCAGCTGAGCCATATATCATCCGCATAAACAAAAGAAGCAACAGTTTTCAGAATGTGCTTCTTTCTGCTATTTCTCAAAAGTCCATTTCTGTTGTGCGATGTAGGCGGGGTCGCGGTCTTCGTCGCTTTTTCTTGTATAGAAAGCGGTGATCAGATCCCCGTTATCTAATTCAATTGTGGATGGATAGCCCAGATCATCTGTATCGTAGCCGTTATGAAGGATACTCTCGTCGCTCCAGGTTTCACCACCGTCGGTGCTGAATACAGCCCATATTCCGTAGGGCCTCTGTCTATGAGAGAATGCGGTGATAAGAGTACCCGATGAATGTAAAAACAAGTGAGCGGGAGCACCGCTGTCGTTTCTGATAATCTGTCTGGGTTTACTCCAGGTAACACCGTTATCGAGAGATACCGTCTGATAAAGTGTGAATATACTTTCGTCTGCATTTTGTGTTCTGAGGTGGCAGATTATCTTTCCGTCGGGAAGCTGGATTGCGTGAGGCTCATAGAAGTAAAGCCCCTTAAAATCATCATATTTATATATACCCAAATCACCACGCAGGGTCATTTCACCTGTGTCGGTGTTTATGGTGTAAGAATACATATGATTGTGGATACCAAGCTTTCTTCCTACCCATAAAACTGTACCGTCATTAAGCACGGTGGGGCCGTGTGGTGATGAAATAGGGGATTTATAAATTGGTCCGAAGGTTTCGCCGCAGTCGTGACTTATTCTGTAAAGTACGCCGAGGGCCTCTGCTTCTTCTTCGGGGGATATAGAATTTATGTAGTCGATACATTCCTGAGTCTGCGGCATATTCTCCCTTTGAAATTCAACGGTATTATTAAAGGAGGTAGCAATAAGACCGCTTTCACCGAAAGGTGTAAGTCCCACGTCTCTGTCGTCGAGAACAGTATCGAATATTCGTATGGGTTTAGAATAGGTTTCGCCGTTATCGTCGCTAAAAGCAATAACACCCGTTCCGAAGGGACACACGTGCTCTACGCGGTAGCCGGAAGCACCGACACAAATTCTGCCGTTTTGAAGCTTAACGATAGTAGGCCAGGCGAAGTAAGCGTGGTGGCTTTCAGTATTGGTCATAACAACCTTCTCTTCGCCGATTAATCTGATATCCAAGGGAATTCCTCCTTTTTCATATATGTTAATTCTTAACATTTTGGTGTGCTTTATGGTGATTATACCATTCTGTAGTATGAAAAACAAGATTCCAAAACTGTTGATTTTTGTTATCGGGATGATATAATTTAACGTGGAAAATGAAGTGTAGGTGTAAAAATATGTTCAGAGAAGTTTCGAGAAAAAACCAGAGCCTTGATACAACGCGTATAGTCGAAATCTTAAAAAAAGAAAAAAGAGGGGTTTTATCCGTCCACGGAGAAAACGGTTACCCGTACGGTCTGCCGATTAATTATTGGTATAACGAAGAAAACGGATGCATCTACTTTCATAGCGGGAAAAAGGGGCACAAGGTGGATTCTATATTTCAAAATAACAAGGCTTCGTTTTGCGTTTATGATGAGGGCTTCAGAAACGAAGGCGAATGGGCTTTGAATATCAGTAGTGTTATTGTTTTCGGTAAGATCAATATCGTTGATAATCCCCAAAAATCTGTGGAGGTTTTCCGTAAACTAAGCCTTAAATTCACTTCCGATACCCAATATATAGAGTCCGAAATTGATAGATTTTCAGAAGCTACTCTTTGCTACGAGTTACGCCCTGAGCATATTACGGGCAAAATAGTCAATGAATCATAAGTATGGTTGTACGTTAAAAATAAGACCGAACGCAGAGGCGTTCGGTCTTTGTTGTTTATTTATTTTACGGTTATCTTAAAAAGTCTTGCACCGTGGGCGTTGACCTTTGCGGAGAATTCGCCGTCGGTTACTGTGTATTCCTTGTGATTCCACATATCCCAAACGCTGTACTCAATACCGCTTATTGAGATGTCGGTAATATTGAAACTTATCTCTCTTTCTTCGTCGTCGGTGTTGAAGAGGGCAACGTACTTGCAGCTTTCTCCGTTGGAGATCCAGATGATCTCGCCCTTTCCGTCAGTTTCTTCTCTCTTGAACTGTCTTGCACCGTTTGAGTTTTTGAGCATATCAATAAGCTCTCTGTTCTGAAGAAGAGAAAGGGTAAATTCATCGTTATCGCGCATTTCACCGCCCATCATAAGTGGTGAGCGGAAAATACCCCAGAGAGTCATCATTGTTATCTGCTCGTCGTGGGTAAAGCGTGTGTAACGGTCTCTGTACTGAGGTAACTCCTCGGTAATCTGAATTCTACCAATGGGAAGCATATCACAGTCAGGCCATGCACCGGGCTGAACGTATTCCTGCCATGCGTAGCAACGCTCAAACATAGCGTGGAGCTTACTCCATTCATCCCAGAAGCCACCCGTCATACGCCACATATTGGCGTTAGCCGCAAGGTGCTCGTGCTCCCATACGGGTGCGGGACCGGGAGAGAGACTGAGAACCATATCTCTGCCGCAGTTATCGATAGCCTTTCTGAGCATTTCGATTTCTTTTCTTGCAGAGTAAGGGTTATCGGGGTACATCTCTGTGTTAGCGATATCATCGCACTTGATGTAGTCAACACCCCAGGAAGCATAAAGCTCAAAAATAGAATCGTAGTATTCCTGAGAGCCTTTTTTGTCGGGATAAAGACCGTACATATCAGGGTTCCACTTGCAAATTGAAGTGGGACACGCAATATCTCTTGCGGTAAGACCCTCGCATTTGATTTTTGTGTTCTGATGCGCCGCCTGTCTCGGGATACCTCTCATAATATGTATGCCGAATTTGAGACCTAATGAATGGATATAATCGGCGATAGGCTTAAAGCCCTTTCCGCCTGCAGAAGAGGGGAATCTTTCAACAGAGGGGATAAGACGCGAATACTCATCCATACACAGAGGAGCAAAATAATTATAGTAAAAGCTGTTTGCGGTAGGCTCGGACCATTGAATATCGCAAACGACGTATTCCCAACCGTAATCCTTAAGATGCTTTGCCATATAGTCTGCGTTGGCAAGAAGCTGTTCTTCGTTTACGGCCGCGCCGTAGCAGTCCCAGCTGTTCCATCCCATAGGGGGAGTAAGTGCAAGTTTTTTATGCATATAGATCTACCTCTTTGTAAATTATTGTTTATTGTAGTTATTGTATCATTTCGTAAGATCAAAAACAAGATTATATTAAATATCTGTTTTGAAATGAATACTGTTACTTTCCGAAAGAGAAAAATAAAACAGCTTTTATGTGTCTTTAAGTGGAAATGGAACAAATATACAAAAAAACGATGAGAAAATATATTGATTTGTGCAATGTGTTACATTATAATAGTATTAATACTTTAATAGGAGCTGATTGAATTGAAAACCTGGCAGAAAGCCACATTTATCATTGTTCTTTTAGTATTTATAGTTGCTTCGGTTACCATTTCATTTGTTTCAATGGCGCGAGCACCTTTTGAATATGAATATAGAACTGATATTGCAGGTACTCCCGGCAACGAGGGGTGGGTGTTTTTCGGTTTCAACGGAAACACCGCTACTAAAAACGTATATATTGATTATGTGCGTGATGCTGACGGTAATAATCCCGATACATCGAAGCCTGTTTCTGCGGTAGGCGATTTCACAATGAATACCGATGAATACGTTGAGTATATCTATATCGGAAAGGACGTTAAATACATAGATGAAACCTCGTTCTTCTATTGTAAAATGCTTAAAACGATAGAGGTTGATGAGGCTAACGAGTATTATACTTCCGTTGACGGTGTCTTATATACAAAGGATATGAAAAAACTCCTTGTATATCCGCTTATGAAGGAAGAAACTGCTTATACAATTCCTGATGGTGTAGAAAGAGTCGGCTCTTGCGCATTTTATAAAAATGAAACTTTAACACAGATCGATCTTCCCGAAACCTTAAAGGAAATCGGTGATATGGCATTTTTCAAATGCGAAAATATTTCATTGGTTACTCTTCCCGACGGTCTCGAGGTAATCGGTTCCGATGCATTCAGTTATTGCCAAAGTATGCAGCCGGTTATGTATATTCCAGAATCCGTTAAAGAAATCGGCAGCTTTGCATTCTATTCTTGCTCAAATCTTAAAGAATTCTATATGGGTGCAGAAGATGAGGCGGAAATAACATTCGGAGATAGTTGGCTTCCCAAAAACATAAAAAAGGCAGTTGTTAACGTCGCTCCTGAAGAACAATACGGCAAAACGCGAGAAGAAGCCGAGCAAAGAATTATTGAGCTTAACGCAGAAAGAGGGGATAGCTAATGGCAAAATCATCAACAAAAGAGAGAAAAAACATCTTTAAAGAGATGAAGACCTATTGGAATACCCCTGCTGAGGGCAAATATGTTCCTTATAAAGAGTATTTTTCAATTTTTGCCGCAGTCGGTGGAGACTATACTCTTAAATATCTTCAAAGCTTCCTTACATTTGGTACGAGCTGTTATCTTATTGCTTATTATTATGAAATTCCTCTTCTTACCTTTAGTGCAATAAACGTATTTTTTATTGCATCAACATATTTTTGGAATCTTCTTACTATGGGCGTTGATGCCAATCTTGGCTTCTTACCCAAAAAGATTGAACGGAAATATAATACGGTATATCTTGCATTTACCGTAGTAGGCTTGTTAATGTTAATATTTGATTTTTCGTTTATTCTTCCTGACAGCATTACGGCGATTTTAGATACACGCTGGAAAGGTATAAATAGCTTTAACGTATTCAAAATATTTGGTGCTCATTTCCTTTCCAACGGATGGAGCGGATTCAGAAATATCCTTATAAGAAAGAAACTTATAGGAAAACTTGGCAGATATAAAATTTTTGCTTATGCAAACGTAATTCAGTGCCTTATTGTAGTTGTTCTTATCTGTGTGCTTCCTCTTTATAAGCTTCAGCTTACTGACAGAGTATGGACTCTTTATCTCCTCTTCCAGCTTTACACAATTTTCAATTACGTAGGCTTCAGCCAGTCTGTTGCGGATAACATTAGCCCTGATCCTCAAGAAAGACTGTTCGTGCGTTCATTCCCTGTTAAAATAAGCCACTTTGTTCAGAACATAGTAAATGTCCTTCTTCCCACGATCGCAGGTGTTATGTTCCTTGATGGCGTTAAGGATATCGGCACGTTCAGATATCTTATTCCTGTATTTTTTGTAATTTCATCGGGTGTTATGTTCATAGGTCTTCGCAAAATCAAAGAACGAATTCCTATGCCGCCCATTGAAAACAGAGAATATCTTTCATTTTGGCATTGTGTATCGGGTATATTTAAAAATAAATATCTTTGGATTACCCAAATTGCAACCTTGCTTGATTCCCTTGGCAACGGTATGCTTGATATGAAAAGAATTCTTCTTATTTACACTTGGCGCGAAACAGGACTATTCTTCTCTTTAGCAGAGATTATTTATAAAATGTCCGGTAATCCGGGTCAATTCCTTGCTCCGTGGATAAGAAAACGTTTTCAGTATAAGCAAATGATTGTATTCAAATATATTGTCATGGCCTTGAGAAACGGAGTATATATTTTGGCTATTCTCTTCCTTGGAAATTCTCATTTCCTGTGTGGTCTGGCGATTTATATTGCTATGCTTGTTTCTAATACGCTTGAAGCCGCGGTCGGTATTGCACAGGATGACACCAAAATCAGAGTTACAGATTATCAGATGTATATTTCAGGTGAAAGACTCGAAGAATATCAGAAAATTATCAGCTGGTTTACGACACCTATTACGACCATTATTTCCCTGATCGTTCCGCTTATGTTCTACCGTGTCGGCTTTACTTCAGACTGGGATGTCCTTTATATGGGTGATGTCAGAGTACAATGTATGCTTATCGGTCTTTGCTTTGACTTGGCGGGATACGTATTGATGACGTTTCCATATCTGTTTATGTGGGATTTCACGGATGAAAAATACGCTCACGTTATGGAAGTCCTCAAGCAAAGAGCTGAGGAGGGTAAATTAGCGGCAGAAGGTAAGGAGACGTCTTGTATATCCGCTTCGCAGACAACGGATGCCGGTACAAACGAATAGATCAATATCCGAGAATCAACAAGGAGTTTTTATGTTGAATCTAAAAAAGAATACTATAGAAATCGGTCTTGAAAAACCGTTGAAAGTTTTGCATATCACAGATTCGCATCTTCCGTTTTACTGTGAAACGGATAGTGAAGCTATGAAAAGGCAGGGCAAAAAACGCAATGAAGAATTAAGCGTTCGATCTCTTGAAGAAGAAATGAAATATGGCGAAGAAAACTGCGATATAATTGTCCATACAGGTGATTTGATCGACTATATTTCAAAGCCCTGTCTTGAATTTGCCCGTGAGTTTCTGAAAAATGATAAGCTGCTTTTTATAGCGGGTAATCATGAGTACGCCAAATACGACGGCGGATCGGAAGATATGATTTATCGTATGAATAGCCTTCAGGATATGAATGGCGGTTTGGGTGTCAATATTTTCTTCAACTCACGTATAGTTGGTGGCGTTAACTTTGTCGGAATAGATGATGCATATCACCAGGTTGAAGAAAGTCAGCTTATACAACTGAAAAAAGAAGTGGAAAAGGGATACCCGGTAATCCTATTTATGCACGCACCCTTATACGAAAAAGACCTTTACAAAAAGAGTTATGAATTTTGGAATGGTGAAATCTGCGTTCTTGGTTCCGATACAGATGCTCACCCTGAGGTGGTAGGTGATATAGCCGAGCCGTATGCTTCTACAAAATTATTTTATGACTATGTTATCAATGAGCCTCGGATAAAAGCGATACTGACAGGTCACCTTCACTTTGAATTCGAAAGCAGATTGCCCGGTGGTACAATGCAGTACGTGACCGATCGTGGCGACAGAGGCAACGCAAGAGAAATAACCATTATATGAAAAGAGTGACCGATATGAATTTTATTGATGTAAAGCAGAATAAAGATGTTTTCGGTGACGGAATTCACGATGACACAAAAGCCTTGCAGGCTTGCATTGACCAGCTCAAAGGCGGAGGAACAGTCTATTTTCCCGATGGTACATATCTTGTTTCGGGCGCTTTGATTTTCTATTCATATCAGCATTTGAAGTTTTCAGATAACGCAATCATTCTCAGAAGCGACAAAAGTGAGCCTTTAACAAGATATTTGCTCGCTTCATATTCCGAACCTGATTGGGGTGAATATACGGGTACTCACGACGTTGTCATTTCGGGCGGTGTTTTTGACGGTAATGAAAATTTAACGGAGCGTAGCACCCTTGTAAATACTGTCCATTGCAGTAATATTACCATTGAAAATTGCAAGTTCCGCAACTGTTCTCAATGGCATTTTATAGAAATTAACGGCACAGAGAATACAACCGTACAGAACTGTGTTTTTGACGGTCCGTCGTACACGGTAAAAAGCGATATTTTATTTAATGAGCAGATTCAGCTTGATATGTCGCGTCACGGTTCGTACGGTCCCGTATATAACTGTGACGGTACTCTTATTGATTTTAAAAGTGACGACACAGTATGCCGTAATATAGTAATCAGAAACAATTTTTTTAAGTGTGACGGTTTCCCCGGAGTTGGTCACCACGGTGATATTGATC
Organism: Acutalibacteraceae bacterium; assembly: GCA_045606645.1. GTDB lineage: Bacteria > Bacillota > Clostridia > Oscillospirales > Acutalibacteraceae > DTU089. Next base: position 44,535 of record JAZUSK010000037.1, on the reverse strand, counting down.
ACCATAATATTTTTATTGAAAACAATATTTTTGACGGACCGTCGGGAAGAATCGGCAAAAGCAGAGGCTATATATTCTTCAGACCAATGGTTCATGGTTTGACTGTGAAAAATAATGCGTTTATTTCACCTGAAGAAACCGATTCGCCAAGCTATGGCATTATTCTTGAAAATCCCGATGCCGATGCCTTAATAACTGAAGGTAATATCTTTATTGGTAAAATAGATAAAGAGGTTGTTATTGGAAATCAGTTTGATTAAGAGGGAATACCGTTATTTCAACTTCGAATATTGAAAAATTAATTCATTGCAAACACACACCCGCTTATCGATAGATAAGCGGGTGTGTTCTTTTTTATTCAAAACATTTAATAACGTCCGAATCAGCTCTTACAAAGGCGATGTATTCATTTATATCTGCCTTTATATAGTGCATACCTTCCTTATAGACCTTCTTATCCTTTGTGAGAATCCATTCGCCTTCAGGAAGATAAACTACCTTTGCTCTCTGCTTTTTCTCTACTATGGGCGAGAAGATTATATCGTCGCCGAACATATATTGACTATCGAGAGAATAGCAAACCTCGTCGTCGGGATATTCGAAAAACATAGGTCTCATTATGGGATATCCCTTTTCGCTTGCTGTGTCCATCTGTTTTTCGATATACGGTCTGAGCTTTTCACGGGTAAGAATGAGCTTCTTGAGTATTTCGAAGTTTTCATCACCGAAGCTCCATATCTCGTTGGGATCGCCGCTGGGCTCAAGAAGACCGGGTGTCGGCTCAAAGTGACGGATTCGTGAGCCGTGAAGTCGCATAACGGGGCTGAACAGACCAAACTGGAACCAACGGACGATCAATTCCTTAAAATAATCGCTTCTTATATCTGCTCCGTAGAAGCCGCCGATATCAGTATTCCACCAAGGAATACCGCACATACCCATATTAAGACCCGCTCTTACCTGACAGGCGAGACTTTCAAAGGTGGATTCAATATCGCCCGACCATACGAGAGAGCCGAATTTCTGACTGCCCAGGTATGCGCAACGGGTGAGCGTGCAAATATCATCTCTGCCAATAGATTTGAAGCCGTCATAAGCCATTTTTGAATAGTAGTAGGGGTAGAGAAGTGCCACTAAATCGGCTCTGCCCTTGTACCAGATAAGGTTATCAAAGTTTTCGGGATGGATCTCGGGCTCAGCCTCGTCAAACCAAAGGGCATCTACACCGTTATCAATATAGTTTTCCTTAAGCTTGCTCCAGACATACTCTCTCGTAGCGGGGTTAGTAGCATCTATTTCGTTCTGCCAACCGTAGAAGTCGAATACTCTGTCGGGTCCGCGTACAGTACGCATAAGCATATTGTTGTTGCGCATAAAGTCGTAGTTTTCACTGCCGTTATTTATAGTCGGCCACGTGGAAACAACAAGCCTTGTACCCATACTGTGCAGTTCGTCTGTCATAGCCTTAACGTCGGGCCAGTATTTAGGATCGAATTTATAATCTCCCTGCTCTGTCCAATGGAAGTAGTCGGCTATGATTACGGAAAGGGGAATGTTTAATTCCTTGTATTTTCTCGCAACGCTTAACAACTCCTCTTGTGTTTCGTAGCGGAGTCTGCATTGCCAGAAGCCCGTTGCCCAATGAGGCATCTTAGGTGCATAGCCCGTAAGATCGGCAAGGGTGTTGGTTACTTCCTTAGGAGTACCTGCCATAACAACGAAATCCATAAAACGGCAACAGTCGCAGCTCCAACGAGTGCGATTTTTTGAAAGCTCGCAAAGACCGGTTGACGGGTTGTTCCAGATGAATCCGTATCCGAGCGATGAATATACGTAGGGAATGGTGCATTTAGCGTTTACGTTACGGATATCTATTGATGAGCCTTTGAGGTCGAAGTCATTATCCCAGCTGTGGCCGAGACCAAAGAAATGCTCGTCTTTATTGGGCTCAAACATAATTCTTGCAGACCATAAGCCGCTGCCCTTGTTATCAAAGTGACGATAATTGCTCTTGAAGGTGAGCTCGGGCTTTTCTTCTAAGATTATTTCTCCGTCTTTATAAAAGGTCAGTTTGCCGTTGGGCTCTACCTTTACCATTAACTTACCGCAGGTGAGAGTAGCGTGATTTTCAAACTCTTCTATTACGCATTCTGCTTTTTGAGGCATAAGCGTATAGTTTTCGTCTATCACCTGACAATCCGGGAATGACTGGAAACGAATCGCATTATTGCCGCAAGGTGTTATTCGAATAAGCTCCGTATATCGCATTAAAAGAAGCTCATTTTCTTTTATTTTGAGATTATTCATAATGACACATCCTTACTTGATTATGCTTACAGAATATCATATATTTCTTGCTATTTCCATACTTTTACAGTTATTGTCTTGATAAAATTATAAAAAACCATATAATTATATTTGGTGATAATATGAATACATATTTTAACGAAATAACTTCAAAGCCTACGAAGACAACTGACGTCAAGATACCCGAGGGTGCTATGTGCGGTAACGGTGACCTGGCGGTTGTTTTTGACAACGACGATAAGAATCTGATTATCCACATTTCTAAGTGCGATTTCTGGAAATTTTGCTCGGGCGCACACGGTGACGGCGGTATCAAAACCGTAGGTAATCTTATCATTAGAGACGTTGATTTAGAAGAATACAATATTAAACAGTACTATAATAAGGGACTTCTTCAGTGCAAATTCGGTGAACTGGAAATGGAACTTTTCGTAGCGCCGGAGAATAAAATTTACTTCGATATAAAAGCTCCCGAAACGGAAGAGCTTCCCAAGGTTGAAATAGAGATACCCGATACCTGTAATTCTAAAAACTCCGAGTCAGAGGATAATGGTGTTTTGTGTTATACACGTCAATTCTGCGGCGATGAGGTTGAGCGGGAAACGGGTGTTGCCGTAACCTTTAAAAAGCTTGAAAAGGGACGCTATTGTATTTGTGTTGTAACAAATTTTGATGATAGTAATTACGTTTCCGGGGCTATCGGTATGGCTGCAGAAAGCGATTATGATACCGATAAAGCCAAAACAGAAGCGAAATGGACAAGGTTTTATTCTGCCTCTAAGGTAACTCTCGAGGATAAAATGATTGAGAAATTTTATAACAGCAGCCTTTATCATCTTGCGGGTTGTATGGGCAACAGTGAATTTCCTCCCGGATTATTCGGTAACTTCGTAACAGATGATTTCTTTCCGTGGGCAGGGGACTATCATATGAATTATAACTATGAAGCGCCCTATTATTGCATCTTCTCTGCAAACCACCCTGAGCTCTTTGACGGCTATATGACACCTATCAACGAGATGAAGGACGAAGCCAAGCGGATGGCAAGCTTATTCGGTTGCGGCGGCTACGCCTTCCCCGTAAGCTTCGGTCCGAAAGCAATGGACGTTTACAGTCAGGCGGATTGCAAGGAGCACGGAATACTTTTCCTCGGTCAGAAGAGCCATGCCGCCTATGCTTGCGTAATTCCGATTATGCATTGGTTCGCTACCTACGATAAGAATTATGCTCTTGAAAACTATTATGACTTTATCTTGAATACGGCGAAATTCTGGGAAGACTATCTTGTTAAAGAAAAGGGCAGATACGTTATTAAGGGTGATGCCGCCCACGAGATCCCCTACTATCGCGGTGAGAAATTCAGATATATTACTCATTTCGGTCAGGTTAATACTATTAACGCTATTAATTCTCTCGGCCTCGTGAAGCTTCTTTTTAGCGCCGTATATGATATGGCAAGGGAGTTGAATCTTAATTCCGAGAAGTACGACTTGTGGAAGGATATTATCAAAAATCTCAGCGATTTCCCAACCTTTATTAAGAAGGGCAAAAAATGCTTCAGATATTCTAAGTTCGGTATTCGTTGGAGAAACGATAACACGGTAGGTCTTCAGCATATTTATCCCGCTTCGCAGATAGGCTTGAGTTCGGGTGACAAGCTTCTTAAGATAGCAAGAAATACGTATTTTATAAACGACAGAAGACTTGATGATAACGGCTCTAACTCATATCTTCCTGCCGGTGCGAGAATTGGTGTCGATCCCGATTTTCTTATTGAAGGTATTCATCAGAATATTAATGAATTCGCTTCTCCCAACGGCCTTTTCCGTCATTATGGCGGCGGTATAGAGCATCTTACAACTATTCCCGCTACCATAAACGAGATGCTTATGCAAAGCCACGAGGGAATTATAAGACTGTTTCCTTGCTGGAACAAGAAGTCTGACGCCTCTTTCGAGAATCTTCGTGCGGACGGTGCGTTCCTCGTTTCAGCAGAGCTTAAGGATGAAAAGGTTACCACACTTTCTCTTAAGAGCCTCAAAGGCAGAAAATGCACAGTACAGTGTGATGGTATAGGAGCTGTCGTAAGAAAGCGTGACGGTGTGGAGATTTCCTATGAGAGAAATGGAGATTTCATCACCTTTGTGACAGAGGCAGACACAGAGTACGTTCTTATATAAATGTTTTAATATTGTCAATACAATACTGAATGGCTCGCAGATGTTTGTCTGCGAGTTTTTTTAGTCAAAAATGTTTTGTTGACAAATCCCTAAAAAGATGATATTGTTAGGGAAACTAATGAATTTATAGGAGATACTATGAATACTCGTGAATTAGATGATCTTATAAGAGAATACTCCAACTCCACCGCTAAGGAGGATATCATCATAAAGCTGAGGCTTGAGGGAATCAGAAATATCATCGCTAACTGCGGAGATGACGAAATGATATTTGCAAATGAAATAACCACAGAGTTTTGCAGATTGATTCGTATGCTTCAGGATAATAGAAGGGCAGAGGTGTCTGCTGTTGAGAGGGCGCTTAATGAAAACCTCTCGGTAAACAAGAAGCAGTCCTTTATGACATTGGCTATCGATAAGAAATCATATGAATATGGTTGGGATATTCAGGCGGATTTTTATGATTTCTTCAGGGATAAGGAAAAGTATCCTGCCGGATATATCGAGGTGCTGAATACTCCTGTATCCGAGCGAAAGGGTATTGTTTGCCTTACGCTTATGGACTATATATCCCGAATCAAATCATTTGCTAAATATGATCTGACGGAGATGTATCCCGTAAACGCCATACCTAATAATCTTGATGACAGATTTGTATTTATTTATGACAATATCGAAAGCATTATCGCCGGCTACGATGCAAGCTCCGATGACGAAACAGATAAGAAGAGAAGGATGAATATGCGTTCTGCTCTTCGAAAGCTTAATGATTTCAAGTACGGCAGAAGAACAAAATAAATAGGATATTAATAAGAGAAGCAGGACTCGTTGACTCAACGAGTCCTGCTTTTTGTAAAATATTCCCAAAAACTTTTCTGAACTTTGTGTAGTTTAACACTTTCATTTTAGGGAAAAATCCCGTATTGTATTGTAAGGTTAATTTTGATGTATGAAAGTGAGTTGATGATATATATGTTTGTCATATTATCTTTTTGTGTGCGGGATTTAGCAACGAGCAGCTTGAAAACTAAATAATATTTAACGGGTCTGTATCACTCACTTTTATAATATCCTAATCGTTAAAATACCATTTTGAATTAAAAAGGAGAGTCTATATGATGAATATTAAAGATGCAATAATGTTTAATGAAGAAAGCAAGACCTTAAGTATATTTGCCGACATAATTTTCACAGAAGATAAATCACCCTTTTGTGATGATGTAAAACACCTTTATATAGGCGAGGACGTTAGTAGCCTTAATTTGCTCAACCTATTCTATTTCCATAAGCTTGAAAGTATTACCATACACCCCGACAACAGGACTTATCACAGTGTTAACAACTGTATGATAGATACAAAGTGCAAAAAACTGATCTTAGCTTGTAAAAACAGCATTATCCCCGATGATGATTCAGTCGAAACAATTCAATCCTTCGCCTTCAAATCAAGTGAGCCTCTCAGAATCTCTATTCCTCGATCAATCAGATGCATCGAAAAGCCCGCCTTTACTTGTCTTATCGAGAGCATAAGTGTCGATCCCCAAAACATATATTTTGAAGTTATCAATGATTGCCTTATTGATAAAGCTAATAAAACCCTGTTGGTATCATTTGGCAACGGACCTATCCCCGAAGATAAATGTGTACGCATAATCGGCGAAGAAGCCTTTTCAGGTAACAGAGATCTTACAAGGATACATATCCCCGAGAATATCAGAATTATCGAAAAGAATGCCTTCCGCGACTGCGAAAATCTCCAATATGTTAAGTTTTCTGAGGGCCTCAGATCAATTCAAGTAAACGCCTTCTGTAACTGTCGCAGACTTCACAATTTTGTCTTTCCCGATAGTCTTGAAGAGATTGAAGATTTCTCATTTGGTTCGTGTTCTTTATTAACAGAAATTAAAATACCGAAAAACACTCAGTATATCAGCGCGGGAGCCTTTGATTACTGTTGCAATTTACAATCTATTACAGTTGATCCCGATAATCAATACTATAAAATCATTGACAATTGTCTGGTCGACAGCGTGTCCGATTATTTGCTTTGGGGTAGCTATTGCATCAAAATTCCTTTTGGCACAAAATCAATTGAGAGATATGCCTTCGCGGAATATGAGTACCTTTATAAAATAATAATTCCGGATTCTGTATCCGTTATTTCCAACAACGCTTTTGCTGATTGTGATAATTTAGAGCATGTATATATTCCCGATACTGTAAATCAAATCGGTTATGAAGCGTTCAGCGGTTGTACGATACTTAAAAATATCGAATTACCATCAAATATATCAAGAATCGAGTCTCGTGCCTTCGAGTATTGTTGTAGCCTTGAGAGTATCGAAATTCCCGGTAACGTTAAATCTATCGAAGAAGGTGCATTTGTATTCTGCGATTCGCTTAAGATGGTTAATATTGCCGAGGGTGTTGAATCAATAGGGGAGGGTGCCTTCTCATATTGTGAAGCACTTGAAATTATGTATATTCCCGAAAGCGTAAAATATATACATCCTAAAGCCTTTCGCAAAACTGAGCGCGCTACCTTCGTTGTAAAGAGTGGCAGCTATGCAGAGCGTTATGTCAAAGAGCTTATTAACGCATGTCCTGAGAATTGCTATACTATAAAAATTAAGTGAGATACACTCCAAAAACAGCTCATTGCACACGCAATGAGCTGTTTTTTATAAAATACTCCCAAAAATTTCCTCGAACTTTGTCTATTTTTACGCTTTAATTTTAGGGAATATTCCTTTATAATATGTGTGTAAGTTAAATTTAGTAAGTTTTTAGGGAATTTTATTTAAAATTCGGAAAGGAGAGTTTATATAAATAAGTTTTTGTTAGGTATTTTTGGGAGAGTTAAGTAAAGGAGTAGGTTGAGTATGGTTCGTATTAGTTCATTTCGTGGGGATTATAGTTTTTTGTCTAATTTTTATCCGTGTGCCATCAAGTTCGAGGGGTTGACGTACAGTAACGCCGAAGCCGCATTTCATGCGCAGAAGTGTAGTGATCCGAAGGGTAGGGTCAAGTACACTCGAGTTAAGAATCCTGTTATGGCAAAGCGTATGGGTAGACGTGAGGTGCTTCCTGACGATTGGAGCTCTGTTTCGCCTGAGCTTATGCGTAGGATACTACTTGTTAAATTCTCTGATCCGGAGCTCGCTCGTCTGTTGATATCTACCGGAGATGCTTACCTGGAAGAGGGTAATCATTGGCATGACAATCACTGGGGTAACTGTACATGCGAGAGCTGTAAGGATATAGAGGGGGAGAATTTACTCGGTCAGATTCTTATGGGCATCAGGTCTCGCTTGGTTGAGCTTTCCCACAGGAATAATGCTTGTTAAAACATATATAGAAGGGGTTATTTGGTATGCAGTTGAATAGTTTCATTAATAAGGTTGTTATTTCTTCAAAGAGCGGTAAACGGTATCTCATTCAAGAGATAAACGCCTCGTATATCACGGTCAAAACGGAAAAGCCTAATGAATTGGGCTATTGCCCATGTTATTTATGGGAAACCATCAACGGAGATCCGATAAAAAATGGTGATCTGGTTTTTGAGGACAAGAGCCTCACAGAACCCTTCTGCGAAGCATACGAGGCATACAGTCATACCGAGGATGCACGATGGGAATCCTACGGCTATTGGATGATGAAAAGTTATTAATTTTGATATATAGGAGACGATATTATGGATAAGAGTTTTATTAATAAATTGGCACACGATTGGGCAGATGCAGGCAGAAATGTTATGCTCAAGAGAGAGCTTAGGCTCGCAGATATGCAGACGCTCATAAGAGATACCTATCGAGTTTATTTTGAATATCATGACAAAGAAATGATGCCTAAGGAGATGGGCAAGCTTAGCCTGAATATGAATCACTTTCTTGACTTTCTTGTACGTGTTTTCTTCTATGATGAGTTTGAGGATAACGTTTATCACGATACCTTTGCTTTTATTGTTGAGGCAATAGAAATAGGCTTCTACAAGGGTAAATATAAGCATAATTATCCCATGCTTAAGGTGGATAACTGCAATGGCGGTGAAGAGGTTGTAAACGTAGAAGAGGATTTTCTTGAGTATTTAATTGATTCAAACAGATGATCGGTTAAATAAATTTATTAATCACAAAGGAGTTTTTGAATTATGAGCTTTTATGGTGTTTGGGAGACCTGGAAGATAGTTTACACCCCAAAGGTTCTGGATGGTGGTATAGTGCACGTTGCTTTCGTTGAGGCAGGTGACCATCATCATGCTATGCACACCTTTATGGAGGAGTACGAGGGTGAATATGGTGCAGTTCTGAAATGTGAAAAATTAATAAAATAAATAATTGTTTAATTAATTGAATTTTTAATGTAAAATATAGGAAAAATATTGGAGGAATTTATTATGTCATTTGGAGCTTATTATGGTCCGTTAGAAACTTGGAAGATCGTTTACAATCCCCCTGTTGGAAGTCCTCTTCGAGATGCAGGTGGTTACGGTGTTGCTTTTGTCGAAGCAGATTGCAGACAGAGCGCAATGAGAAACTTCGCTGAACAGTATCGCGGACAGTACACAACTATTCATAAATGTGAAAAAGCTTTTAAGTAATATACAGGGAGTAGTAATTATGGGGATTGACGAAATAATATCATTATCTAAAGTTTGGGATGAAAAGACAGACGATATTCTCAAACTGAAAGAAATTGTACCCGGTGAATTTGAATTGCTTTTAAACAGAACGTATGAGATTCTATATAAATACCACAAGGAAAATGAAATACCCAAGGAGCTTTGTGATTTGATTCTAAAGGAAGAAGCGTTTATGCATTTCTTTTGTATGTTAGGCGATAAGGAAGAGAATTTGAAAAGATCCTTTGCGGTGTACAGAGCATTATACAACGTGATCGAGGCAATGAAAAAAGGCTTTTTTAGTGGGGAATACAACACTGTATATCCACATCTTTCGGTTAATATGGATGACACGATATGTGAAATTGATATGAGTAAAGTTTTTATTGATGAATTGATGAAAGCGTAATAAAAAGCTCCCTCCTGCAAACTGTAGGAGGGAGCTTAACTGTTATATATCATCTATTTGGTAAATCAGAGTACTGTGCTCAGGAGCTGAAAGATGTATGATATTCGTTTCATGTTCAGTAGAATATGTTTTGAAAAGAGGCTTTATTTTGCTCCTTTGGGGAAGTGTTATTGTGCTTTGTGTGCCTCGTGATGTATGGATTCCCACTATTCCGTTTCCTCGGTAGATTACGCTATTGTTTTCGTTGTAGCAATGAACACCGTTTGCTATGAAAATATTACGGAGCTCATTTGTATCGAAAGAAATTTTATCCTCGGTTGCGCAGATATAGGGAATTTTCATTTCCTTGCATAATGCCATTGCATCCAATCCCGCCATTGAGGGAATCGGTGCAGAAAATATGACAAATTTATATCTATCTATAATATCTTTTACATCTTCAACCATATAGGTATCAAAGGGTACTCCTGTGTTACCTAAAGCTACTCGGATATTATTTACCGAGTTTGAAAGGTGACTTCCGCGAGGAATATTTGTGTAAGCTTTTTCGTCTATGAAAAGTACTACTTCTGATACATTTGAACCCATTGCGGATTCAAATACTTCTCGTATGCTTTCAAGCTCATTCATTATCTCGGGGTGATGATACCATCCGCCCCACATGTCAAACCACCATATACCTGAACCTTTTGCTAACTGATGTGCAAAGGTTTTTCGAATAGCGGAGAGTGAAGCCTCAAGGGTATCGGGCCCGCTCCAAACTGTTTTCCTTCCGTCGGGAAATGTGAGACTTAATATATCCTCATCATATTCGCCGGGTCTTGAATCCTGCATTCTTTTAGTCAGATGAGTGCGGATATCACACTCGATAAAGCAGAGCTTTCCGTGGTGCTTTATGGAATCTACGGGAATCATATCTCCCCAGTCGAGACCGAGCTTTCTCGTATCGTCATAAGCGCAAGGGGAAGAAAAGAAATCAATGTAAGGGGAGTTTATAATGTGGCGTAAGCCGTGGGTGCACCACAGAGGGTCGCTAACAAAACCATTGTATCCGTAGAAAACGCCAACTATCTGTTCGTTGTTGATATACTCCTTGGTTACCCTTGCAAAATGCTCAATGGTTTTGGGAATCATCTCGTTACAGAATTCGTAATATTTTACTATCTCATCTGTGTTTATTCCGCTTTCGAAATCGAGCCTTTCAGGTGCTTTTATATTACAAATACCGTGCTTTTCGCAAGCCCATTTCTTGAATTTCTCCATACCCATTTCGGAATATGAACCGAAAAGATCATGGGGAAACCATTCCTGTGTTGTTCCACCGCAAAGCTGATATCCCGCGATTCTGTCACAAAATTCGGCAGTACGAATATGAAAAAGCAACTCCCTTAACAGCTTAGAACCGTCATTTAAAAACACATCGGAGATTAGGGATTCCCTATTACCGCAGGGCGTGGCTACCGTCTCGTATGGATGCTCCGCTATCCATTTGCGAGGCATAGCGATATTGATACGGGGGAATATAAGGGCATCGGGACACTCCGCCACGATACGACGGACAGTCTCATCAAACTCTGAATAATCGGGAACATCCGTATCAAAAACACCTGTCCTGAAAGGGGAAAACCCGCTTGTGTTATTTATAGGCAGATCGGTAAAAGAAACGTTTACAAAAAACATTTTGTGACCGCTCTTTATGAAATCCGACCATTGACCGCACTCGTGAAAATACGTAGTGTAGGCAATTGGGGAGCGTAGCTCACCATTGATGCTTATCATAGGGCGATTTCCTGCGAATTGAATCCTGCTTTTAATCATAGCTTACTCCTTGATTGTTGCTAAGCTGATTATACTACACATCATTTGTTTTTTTCAACATATAAGTCTCCATTTGACATAAGGGGAGATATATTATAAAATAGTAGCATATTTGACCCGAGGTGATATTATGAGTGAAGAATTGAAACGCACGTACGTGCCGTTTACAGAGTGGAAGGAGAAGTCCTTGCAGAGAGAATATACAGAGGAGACACCTCTTCTTTCTCCTGATGGTAAGCTCCTTGCAAAGGGATGGGCAAAGAAAAACGTATTTACATATAACCGCGATTACGTTAAGACAGGTATTATGAGCCGTAAGGAATGGGATTTCTATACCATTCACGTCGGAAACGAGATGCAGATTCTCGTAAGCTTTGCCAATATCAATATGGGTGGCTACGTAGGTGCTAAGCTTCTCAATCTTCAGACGGGTGAGGTAATATGTGATTCTATGCAGTATTTCCTTGGCGGCAAGAAGCATATCCCTCCGTCAAAGGGCGATATTCCCAATCGTTTTAAGGATAAGATAGGCAAGGTAGAGTTTGACTTTAATACCGAATCAGATAAGCGCACTCTTTGGTATAAGGGTTCTTACAAAGGGAAGCCCGTAGAGGTTAACGTTGTTATAGATATTCTCGAGGGTCTCGAAAATATCACTACAGTTTTCCCCTTTGAGGGCGACGATACAAAATATTTCCTTACCACCAAGCAGATGTGTATGCCCGCAAGAGGCAAGTTTACAATGGGTGATTATACTTATGAATTCGGCGGAGATAAATCCTTCTGTACGATGGACTGGGGTAGAGTAAACACACCTCATAAAATGGTCTGGTATTGGGGTAGCGGTAATCAGTTTATTACCGACGCTAACGGCGAAAGACACCTTTTGGGCTTTGAGATTACGTGGGCTATCGGTGACGAAAGTAACGCTACGGAAACCTGCATTTTCTATGACGGTAAGGTGCATAAATTTGGTGCGGTTGACGTTGAGAAATTCCCGAAGGACAGATTTATGGAAGAGTGGAAATTCATCTCCGAGGACGGTCGTTTTAATATGACTATGAAGCCCACTCTTGATAACCATACGGACGTTGACTTAAAAATAGGAAGAATGAATTGTCACCAGGTATTCGGCGTATGGAACGGCGAGCTTACTCTTGATGACGGTACAAAGATAGAAATAAAAGATCTCTTTACGTTCTGCGAATACGTGGAAAACAGGTGGTAAAGATTAAGGACAGTTGGTTTTCCAACTGTCCTTTCTTTTATTCCTCAATATACTTCTCTGCTTGTAAACGGAACATATAAGCATATTTCCCGTTCATTTTCAGTAACTCTTCGTGTGAGCCGTGCTCTACGATTTCGCCCTTTTCGAGCATATATATTTCATCTGCCATTACCGTTGTGGAAAGGCGATGAGATATAAAAATCACGGTTTTCTTGTCTGCGGCCTTCGCCATAGATTGATTCAGCGCATACTCTGCCACGGGGTCAAGATTTGCGCTCGGCTCATCCAAAATAGCAAAGGGACAATCCTTGTAGAAGGCTCGCGCTATAGCGATCTTCTGAGCTTCACCGCCTGAAAGGGAAACGCCATCGTCGTCAAATTCCCTCAGAAGAATGCTGTCCATACCGTCAGGAAGCTTTCTGTTGAAATCTGCCGCTTTGAGAGCCTCCTCTGCCTTTGAGATATTATGGGAGTCATTCATGGATATGTTCTCGCCGAGTGTAGCTCCGAAAATAGAGAAATCCTGGAATACAGCGGCGAAGTTTTTGTGATATGACTTAATATCCCATTTTCTGATATCTGTACCGTTTATCTTGATAGCGCCCTCGGTAACGTCGTAGAGTCTGAGAAGTAGGTTTGTTAGTGTAGTCTTACCCGCACCGTTATAACCAACGAGAGCGATTTTTTTATACGGAGATATCTCCATATTTATGTTTTTGAGAACGTATTTATCCGTGCCGGGATATTTGAATGACACGTTTTCAAAGGTTATGGTTACAGGCTCCTTGTAAACGGTTGTCTTATCGCCTGATACCATTTTCTCTTTAGCGTTCATAAATTCGCGGAACTTTTCCACGTAGAGTGAATCCTCGCGTATGGTTACGGCAAATTGACTTGTTATAGCAAACACGCTCGTCGCTATGGATGCGGCACCGTTGAAGGTTGCGGCGAAGTCACCTAAGCCTACTTCTTTGGTTACTATTGCCTTATATCCCATAAGAAGCGTAACGCCGAAATAGATAAGGAGCGTCATGGGAAGAGATTCCTGGCAGAAGTACAGCTTCCATTGTCTTGTGAGATATGGAGCAATGGTGCGTATTCTGTCGTAGATGTTTTTTTCGTAGCGGCGCTCTATCATTTTACCTGCATCGGATAAGCGGAGCTCCTTGGCGTAATCCTGAAGATAGAAAACTCTGCTGAAGTAGAGATTCTTTCTGTCAAGAGGTGTCATTATTTCGGTTCGTTCTACGTTTACCTTAGCTATAAGCTTTCCGATAGGTGTCATGATAGCAACGCAAAGCAATACGAAAATAAGACATACGGGATCTATCGATATGATTACCGCACCTACGCTTACGACACCTACAATATTAGTGATGATGTCCTGCGTGTTGGAGAGTACGTCGTATGCGCGCTCATTCATAGAGGTCATAGCAAGGACAAGGTCATTGTAAAACTCGGGGTTATCGTATGACTCGTAATCCATTCTTGCCGCTTTTTCGTATATAGTTTTATATACGGCAAAATACAGCTTTTCTTTTTGCTTCGGCATAGAGATCTCGTAGAATAGCGTACAAAGAAGATTGGTGATGAGTACGAATACAACGAATACAGCCAGAACAACGGCTACTCTGTAATATGCGGTTCCTTCGGTGGCTACATCAATTATGTATTTAAGAAGTACAACGTTTGAAAGTGTCCACGGAAGTGTCGCAAGGGAGTTGAAAAATAAATAACCAAACACCATAAAGGGTGTGTGCTTCCACATAAATTTCATCATATAGACGAAATTTTTAAAGGAATTGATTTTTCCTTTATTCTTCATCCGTGTCCACCTCCTTGTAGCCCGATGCCTGGAGCGTGAACATCTTGCAGTATTCTCCGTCCGCTTCCATCAGTTCACGATGATTTCCCTGCTCGGTTAAAGTGCCCTTGTTAAATACAAGAATATTATGTGAACGGGTTGCGCTTGAGAGACGGTGGGAAATGTAAATAACCGTCTTTCCCTTAGTGCCTTCCATAAGTGCATCGTACATCTTACTTTCGGCGACGGGGTCGAGGGCAGAGGAGGGCTCGTCAAGAATAGCGATATCGAAGGTATCTGCGAAGAGTCTCGCGATAGTAACCTTCTGGGTTTCGCCACCCGAGAGGAGTATGCCGTCTCTGTCAAATTCTTTGGTGAGAAGAGAGCCTTCCTTGTTGGGAAGAGCACCGATTTTGTCGTAAACACCTGCCATACTGAGCGCATTTACCGCTATCTGATTGTTTTCTTCATTAACCTCTTCCGTAAGTACGTTTTCGGATACGGTCATAGCAAACACCTTGTAATCCTGGAAAACGGAAGCAAAGCGTTTTCTGTATTTTAAAATATCGTATTCTTTTATATTGATTCCGTTATAAAGAATCTCACCATCGGTAACGTCGTAAAATCTCATCAAAAGCTTTGAAAGAGTTGTTTTACCTGCACCGTTGTGGCCAACGATTGCGACGGTTTCGCCATTTTTTATCTTAAACGATACGTTTTTGAGAATGTAATCCGATTCGTCGGTGTATCTAAAGGATACGTTTCTGAATTCAAGGCTTTCGAATTCTTCGGGAATAACATCACCGCTTTTTACTGCGGTTTCGTAGTTAAGAAATTCTCTTAGGTTTTCAACCCAAAGGCAATGCTTTTGCTGCATAGCGAAATATCTCGCTAACTGATTAAGCTTGTCTCTGCAGGTTGTGATAGCTGATACTAATACGGAAAATTCAGAAATGGGGATATCCTTGACTATCATAAGTCTGTAGCAACCGTATATGAAGCCGCCTGTTACGGGAATAATCTCTGCGAAATAGTCCGATATAGACTCGAGAAGTGCGATTTTCCAACCGTATTTTTTTATAACAGCGATGTTCTTTTCTATGGATTTACGGAATCTCTTTTCAAGCACCACGAAAATGTTGGTGGTCTTTATTTCTTTGGCGAAATCCTTAAGAAGAATAGTTCTTCTTACGTAATCCTTTTCTCGTTCAAAGGGCGTCATATCCTTTTCTTTTTCGAGCTCAAGATTATTCTTGTACGCACGGAAAATGAAAACGATGATGGGACAGAGAATAAATACTATCAATACGGGGTCGATTGAAATGAGATAAGCAATCAATGACACAAGACTTACAACGGAGCCGAGAGTCCAGGCGGAGCCTTCAATTATACGCTTGAAGCCGCCCTTCTCTACTACCCATGTGGCTCTGTTGTAGTTATCGAAAAATTCGGGGGTTTCGTAGCATCCAAGCTCGACCTCTTGAGCTTTTTTGAATATAAGTGAATTTATGTAGCTTTCACATTTGATTTCAAACTTTATTCTGACGGTATATACGTTTATGTAACCCAGAAGGTCTATCAATAGCTTTCCGATGATTACTATGCTCATTCGTATAAGAAATTCCTTGAAGGTGCCGTCCCCCTCAATAATAGAGAGAGCGGTCTCCAAAAACATAACGTTAACGACTACGGCATAATATACGTTCTCGGCAACGTAAGCAAAATAAATAATGAAAAGCGAAAGAGGGGCGCACTTAAGCGCACAGCCCAGCATAAAGGCTGTGTTTTTTATGATATGAGCTTTTTGTTTCGGTTTTTTTTCTTTCGTTCTTTTCATTTTTTCTCCATCGAGTAAAAATTAATCCAATTCGTTTTTGTATATTTTAATGATCTTATTACTGTTTAGACAACAGTCGGAGCCGTTAGAATGATAGTAGGCTACGAGAGCGTAGTCACCGCCGTCATATACGGCAGGGTAGCAGTAGCCGTTGTTGAGGTCATCCTCTAAGTAAAACAATTTCTCTTTTGTGAATGAAACACCATTATCGTCGCTTACTGCAATAACGTACGGAGTACGTCCCCAAAATTCAGCATCATCGTCTCTTAATATGTGTTCGGGGATGGGATTGAATATGGCGACAGTTTTGTCACAGCAATCCTTGACAAGCATAGGTGAACAGGGGGAAGAGAAACGAATATCGGGCTCGGGCAACGTCCAGCTCTCGCCGTTATCCGAGGAGTATGCTTTGAATTGGAAGCCTAACCCCGTGCGTATATAGCACCAAACCTTGCCGTCGGGGAGTTGATATAGCCCCGGCTCTTGAAAACCGTTTGGGTCGTTGGGGAAGGGGCAAACCAACTCTTCTTTGGTTTTGTGCCAGGATTTACCGTCATCATCAGAATATATGAAGAGTACAACGCCTGCGGGAAAGTCCTCACAATCGTCGTGTACGCTGTGACGGGCGAGGGGGAGAAGTATTCTGCCGCTTGTAAGTCTTAAGACCCTGTCATTGTTTATAACGTAGTAATCCTCGGGAAGTTCCTTGAGGCAGTCAATAGGTTCGCACCAGGTCTCCATATCATCAGAAGAACTGCGGAAGAAAACTGTGTCGGTACCGTTTACATATTTTTCGATATAGAATGCACCTATATCGCCGTTGTCCATCTTGAGGAATGAATGGCTCATAAGGTTTGTAATGCCATTGGGCTTCTTGAAGAGTACCTTTCTGTCGGACCAGCTTTCACCATTGTCATATGAGTATATAACCGTAATATCTGCGTTTGCTTCGTCCTCGCGGGAGGTATCCTTGAACTCCGTGAAGGCGTAAGCGATAGCACCGCTTCGAAGCTTTATGAACGAGCCCTCGCCGTTTCGCGGGTTGCCCTCGGATACACCGAGCATATTGACTTGTCTTCCGATTTTTTTCATACAGACAATCCTCACCTGAATAATTGAGAGTATTATATAACAATCATCTAATTAAATCAATCTATTGATTATATATATTTAATGTGGTAGTATATCAATGTAGCAGTATAAGTTCAAACATAGTGACCAGCAAGGAGACAAAGTAATGTTAGGAGACAAGATTCGTTATCATAGAGAAGTGCTGCACTTGTCGCAGACGGCATTAGCTGAGTGGATGGGTGTGCCGTATCAGAGCGTTGTTTTATGGGAAGGTAACCAAGCGAAGCCCACTAATGAGCAAATCGAAACCCTTGCTAAGCTGTTCGGTGTTTCGAAAGAATACCTTCTGGCGGTAAACGTTCCTGTAGCAGAGATTGCTCCCGCTACCGTTGTGACTCAGCCCGTTGCTCCTAAACCTACTACGGTTACTGCTTCTCCTGCGGTTGTCACTCCTGCTTCAGAGGCAGAAAAAACTATTACACAACCCACCGCGACCACAAATACCGTGGCGGTAGAGGTTAAGAGCGATATTCAATCTAAACCCATAGATGCTTACTCTGCCGTTGTTAAAGAAATGGCGGAAAAGGAAAAAGAGAAAAAGAAAAACTCAAGGTTCAAAATTATAATCATTGCTTGCGTGGCGGTTATTGCGATTTTGCTCGGGGTAATATTCTTCGTTATACCAAGGGATACAAAACCTGCGGAAGAGGTACCACTTACCGCAGAACAGATCTATCAGAAGATTTCTCCTTCTGTAGTAGAGATAACTGCCGAATCCGACACAATGACAAGTACAGGTACGGGCTTCTTCTACGATGACGGCGGCACTGTTGTAACCAACTATCACGTTATTGAGGACTGTCAGACTGCTGTAATCACTTTGGCAGACGGCTCTACATACGACGTCGTATCTGTTCTCGGCTATGATGAGGATAGAGATATCGCCATTCTTTCTACCGAGTGCAAAAACTCGAAGCCGCTTTCTGTAAGATCATCTGCCGCAAGTACGGGCGAGAGTGTATATGTTTTGGGTAGCTCTCTCGGTCTTACCGGTAGCCTCTCCAGCGGTATAGTATCCGCTGTTGACAGAGAGGTTGAGGGTAACGTGTATCTCCAAACTACCGCCCCTATATCCTCGGGAAACAGCGGCGGACCACTCGTTGACGGGAAAGGTAAGGTTATCGGCATCGTGTGTGCATCCTTCGACGACGGTCAAAACTTGAATCTTGCAATACCTATTAACGATGTTAAGTCTATAGCTACCGATGAGCCGGTTTCTCTCGAGGAGTTGTTCCCCGAAAATGCGGCGGACGTAGAGTGGCTTTCCGATTACAGATTCCAATATTATGATGACGAGGACATTTACGTATTGCTTTTTCAGTTGTCCGATATTTATGAGTGTCCGGTATCTGCAAGCGGTACTGTTGATATCAAGGTTGTAAATGATTACGGCTCTACCGTATACAAGGGAACTCACAGATTCTCTTCATCAGACTTTGAAGAATGGTATTACGGCGATACGGAAATGTATCTTTGCACGATTTATATCGCGCCCGAGCAAATAACTAAGGGCTCTACAAAGAACGGTACCTGCTATTTCGAGGTATCGGGTAGCGGCTTCGCTTTTGACGAGTGTGACTGTGACGTAGATGACCTTCCTACTTGATGAGAAATAAAACAAAAAGCGTTGTGTTCAAGTGAACACAACGCTTTTTTAGATGTTTTCCAAATCCTCTTGTGAGGGCATGGAGCTTGCGGCTCCCATTTTGCTTACGGCATAAGCACCTGCACGGTTACCCATACGGCAAGCCTCTTCTATATCACCCGTTTGCACGTAGTGAAGAGATAGTGCGGCGGTGAAGCAATCGCCCGCAGCAGTAGTATCTACCACGGTAGTCTTGTATGGGGGGAATGTCTTGATATTCTCGCCGTCATACAGAGCGCAACCGCGGTCGCCCAACTTCAGTACGATGTACTTAGCGTCGCTACGCTCTTTGAGTTTCTTAGCGGCTTTAAGTATAGTCTCGTCGTCGCGGGGGAATATGCCTGTTAGTGCCTCGGTTTCACTTTCGTTAGGGGAGAGTATCGTAGCACCCTTCATAAGCTCTAAGTTGAAATTCTTAGCAGGGCCGCAATCTATCACGGTAGTAATATTATTATCTATGGCGTGGTTTACGCATTTTACTACGGAATCCTCGTTTGTTTCAAACTGAATCATAAGGAGATCAATATCGTCACCCATACTGTCTATTGCCTCGGTAGGTACTATTTCTGCGTTTGCACCCTCATATACTATGATTCTGTTTCTGCCCTCACCGTCGAGAAGTATAGCGGCAAGTCCCGTCTGAGACCCTTCGGTTGAAACTCCGTCGGTATTTATTCCGTTATTCTTAAGGTTGTTGATAAGCGCCTTTCCGTTATCGTCTGCGCCAACCTTACCTATCATCTTAACTGATGCGCCAAGCTTTGCGAGAGCAGTTGCCTGATTAGCACCCTTGCCACCAAAAGCATATTCGTAGTCGGTGCCCGTTACGTTTTCGCCTACGTCGGGGATTCTGTGTGCTTTGAGTATAATATCCATATTGATACTACCAACTACGGCACATTTGATATCTTTGTAAATATTACTCATACAAGCACCGCCCTGAAATCTACTGCGGCATCCTTAATGGGCTTGTCCTTAAGGAAAAGCGCACTTGTTCCGAGAACAAATATATCAGCACCCTTAGCGCAAAGCTTCTTTCCGTTTTCGAGGCTCATATTACCGTCAACCTGAATAGGGATGTTAATATTCAGCTCTTTAAGAAGTCTTACTGCGTCTTCAACCTTTTCTTCAGCGTTAGGGATGATCTTTTGTCCTGCGAAACCGGGATGAACAGTCATAACAAGAAGCATATCTGCAAATTCTACTATATCGCGCACAGCCTCTACGGGAGTGTCGGGATTAATAGCGAGACCTGATTTGCAACCCTGCTCACGAATCTTACGGAGAGTTTTTGCAATATCCTCGTCCGCCTCGTAATGTACAACTATAAAATCAGAGCTGTCGAGAGAGTTCATTCTTTCAATAAATCTTATGGGCTCTTTTACCATCATATGTACATCCAAGGGGATAGAGGTGACCTTTTTAACAGCGTTTACAAGGTCAAATCCAAGAGTAATGTTAGGTACGAACGTGCCGTCCATAATATCTACGTGAATGTATTCGATATTAGCCTCTTCCAGCTCTTTGAGTGCGGGTCTGAGGTCTGTGAGGTCTGCACACATAATTGATGCAGATATTTCTTTCTTCATAAATGTTACCCTTACTTGTTGTTATAGAGATTCACTATTATTTCCGTACACTGGTCGAAGCTCAGCGTGGAAGTGTTAAGTGCGATATCGTAATTCTTCATATCGCCCCATTTTTGGTCGGTGTAGAGCTGATAATAAGCGGATCTGCGCTTATCCTTATCTTTTAGTCTGCGCTCAGGAGTTTCGTTGCTTTCGCCGTATTGCTCCACGATCCTCTTGCACTTATCCTGAAGCTCCGCATGAACGAAAACTCTGATGCAATCTGAGGTTTCCTTAAGAATGAAGTCAGCACATCGACCTACTATAACGCAGTCGCCCTTGTTTGCAACCTCTACGATAGCCTTAAGCTGAGCGACCCAGAGCTTATCTTGGATAGAGTTGCCGTAGTAATCCTTGCCGCCGAAAGCGTTTACAAACCAGTTGGAGATTGAAGCGTGCTCACTGCGGTCTGCCACGAAATTCTCGCAATATCCGCTCTCCTGAGCGATCTTCTGAATGATTTCCTGGTCGTAGCAGGGGATACCTAACTTGTCGGCAACCATCTTGCCTATTGTTCTGCCGCCACTACCAAATTCACGGCTGATTGTTATTACCTTGTTACCCATAAAACACGCCTCCTTGCTGTGTTGTTTTCTGATTTGATTATATAATATTTACAATACAAGTGTCAATGAACTTTAGAGCGTTTTTTTAAGACCGATATGGGGAACGCCCTCGTCGAGATATTCCTCTCCGTAGGGGATATAACCAAGTCTTACGTAGAAGTCCTTGACTCTTACCTGACCGCCGATAAAAACCTCTGTACCGCCCATATTTTTTGCGGCCTTTTCGGCTTCGGTCACAAGGATTCTTCCGAGACCCTTGCCGCGATGCTCCTTAAGAACGGCTATTCTGCCCGTATGGTAGCAACCTAATTTTTCGTCAAAGAAAACCCTGCAAGTACCGAGAGCCTTGTCTCCCTCGTATATCACGATGTGAGTAGCAAAACTGTCGATTTCATCGTATTCTCTCTCGAAGCCCTGCTCCTCAATGAATACTGTATTTCTTATGTATCTTGCATCGCCGTTGATTTTATCTAATATCTTGATTTCCATAATTCCTCCGAAATAATCTTTTCTTAAATAATTATATATTTTCTTGCCTTTATTCGTCAAGTATTGTTGAATGATTTGATAAGGTATGATATTATGGGTTCAGCTTTAAGAAAGTAGGTATTCTATATGGACTATCTAAAGTATGTAAATACGAAGCAGGGCTCTCAGTCCCTGCACCGTTTCTCCCAGGGTAATACGTTACCTTTGGTGCAGAGACCCTTTGGCTTTGCCGCATTTTCACCTCAGACCGAGACCTCAAGAGGTAGCTGGTATTACCATCCCGGTGACCGCTCTATGGAAGGTATCCGTCTCAGCCGTCAGCCCAGTCCCTGGATCAGCGAGCACAGCGCATTTACCATGATGCCGCAGATAGACAAGCCTTACGTTGATTTCGAGGATTGTTGGTCGGGCTTTGATCCCGAAAAGGCGGTTTTACAGCCCCATTATCTTAACTGCTATTTAAAGAGACCCTTCTGCGATTTCGAGCTTACACCTACCGAGTACGGCGCTTGCGTAAGGCTTAGCTTCAAAAAGGATTTTGACCGATATATTTCTGTTTTACCCGTTAAGTTTAATTGCTCTTATGAGTATGATACGGAGAACAACCGCCTTTATTGCTGGACCGACTGTAACGGTAGCAGAAACAGCCACGACAAGGGCAGGATCAAGGGCTACTATGTTTTCCAGTTTGATGCTGATTCCGTTGACGTTGATAAGATTCTCGTAGGTAGCAGAGATACCTCCGAGACAGAGCACTCTCTTAAGGCAGAGGGCGAGGGAGTAGGCATACATATCGCCCTTAAGAAGAAGGACGTTACCTTTACGGTTGCTACTTCCTTTATAAGCTATGAGCAGGCTCTTCGCAACCTTCAGCACGATTCTGTTTACGGTAGCTTTGAGGAACTTAAGGAAGAAAATGCTCGTATATGGAACGAATATCTTTCCAAGATTGAGATAGATGCAGACGAAGATACTATGAAGACCTTCTATAGCTGTATGTACCGTACCTTCCTTTATCCCCATAAGGCTTATGAGCCGGACGAAAACGGTGATCCTATCCATTATTCTCCCGCCGCAGATAAGGTTCTTCCCGGTGTAAGATATACGGATAACGGATTTTGGGACACCTATCGTACAAACTATCCCTTCTATGCAATTATCGCTAAGGATATCCTTCCCGAAATTATCGAAGGATATATACAAGATTATATCGACGGTGGTTGGCTTCCTCGCTGGACGGCGGGCGATGCAAAGAACTGTATGCCCAGTACCGCTATTGATGCGGTTATCGCTGACGTTGCTACGAGAGATCTCATTTCAAAGGATCTGCTTCAGATTGCCTTTGAGGGTATGGAGCATCACGCTAATAAATCATCTACCGTTCCCGCATACGGCAGAGAGGGTTGTGAGGATTATCTCGAGCTTGGCTACGTTCCTTACGATAAATTCGGCGAGAGCGTAAACCTTACTCTCGATGCGGCATATTTTGATGATTGTATCGCAACCGTTGCCGATATTTTAGGATATCCGGAAAAGAGAGATATTTATCATAAACGCTCTAAGAACTATGCGAATATTTTCGATAGTGAGACGGGCTTTATGAGACCGAAGGATTCTGCGGGTAATTTCAGACCCGACTTTGACCCTACAAAGTGGGGCGGAGACTATACCGAGGCCGCCGCATGGCAGACGAGCTTTGCCGTTCAGCACGATATTGACGGTCTCGCAGAACTTTACGGCGGTAAGGAAGGCCTTATAAAGAAGCTTGACGAGTTCTTCTCTGCGCCCGTTGAGTACAGATTGGGTGGCTACCATTGTGAGATTCACGAGATGACGGAAATGGCGGCTTGCGATTGGGGACAGTGCGCAATATCCAATCAGCCCAGCTTCCATATTCCCTTTATCTATACGTATCTCGGTCAGCCGGAAAAGACAGAGTATTGGCTTAAGAAGATATGTGCCGAGGGCTTCTCCTGGAGGGATGACGGCTTCCCCGGAGACGAGGACAACGGCTCCACCGCCGCTTGGTATATCTTCTCCTGTATCGGCTTATATCCCATTACCCCCGGTAAGCCCGTTTATACAAATAACAAACCGATGGTTAATAATATCCGAATTCTCGGTAAAAAGGTGGATTTCACTAAGTTCGGTAATATGATTACCTACGACGAAATAATGAAAGAAATCGAAGGATAAAAAAGACAAAGAACACCCCGAACAGTTTTAGGCTGTTCGGGGTAATTTTTATTTATGCACAGCAATTGATTCTTTGACTTTGGATTACCGTTGAAGTGTGATAATCACATCTTGTGCACTGGCTGAAACTTACGACTTGTTTGGAACAACGGGGAGCGGAGGCATACATCTGATGCTTTATTTTTGTAATATTGCTTGTTTCCAGGTTGTGCCCTAACAGGTCACAGGTGAGTCCGTATGTTGCGCTGTCATCGTGGCAACATTCACATTCATCGTTAAGTAAGCATTCTGTTGCTCTTTCCTTGAATTTCTCGGAAACGTTTTCATCGTGGAAAATTATTTCGACATCTCCGTGGTCGTGCGCTTCCTCTGCCGATGCAGGGGTAATAAATACAGTTATTGAAATTACTAATGCTAAGAGTATTGATAAGATTCTGTTGGTTTTCATTCTATTTCCTCCAGACTTTCTATTATATCCAGAAGAGCTTGCTCGTTGTTTATACCCGTTACGGTATATAAGTTGCCGCCGTATTCAAAATGAATCTGTATGTATGTACCTCCCTCATATTGCTCGGCATACAGTATGTAGCACAATATTCCGCTTTCGGTAGTGTGCGTCTTATCTGCTACATCTTTTGCCAACTGCGGAACCTCACTGTCAAGCTCTACACTGAACCCTTCGATACCGGGTAAATAGATGATTACTACATCTTTATCGAGCTCTTTTGTTTTACAAATAAACTCGAAATGTACCCCCTCGGGAAGCTCTGTAGGAAAGAGTAGATTATGTACGTCTTCTTTTTCGCAGAATTCCTTAGGTTCCGTGTAATTGGATGAGCTTTCAATGAAGGTATATTCAAAACCGTTCACGTAAATGGGCTCGTAAAGAGGGGCGTTGTCAAGATCGCCGTATCTGTCTATAAAATAACCGGCTTCATCCCATTTATCACCCGAAGATATAATTGCCATAATGGCACATAAGATAGCAATTATTGCGGCTATAAGCAAAATCTTCTTTTTGTTTGTTTTCTTTCTTTGCTTTCGGGCTGCTTCAAAGTCGGCAACCTCAATAAACGGAATTTTTCTGACCAGGTTTTCGATTTCTTCATTACTCAGAGTGAAGTTCTTTCCTTGCAATTCAAGAATCAACTCAACGCAAGCTTCAATAAGCTCGGCGTCTATTTCTTCATAGGGCTTGGCCATTTCCGCGTTGAGAACATCATAAAGATGCTCTATGAGCTGGCTTTTGTCTTTATTCGAATTGCTCATATAACTTTCACTCCTTTCATTTTTTTACCTCCTTCACTTATATATGTCAAAAAAGTGAAAAGGTTACACATTTTTTTCAAAATTTTTTAAAATTTTTGAAAAATTTTTATTTTTCTTAGAAAAACAGCTTCAAAATAAGCTGTCCGACGGTGCAAAGCACCAATGCTTCAAGAAGATTCAACTTCTTGTTTAGGCGACAAATCATTACGCTGACGTTTTTGTTGCTGGTGTTCATTTCCTCCGCAATCTGACTGTGGGATTTCTTTTCCACGTAGTGCTTGGTATAGATGAGCTGTTCTTTTTCATTTAGCTTCTCAAAAACGATATTTCGATATTTCTCCAGATCCTCGCTGTCAAAGGTATTGAGTTCTTCGAGCATAGCGCATACGTTTGCGCTCTCGTCCTCGATATCGAAGTCTTCAAGAACGGTGTTGTTAATCTCTCTATTAAGTTTTCTGTTATATTCTTTGATTTTGAGATGAGCGGTTTTAAATAGCCAGCCTTTTATGTTAAAGTCTTCCAAAGAATCGCTCTTCTCCTGGAAGAGGAGGAATACCTCCTGGGTTATATCCTGGGCATCGTGAGTATTATGATTGAGATTTACAAGACAGAATTTATAGACCGATTCGTAATGCGTCTTAGCAATCAGATCGGCTTTGATTTTATCAATCATTTTCTCACTCCCTTTCATATAACTTAACTTTAAGTATATATAAACTGTTTAGGTATAAGTATATCACGAAAGTAAAAATAATCAATATTCGAATTGCAAATTTGTTGCCGGTTATAAGCTCCGCGAATTAGTGCGAGATAGCGAAGCCATACCCTCCTGCTTGGAGGAGGGGGGACCGACGCGTAGTGAAACGGAGCGTTGGTGGGAGGTCCCTACAACTTTCCGTCACGATACAATAAATTCATAGATATTTCGATAAAACGGTTGATAGCGAAGCCTGACCTCTCTAGTGTAGAGAGGGGGACACCGACGAAACGTAGTGGAGTCGGGGTGGAGAGTTATAGTGCCGCAAGGCACGTATAATAAAATCCTTTACCGCTTAGATTCAGCGTATCTCTTTTGAACGCATAAATGCGTTCAACGGGAAAACAACCTTTTGTTACGATTAACTATGGTAGAATAAAATGTTTTCGGCATAGTAAGCCTTCCTTCGAAGGAAGGTGGCGCGCGGCAGCTTGCCTGTCGCGTGACGAAAGGTTCTTCATCGCAAAGCGATGATTTCACCGAAGGTGAAACGTCTTTAAATCGTGCCGAAGGTACGACGGTAAACAAACATATTATTCTCTATGTATTTACCATAACGCAAACTAATTTACCGTCGCATTTTCAATGCGATTTGAATATTCCGTCTTACGACGGAAGTGTGCTACGCACACAGAACCTTCCGTCAATCAAAACGCTACGCATTTCGATTGACACCTTCCTTCGAAGGAAGGCTTAAAGCAAGGTAAGTTGCCATTTCTAACTAAGTGTTCACTACGCTTTACTATATAGCATCTTTGCACAAACATAACCCCTTGAATTTGTGCAACCCTACAAACCTTCGGAGAAATCAAAAAAATTTGCAAAAATCATGTAGCATTTTGAATTTTTTGACATATATAAGTGAAACGAAAAAATCCTTGCGGCAGATATTTGCTATTTTATAATCGCGTCGCAGACCCCAAATTTTGAATTTTTAATTTTTAATTCCTAAGAGGAGTGATTCCAATGTACAGATGATCTTTTTTGGTCGTATTTTTAAAATACAAGAAGGAGGAAAAGAAAATGAAAAAAATCCGACAAATATTGTCGATCATAATAGCAACAGCAATATTTACGGGTATATTTTCTGTGGCGACACCCGTTTTTGCAAGTGAAATAGACGGGCTTGTAGCTGACGAGACAGTTCAGTTGGTCGGCGAAAGCGTCACCGATAGTGTCGAGCTTGAGGCTGACGGATCGGAAGGTCCCGTAATACTTGATGAAATATATTCTCTTCGTGATGAATATACAAAGGTGTTCCGTCAGTCGGACGGAACGTACCTTGCGCTGAGATACCCCGTTCCCGTTCACTATGAGGAAGCGGGTCAGTGGATGGAATACGATATGAGCCTTGTTTCCGACGGCAACGGCGGATATGAGGTAAGCGAGACGGATACTCCCGTAAGCTTCCCCGAGACGCTTGCAGAGGGTGAGATATCCGTTGATACTCCCGATGGCGTAATTACCTTTGCGCCTGAGACGGAGGAGACGGCTGAGGGCGTTCAGACGTACCGTATGACGGCAAACTCTGTCTGTAGTCCCGTAGAGATACTGACCGCCGAGACTGAGATTCCTGCAGAGGACGAAAAGCTCGTGGCAGACAATCAGAAGAGCCACCTCATATATGAAAACGTTTATTCCGACGTTGATATCGAGTACGAGGTAAGCGGAAACGTGATAAAGGAAAGTATCGTTCTCGGAAACGTTGAGGCGGGTAATGAATTTACCTTCCGTATGGATTTGGGCGGTCTCTACCCCGAGAAGCAGGCAGACGGCTCTATCAATCTCTGCTCCGATGAATCTTGCGAAAACGTTGTATCCGTTATTACCGCTCCGTATATGTTCGACGAAAACGGAGTTTATTCCTATGACGTTGATATGACGATTGTAGCCGACGGCGATGAATACGTGCTTACGGTTACGGCTGACGAGGAATGGCTCGCAGACGAAGTGAGAGCATATCCCGTAGTAATCGACCCGACTATCATCGTTGACGTGTCAAAGGCTGACACTATTGACGGTTACGTTGATTCAACGTCTCCCAACGGATATTGGCCGTTTGCTACGGATCTGTATGCAGGCAAAGGCTCAAGCGGTCAGATATCCAGTTCATATATCAAGTTTGATTTACCGTCTCTTCCTATTGAAGGATGCGTTATTCAGAACGTATCTCTCAATCTCTTCCAGATGAGCGCGGATATACATAATGACAATAGATATCTTGCTGTTTATGAGGTGCTTGAAAATTGGGATAACGATTCCAATACACCTTCATATTCCGCACAGCCCGATTGTAGTTCAGATATGCTTGATTATGCCGAAATCAAATCCGGTTGGGGTGTGCGTTATCAGTTTGATATTACCGAAGCTGCAAAAAAATGGTTTGAGAACGGCAGTAATTACGGTGTTGTTCTTAAGGGCTTGAACGAGAGCCTTGTTGGCAGAGTTCAACTCGTGTCAGCGGAGTACAGCAGTACCACTACGGTCTATCCGAGAGTCAGCATAACCTACCGTAGTACAAGAGGTCTCGAGAGCTATTGGAGCTACACGGGCTTCTCGGCAGGCACCGCAGGCAGTGCATCGGTGAATAATTATTCCGGCAATCTGATATATCAGCTCCCGCTTATGTCAACGGTCAGCGAGATTTTACCCGTATCCGTAGGGCTCATATACAACAGTAACCTTGCGGGTGTTCAGTACACCGTAGGTAAGAGCGGAAGCCACCTTACCACTCCCGGAAAGGGCTTCAGATTAAATATTCAGCAGACCGTTCTCCCATCTACGGAATACGGCTTGACGGGAGACAATGCAGAAAAATATCCTTACGTATATACCGACGGCGACGGTACGGAGCACTACTTCCAGAAGGTTACAAAGACCGACGAAGATGGTAATACCGTAACCACCTACGAGGACGAAGACGGTCTCGGTCTTACCTTCGAGCATGCAACCGTCGAGGAAAAGGCTACGTATAAGATATGTGATAAGATGGATAATGCCTATTACTTCCTCTCATCGGGTAACCTTGGACGAATAGAGGATGCTAACGGCAACAAGATATATATCACCTTTGACGATAATCAAACCAAAATTGAAAAGGTAAGAGACGGCTCGGGTCACGTGCTTACCTTTGCATATTACAGCGGTCAGAATTACGTGAGATCTATTACGGATAATGCAGGACGAACCGTAACGTTTAATATCGTAAACGGATATCTCACAAGCGTTACGTACTATGACGGTACCGTAGTAAATTACGTCTATGAGACTAACGCTCCCGGATATATAAACTACGCACAGTCGTCCGATGGCAACGGTATCAACTTCGACTACAGTCTCCGCGAAAAGGGTGGCAGAGTTACCCTCGTTAAGGAATTTTCTGCCAATCCCAACAGCCTCGGTACTATGATCGGCGGTCAATATACCTCCTTCAATATGTCGGGATATAACACGACCGTTATCCGTACGGCGGGTGTAAACGGAGTACATACTCTGCAGGATTCCTCTAAGGGTAACGACGATATCATTACCACTTTGCAGTTTGATAACTACGGCAGAGCAATATCTCAGCAGATATCTTATGCCGACGGCACCGAGGTAGGTGCGGGCGCGTACGTATATACCTCTACGGTAGATACCGCCGATAGTAAGAATAAGGTTTCCCAGGGTGCAGTAAACGGCAAGAATACCGTGAATCTTGTGTCAAATGCAGATTGCGAAAGCCTTACCTCGTGGACACAGAATACCAACGCTCCTTCGGGTCAGGGTCAGCACTACACCGTTACGGGAATCCAATATACCGGTAAAATGGCTATAGCCCTCAAAAACCTTGCCCCCATAACCTCTGCCGTAAATACCAACTTCGGTCAGCAGGTTTCGGGATGGACAGCGGGAAAGACATATACTCTCTCCGCGTTCGTAAGAACCCTCAATATAGCTAAGATGAATCTGGGCGGTCTCGAGGGCGCATATCTGCAGATATCCGCATACAATTCATCCGGCGCAACCCTCAAGAACGTATATTCTCAGGTGTTGAATGCAGACGAAACCGATACGGCTATCAATAACGGATGGAGAAGATTAAGCGCGACTATCGACCTTCCCTCCAATACCGCAAAGGTAGTTATCTTCCTCGTAATACGTAACTGTACGGGTAATGCATATTTCGACAGCGTACAGCTTGAAGAGGGAGAAACACCAAATAGCGTAAATCTCCTTACAAACTCCGGCTTCGAGAAATATTCGGGATACACTCCCACGGGCTGGACGAAGTCAGATAATATTTTAGCTTATTCTGCAACCTACGGCTCCGTAGCCCTCAGCGGTACTAAGGGAGGCTCAAGGGCTCTCGTAATAGCAGGCAATCCTCAGAACGAATATACCTTCTCTCAGACCGTTAACGTACCCGCTAACGTAAGCGATACGTATATTCTCAGCGGTTGGGCAAAAGCCAACGCGGTTAATTCCACCTACCACAGTCACTATGAGAAAAACGGCGTGGAAATAACCGACGAAGCGGCAAATGATATCTTTGAATCCACCAACAAGAAGGACGACGAGGGTGTAGCCTTGGCAGAGGATTCTCGCTTCGAGCTTGCCGTAGAGGTAACTTATACCTGCGGCGACGAGACACGTAAGCAGTTTAAGGAGCCTGCCCGATTTAATACCTCCATCACCGGCTGGCAGTATTCCTCCGTGCCTATCTGCCTTACCTACGCGGATGATAGATCCACCACCGCCGACGACGGCAAGATCTACACACCCACAAAGATTACAGTTTATCTTACTTATTCTGAGCAGGGTAACGTGGCATATTTCGACAATATACAGCTCATCAAGGACGTGGCGCAGTCATATATCTACGATACCGAGGGTAACGTAGTCACCGTTTCTGCAAATGCAGAGCAGAAGAATAATATGACCTACGATCCCGAAAGCAACGACCTTAAGGAATACTACGACGCAGGTCATAACAAGACTACCTTCCAGTATGACGAAAACCACAATCTCACAGAGGTAACCTCTCCCAAGGGCGTAGTGACAAATTACACCTACAACGACAAGGGTCAGAACACCTCTACGGTGATCACGGGTGTAGGTAATGCTGGTCAGATAATGACAAGCACGGAATATACCGCTGCTTCGGGCAGCATATATGCCGGCGCATACGTATCCTCCGTTACCGACCAGCACGGAAACGAAACTAATTACACCTACCATATGCCCACCGGTACCGTGACGGGTATAACCACTCCCGCAGGTACTACCTCATATACCTACAACAGTAATTTCTCAGACCTTCTGAAAGTTCAGGCACAGGATACCAGCGTTGCATATACATACGTAGGTAACCGCGTAAGCACAATAAGTCAGGGCTTCGGTTCAGGTACAACCTTCGCCGAAAACTTTTCCTTTACTTATGACGTTTACGGGAATATAATAGAAACAAAGGTAGGTAATGAGGGAGCAGAGACCGTTCTCGCTACCAATACCTACGCGCCGAGAGACGGTATTCTCACTCAGAGTACATACGGCAACGGCGACGGTATAAAGTACGGCTACGACTATTCGGGCAACATAACCGCCATATATATTAAGGACGGCTCAGCTTACGAAAGCTCGCCATCCTACGAATGGGAATATTCAGCTGACGGTACACCCCGAGAGCATACGGATAACGACAATAACTTATCCTACGTTTACAGCTACGATTCCATAGGTAGGCTTATCCGTACCGACATATCGGGCTCTTACTCCGCTAATACGGAATACGGCTACAATACGAGAGGACATCTCATAAGAGTAAGCAATATGGTAGGCGGTAATCCCTACAATCAGCACTACAGTTATTCAGATACAGGTGTTGAAGGTGCTTATGATAACGCTTGTGAGGGTCTTCCCACGCGATATACCGCATTGGGCAGAACAACCGACTACGCCTACGACAGTCTCAACAGACTTACGAAAATTACCACTCAGGGTGAGACGGCTAATATTGTTACAGAGTACACCTACTATGCTTCTGAGGGCGATAATACATATACAACAACTCAGCTCGCTACTGAAAAAATAAACGGTGTAATTTACGGATATTCCTATGATAACGTGGGTAACATAATCGCCATAACCAAAGCGGGTGCAAATTACAGAGAATATACCTACGATTCTCTCGGTCAACTTAAGGTAGAGACGAGATACGATGAAGGTATATACGTTGAAAATACCTACAATCATCTTGGCAATATTCGTTTCAGAGAGGTATATGAAATTCCCGCGTCAGAAGATGAAGAGGCAGTTCTCCTTGTAAAGTACACTTACAACTACTCCAAGGACACCGACGCAGGTTGGAATTATCTCCTTACCTCTATCGTTACAACGGATTACGTAAACGGTACTACTACAACCGAGACAGTTGACTATGATGCTATCGGTAATCCGACCACTTATCGCGGTGCAAGCCTTGCATTCAACGGACGTCAGCTTACAAGCTACAACGACGGTACGAATGCAATCAGCTATACCTACGATGCAAGCGGTCTCCGTGCTTCAAAGACTGTTAACGGTGAAACAACCATTTATCAGTACGTTGGAGATAAGCTCTACTACGAGCAGAGACCTGACGGAAGTAAAATGTACTACTTCTACGACAGCTACGGAAATCTTGCGAAGATCTACCGTCATACGAGCCTTGGTCAAAAGGTTTATAACGTAGTGACTAATGCACAAGGCGACGTTATAGCACTCTACGATTATGCAGGCGTGCTCGTATGTACTTATGAATACGACGCTTGGGGTAACCTCACTTTTGCAAGAGATTCCGCAGGAAACATAATCACTTCTCAGAATCATATTGCGTTCTTGAATCCTATAAGATATCGTGGATATTATTACGATTCTGAGATAGGTATGTATTATCTCCAGTCGAGATATTATGATCCCGATACGGGTAGGTTTATCAACGCTGACGGCTATATCACCACAGGACAGGGCGTTCTCAGCTACAATATGTTCGCTTACTGCCTGAATAATCCGGTGATGATGGCTGATCCCAATGGTTGTAAAGGGTTTTTAAAGTGGCTTCTAGATATGTTTGCTAGTTGGAAAAATACCAAAGATGCCAAAGATGAAAAGGATGAGTTTATATACCAAATGACAAAGGATATGTACAACTTGGCATATGATTCAACTTATAGAATACCAAAAAATGATTTTAGAGTGTTTAATCAAAGGGAGTATAATTCAAGGTGCTGTGCATATGTGCCAATAATGATACAGAATTTTGAGTATTGTAGGTATGATCCTGCTTATCAAGATATTGGAAATGTTAGTTTTGATGAACTTAGTGATGGTTCAAAAAAATATCTATTGGGACTTTTCAAAATTAATTATTCTGATACGTATTTGTATGTTAGCAAATATTATGCAGGTGAAGGAGCGATTTTGCCATGAAGAAAATAGTAGCATCCGTTTTATCTTTTGTAACTTTGTTAAGTCTTTGTTCATGTGCGCCAAAATCCAACGACAATACTGTAACAAAAATGATTAATTCGATTTCCGGAAACGATATCATAGAATTTAAAAATCTTGCCGAATATTTTTTTGATGAATCGAATGGAGATGAAACATATTCTGAATTCTGCGAGTTGTTTGAAGAGGTCAACCTCGATTCGGTAGAGTATTTAGGTGACGATTGTGACGTTGTCTATAACGGTCTATTGTGGACATATATCTTTACATATTTCTACGAAGACGATATGGAGACCTTTGTTGAAGATAGTTCGACAGTAATATCGATGATGGAGCAGTACAAGAGCCATTTCAGATATCAGGAAGATGAGAATAAATATTGTTATGCTACAGTATATTTTCAGTCGTTGAATCACCCTGAAGAATTGGCAAGATATTATTTTGATGCTTTGAGCATATATTACCTTGCCGCTGACAGTATGGAAAAAGAAGAGATAATATACGCGCTCTATATGGAAAACGCTGTAGAGTTGAACGAATTTTATCTAAACCTTCAGTTTTTCACAAAGGGTAGCAGTGTTGAAACAATTATCGATTCGGGTGACGGACAAACGAATATCGATAATATATCCGATATCGTAAACTGTTCGGACAATCTTTTGGGAAGTGCTCTGGGTGAAGAGACTGTAGGCTTTTACGAGGCTAATCCCATTGTTTCTGAAAGAGATAAGGGAGACATATTTGTATTTGAAGCACCGTCATATACCATAGCTTATTACGGTAGTCCTGTGTATGCTTATTCTATACATGATAATCTCTTAGGAACAGTATTGTACGCAAAAACTCGTGATGTCGCTGACTTAGAGTATTACACCTACACAACGATTCTGTTTTGACGACTAAACAACTCCCCCCCCTTGCGGTGAATCACCGCAAGGGGTCTTTTTAGTGCCAATAATCTTATGGTGAGGGTGTAGTGTTACGAATTTATTGTGTTTTTTGAATTTTTTGACAAAATCGCATACATTTATTTGTGCAGATGAACAAATAAATCAAAAAAATAAAAAATATTGCAAAAAAAGTGTAGTAATCTGAAGTTTTTGTCATATATAAGTGAACGGACAAAGTTCACTATATTGTTTTTAGGAGGGATACTGATGCATTGACAGATTAAATGTATATATGTATATGTATTTTAAAACAAAGAAGGTGTATAAATGGAAGAAGATATTATTTTTCCTGTAGTTTTAGAAGGTATTAAATGGGTGAAAGATATGTTGGGACCCTCTAAAAAAGAGTTAAAAGTTAAAATCACAGATTTGGAAGATCAAGTGAAAATTTTGTCATATGGAAATGCCAAACTTCTTGAAAGTATAGAACAAATTGTTTTTGCAATACTAGAAAGATTAAAAAATGATGGTAACTATATAATCAAAGCGGATACTTTCATTCAAATAAGTGATAATCATGGAACTGTAATTGCAGCAAATAACACAACTAATCTTTTAGAGAGTAGTTGGTTAGGCATGTTCGATGATCTTGACTTGGAAATACAAAAAAGCAGATTAAAAAAACCTAGTGATGAGGAGTGAGAGTTTTGTTTATTCCCGAACGATTTCAAAAGCAAATTGGTGCTCATTTAATGGGCAACTATTTGAATATAGACAGATACCCGTTAATATTGGCGATTATGGGAGAACCCGGTGTGGGGAAAACGTGGCAATTACGAGAACATTTAAAATCTTTAGGAGTTGAATGTTTTTCTGTTAGTTCAGCTGATTTGGAAAGTGATAAAGCGGGCATACCTGCCAAACTATTAAAGGAACAATATCTACATGCATCAATAACAATATCACAAAATCAACCGGCAGCTATTGTAATAGATGATATAGATACAACAGTTGGCGAATGGGAAAAAAATACCGGAACAGTTAATCACCAAGGAATATTGGCGTTTTTGATGCATATTGCTGACAATCCGACTCAAATAGAGGGGGTTGGTCAGGTGAATAGAGTTCCTATATTCTTTACCGGAAATGAATTCAACTTGTTATATGAACCTTTAAGACGTCCGGTAAGAACAAGAAAATTTGAATGGAGTCCAACTGCTGAAGAAAAAATTGAAATAATAGGCGAAATATTTAAATTAGCCGATAAATCTGCAGCTTGTAAAATTTCGGAGCGTTTTCCTGAAAAATCCATTGCTTTTTTTGCGGACCTTTATACCTCAAAATGTGTCGAAGAACTTAATAGTTATGTTAGTAATGCATCTTTAAAATGTATATTAAACGATTCAGAATATAGGAATAATGTTATGCAGAAATATTTTAATGCTCTCAATACTGTGGACTGGATAAAACACCTTGAAGTAGGAAGTGAAAAATAGTGGCAGTACATACAAGCACATCGGCTTTTCCAAATACATATATACGTTCACGTTTAGATGTTCTTGATGATCATTTTGAATTATTTTTAAGAAGCTCCAATATGGCTGATTCTGATGTTGAAAAGATGTTGGCGGCTGTTGAACGGCACGAACTAGAGGCTGTGGGAATATATTTGGAAGAAGGGTCATATAGGATTTCCGAGGTAGAGTTTTGTATTGATTGGAATAAACACACTGAAATGGTGCGTTGCTTCGGTAATATGTTTAATACAGACATCGGCGGCTGGAAGCACGGTGTAGCACCAGAGGCATATATTCCTGTACAAAAACTTGTTAAATTGGCGACAGATAGAAAACTAAGGGTTAGATCATGGATCCGTGTTAGTGGTTGGATTCGTGCGAATCCCCAAGAGCATAAACGAGTTTGTGAAGAATTGGGGTATGCTTTCGGAAGTTCTGTTTCTCCTTGGAAGAATCCGCCAAAAGAGAAGACCAGACAAATAAGTGGATTAGAAGAGGGTCGGATAACAGCAAGAGTAGGAGAAGGTTGATTTGACAATTACACTGTTCTATGTCATGAGACTATTTGTTTTCTGATTACCTAAGGTTAATGATGCAAAGGGTACTACCACAAGCTATACCTACAACCGTCCCCTGATTTCTCTTTTTAATTTTGAATTGTGAATTTTGAATTAATTAACCCCCGCCCGCACTAAGGTGCAGACGGGGGTTTTTATAGATTTCTTTACTTTATCTTATATATTTCCGCGATTATATCCGCGCATTTTTCGATGCCGAGAGAAGAGGTGCTGAGAACCATATCATAGTTCTTGATGTCGCCCCATTTGCGGTCGGTGTAAAACTGATAGTAAGCGGCTCTGCGCTTATCCTTGTCTCTGAGACGTCGCTCGGGAGCAACCTCGCTCTCGCCGTACTGCTCTACGATACGCTTAGCGCGGCAGGGGATATCTGCTCTGATAAATACCTTGAGACATTCGGGATTGTCGCGGAGAATATAGTCGGCACATCGACCTACGATTACGCAGGGACCTTTGTTGGCGATGTCCATTATTACTCTCCTCTGTGCGAACCATATGTCGTCCTGCACAGAGTGCCCGTAGTAGTCTCTGTCGGCAAAGGCATTTGCAAACCAGTTTCCGTGAGAAGCGTACTCACCGCGCTCCGCTACGAATTCCTCGCAAAGACCGCTTTCCTCGGCAATCTTCTGTATGAGGTCGTGGTCATAGCAGGGGATTCCCAGCTTCTCCGCTACCAATTTACCTACCGTTCTGCCACCGCTTCCGAATTCACGGCTTATAGCTATTATTTTGTTATTCATAAAGTTCGCCTCCTTGTTTCTTTTTCATTTTAATTATAGCATAATTACAGTAGTATGTCAATTTTTTAACGTTGACTTTTTGCATTTATGGGATATAATTATTTATGAAAGTTGAGGTAATATTATGAGCGAAGTTTTCGATAATATTTATACCAGAAGAAGCTATAGAAGTTATAAGGCGGATATGGTGCCGAGAGAGCTTATTGAGAAGGTCTGCGAGGCGGGCACTTTCGCCGCTACGGGTATGAACAGACAGTCGCCCGTTATTATCGCTGTAACGAATAAGGAAACCCGAAACCGACTTATGGAGCTTAACGCTTCCATTATGGGCAGAGAGGGGACAGACCCCTTCTACGGCGCACCGGTTATACTCATAGTCCTCGCGGATAAGAATGTATCAACTCACGTGTATGATGGTAGCCTCGTCCTCGGTAATATGATGCTTGCCGCCCACGAGCTGGGCCTCGGCTCATGCTGGATTCACAGAGCAAGAGAAGAGTTTGAGACCGAAGAGGGCAAAGCAATTCTCAAAGGATTGGGTATAGAGGGCGATTACGAAGGTATAGGTCATCTTGCTCTCGGTTATCCCGATGGCGACGAGCCCGCGCTTCGTCCCCGTAAGGATGATTACGTATATTTCATAGACTAACATTATGGCTTCGTGGTAACCCACGAAGCCTTTTGTTATAAACCCTGTATCGTTCTTATTGCGCTCTTTTCAAGTCTCGAAACCTGCGCCTGAGATATGCCGATTTCCTCCGCGACCTCGGTTTGGGTCATACCACCCATAAAGCGCATTGACAGTATCTTTTTTTCTCGTGGCGGCAGGTTCTTTATAGTCTCCTTCATGGATATCTCGTCTATCCAGTCGCCGTCGCTTTCGTTAGTGCCTAACTGATCCATAAGAAATATGGTATCACCACCGTTTGAATATACGGGCTCGTAAAACGATACGGGATCTACTATCGCTTCGAGCGCAATGACTATCTCGCTTTTCTTTTTGCCAAGCTCTTTTGCAATCTCTTCTACGGTGGGTTCTCTGCCAAGCTCATTACTCAATCGCTCTCGCGTTTGCATAGCGTGATATGCGGTATCTCTCATAGAACGGCTTACTCTTACGGGGTTGTTGTCTCTAAGGTGTCTTCTGACCTCGCCGATTATCATGGGTACTGCGTACGTGGAAAATTTTACCTCGTGGGATGGGTCGAAATTGTCGATTGCCTTCATAAGACCTATACAGCCTACCTGAAACAAGTCGTCGCTCGTTTCCCCTCTGTTGGCGAAGCGTTGTATTACGCTGAGCACAAGTCTCAGATTTCCCGTGACGAGCTTTTCTCTTGCATTTGTGTCGCCGTTCTTTGCTTTTATGATTAACTCGGTTTTCTCATCCTCTGTCAAAACCTTTAATTTAGATGTGTCAATTCCGCAGATTTCTACTTTGTTGTAGTACATTTTCAAAGCGCTCCTTCATTCAGATATGTAAGGAACTGACGTTAAAATGCCGGTTTGAAGCTGGTTCGGATTTCTCTAAGAGTATTGCCCGTATTGTGATTTATAATCACCTATTTATTTTCCATATTTTGTGACGGGGTCACTTGACTTTTGCTCCTATTGTGGTATAATACTTTCAGAATAATAAATCAGGGAGGATTTTATATAATGAAAAAGGTTTTAAAGATCGTTGGCATTATCGCTGCTATCGCTGCTGCAGCTGCCGCAGTTTACGTTGTTATCCAGAAGATCAAGGCTAAGAACGCTCCCCAGGGCTATGATGAGGATAACTACGTTTCATGTTCTTGCCTCGACGAGGACTTCATCAGCGAGACGGTTGCTGAATAATTTATTCAATTAAGAAATCTGTGAGCATCGCTTTTGCGATGCTCGTTTTCTTTTTTACATAAATTTACGCCTTTATGAAACAATAATATCGAAGGTGATAATATTGATGTTTATAAAGGCTTTTATTATTGGCGGTCTCATATGTGTCGTGGGTCAGATCTTGATCGACAAAACTAAACTGACACCCGCCCGAATCCTCGTTATGTACGTTGTTTTCGGTGTGGTGTTGGGTGCTTTCGGTCTGTTTAAACCGTTGGAGGAGTTTGCAGGGGCGGGGGCTACAGTGCCGCTTCTGGGATTCGGTGCTGCGCTCGTAAACGGAACCCGCGAGATTATAGATTCAGATGGCGCAATGGGGATAATAACAGGTCCGCTTTCGTCGGGTGCGGGCGGTATTATGGTAGCCCTGGTCGCAGGTCTCGTTATGTCATGTATTTCTAAGCCAAGAGCGAAATAATGAATTTTCTCTCCGTTTTACTTGTATTTTCGGCTTATATTTATTATACTTAATAATATATGTCTTAAATTTTAAGTAAAGGAGAGGTGAGATTAGTGGCAGATTACGGCTTCGACTTACGCAGACGTACCAAGAGTAAAAAGAAAAAGACACGTGCTTTTATAATATTTTTTATTTGTTTTGTTATAGTATTAGGTTCTGTTTCTACTCTGTGGTTCTGGCGCTCTCTCAACTACGATTTTAATAATATATTTGCCCACGAGGGAGAAACCACTCAGGCCGTTGAAACTACTACGCCGGATTCCGTAACTTATAGCGGAAAGTATTCGTTCCTCATCGCCATTACATCAGACGATGGCAAGACCTCTTATATATTCAACGCGGTGACTGTCAATCTTGATGACAAGACTATAAGGGTTATTCCTGTAGATGGAAACATTGTGGACTCTGCGAGTGGTCTTACCTGTCACGAGTTGCTCGTGAGTAATGGTATATCCTCGGTAGTAACTTGCCTTAATAACTACTACGGTATAGAGTTCAGCAAATATATCGTTGTTACGGAAACGCAGTACAAATCCATATTCAGGGCTATGGGCGATATTACCATAAATATCCCCGAAGAGGTTATTTACGAGACGGATGATATGTTCCTCGAGATACCGGCAGAGCAGGATTATTCTCTCTCTCCCGATAAAACTCATAAGTATATGAAATATATCTACGAGACTAAGGACGGTTATGCCCGTTCTGAGGCAAGCGCAGAGATCATCGTTGCCGCCTTTAATGCGTTTTACACAGCAACAAACTGCGAAAACGGTGAAAATGTATTTTCAAATGTTATCAACTACTGCACCACGGATATTTCCATAGTTGACTTTACCGAGGCGCAGGATGAGATAAAGTATCTGCTTCCCACCAATTCTAAGGATAAGCTTAAGGTGTTCGTATCTGATAATATAAAAGCCGACTCCGTAGGGGAGGGCGAGGTATGAGTAAACCCAAGCACAAGGGTATAATGAGCTCGGTTTGCGTAATCCTTGCGGCAGTTGTAGTCGTGTGCGGTGTGTGCGGATTAATATACGGTGTTCTGTTGAAGCCTGCCGATTTTGAAAACGTCGTACCCGCAAGTGGTGACGGTACGGGTTATTACAGACATAGCTACGAATCTCTTAACGATGATGAAAAGTTCGTTTATTCCGTAATACTTGGGGAGATTTATACTCAACCCGACAAAATAGAAATACCCGATTTGGAGAATTGCAACCTAAGTAAGATTTACGAGGCGATTTCTCTCGATAATCCCGACCTTATGGGCCTCTCGTATAACTGCAAATCTTATAAGATGGGGAATAAGACTTATTTTGTCCCCGAATACGAGATGTCTCTCGCGGAGTATCAGGAAAAGCTACGACAGACAGAGGCGGCGGTGGAGACTATCGTTAATAATGCAAGTGCATTATCCTCTGACTACGAAAAGGAAAAGTACGTGCATGATTACATAATAAACGGATGCACATATTCTACTCCCGAAGTCGGTCACGAGGTTAATACTGCTTACGGTTGTCTCGTGCTGGGTAAGGCTTCCTGCGAGGGTTATTCACGAGCATTTCAGTTGATAATGAATAGACTCGGTATTGACAACCGTCTTGTAACCGGCGAATCTGAAACAGCCGACGGCACGTTCGTCGGTCATATGTGGAATTACGTTGTCATTGATAATAAAGGATATTTTTTAGACCTTACATGGGATGACCCCGAGGGTGATAGCGAGGTGCTTAGGCACACGTATTTTAACTTCACTACATCGGAGCTTTTCAAAAGCTACCGAAACGTGGCGCAGGATTTACCCCTCTGCTCTGATGTTACGTATAATTATTTTGTCAGAGAGGGCGCGTATCTTAATATGGGCTCCGGCGAGACCTTTAAATCCCTCGTAAGCGCTTCCGTTAAGGTTGCGATGGATCGTGGATACGATTGTGTTGAACTGAAATTCTCCGATGGCATCGTAGTCGAGCAAGCGAAAAATACGCTCTTCAACGAGGGAGCGATATATTCAATCTTTAAGAGCCGCGGCATTATAGAAAATGTAGAAGGGGCTCAGGTGTATTATAGTGCAGACGAGAATATGAATACCATTTGTATTTTCTTCTGAGCTTAAGTGGTGATATATATGGATAAAGAAAAAATTGAAAGAGCCGTAAGAGATATTCTCGAGGCAATAGGCGAGGATCCTGACAGAGAGGGTCTTAAGGAAACTCCCCGAAGAGTTGCTAACATGTACGAAGAGGTGTTCTCCGGACTTACCGAGGATGCACGAGTACATCTTAAACTCTTCAACGAGCCCGGTAACGACGAGCTCGTTATAGTAAGAGACATTCCGCTCTACTCTATGTGTGAGCATCATCTGCTTCCCTTCGTGGGCAGGGCTCATATTGCATACATACCCTCCGATGGTAAAATCATCGGTTTGTCTAAACTTGCAAGAATTGTAAACGTGTATGCAAAGAGACCGCAGGTGCAGGAAAGACTTACAACACAGATTGCAGATTTCCTTTATGAGGAATTAGAGGCAAAGGCAGTAGCTATTGTAATTCAGGCAGAGCATCTTTGTATGACGATGCGCGGAGCAAAGGCGGCGGGTGCTATGACTCAGACTTCTGCTCTCAGAGGTCTTGCCCGCAGCGATGCAAGGACACGCGCAGAGGTAATGTCTCTTCTTTCGGGTGGTAAATAATGTTTTCTTTCGCAAAGCTTCGTGAGAGCAAGGGTGCTCTTATAATGGGCATACTCAATATTACTCCCGATTCATTTTCTGATGGTGGGGAAGCCTTCTCTCCCGATAGCGTTATTGAAAAAGTAAATGAACTTATTAACGACGGTGCCGATATCATTGATGTCGGTGCTTGTTCAACTGCGCCTAATAATACTATTATATCTGAGGAAGAAGAAATCAGCAGACTTGAATACTTTCTTCCAATTATTATCGAGCATAGTACCGTGCCGGTGAGTGTGGATACCTTCAGAAGTGGCGTGGCTCGCTTCGCTCTCCAAAAGGGCGTGTCCGTTATCAACGATGAAAGCGGTGCTTTCAACAATGATATGGCGCAGGTGGTCAAAGACCACGGTGCGGGGTGGATTTTTATGCATACGGGCGGTACCGACTCAAAAAGTGCCGTTGATTATAATGGTGATGTGACGGGTGCGGTAATGAGCTTCTTCGGCGATATGAAGAAAAAGGCTCTTGATTACGGTATATCAGAAAGTCAGCTTTGTTACGATTGCGGTATCGGGTTCGGTAAAACACGAGATGACGATATGGCGCTGCTTGCGGATTGCGGCAGACTTTCTTATTATTCGCCGCTTCTTATAGGTGTTTCGAGAAAACGTATCATAGGTCATATTACGGGAATCGAAAACCCGAAGGAAAGAGACTTTGCAAGTGCGGTTGCCGCCGCTATAACAGTAAGTGACGGGGCGGGGATAGTGCGCGTCCATAACGTAGCGGTTACAAAACAAGTAGTTTCTAAGTTTGAGAAAGGTGTACTATAATGGAAAAGATAATTATAAAAGGTCTTAAGCTCTTTGCATATCACGGAGTAAATCCCGAAGAGAAAGAAGAAGGACAAAACTTTATCCTCGATATTACGTCGGAGCTTAACGCGGACGTTGCTAAAGAGAGTGATAATATAGACGACACAGTAAGCTATGCTAAGATTATTAAAACTGTAAGAGCAGTATTTACTGCTGAAAGCTATGACCTTATAGAAACCGCTGCTAACAAAGTGGCTAAGGAGATTATGGATACTTATCCGAGAATACAGAAGGTGACCGTACTCCTTATGAAGCCCGAGGCACCTATCAAAGCTGACTTTGAATATGTAGCAGTTGAAGAAACTATGGTGAGAGAATAATATATGAAAGTTTTACTTGGCTTAGGTACAAATATGGGGGATAAGCTTGATAATCTCAGGACAGCTGTCGATAGCCTTAATCTTGTACCTAATATGAATGTAATAAAAGAGTCCGGTGTTTACGACACAGCCCCTTGGGGATATGAAGAACAGGACAACTTTTATAATATGGTATGTGAAATAGAAACTACCCTGACACCGAGTGCAGTACTTGGAGTGTGTCTTGGAATAGAATCTGCTATGGGTAGAATACGTACTGTTAAAAATGGCCCGAGAGTAATTGATATAGACGTTTTGATTTGCGAAGGATTTACTTCCGATACAGACGAGCTTAAGGTGCCACATCCGTTTATAGGGGAGAGAGACTTCGTTCTCGTACCTATGAGCGATATATATAATAGTATGAATATCTATGGATTCGACTACTATGAAAGCTACAATAACATTATAAAAAAATCATCTGCAAAAAAAGTTGAAAAAAGTTTAAATTAAGTGTTGACATTTGCAAAAGCATCGTGTATAATTCATATCCGTTGGCGTCAAACGAGGCCGTCGGGAATAACCCGAAAACCTCCTTTAAACGAGTAAATATCGCAACACCCGGGAGGGTGTAAAAAAGCGATAAAAAAGTTTAAAAAAGATGTTGACAAGAGAAGATGATTGTGATATTATCTTAAGGCACTCGCGAGAGGGAAGGCTTGAGCGAGAGCGAACGAACCTTGAAAATTAAACAACGATAAAGAAAAAACCCTTGAGATTTTTTTGAGCGTAAATTAAAATTTGCGAAAGTAAAACCGGACTTCGAAAGAAGTTTTGGAAAGATACGTCAGTATCGAAAAGAGCTAAGAGCTCTGAAATAGGTTAAGGCATCCGAGAGGATGTTTTGATAGAATATTTTAGAGAGTTTGATCCTGGCTCAGGACGAACGCTGGCGGCGTGCCTAACACATGCAAGTCGAACGGAGAGTTTATTGAGGAGACTTCGGTCAACGAGATAAATTTCTTAGTGGCGGACGGGTGAGTAACGCGTGAGCAATCTGCCTTTCAGAGGGGGATAACATTCTGAAAAGAATGCTAATACCGCATAACGTATATTGGTGGCATCATCGAAATACCAAAGGAGCAATCCGCTGAAAGATGAGCTCGCGTCTGATTAGATAGTTGGTGGGGTAACGGCCTACCAAGTCGACGATCAGTAGCCGGACTGAGAGGT
Organism: Acutalibacteraceae bacterium; assembly: GCA_045606645.1. Classification (GTDB taxonomy): domain Bacteria; phylum Bacillota; class Clostridia; order Oscillospirales; family Acutalibacteraceae; genus DTU089. Next base: position 39 of record JAZUSK010000037.1, on the reverse strand, counting down.
TGAACGGCCACATTGGGACTGAGACACGGCCCAGACTCC
>JAZUSK010000036.1:0-128154 GCA_045606645.1 Acutalibacteraceae bacterium | reverse complement strand
CCGCACAGCAAGCCCCGCCGCAAGGTGTGGGACGGTTTGCGGTTAAGGGTGTAAGGCACAGCCACACAGCCGCACAGCAAGCCCCGCCGCAAGGTGTGGGACGGTTTGCGGTTAAGGGTGTAAGGCACAGCCACACAGCCGCACAGCAAGCCCCGCCGCAAGGTGATGAAAGTGAGGTATTATAAATGGCAGAGTATAGAATCATAGCGATTCACAAGCCAACGGGCAACCAACATGAAATGGGCATAGAACCTACCGTAGATGAAGCGATATATACGCTTGGTAATTATGTAGAGTTTGACGAAACGGACGTTTATGATGAATGGGCGTTCCAAGTTGTAGATAACAATAACCATATTGTTGCTTATGGTAAGACGTTAAAAGAAGTTAAAATGGTATAACGGCGCAGGAAGCGCCTGCTTAATGCTACTCGGTTTATCCGAACGGTCACAAGTCCGTATAAAAGCAGAGTGAGCGCCTATTATGGGAATACAAGCGGAGATGTCCGACACTTCCAGAAGTAATAGGGCAAAAGTCAAAGAGGCAGACTATAACAGCCGTAGTCTACGCATTAGCGTAGGCGGGAGATAGGAACTGCTATCGGTCAGCGCCTTAAAATTACGAAAGGCTGACAAACGCACTATTGAGCGCATATCAATAGAGTCTTGAGCTATCTCAAGCGTCGCTGGTGCTATGGAATTAAGCCATAGGTTCGAGATTGTGAAAATCCCCAGAGGTTTGCGCTTATGAGCCTAAACGCGGCTTGCGGAACTGATAGCAAAGCAAGAAACGCTTTTGATGATTAGTAGTATCGTCCGAACCGTCCACCCAAGGGTGTAGTAGCTCCGAGGAGCCGTCGGCAAGGGCATATAGGTATGAAAATCTGATTGAGCCGAGTAATGCGGATTTTAAAGTTACATAATACTCAATGGCAGAGCGGTTGAAATGCCCCTATCTTTTAGTGAATACTTCGACGTATTCTATGGGTCATATTGCACCCACAGAGCCGAGCGCAGAGCCTAAACTGCCAATGGTTGAGTTTATCATTGATAGAGCCGCCGAGGGAAACTTTGGCGGCTTTCTTGAGTGATAAACCATCACCGATTTATGAAAGGGGTTATCGTATGGCAAACATGACAAGAGAAGAAAAGCTTGCTAAATTGGCGGGTTTGCGTTCTGAAGTTGAGGAACTCATTAAGAGCTATAACGACGCTTATCAGAGTGAAAATCTCAAGGAATCTAACAAGGCAGATGCCGATATGACCGAAAAAATCAACGAGTACACATCTATTGTTCAGGAGATGTGCTTCGAGGATTGCAAGAATACCGGCGATGCTATGCTTGCTGCTGTCAAGACCTTGAGTTTTGTAACCATCTCGACCAAAGACGAAGATCGTGAGGATTCCAAATATCAGGTGCGCGTATTGGTAGAGAAGGAAAAGCCCATCGACCTGCACAAACTTCATAAGTTCTGTGGTCAGATAGGCAAGAACAAGAATTGGGCTGATATCGCACAGAAAATGAACTTCTTGCTCACCGCTCAGAAAGCGAAAGACCTCGGAGTTGAGGATATCAAGAAGATCAACGACAGCTATGCTATGACCGATATTGCCCGTCAGTTTGATATGGGCAAGAATCCGACCAGTAAGACCAACCTGCTCAAAACCCTGCAGACTGTGGTTTCTGCTATGCTCGGCGAGGAATATAAGGCGACCTCGCATGATGTAAATTTTCTGATGTCGGTTTATTCCAAGAAGGGTAAGAAGGCGCTGACTGTATCCTGCGCAAATGAAAGACATTTCGTAAGATATATCGCGGAGGTTTGCCATCGTATCGCAACCGGTAAGAGTTACAGCGTTGAGTATAAGGCAAAGAAAACTGCCGCTCCTGCGCCCGCTCCCGAGAGCAAGAAGTCCGAAGCTCCCAAATCCGAGGAAAAGGCTGCATAAAACAAAAAGCTCTATCACTGAATCCAAGCCGCCGAGGTTTTCGCTTCGGCGGTTTTCTTGAGTGATAAAGCTCGAATTTTTTGAAAGGTGGTATTCAGATGTCGTTTGAGGTTTTCTGTAATCGTGTAGACCGTATCGCAAAGCGTGCCGGTTCTGATGTGAGGTTTTCCAGAGAAGATGGGTGTCATATTGCAGAGTGCTCTGACGGCGTTACCATCATCGGAAATTCAGAGTGTCGCAATGTTATGGTTAAGTGGGGAAGCGGACATACCGCTCTTGTCACGATTTAATGCTGAGGTTAGTAGAGCTGTGAATATAGCTTAAAAATAAAAACGGCTTACCGGGTGTCGCAAGCACCACAGTAAGCCTAACCACCAAAGAAAGGCATGATTTCCAGATGGCTAATAATATTATAGCACGCAAGTGCGGAGAAAGTAAAGGTTTTATAACCCGTATACATAACCCTAAATTATTCTTCCAGAGGATTTTGGGGCTTATAATGGCTGCTATCACAATCTTAATATTCACTCTTGCGGCTGCGGGCTTTTTCGATTGCGATTGCTCAGCAGCATTTTTTACGGGCTTTTTAAGCCTTGCATTGCTTCTTTCTAAAGAAGTAATAATAATCATTTGATTCTTGACCTCCCCACATCGGGAACGCCAAAATCGACAACAATGAACGGTTTTGACCGCATTATAAAATCAGGGTTTTGTGGTTGCGGGTGTGGGGTAGGTTTGAATAATGTTCGTAAGCAAAGGAAATGCTGCCTTTGATTACATATATATATTTACCTTTCTTTAATCACTTCCTTTCTTGCTATTTTAGATAATTCTGCGGTTTTCATGGTGACCCAAAAGTGCATCCTTGGGGTGGAGAGTCAAGATCACGACGTGGTTAACCCTTCCTTTCTAAAACAATAATCGGAGGTTTTGTTATGGCTGTAAAGTTTATTTTCACTTATGGGACGAGTGAGAGTTTCCCGTTCAAAGGCGGTTGGACTGAGGTTATTGCTCGGGATTACAAGGATGCTATCAAGACCTTCCGTCATGTTCACCCTGATGTTTTTGCAGGTTGTGTGAACTGCGCAGACATCTATACCGAGGGATATTTTGTCCAGAGCGGCATGGCTCATGGCAATCTTGGAGCTTGCTGCCACGAAGTTCTTTATAGCCCGCTCGTTCCCGCTTCTGAAAGGGCGTGATTTTGTGTACGAGTTTAGAAATGTAAACGGTCATGTCGAGGTTTTTCTTGATGGGGTTTTTCAGTTTTCTGCGGATTCTCGTCACGAAGCCGAGCTGGAATTAGGGCGGGATAGCCCGCTCGATTTATAAAGGGGTGTATGTATGACTCCGATAATTAGTCCGTGGTTTTTCTATCTATTTGAAGTGGCGGAAGGAGTAAAACTTATAGCGACTATTTTTGCTTTAGCTGCAGGAGTAGTTTTTAGCGCATCAGCTTTAATGTTGTTAGATGTTTACGGGGAAGATTATAGAAAATTTTTAAAGTTGGTGAAGATTTCTGCTGTGACTCTCTCTGCCTCTATAATAGTTTGTATTTTCTGCCCGAGTCAAGACACTTTGACAAAAATGATGCTTGCTCAAAACATCACATATGAACGAGTAAACACCGCAGCCGATGTTGTTGAGGTTGTTTACGAGGATATACTTAGTCTTTTCGAAAATAAGGAGTGAGTCTATGAATAAGTATCAGCTTGCTATTGCGGTATCTAAAAAAACAGGGCTCACCATAAAAGCGTCGGCAATAGCTATTGATGGGCTTTGTGAAGTTATAGCCGACGAACTCGCCAAAGGCGAGAAGATAAACTTGCAGGGATTCGGAAGTTTTCAGGTGAAAACCCGAGCTGCTAAGATAGGTCAGAATATCAAGGCGAATAAACCTGTATTTATCCCTGAGAGAAAAGTTCCTTACCTAAAGGCGGGGAAAACGCTGAGTGACAGGCTAAATATGCCTGTGAAAAATAAAGTTTAAGGAGTAAAGTTTATGACCAATGAAGTAATGACCGTACATAAGGCTCTTTGTGAGCTGAAGACTCTTAATGATCGAATCGATAAAGCAATTAGAGCGCTTGTGCCTGTTTTTGCAAACAAACATTCTAATACCAAGGTTTTCGGTGTGGAAATCTCTGCATATTGTGATGAAATCAAGAACGACTATAAGGCTGTTAAGGATCTGATGGCTCGCCGCGATGCTATTAAGGCAGCGGTAACTCAGTCCAATGCAACCACCACGGTCAATATTGGTGGCAAGGAATACACTGTTGCGGTTGCTATCGATATGAAAAACAATGTAATTCCGCTCAAGAGAACTCTGCTCAATAGGCTTATATATAGCTCGAATCGTGCTCGTGCTGACGCGGACAACTCTAACGGCGATGTTTTGAATATGCAGGCTGATAAGCATATCGAGGTCATTTTCGGCAAGAATGCCGATGTTAAGGCAGAAGAAATAAAAACTACCAGAAATGCTTTTATCGCCGCTCAGACAGTAGAAGTCGTAGACCCTATCGGAATCACTGAGGAAATCGCAAAGCTTGACAAGGAAATAAACGATTTCTTTGTCAATGTGGACTCGGCGCTGTCTGTGTCCAACGCAACTACCGAAATCACAATTGAATATTGATGAGCAATATCCCTGCCGTCCGAAAACCCTAAACCAAACACCTTCTCTGTTTTCGGCAAAGCACAGATAAGTAAAGTAATAAAGAATTTGCCTCAATTTAAATGGATTTTGCTAATCCACTCTTCTGATAAAAGAGATGATATGAAGATTAACAAAAGAATGTAATAGCTGGCGCTTTGGAAAGCGGCGGCACATGATACGTTCATTTCGCCGGACTGATGCCTGCATCGGACTGGCTTTTTCTTTCATAAAGCTTAAATTCTAACGAATAAAGCATAAATCTCAAAAGTTCAAAGCTTTTTCAAACAGAACAAAGCTTAAATCTTAAAGATAGAAAAGAGTAACGATTTACAAAATCCGAGGACTACGGTTTGTAGGGTGTGTATGTTGCCTTAGGGTAAACCGCTCGGCTGGGCGGTAGGGATTTGCAAAATAAAATGCCGGTTTTAACCGGCATACATGGAAGATTTGAGATGGCAAGGTTTTAACATAATTCATAACAAGCATAGGCTAAATCGTAAACATAAATTCGAAATAAATCTTTTTTGTTATTTGCCCATAACATTCTTGGCGTTTTAAACGGAGTTTTTCAAAATATCATTCATAATGTTTGCTCAATGAATTTAAAACCGACCGGTTCAAATCCGGTATCTTCCACCAGCCCGTTTATGGGGCAGCGGAATTACTTTCCGTTTTACGTGTGACGGCGGGATAGACCGCATAGAGCTTCGGTGAAACTCCGATATATCTATAAGGATGCGATGCGGAATAGCGGATGAAGATCCGTTCCTTATAGATGAACCGCGGATTAGCGGAGTAATTAAGGGCATCAGGTAGCGACTCGCCTATATGTGAGATTAGGTAAAAGCCAATAAGGATAGTAATATCTTGAGGAACTGTGATGAGAGATAGTCGCTTGGATAGTCAGTGGGAAAGGCTATCATTAAATGGAGAAGTAAGCTCAGAGTTGGTGAGAGCAGCGATACGAATTCTCGCAGGTCGTAGGTTCGACTCCTACCTTCTCCACCATATAGGTAGGCAAAGATAAAGCCTGTAAGCAAGGATATTTGTGCCATAGTCATTTGGCGTAGCGGTAGCGCACCGGTGAGATTATCCCGGAGGGGTTGGGTTCGACTCCCAACAAGAGGCGAGCAAAAAGAACGGCGTTACAGTTTAGCTGACTGTAAGCGTCGGGGTAGCTACCCGACGTAAAAACAAATATCGGAGTTTATACAAAACAACGGGTATGTGATTAGAGGGATCGGTAGAAATTTAGAGAGTACCGAGTACTTGCCCAGATGGTAGCGCTGCCACGAGGGACGTTGTTTGTACAGGGGAAGAGCCTGTGCCCTATAATATATATTCCCTTAGCTCAAAGGTAGAGCAGCGCCCTTTTAAGGCGACGGTTGCGGGTTCGAATCCTGTAGGGAATACCAAATGGGAAGGTATGCAAGCGGTTAAAGCGGGGGACGGTAAATCCTGGTCTGCGAGCTTGGGTGCACGTGTGGCTTTTGAGACTTCGGTGGTTCGAATCCACCCCTTCCCACCATATGCAGATATAGTTTAACGGAAGAACATCAGCTTCCCAAGCTGAGAGTGCGGGTTCGATTCCCGTTATCTGCTCCAAAATTTAACAAGATGAGGTGGCATTATGAAAACAATATTCGCTGAGATGCTCGTTGACGAAGAGGTTCTTTGCCCGCACAGATGTAATAAAAGTATAGAAAATCGATTAGAGGAAGAAATGGATCGTTTAGACGAGAACGGGGTTTCTCTTGAACAATGCTTAGTATTCGATGCGTTTGAAGATGATAATGATGAATGGGTTAGATATGTAAACTATCTTATTAGTTGGTCTTTCTCACATTCTTGTAACGAATTTAAAGGTATGAGCCCATCTTCTTATGATGAATGGAAGACTAACGAGGACGAGTCTGCTGGGCGTTTCTTCGAAGCTATGTGGTAAACAAATCAGATTTTATTAAAGGTGAGTTATTATGATAAAAATACTTGGCACAAAAGACGATGCGGAGATGTATATAGAGTTTCATAAAAACGACATGCAGCTTCTTTATCTCACTGGCACAAAGCCGATAATCCGCTCCGGGTTAACTATTGAAAAAGCCAAAAAGGTGTTGGAAAATGCCGGGTTTACCTATAAGATTTTTGAAATCTAATTGTTTTAAAGGATTCCAGAAATATATAAAATGATTCTTTGATATAAAACAATACTTTGGTAGGTGATGTGTTGTGCTCGACAATCTTTTTGAGACCGAAGACTCTGTGCTTGACGATTATGGTTTTGTAATTGGTAAGTATGATATTTTAATACATGATGTTCCTCAAGCGCAGCACGTCTATCAGTATTATGCTAATGCCTATGGAATAACAAAAAATTCTTCGGATAAAGAAAATTGTTTAGAGTTTCCATATCTGTGTAGTGGGCGTGGTGATGGGCGTCCTGGAAGCGGAGTGCACGGAAACAGTATTAATAGCCGTCCTTCGTCTTTAGATTACGAAGTATGGCGTTTGATAATTAACGACGGTGAAGATATCCAAGAAAGTGATATACCTCTGTCTTTCTTGTTTGAATAAAATAATACTTTGGATTTAGAGGTGAATTGAATGATGTTGCGGTTTTACTTTGCGTCGATAGTTCTATGCGCTTTATCATTTCTGCTCGTCGTAAAAAAGTCGAAGTATATTTGGAAAATTAAGCATCCAAATTTCTCATTTCCAAAGCTTTATTGGACTGATGGAATCAATACATTAATCAAGGCCGCATTCATTATCGTATGTCCGGTGCTTAACCTTATGTACTCTTTTGTTTTTATTACTAAATATGGCGAGATTTGTGAGAAGACAGTATCGAGTTTAGAAAAGACGCATGGTTTATAAAAGTTGTTAGTAGGTGACACATATGAAACTCGAAGATCTGCAGGTAGGCGACAGAGTAGCGTATAAGTATAACACATCGTTTAAAGGTGTTGTTGGTATAATTGATAAAAGATGTTATCTTCCCGTCGGAGTAATACATGACGATTATAATAAAGACAGACATAGTTTGGGAGGATTGTGTGAGTGGGGTTATGGCTTGTGGTATTCAGCTGTAGACCTCATACTCCTTGAAAATCAGGAAATATCTGATTTTTCAGAAAGTGATAAACCCTTGTCGTTTTTGTTTGAATAAAATTCCCCTTGGAATGAGGTGTTGTATGATTAAAATTCATATCAATTATGTTCTCGACCCTAACAATCCAAAGAGAACATCTATATTTGTTGATCCGAAAAGGGTTACACTTGCCGAGTGTATCCGTATACTTGGGTTTGAAACGCCAAGCGAAGCGTCTGCGTACGTCTTTTACACTGTATTTAGCGATTTTTCTTTTCCGCTTGAGTTTTATGGTGTTCGAGATAATGACGTTGTTACTATTTGCCCTAAAATTCCTGAGAATGTTTTTAGGGAATAAAATAACTCTTTGGTGGTGAACGGTGTGTATATGAGTGAGTATCTCCGGCTATGCGAGTTGCAAGAAGCGATAGATTGGGAATTTGCGAATTGGTACATAAACGAAGACGAATATAATTCCATTACCTTTCACATCGATTGCCTTAAAGATAGGCTACTTAGCATATCGTATTAAATATTTTCTGGGGGAGTGACCGTATTGATAAAAGTATGTTGGTTTTTGGGAACGCATTATTTTGTAGTAGAGGTCGAAACCTTCGAAGAGGGAGTTTGGTTTAATAGCGTGTGTGATTGTGTCGGAAGACACTTATTAGAAGAAACTCGTCTTTCCGATTTTCTTAAAATCGAAAATCCTAAGCCGTTTATGAAAAAGTATATGGATATGTCTCCGGATGATTTTATCGATAAAATTACGATGTTTTTTGAACGACCTACAGAAGATAATGTAATATTTATCTAGAGGTGATAAAATGTCAGATTGGTTCTACCCGTGTGAAGATTGTAAAACTCCCGAAGAGTGCCATAGATGTGATTATCATCGAGTTTGTAAAAAGATAGAAGGTTATTCAGGCGTTAAGATAGGTGGTCAAATGAATGCGTCTAAAGCATTTGATCTGTTTTTAGATAGACAATTTCTCGCAAGAAAATAAAACAGCTATTTGAATCGAGGTGGTAATATGTTTACTCCGGAAGAATTTCTTGTAACAGTGAGTGGAAGGAATTTTATACATATACATTCTGAAAAAGAACTTGAGGAGATATTAAATTACTACAGACAAAACCATGCGATAAACTCTACTGCTATTAATAGAGACAATTGGAGATATTACCCCTACATCTATTATAGTAGAGGATGTATTCACGGCTCGTCTTCAGGTTCTCTCAGAAAGAATAGTTGTATTAAGTTTGAAGAATGGGCGGCTATGGCAATACCGCAAGATTTTAAGGAGAGCGACAAACCGCTCTCTTTTCTTTTTGAATAAGAAAATTTGGAGGTGGTTGTATGGGTGTATTGGTTGCGGTGGTTAATACCTATACTGCGCATATGTGGATAGATCAGTACCGTAAAACCAAAGACGGATTTTATATTCTGTTAGCTGCAGGTCACGCCTGTATGAGCCTCCTTGTTTTACTAAATTTTATTTGGAGGTGTTGGTGATGTTTCCAGAGAACACATATATACATATCAATACCAAAGAAGAGGCTCAGGCGGTTTGTGACTATTATACCCAGCCTGAAAACGGTGGGTACGATTTTACAGACTTGCTTGATTATGCTCTTGAATACCCTTATTTTGCAGTAGATACATACGATGAAAGTCAGATAACGGGTTGGTGCCAAATAGTTGAAGATTCCTTTACGGTTCTTGAATACTCCGATTGGGAACGTCAGGTGTTAAACATTTCTGACTTTGAACCCGCACCGCAGCAAGACTTTATTAATTTCATACTGTCAGGTGGTGAAACGAATGTTTCCTAAAGGAAAGTATATTCACATCCACACAATGGAGCAGGCTTGGGATGTCGTAAATTATTATGAATCTCCCGAAAACGGCGGTTATTACCGTCAAGGACTTACTGAAGATAAGTTTTTAAATTATCCGTTTTTCGAGATCTGTACCGAATTAAACGATAAATTACTGTCTGGAGATAGTATGGGGCCGCGCGATAAATCCCGCATAATCGAATATGATGAATGGGTTGGTATGGTTCGCCAAGATGAGTTTAATCCTGCGCCCGAAGACTTGTTTATAAAATTCGTGATTGGTGGTGATAATGATGTTTCCTGAGAGAACCCATATACATATTCATTCGATAGAAGAGTTTCGTGAGGTAATTCAGTATTACTCACAACCTGAAAATGGCGAATACTATGTAGATCATCTTGGTGAACATAACTGTTTGGACTACCCGTTCATATATTACACTGGTAATGACGGGCTTTTATCAGCAAGAAGTTACCCAAGGGATAATTATAGTGTCCTTGAATATGATGAATGGATACCGTTAATACGGGCATCAGATTTTGAGCCGGCAACAAAGGACGAGCTGGTTGCGTTTATTCATAGCGTCAATCAGCTGGGTGGTACTCTCGTAGAAAAGATTATTAAAGAATAAAATAAAACATCAATTTGGAGGCTTTTAAAATGAAAATAACCAACGATCTCCGCAATATCATAAAAAGAAAAGTCATGGATATGGAAAAAGACGAGCTTTCTGTGGTAAGAAAGCAGCGTGATGCTGTTGCGAAAAAACTCGAGGAACAGTTTAAGGCTTCTGAAGAATATAAGGCGTATACAAAAGCTTGTGAAGCAGTTGAGAAGCTTTACAATAAGTACGTAGAGGAAAACGCACCAATAATTGCGAACGGTTATGGTCGCCCGACGAGATTTGATTTCTTTTTTAGAGGCGACGACAAGGATGTATTTAAGAAGTATCAGGCGATGGAAGATGCGCTTATCCTTAAACTTTCGTATGGTAAGGATCTTGAAGAGTGCGTTAAGATTCTCGCCGAGTTTGGCATCAGCCTATAATATCTGTTAATTAGCGCGGAGAGATCCGCGCTTTTTAAATATCCAAAAGAAAGGAAGGTGATGATATGAATGTAGAGGTGTATGTTAAGCCGAAAGAAGTCTGGGAGTTTTTCCAAAAAAACAAGGCAAGGCTTAAAGAGGAAATGGTTCTTGTAGCAGAGAATCTCGACACTGAATACGCTATATACCTTACAGAAACAAACGGAATTCCTTATTTCGCTGCCTGTAAAGGTTCAGCTCCTCCCGAAAAGGAAGAGGGCGCAATTAGCGAGAGCGACTGCAGAGAGACGGCAACACGGTTTTATACACAGTTTCTACTTCCTGTCATCGTAAAGGATGGAAAAACGAAAGTGGAAGAAGCCAAGAAACTTAATCTCAAAGAACAGGCTGAACTCGAAGAACAAACCCAGCTCGAAGATGAGATATACGTCCGCGAAGATGAGCTTACCATGGCGGCAGCGGACTTCCTTCGAGTGGTTCTCATGGAAGGCGACGATAGCTCAGACATTATAGATTCCTATGGTGTAGAGATGGTAAATGAGTTTTTAGATGTCGCTCTTGAATACATATCAGGCGAAATGTGCTTGGATGTTTATCGTCCGACCTTTATCGAAAACGAGGATGGTACCGAAGAGTATGTAGAATTCCCGTATTCTTATGACTCCTCAGCAAAAGAAGATTTTGAACCAGCTGGTGGCTGGAAAGATTAATTGTGTGAAAAGCGGAATTCGCCGCTTTTTAATAAACTTATTTGAATAAAAGGAGAAATGTACACATGGCAAAGATCATTATCGCAGGCGACGCAGTAGTAGTAACTTCCGCACTCACTCTTGAAGACATCAAGACCGTAGAGAAGTATCGTCCCAAGGAGCTGGTGCTTAAGGGTGGCGAGGATGGCAAGGAGCCTATTTTCGCTATCGGTACCACTAAGGGTGCAGGCAGCATCAACGGTATGGGCGCTTCTTTTGGACGCGAGTTCAACGGCAAGGCTTCTATCACTCTTTGTGCAGATGATATCCCTGCAGAGGGTGTTAAGGAGTGGGCGGCTGACCGCATCGGTAACGCCATCATCCACCTTAAGAAGCTTGAGGAGAAGCTCCCCGCAGTTCTTGAGGAGATCAAGGCTGAAAAGACCGCTGTGCTCGAGAGTGTTACTGTTGTACAGTAATCTCTTCGACATAGTCGGAATGGAGACCTAAAACCCATTCAATGGCAGAGAAAACTGCTAAAAATCCATAGATAAGGGATGGCGTAACTACCATCCCTTTTTCTATGCCCCAAAATAGTTCGTAATAACAATTTACATAAAGAATAAAAGGAGATTTGAAAAATGATTAAGGTTACTGTAGGAAACAACGTAAAGCGCGAGTCCGTTATCATCGATGAGAACACCACCCTCCGCAACTGCCTCGAGTCCAATGGCGTAGATTACACCCGCGGTGTAATGCATCTTGACGGTTCTTCCCTGAACCCCGGAGATCTTGACAAGACCTTCGCAAGCTTCGGAATTACTGAAAAGTGCTTCCTGCTCAACGTAGTTAAGGCGGATAACGCCAACGTGAAGTGATTTAACTTCACGTCATAAAAAACCCGCCATTCGGCGGGTTTTTACTTGGGGGATTGGCGGAATTGGCAGACGCAAGGGACTTAAAATCCCTCGGTTTACCGTACCGGTTCGAGTCCGGTATCCCCCACCATACATAGAGAGGGGAAGTTTAATGATTAGCGCATTTCATTTGTTATGGATAGTGCCGTTATCGGCAACGATCGGATTTTTTACCGCAGCTTTAATGGTTGCGGCGAGCAGATAAATAAGGAGGGTTTCTATGTTTAAAACAACTGTTTCATCGACTCCGTTTACTACCGATATTGCGAACAGCTATTTCGGTAATATTACGGGTTCGAAATATGGCAACGATAATTCTTTCCTTGCAACCATGAGAGCTCTTTTGGCTCCCAGAATGAAAGAAAACGATAAAGTGTGGTTGGGATTTTCTAGTTCAAGATATACTGCTTCCGATGTTGCTAATGCTTCTATAGACAGTGTTGTTAGAAGTATCGTCAACTGTTCTGGTGTAAATCTCGATAATACTACAGGTACTGTATTGATTCATTCCTTTAACGCTGACCAGGAAAGCAATCTTGCAAATATGAGAGCTGTAGAAGCGAAATTTGAAACTCTTTATAAGGGCTATAAGCGTATTGAGAGAATCGGAGCTTTTTACCAGCAGTCTTTTAAGGTGGATTGTTTTATTAATACAGAAAAGAAGAATGCAGTTGTGTTTGTTGACTCGCTGAATATTAAAAAGCTGCATTATCTTCAGGTGTCTATCTTGGCGATTATGCCTTGGTTTTTCAATCCTAAAGATGGTGCCACCGAAGACGAGCTTGCACTGCTTTATTCATTAAGAGAAACCTCTTCCGATAACTATATGGCTTGTCTTGCAAAACTCGCGGAAAAATATGATTTCCGTACAGTTCGTATTAAGCAGATGCTCAAAGGGTTCGAGTCTAAGTTTGAGCGTATGGAAATGGAGAGAGTTAAGAATTCTATTCTTAGTTATAACAATCAGATAACCACTCTCAACCAGCAGATAGGCGACAAACTCAGAGCTAAAAACGACCTTTGTATTAGGCTTTTAGGACTTGAGCAGAAGGTGAATTCCGTTGGCGAAGAGTCTGAAATAATGGACTACTTCCTTTGTAACAATCGTTTGTATCTCGAGTCGGTTTCTGATTGCGATATGAATTTCTGCGTGAAAGACTACCTTTCTTATTTTGATAAAGAAATAGCAGAAAGAGCAATAAACAATAAGCGCAGCTTTGTTTATTACAGAGATGTCAGAAATATGCCTCACGAAAAGATGGAAAAGCTTATGCGTGAGATTTTTGTTTCTGAAAATCCTCGTCTTCGTATTAGGTTCTGTGCTGCGTATAACTTCTCTTTGAATGGCAACGTAAACGCTCTTACAGGTCATCGATTTGATGCGGATTTTGCAGAATATATGCCTAATCCCCATATCGACAGATACGCATGTATGGGTAACTATCAAAGAACCATAAATGACCTCCTTAAAAACAATGATTACATTGCGGCTCTCGAGCAGAGTATCGCTTCTTGTAAGAGTTTAAACTGGGGCGACAGCACTGTTATGCAGGAATTCATGGATACCATGTATGGCACAAATAGCAAAAATCGTCGTTGTATTGAACTCCCCAACGGTAAGGTTGTAAACCCCGAAGAAGCCGTTGCATGGCTTGAAGAACAGGAGAAAGTAAATGAGCAAAAGACGGAGGAAGCGTAATATGAGTAAATATATTAAAATGACCGACGAACTTCTTGAAGAATGTCGTGCGGATTTTGAAAAGGCATTAAGTCTTACCAAGCTTGCTGACGGTAAAATAAATTTTACTAAGGTTTTTAATTGCAAATCCCAGAAAGCGACTGTATACTTTACCGCCGAAGCGTGGGCGAAGATGGTTATGCTCATCAAGGAATTTGATAAAGAGGTCGCTTGGCACGGTGTAGCGTCCAGAGTCGCCAATAGCGAAGCTCACGAATACATAATTTCTGATATTCTTGTCTATCCTCAGGAAGTTACCGGAGCAAGCGTTGAAATGGATACTGAAAAGTATGCAACTTGGCTCATGGATAACGCTGACGATGATCGTTTCAGTAATATTAATATGCAGGCTCACTCCCATGTAAACATGGCTACCAACCCCTCGGGAGTGGATCTTGCCCATCAGGAAGAAATCCTCAACATGCTTGGTGATGAGGATTTCTATATTTTTATGATTTGGAACAAGTCGTTTGTCAGTACCAATAAGATTTACGACCTTAAGAAGAATGTGTTGTTTGAAAACACCGATATAGAAATCAAGATTGCCGGTGGCGAAGATCTTGTAGGATTCCTTAAGTCTGCAAAAGAGATGGTTAAAACCAAGAGTTATGTATATTCTTACGCCAATGGATATAAGAGCGGATATAACTCCAACACTCCTTATAATCCTTTGACCGCTCAGCCGCCAAACAAAAAGGAAGAAGAGAAGAAGCTCCCCGCTGTTACACCTACTTCCACAAAAGAGGACAAGCCCACCGAAAAGAAAGAAAAGCCCAGAGCTAAGATCGGCGCTGGTTGGGCGGGCAAAAACAACTGCGACCAGACCGACCTGTTTGGTCGTCAGGAATTCGATGATGACCCTTATGACTACGATGATCTTTACGGACTTTATATGAGAAGTTAATTGAGGAGGTATAACATGGATCTTTCTAAGAGCTATGAATTTTTTCAGCCTGAAAAGTTTGATGACCGTATACATATTGTCGGCTGCGGTTCGGTGGGCTCCACCGTAGCCGAAAACATTGCAAGACTTGGAGTGACTAAGTTTACACTTTGGGATTTTGATACTGTAGAAGCTCACAATCTGGCAAATCAGATGTTTCGAAGAGCAGATATCGGCAGACCTAAGACCGAGGCATTGCTGGATATTCTGTGTGAAATCAATCCTGATATTAAGGATGATACAGTTCTTAAAAGCGAGGGTTGGAACGGTCAGCAGCTTTCGGGTTTCGTTTTCCTTTGTGTTGATAACATTGATCTGCGTAGAGAAATAGTCGAAAAGCATTTTGACAATCCTTACATAAAAGCAATGTTTGATTTCAGAACCCGCCTTGAGGACGCACAGCATTACGCAGCTGACTGGTCTCAGTACAAGATGAAGAAGGATTTCCTCGCATCTATGAACTTCTCTCACGACGAAGCCAAGGAAGAGACTCCTGTTTCTGCTTGTAATATTTCGTTGTCGGTATGTCCTACCGTAAGAGTTATTTGCGCTCTGGGAGTTGCAAACTTTATGAATTTCTGGAATGAGAAGCCTCTGAAAAAGCTTATCCTTGCAGACTCTTACAACTTCATGCTCGATGCATTTTGATAACGCCGAATAGGAGGTTTCGTCATGGAAACAACTATCGAAAAACTTAAAGTGGGGGATAAGTTGATTATGGGGCGATATGGCGCAAACCCGAATCGGGCTGCCAGCCCCATAGCATGGCTTAAATCCACTCCTGAAAATAAATTTCTCTCTGAATCTGCTCTGGATATTCTTCCTTATGACGCGAGAGAGCCAGCGTCTCCTCAGTATAGATATTCAGGAAATCCGGACTATGAGACCTCTAACATTCTTCTTTATCTCAACAGCGAGGAACCGGAGTGGTTTATGCCTATGCATCGCTATGACGCTGCTCCGACCAGAGGTAATGTCAATAATCGTTATACTTACGATACCCATCCCGGGTTCTTAAGTGGGTTTTCAGACTATGAAATCGAGAGTATTGTCGGAAGAATAGAACTTCCCTCTACATACGATATAATCGGCGACGAGAAGTTCTCTCTTTTTAAAAGAAAAGGTATTAGGGCAAGGGCATCAAACGACCTTGCGTTTTCCGGAAAGTTAAACATAGCTGGATATAACGGCGAATCTTTCATTCCTTTTTGGACGAAAAATAGCAGCTTTAGTATGGTGAGAGTAATATCAAGAACCGGCGGTGTTGAGAGTAAGTATCCAGAAAGCTGTATTATTGGTTTGAGACCTGTTTGTACTTTAAATCCCAACACTCGTGTAGAGGGAGAAAACGGGGTTTACAGCATTATCCCCAGAGAAATAAAGAAGCAGATATTATTCACAAATGAGCAGCTTTGTTCGTTGCTCGGTATATAAAATAATAATTTGAACTGTAACGTATTTTTCCTTTTCAGGAAAGCTTCTCGCCTAAGGTAGAAGTAACAATTTGATCCAGAATCCAACGACCCTGCCTTCGCGGCTACAGGCTGCCGGTACCAGCTCAGGCTGACACAACCCCAGTAGTCAGATCCGCGCCACGTTTAAACAATATGATAATCAATATCCACTGATTCTATTACTCATCAAGAACATCCAAAGGCGCCTCCAGTCCCGATCCAAATCCCAAACATTACCTATAAAGGTTACAGTTTAAAAAAAGGAGGAAATAATATGGTTTATATTACCGTAAAACAGTCTCCAATATATCATCAGATGACTTTGGAAGAACTCTTATATCAGACTTTCAAAGCCCCCGTTATCATAAATGATAACACCGCAAACACAAAAACATACGAGGTAGAGACGGCGAGTGAACATTTTACCAAATCTCTGGACGTTCAGAGACTTATAGGTAAACTCACCGCCTTTAATAATTCTACCGAGCTTTTAAGAAAAGTCGAGCGCCGTTCTTTATATAACACCTTTTACATACCGAAAAAATCCGGTGGTCTTCGTAGAATAGATGCACCTAACGATGACCTTATGAACGCATTGCGTATGCTGAAAGGTATTTTCGAGCAGGACTTCGGTGCGTTGTATCACACTACTGCGTTTGCATACATAAAAAAGCGTTGTACTATCGACGCTGTAAAGAGACATCAGCAAAACAATAGTAAGTGGTTTGGCAAGCTGGATTTGCATAACTTCTTCGGCAGCACTAACCTTGATTTTGTTATGCAGATGTTTTCCATGGTTTTCCCGTTCAGCGAGGTTGTTAAACATCCTGCAGGAAGAGAAGAACTTCGTAAAGCTTTAGAGCTTGGTTTTTTAAACGGCGGTCTCCCACAGGGAACTCCGATTTCTCCTCTCATTACAAATGTAATGATGATACCTGTAGATTTTAAGCTTTCCAATGCTCTCAGAAACTTCAAAGACAATCACTTCGTATATACCAGATACGCTGATGACTTTATCATTTCGTCTCGTCACGATTTCAATGTCAGAGATGTAGAAAAGTTGATTGTAGACACTTTGGGAGCATATAACGCTCCGTTTAACATTAATAGCTCTAAGACCAGATATGGCTCCTCTGCGGGCAGTAACTGGAATCTTGGCGTAATGCTCAATAAGGATAATGAAATAACTGTCGGGTATAAAAAGAAGCGTCAGTTTCAATCGATGCTGACCAACTATGTAAACGACAGAAATAACGGTAGCCCTTGGAGTTGTGAAGATATTCAGGTAATGAAAGGACTTTACAGCTATTACAAGATGGTAGAGGGAGAAACTATAGACGCTATCGTAGAGCATATCAACAAGAAACTTAATGTAAATATCATGCGTCTTATTAAAGAAGACTTAGGATAAAAACTAAATTTCATTTGCAATGAATAACCCTTTTTAGGGTGCTTCTCGCCTAAGGTAGAAGTGACGCCTTGATCGAAAATCCATTACCTGAAGACATCGCCGACACACTGATCGTCGTCCGGGAGACACACTGACCCATAACTAAAGTACACTGGTTATTGTCTCAAGAGCGCACCTCCAGCTGCAGCATTAATCCAGGTAATTTATATGTAGATTGCAAATGAAAAGAATGATAAAGAGGTGGAACGTGAAAAAGTGTTTAAGAATTACTGTCGTTACTGCCGTGGTTTTTTGCATGATTTTTGCGTTCCAAACCTCGAACGTAAAACCTGTTCAAATTCCAGTAGAAAACCCTCAGACCGCAGTAGCCTTTATTGAGCCCGAAGAAGCCTGTTGTATGGTTGAGGAAGTTGAATTTATGGATGTGGAGTTTGAAAACCCGTACGACCAAATGATTTATTACGCTGCCAAAGACACCTTAAGAGATCCGTATCTTGCTATTGCAATATCTCGTCTCGAAACAGGACACTATACCAGCGAGGCTTTTCTAAGAGGTCATAACTTTGGCGGTATAACTGTAACAAGTGGTGTTAAATCCTTTGATACCGTCCAAGAGGGGTTGTATAGGTTTATAAATCTACTTGAGTGGTACCAAAGCAAGGGGATGGACACCGCAGAAAAGATGCAGCCTGTATACTGCCCGCCCAATAAGCATTGGGATGAAGTGGTAAATAGTCTATATAAAAAGTTTCCATAATATTGGGGCGTGGTGAAGCGGTAACACTACGGACTTTGACTCCGTCAGTTCGCGGGTTCGAATCCTGCCGCCCCAGCCAATCTGGTTAACCTATGAGAAAGCACCAGACCAAGGGAGATTAAGTGCTGAAAAATCACCGTTAACGTTCTCCTTTATTTCTACCCTATGACCCATCGCTTTGGCGGTAAGTGACCGGTTAGGGTAATCGAAGGGTTTGTGCGTTGAACCTGTCTCCGCCTATGTCTCAAAGGCACAAAAACGCACAACGATGCCCCTATAGTTTAAAGGTAAAACGAGTGACCTGTAATCATTTGATGTCGGTTCGATTCCGGCTGGGGGCTCCACTTTTATTAAAGGGAGTGTTTAATTATGACAAGACAGGAATTCTTAGACGATATTTACAGTTGGGATGATTTGAAGCGCTTTTGTTTCGACGAAGACTGCGACATCATGGACTACGTAGTTTTGGGAGACGATCTCAACGAAGCAGTTAATGACGATGTGGATGAATATCATGGCGAATATGCCTGGGACGACTTGAGAGATTTTCTTAGTGGAATCAGAGAGGGTTACGAAGCTTATTGTAAAGAATCTTGCTTTGACTACATTCCTCTCGATGAATCTGATTTCCGAATATATAAGGATGAGATTTTTACTTGGGCAGTCGAAAACGACATCTTTATGGACGAAGAGGATGAAGAATCTGAGGTTTCTGAATCTGATTTCGATGAGCCCGAAGAAGAATTTAGTCCCAATGAAGATATTAGCATTCAGGATCTGTTGGTAATGTGCTCCGCAGCCGCAAGCGGCGCAATAGACAACCAGATTTTGAAATAAATTTCAATTAAAAGCGGATTGCCAACGCTTTTAAAACGACCCGCCGTGTAAATTTATCAAGCTGTTTTACATATAAAACTTTGGTTTGATAGCTTCTCGCCTAAAGCAGAAGTATAGGTTCGATTCTTACGCGCTTACCCCTCCAATCATCCAGGATTCAAGCTCTACCCCTCAAAGAGGAGCTAGAAGCTCGAATCCAGGATGATAGGGAGGCGACAGCACGACGTTTATGCACAGACGAAAAATTTTTACAACTCGATTTTTCGTCTGCGGACGGCGGGTCACCATTTTTATTTTGGAGGACAAATAAATGAATATTGTATTTTGGTTGCTGGTTATTCTCGCACTTGTGTTTTTGTGGTTTTGTTTAAGTTTTGCGTTTCAGGGGATAGGAACAATAGGGCTTAAATTATACAACGATGTCAAGGAAGAGATGTCAGATAAAGAACAAAAGGAAGAAGGTAAATAATGAAGGGAAAGATTGGAGCAATACTGCTTGCAGTCGCAATTATCTTAGGTTTGGTGTGTACCGTTTTATGTTTGGAAAAGATACCTGCTGGTTATGTGGGTGTTGTATATAACATGAACGGTGGTGTCGACGGAGAAATTTTAACCCAGGGTATGCATATTGTGTCCCCCACAAAAAAGGTTACCACTTACTCCATCGGACTTGAACAGTCGTATCTGTCTTCGGAAAAAATCGGCGACTCTAAGGACGACGAGAGTTTTAGTATCCCGACATCCGACGGTAAGACTGTAAAGGTAAACCTTGAATTTTCTTATAGGTTCGATGAAGAGAGGGTTCCGGACACCTTTATAACTTTTAAGGGTAAATCCGGCGAGGTTATCAAGGATACATTTATTAAACCTAAAGTAATGGCGTGGACTCAGGAAGTATCTGCTAACTATCCTGTAACCGATATTTTTGGTGACAAGCGTACTGTAATTAATGCAGAACTGGATACATATCTTCGTGATAAGTTTAACCAGTATGGCATTATTATTGATACCGTAAACTTTACCGATATTTCTGTGGACGAAGAAACTGCAGCTGCTATCCAGAAGAAGGTAACCGCTCAGCAGGAATACGAGCTTGCTACTATCGAAGCTCAGACCGCTATGATTCAGGCAAACAAGGAAAAAGAAGTAGCTATGGTAAGAGCTAATAAAGAAAAGGAAGTAGCTCAGGTCGAGGCGGAAAAGGCAGTAATCGAGGCTGAGGCTAAAGCTGAAGTAGTTCGTATTTCCGCTCAGGCAGAAGCAGAAGCTAACCGAGAGATCGCAGCATCGCTTACTAACGAACTTATCGATAAGATTAAGTTTGAGCGTTGGAACGGTAGTCTGCCTACTGTATCTGGAGCTAGTGCATTAGTTAGTATCGAGCCTTAATAATGATAGGGGTGGGATTTTGGCAAACAGAAAGCTTTATATAGCCGATTGGCATTACGGGCATAAAAATGCGATAGCTTTTGACAACCGTCCTTTTACAAGTCTTGAACAGATGAATGCATCGCTTGTAGAAAGATGGAATAATGCCGTTGAACCTGGTGACATAGCTTATGTCCTCGGCGATATGTTCTGGTGTAATCCTAATGAAGCTGCGCCGATAATGGATAAGCTGAATGGTCAGATCATTCTTGTTAAAGGTAACCATGATTATTGTAACACCCCATGGTTTAACAAAAAGTTTGCGAAAGTCACAGATTATCTTGAAGTAGAGGATAACGGTAGAAAGGTTGTTCTGTGCCATTATCCCATCCCGTGTTACAAGAATCATTTTTATGGGTGGTACCATCTTTACGGACATGTTCATACATCATTTGAATACAACATGATGGAGAACACAAAATTCTTGATGAAGGAATTATATGACCGTCCGTGTGAGATGTACAATGTGGGCGCTATGATGCCATATATGGATTACACTCCTCGCACGCTTGACGAAATTCTCGAAAGAGCAAATACAAATTAAAGAAGGTGAAAGTTTGACGGCTTTACATCTAAGTTTCTTGTTTTTAGCTAAGATGTTGGATAATATCCTCGGTACAGCTAAGATAATCCTTGTTCAGCGTAACAGAAGTATTCTTGCCGGCCTATCCCTTGGGCTGTCAAACTTCATCTATCTCAGTATTACAAAAAGCATAGTATCGGCAGACGGCATCCTTTCTCTTGTTGTGGTTTCCATAGCAAGCGGAGTAGGGTGCTGTCTTGCAGTTTCTTTTAACAATAAGTTTTCCAAAGACAGAACCTATGTGAATGTCATCATGTCGGATGACCTGCAGGAAATGAAAAAGTTCAGAGATTTCCTTGCAAGATATCATATTACAAACACCGCAAACGATAGCTATACCTTAGATTGGAATAAGAAGACAATAACTATCACTGCTTACGCCGAAACAAAGGACGAAAGCAGACTGATAGATGATTATATTAATTGTGTCCCCACGAAGTTTAAACGGCTTGTCAGGAAGGAATGATATTATGCCACCGGATATTGCAGGTTTTTTGCGTAGATTTCATATCAGCGAGAACGTAGATGAGGTGTTTACCTGTAGCTGCTGCTATTGGTTTGCCAAGATAATGTCCGAGCGCTTTCCTGAAAGCCAAATAATGTACGATAGCATAGCCTGCCATTTTGTCGTTGAGATAGATGGCAGACTTTTTGATATAACAGGAGACGTCACCGATAAATATAATGCCGAACTATGGTCGGATTTTACTGATGTGATTCACAAAGAAAGGATTGTTAGTGAATGCATAATGTTTTGATTTTTACAGAAGAGTGGAATGGTTTCCAGTTTAGATCGCCTACATATATCGATGGACATATCGAACCGTATAAATTTGATTTGGTACTATGGAGGATTGATGAACGCGGAAATAAGTATTGCTTTTCTGTTGGCTTTCTTGAGTGGAATGAGAAAGAAAGTTTCTTTACGTTTAGAAGTGTAGGCATCAGGTATTTAGAATATCGTGTGGATGGATTAGAGAAATTTATACTGGACTTTTGTGCGGATATGGAAAAATCTCTTACAGAAAATGGCAATAGTTACTGGACATTAGTCACAGATTCTCAGATTAAAATGGAGGATTGATTCTATGGGAGCGATGGTAGACATTAAAGGACAACATTTCGGTCATCTGACTGCGCTCAGAACAAATGGCAGAAAAAGCGGCCGAGTTCAATGGTTGTGCGAGTGCGATTTGTGCGGAGGGAAAACAACCATAGACGGAAGGCGTCTTCTATATGGAATAGTTCAGGACTGTGGATGTGTAAAAAGAGATAAAGAAAAACGTGAACAAGAAAAGCGTCTTAACGGATTTTATAGAGAAGATGAGAGCGTAAAGAAATCATTTATGCTTTTAAATGGCGAAGCTCCTGATGTAGTGGCTAAGGTAGGAACTAAAGTCGGCGATCCGTATGAAAATCTAGCTAATGCAATAGTAGCAGTAGCTGCAGAGGATTATAAATTTGCGCTTAAGAAAAAAGACGAGAACCTAAAAAATGTACTGGAAAACTTTTTCCATTCTGAGTGGTATAAAACTTTATGTCCTTTAGATCCCGATTTCATACTTGACAATGTCGCTAAGGAAGCCCAAAACTCTACTACGTTATATTCGTAATAAAGGGGCGTTTCTATGTTAGGCAAACCAAAGTATGGGTGGACTACAATATCTATTGGAGATTGGTCTGACAGATGTAGTTATCTTACGGATGTACCATATTGCATTTTTAATGCCATAGAAAAAGTACTTAGAGTTCACACCCCAGCTGTTGCAACATTTGATGCTGAAGGATGGGAGAACATTATTGTTTTTGACGAATTTAATACTTACATAATATCCGGCAAATCAGATCACGGAATGATGTTTAAAGAAGTGGATGTCAAAATCAAAGCCCTGGCTGAGGAGTTTCTATCTGATATAGAGGAGAATATTGATTTATGGAGTCAATGGGGGTTCGATATGTCCGAAGACGAAATCGATGAACGTAGAAAAGATTTGGAAGTTTTTTGCGAGATACTCAAGAGAAGACTTGACGGACATAAATGGGTCAGAGATAAGTTGGACTTATCCGATTCTGAGCCTGTTAGAAAAAATGACCCACCCAAATTCGATGGTTTTCAAGGTGTTTGAACCAAATTGAGATTTTATTAGTATGAATGATATTTATAAGTCTCCGTAAGTCTACATAAGTAGGTGCCCCGAAGAGGAGGGAGAATAATGATCGATGCAAATTATTTTGAAATCCTTGAAGCTATTTTTCAGCCTGTTATAGCGTTTGCACTATTCTGCATCTCAGACAGACTAGAAATACTTTGCAGGATTTTTTGTGGTCGTAAATGCGAGATGGAGGAAAGCGATGAGTAACATTGAACACCTTATCGAAAATGCTTTAACTGCAATGGAGGAAAACCCGAAAGACACATACCAAGCCTTTGAAGAGGCAATGAGTGATATGCGCAATCAGTATATGCTTAAAGAGGTTTCCATCAGCAAAAACGAACTATGGGCAATCGCTCAGTACATATTTTATACATGGCTACCCAACGTCGGTTATAAAGACCTTATTCCGCAAGGTGAGTGGATAGCATACCCATCAGATCACGATATGAAATGTTCTGTTTGTGGTATGGAGTACTCAAAAGACAGGATGCCTGCCATCGTTGGTTTTTGTCCCAACCCTGACTGTGGAGCTATGATGAAGGTGGTTGATAAAAATTGCGTGAATATTTAAATACAGAACCTGAAATTGAGTTATTTGTAGACGAAGTATCGACAGATGTAATGTTTAAACCTTCTAAAGTAATGATTAATCTCGAAAAATATTTCCGACCCGGTATGGAAATAGAGGTCGATAGATACGGCGTTTATCGGGTAGACAAGCTTGAAAAAGGAGTTCTACATCTTTCTTCTGTTTTGCTAAAAAGCTATAAAGATAGTCCTCAGTATAATTTTGTCGATTCGATGTTTAAAGAGGCTATTAAAGATTTGTTAGAGGGGGATTGCGATGGGTCTTGATATGTACTTAAAAAGAGACGGAGTTGAAGTAGGATACTGGAGAAAGGCTAACGCTATCCATAAGTGGTTTGTTGATAATATTCAAGACGGAGTCGATGATTGCGATTACCACCGCGCTATAACCAAAGCAGATCTAGAATGTCTTAAAGACATATGCGAGACCATCATTAATGAATACGAACAGTGTAAAGAATGTGCCGACCCTGACTTATGGAAAGAAGCGGCTGATGAGTACTTGCCTACGCAAAGTGGTTTTTTCTTCGGTTCGACAGATTATGACGATTGGTATATTGATAGTCTGAGACTAACTGTAATAATCGTTGATGATATAATTGCCAGCACTGATTTCTCAGAACAAGAAATACATTATATAAGTTCTTGGTAGAGGAGGTAAAATATGCGAGTTTTAATAGTAGAACCCGGTAATAAGCCTTATCCAAAAGAAATTGACGGTAGTCTTAAATCAATGCAAGAGGTTGTAGGCGGATATATAGAAGCCGTTTACCCCTTCGAAGATGAAGGTGTTGCACTGATTTGTAATGAAGAGGGGAAGCTGATTGGTTTACCTCCAAACAGATTTTTAAGAGATGAAGAGGGGTACGTTTTTGAATTGGTTGCAGGGACGTTCTTCCTTTGCGAAGCCCCATCCGATAGCGAGTCTTTTGAATCATTGTCTGAAGAAATGATAAAGAAATATTCTGAGGTTTTTACCACATGGATGAAGTAAAATTTCCCGAGTGCGACCGTTGTACATTCAGGGATTTTGAAATTATTGGGTGTGCCGCAAGCAGGATTGGGCTTGCCCTTGACAATATGTATCGAGAGCTGCCGATTATAAAACACTTATTTGAAAACGAACCGCCGAAAGAATGCGTTTGGTTCTTAGAGGATGTGTAAAATATGATGATAGTATTGTTAGGTTTCTCTGCTCTGGTTTCATTTTTTATTGGCTTTATGGCGATTTTTGCATATTTAGAAGATGCATGTAGTGGTAAAACACTTGTATTTATTATTGCAACATTCTTAGCTTCGTGTTTTATGTTTGTGTATCCACAGATAAAAATAGACGAAATTGAGTTTGAGCGCCCAGAGCCATATGTTACGCATGAATTAATAGCCCTTGCAGATAAGCATTCTATAAACGGAAGGATTCATCTGAGGAGAGGGATTGTAAACGAGGTGTATCAATATACCTACGCTTATAAGCTGCCGAACGGCGGGATGAAAACACAGCGTGCTGACAATGACATAACAATCGTGTATTTTACCGATGATATACCTCCCTGTGCGAAGTGGTATAAAGAAACCAGAGAGTTTTGGTATTATAAACAGTCCAAATACGTTTGTGAGATTTTCATTCCGACAGATGCTTTAGTTGCAGATTACTCAATCGACTTACAATAATTGAGGTGAAATAATGCTTAAATACGTTTTTGGTTTAGAAAATTACGATGATGACGAACCGGCAATGTTTTGCGCAGAAGATCAACGTTGGGATAAGTCTACACTTAAAGAATTGAGAGATAAATATAATGTAATTTTTAAATCTGGCGGGGACTCTATTCATGCGATAATGATTTTGAACAAGGATGATAAATATCCTTTGTTCGTTATAGGCACAGAAGACGACGGAACTATACAGTTCGAGAGACGATATGGGCAATATCGTCACTCATTTAGTCCTTGTTGGGCTGGATCATTAATCAGAGAATTAAAAGAAGCGATGAAATTTTGCAATTATAAGGAGTAAGTAATGAGTACACCTACAGATCTGCTTATATCTCAAATTAGAAGTTACAACAATTCGGTTGTTAAAGGTCGTGACCCCGACCGTATACCTATATTTTGTGAAGCCCTCGCTGATGTTTGGTCTCTTGTACCGGATTGGCGATTTGGTCAGTTAGTTATTAACCTGCTCGGGAGAGATCCCGGGCTTTTCTATTTAGAAGATGAAGATTCTTTAAAAAAATTAAAAGCTGCATTTGAGCAGTTAAATAAATAAAAACAGGATGGTGTTGTATAGATGTCCAGAGAAGATTATTTAGACGCAATTAATACTGTATGCGGAAAGTGTTTGGTATCTGAAACTGATGAGGAAGCTTGCAAACACTGCCCTGTAAGCGTAGCTCTTAATAATTTATGGGGAGAGCTGCTTAATGAAATTTTAAGAGAAGAAGCAAACCAATGGGTGGTTTGCGAAAACATCGATAGCGAAGGATTAGAAAGAGAATTAGAGAAATTTGAAAATTCTAATCCGAGAACAAGAGCTCAGCGCCGTAAAGATGAGCGCAATAAAAAGGCTAAAGAGTTTGAGTCGCAGGGATATAGAAAATCTGGCGGATTTTCGAACTGGATGAAGATTAACGGGTCTTGGGAAAAGGTGGGAACCCATATGCAGTACCCCAGCCATTCCCGCAGACAGAAGTATTACAAGAATTATTCCAATAGAAAGGTTCGACGCAATAAAGACGAGCTTTTCAACGGCAAATCCTATCGCAAGCAGTTTGACTATGCTTGGAAAATGGATTGAGTGGTGTTGATAATGGATTTATATAACGACATTCCGAAATACCGTAAAAAGTCAAAAGGAAATGGCGTACCCCGTTCAAATCACAAACACCAGTATAAAACAGTTCTTTTAAAGCATGTACTGGATAATCCTTTTAAAGCGGCAGAAAAAATAGAAAGATACTGTCCATATGAAGTTTGTACTATATGCGGAAGAATTGGGAATATAAACTTAAGTTACTGCAAGCAGCCCAGTGGAGTTTTTCTGTTTGGCTTTGCTAAGGAAGACATCGATAAAATCTCAGATGTTAAATCGCTTGAATTATGGGTGACGGACGAATCGATTCCCAAGTATGCCCGAAAAATGGAAGAGGATATTTTTGTATGAGATTTAGAATCAAAAAATATAATGGCAGTTATATGCCACAGGTTTTTAAAGAGGGCGAAGGATGGGGTGGAATTGTAGTCCCAGGATACGCAAGTATCGCATTCAGCACTCTTGAAGATGCTAAAAAAGCCTGTGTTAAATATAAAAGCCATGAAGAATCCAAAATCGTGGAAGAATTCGAGTTGTAAAATGACGATTTTATTGGGAGGAAATTAGTATGAACGAAATAGGATTATTTAACGTAATAGGAATGGATGATTTAGAAGGAACAGTATTCGCAAGATGTACAACTTACGAAAAGGCACAGAAAGCAAAAGAATTACTTGAAGCAGAAGGTTTTGAAGATATGCTTGATATTGTGCAAGATGAAATACCAGTTGATGTAATTGAGATTGATGGAGAATATATTGAATTGTAACCACATAAAAGAGTGATTTTAAGAGGTAGAGTTATGACGATTTTATGAGGGTTAACATTATGATTGGCGAAAGAAGTCTTTATACAAAACAATTGTTGAGAAATTATAAGCAGAGAAACTCTGCTAATGTTTATGTTGTTAATTATCGTTTTGCTAATGATGATAAAGAGCGATATCGTTTATTTGGTCATAACGAAGGAATTGATTTTGCTATCCAGTATATCAAAGACTTAGAGGATAAAATTGACAATTTACAATATATCGAAAAGATTATTCAGGTAGCAAATAGAGAAGCGATAAAAGAGTAATTTTGTGAGGTGAGTTAGATGGCTGTAATAAATATAGGAAGAAATTACGACTATGAGACTGCGATAGAAGATGGTAACTGCGTGCTTAATATCAAAGTTTATATTCCTGAGAGCATTTATAACAGATTTGAAGAGGCAGCACTGACTGATAAACTGGATAGAGAATGGATAGATGATATTCTTAGTCCCGAGATGGATTTAGCATAAAGTTCGAAAGGTGGTTATGTTATGAGTCCTGAAGAGTTTATGAATGGAGCGTGGTATATTCATGTTACCACATTCGAACAGGCCGAAAATGTTTTGGATTACTATTCACAACTCGATCAGAATGCGCATAATACCGTAAATGCGATCTTATATAGGATATGCCCATGGTTCTATTATTCGCACGGAGTTCATGGGGTTGTAACAAAACCAAGAGGCAGGATTGTCGAATATGAAAGATGGGCAGATATGGCGGTATTACCTGATTTTAAAGAGAGCGACAAACCGCTCTCTTTTCTTTTTGAATCAGTAAAAAAGTCCTAAAAAAGAGGGATGTGGGCTTAGAAGCAGCCATCATCTAAGGAGTTGCGAATGGAGGATATCCTTGTACAAGGTTATCAAGAGCATCACCGAGGTGAGTTACAACCATACGGGTTTGCAGCCTCAGACGGTAGTGTGGGTGGGTTGATCGCCATGCTGCGCTACACGCAGGCCAACGACTATCGTTACCGTCAACCAGCATTTGGCGTTATAGCACACTTCTTTTTAAGTAAAAATGAAAGCGTGATTTTATGAACGAAATTGATACTGGGATGTATCGCAAGTTTGACATCGATGAATTAGAAAATAGAGTGCATTTTCTTGAGGTGGTTTCAGGTAGTCACAATGAAAAACTTTATTGCTTAGAGTCTTTGTTAGATTCCTTGTGTGAAAATATTGCTCCTGCTATTATACGCGAAATAAAGGAGTATTTAAAAACACAGGATATCCAAGATATAGATGAGAATGAATTTTGTATATCATTAAAACGTTTACTTGGTGTAACGATATGATTGTAAAAGATATACTTCCTGACAGATCACTAGATAGCATTATGGTAAGGACTTACGATCCGTATGGTGAAGATATTCTGTTAGGTTATTGCGCTTGGGATTGCCGTAGTCTTATATCTCTTGATGGAGACTACTACAGTATTAACGAACCCGTTATAAAGCATGAATGGGATGGAGATATGTTAGTTTACTGGGTTGAGACAATGTGGGGATAATAAACAAGGAGTGAATTATATGATAGTTTACTTTGAAGACGGCCCGTTAGTAAAAGAAAGCCCTATTCCCTACAAGAACCATTTCAAGATAGATGCGGGGATGGGGTATAGCATTTGTCGCGCTGGACTATGGAATATCAGCAAAAACTTTCCTTTTGATACAAAGGTATATACCAATTCCTTAGATGCTTTTTCTAATACTTGGTGTTGGGATGAAGAAAATAAAATGCCAATGATTTATGTGAGAGATGGAAACCACCAATGGAGGCTTATTAGTGAGCTTACTGATAGAGAACTTAGAAGAGGTCTTAACCTTGAAAAACTTTATGTAGGCGGAGAATTTATAAAATAACGAAAGAAAGGGTGCCTGTTATGGAATACAAGGTTGAAGGGGAAGAACTTATCGGATGCGAAGCCACCTTTAGATT
This sequence comes from Acutalibacteraceae bacterium, assembly GCA_045606645.1. Lineage (GTDB taxonomy): Bacteria > Bacillota > Clostridia > Oscillospirales > Acutalibacteraceae > DTU089. The sequence goes on along the minus strand of JAZUSK010000036.1, from coordinate 98,492 downwards.
TAATAAATATAAAATGGATGGCGAAATTGTAGGGTATTCAAGTGGTGATGGGGCATGGTTTCTACCGAAAGAAGCCTTTGTAATACCAAGGGGCTGGTCTCGCTCAAAGGAGTATCCGGGAGCCTTTGCGACATCTACCACATTTCTGTTCGATATCCACACACCAAAAGACGAACAGTCTAATTTTTGTTTCTCAGAGGAAGATTTTTATAAGGTTCTGTATAAAGATATATTTATTAAAGGTCGTCCTCGTAAAATTGATACGAAAGGCTGATTTTATATGAAAACTGATATTAAGCTTGCACATGATAGCATCGGCGTTCTCAAAGCGATGTTATCAACTAAACAGTGGGAGCCGGTTAGAAAGGAACTCGAGTTTGCCATTGGCGAGATAGAGAAGGGTATCCCTTTAAAACCTATCCGAAAGAGATGGTCTCCTAATCGTTGCCCGAAATGCAACACAGATCTTGGCGGTGAGTGTAATGATGGATACTATCAAAATCCGTTCTTTGAAGTTTGCCCCGAATGCAGACAGATATTGGATTACGAATAAAAGGTTAATTCTATTGTGTCGAATGGACGGGAGGCTGATTTTATGCAAAAGTGTGATTGGTGTATTAACGAGCCTGATTGCAGAGGTATACAGAGAAGCGAGTGTATTGTACGAGATTATAGAGATTTCGTTAGGGAGTCAAATGTTAATTCAAAAGAACACCTGATGAACTTACTTCGTGGGCATAGTATCGACACCGAGGAAGATGTTGAATATGTCGCGGAGATGTTGTTGAGCAATGGTGTCTTAATGAAAGGGTAGTTTTATGACCATAAAAGAAAAACAGTTTCTTGCAGCTTACGCAAGAGAGTTAATTGTGCGTCTTCGGTTTTGCTTGGAATATCAGAACATGTTAACTTTGATATAAAGGGGTGCGGACTATGACTTATCAGACAGTTGCAAGAAACTATAAAAGGAACTTGTGGTCTAAATATGAAGTAAACATTGCTGTACAGGCGAATGTTATTACAGAGGAAGAATATACCAAAATTACAGGTGATATTTATTCCAAATATATCCCTACAGACACCACAGATGATAGAGAGTTCGTAGAACTCATTGCCGATTGTGTTGCCTCCTGCGACACTTTTCCTTTGGAACCTGAAAACCTGGGAATACAAACCTTATTATTGTGAGGACTAACAATGGAAAAACAACTTTACTATATAGAGAACGTCGGTTGTGACGCAGTTACATATGGGATAGCAGAACTCACAAAAGAGGAGTTTGACGTTCTTATCTCTTTTATTAAAGATCTAAACAACAACTCTTATTACGGATGTATGCCCACCATAGATGTTTACGAAGCCTTATGGAGTGACTTCGTGGAAGTTCCCAAAGAACGTCTGGATAGAAAACTTTTTGAAGATGGATATGTTGATTTTGAAAATAGGTTGTATTTAAAAGATAAGGTTTACACATGGAGAAACGGATATATAGACAGGGATAATTTAATTCCTGTGATAAAAGGGAGTTGATTGGTTGAAACCAGTTACATACTGTCCTTATTGCGGTCACCACATAAATTACTCCGAAGAAGAGACATTTACATACTGTCCAAAATGTGATAAAGATATCCCTATATTAAAGTGGATGGTATACCGTGATAATATCAATAGAGGGTCTATAGAGCCTTATAATATATTTAGTCATGGCGGGTTTTCCAAAGATGTGCTAAATATCGCAACGGAAGACAAAGAGTCGTTTGCTCGGTCTGTTAGGTCAGCTCTGATGTATCATTATTGGACTAAGGCGGAATGGGAGATACTCCTTCATCCGTGGAGTGGATACATCGAAGAATCTAAATTCAAAAAGATAGATGTATACGACCAAGTGATGAACAATTGGCAACCTTTTATAGATTATCTCTGGAGGATTACTCATATATGAAAGTGTATTTTAAAAACAGCGCAGGAAAAGTTCGTGAGATTGCAGATGTAGAAACAAGATCAGAGGCGTTTAAAGCGGTAAATAAATTCTGTAGTGACAGAAATTTCAAAGTCTATTATATAAGAACGTGGGAAACAGAATTGAACGGAACTCCGATGACTGAGCTCGATGTAGGCAGTCATACGGAGTTTTTCTATATAGAAAAGGAGTAAAAGCATGGGGTATTATACCGATTTTACACTAACTGTCTCTGATATTGATGTAGAAATACAAAAAGAGATAGACAAGATGAATGTATTCGATGATTTTTATTGCGACACTTATTACGCAAACGCAAAATGGTACGAATATGAGGCGGACATGTCTTTGCTTTCCGAAAAATTTCCTGATGTTTTATTTGAGCTTACAGGTTGGGGTGAAGAAAGAGAGGATATGTGGGTAGCATATTTTCTTGGCGGTAAGTCGCAATATTGTAGAGCAAGAATCGAATACGAACCATTTGATAAAGACAAATTAGTTTTTGTAAAACCTCTGGAATACACAAAATATAGTTACGAAGGGGATTCATAAAATGAATGATTTATTTACTGATATAGCCACAATTGGCGTAGTGATCCTGGTTATAATCGCAGCACTTTCGGTGAGTTATCTTGCGACCTCAGGTCTTGTCTGGGTTGTTTGTTTTGCATTCGACCAGGTATTCACTTGGAGACTGTCGCTTGGGGTATGGGCGATAACACTCCTTGTATCCGGAGCGGTAAAATCCGGACATAGTTCAAAGTAAAGGAGACGATATTATGAGATACGAAGCGTATGTAACATTACCCTATAAGGAATACGATAGAATCAACAATCTTTTCGAAATAAATAATCTCGAGGAACTTTCTAACGCCGAAAGAGAGAAATTAGGAGCGCAGCAGGACACCCTTGAGGGGGTTTATACCGTCCAGTTTGGTGACGGAAGCTATTTGAATTATGACCTTTGTTCCGATAGCCATGAATATCGTGACGAAGTTACGTGGACAAGTCCTGATGGGAGTAACGATGTGACCCTTACGGTAATGTACAAACTTAACGATTTTGAATTCGTGTGTAACGGAAATTTGTATTGCGTAAAGGTTTTAAGGGAGTGATCTCGTGAGCAAAAAGACTTTTTATATACTGTCTCTTACTTGGGGTTTTCCAATGACAATTATAGGCCTTGTTATTGCGTCTGCGTTAACGCTCTGTGGTGTAACTCCCACACGTTGGGGTACTTGCTGGCATTTTTCAATAGGTGAAGATTGGGGCGGCATAAGTTTCGGGCCGGTAATGATAACACAGCATATGGTCGGGACGTATCTAAAAGACCACGAGCTTGGGCACGCTATTCAAAATTGTTATCTTGGCTTTTTAATGCCGATTGTAGTAGTGCTGCCATCGGTTATTAGATACTGGTATAGGTTTGTTAGAGAAAAAATGGGCAATCCCTGTAAAACTGATTACTACAGTATATGGTTTGAGAAGAATGCATCTGATATCGGAAGAAAGTATGCGTTTGGATGGGGTTTAATAGAATTGCCGTTTTAAAATAGAATCGAGGTTATTTATGGGCGAATATATAGTCACATCTGTTAAAACGAAAGACGGAAACCTTAGAGATATTCATAATCGAGTCCTTAATTCCCGTGTAAATATATTGCATCTCAGAGTCGGGGAGCCGTGCTTTATAAGATATATAAAGGACGGTGAAAGCCATGCTATGCACACCTCGAACGTTATCAAATTCAGCCCTCTAAATAAAGAAAACGTAATTATTAAAACAATGAATACCGAATATAAGCTTGCAAAGGTTGAGCGGGGGTGCGAATGTGGATACTTGCATTGATTGCGGCTGTTATTCTAATTCTTTTGTATATGACAAAAAAGAAGGCAGAAGCGTATGTCTGTGTAATAAATGCCGTGATAAAAGAGATCATGAGAGAATTATAGAAAAATCAAAATCTATTCAGAAGTGCTCTGATTTTAAGGAGTGGAGTGGGCACGATATGTCCGAATTGTTCTGGATTCATTTGGGTCGATATGTAAAAGAGCCTAATCCCGAAAGCATAACAATGATGGAAATGGCTCTTCGGTGGGCTTGTCACGCTGATCATGGCATAATAACTTCTATAATGCTTTAAAATGGGTCGGAATCGACCTGTACGAAGAAGAGAAAAAGTGGAGGAATTAATATGGATAACGTAATATTAACACCATTTGAGGCATTTCTTTATGGAATCTCAAGCTTCGTAATTAATGTTTTAAGCGAATTATTTAATGCATGTTTGTCAGTTAGCATAATCTTAGGGATTTTCTATATCTTAGGCAGGTTCCTTATATGTAAAAATGACATTGAAGAATGGCGCAATCTTTCGTCTGATATACGTTCGGGACTTAAAGATTTAGCACGCTCGTTTAAAGCAGCCATGCCGGGTGTAGTTGAATCTGCGAAATTTTGGTCGGAAGAAAAGATTAGAGAAATTAAAGAAGCGAGAATCAAAGAATAATTTGATAGTACAAAACTAGGAGTTTTTATGAGTAAATCGTTTGATTTCTGTAAAGCGGTGGCACAAGATGCCTCTCGCTCTAATTTCGCAGACCGTAATTGGGATAACGCAGCTGAAGACTATGAAACTGAAGCTATCTTTGATGAGTTTCTCCACGGAGCCAGAAACTTTTATTTAGAAGGAAAGATAGATGACGAAGTAGAAATCTGCTTTGATATCGGTATTTCTTTTGATGGCAATGCAGATTTCGACTTCTTCACATCTGAAAGTTGCGTTCACGATGGTACGCTGTATTTTATCAGAGAGACAATGAACAAGTGTGTTCGGAAGGTGTGTATGGCTCAAACCTACAATAAAAACATCGGAGCACCGGAACACGGAGATAATATCCAATATATTGTTGGGAACTTTGTTGTTTTAACAGAGTACGACGGAAATTTTGTGCCATCCGATAAGCCTTGGATGAGAGAGCGTACAACTGTATTGCTACCTCTCAAGATGATAAAAGATTAGTTTTATGATAGATATTAATCAGTTAATTAGCGAGGCTCCAGATAATTTTGTTGTTCAAGATGCTCTTATTCGATGCGCAGAAATAATAGACAGTCATACGAAGATTGTATGTCCTGTGTCAGGTGGATCTGATAGCGATGTGATGCTTGATATGATAATTCGTTGTGGAGGCAAAGACAAAACAACTTTTGTGTTTTTTGATACTGGATTAGAATATGCTGCCACAAAAGAACATCTTAATTACTTAGAAGACAAATATAATATTGAAATTGTTCGTAATAAGCCTAGTAAATCAATCCCGAAATCATGTAAAGATTATGGAATTCCGTTCTGGAGCAAGTTCGCTTCTGAAATGATATATAGACTACAATCACATGATTTTAAATGGGAAGACGAATCGTTTGAAGTTTTAATCAAAAGATATCCTAAATGTAAGACGGCGCTTGCTTGGTGGTGTAATATTTCAAAAGGGAACACAACACAATTTACAATAAATCGCAACCCATATTTGAAAGAATACATAATTAAACATCCCCCCCCATTTCGTATTTCTAACAAGTGTTGTGACTATGCAAAAAAGTCGCCCGCACGCTCTTTTGAGAATGCAGGCGGCTTTGATTTATCTTGTATTGGTATACGTCAGTCAGAGGGTGGAGTAAGAGCAAATGTATATAAAAATTGCTTTACGCAGTCCGATGGTGGTATCGATAGATTCAGACCCGTATTCTGGTTAAGAGATTCTGATAAAACGTGTTATTGCGAACATTACGGAATAAAGCATAGTAAATGTTATCAAGAATACGGACTTCAAAGAACAGGATGTTTTGGGTGTCCTTTTGGTAAGAGGTTCGAAGAAGAATTAGAAGTAATTGCTAAATATGAACCTAATTTAGTAAAAGCAGCTAATGCAATATTTGGTGAAAGTTATGAGTATATGCGTGGGTATCTTGAATTTAGAAAGAAAATGAAAAACGCAGAACTGAAGTCAGAAATAAGAGATTAGTTTGATAAGATGATAAAAAGTATTTCATATGATCAATCAGAAATAATTAAAAATATTTTAAACCTGCACGTCCCTAATCACAAAATCGATTGCGACCCGACATTCAGTGTCGGGAATTTTTATAAAAATACAGGTATAGATATTCCTCGGTTTAGATTTGATATATCTCCACAGGTTGAAGGGGTTACACAAGGGGATAGCAGGTGCTTGCCATTAGAAGATTCGAGCATAGACTGCATAATGTTCGATCCGCCATTTCTTGCAACTACAGGAAAATCTTTGTTGAGTTCCGAGGTAAATATAATAAATAGAAGATTTGGAGTGTATCCGTCTGAAAAAGAGTTGCACCAATTTTATGTTGATAGTTTGAAAGAGAGTTATAGGGTTTTAAAAAATAAAGGAATACTTATTTTCAAATGTCAGGACAAAGTGAGCAGCGGTAAACAATATATGAGTCATGTGTTTATTATGAACGAGGCAGTAAGGGTCGGTTTTTACCCCAGAGACCTGTTTGTGTTGCTATCCAAAAATCGTTTGGTGGCAGATTGGCAGATTAAAACTCAGAAAAATGCAAGGAAATTTCATAGCTATTTCTGGGTTTTCGAGAAAAGTGATAAAGTTATAAATTACCTTTGATAAAAGGATGTGTAAAAATGAGTCAGTTTGTAATATGGACTTTGGCATTAGGAATTACATATTTATTTCATAACGACATTGGTAACGGAGTAGGAGACATACTGTTTGTTATAGGTCTTGTTATTATAAGTTACTGTAACAGATTTGAGGAATTATTGCGAACTATAGAAAACAACACGCGCAACCTTTGGAACGAAAAGTTCTGATTATGGGACACTGAATTTGTTAGACTGAAGGTGGGGTGATAGTCTTGAGTAATATATTTCGTGTAATAATTGCCGGTGGCAGAGATTTCTCCGACTATAATATGCTTCGAAAAACAATGGATGCTCTGCTTTGTAACGTAAGTAAAGATAATGATATAGTGGTAGTTTGCGGCATGGCTCGGGGAGCCGATACCCTTGGCGAACAGTACGCCAAGCTTCGAGGGTATAAAGTAGACTATTACCCCGCCGATTGGAATAGATTTGGAAAAGCAGCAGGTTTTATAAGAAACGAGCAGATGGCTCAAAATGCCGATGCTTTGGTGGCTTTTTGGGACGGCAAAAGTCGTGGAACAAAAAGCATGATAGATCTCGGCAAACAGTATCAGCTTGGTGTGAGAGTGAGATATTATGAAAAATAACACTTGGCTAATTATATATTCTCGTAAAGACCAAGGACGATTGTAATATCGTCCTTTTTTAATATCCAAAATTCGGAGGTGTTAAATATGGCAAGAATCAAGCAGCCGCAGGCTCCTAAAGGCGAACGTATTTGGGTTAGATATTTAAACACAAAGGACGAACTTTTGTTTTATATGACCACAAAGAAAGATTCTCGTGATATTTACTGCCTCTACGAAGTTAGGGGTTCCGAGCTCAAAAAGCTTGGTAAAGCAAAAACTCCGCTCGAACTCGAAGAAAAGCACAAGGTATATCAGAGGATGAGGGAGTGAGACGATGAATGATTTTGAGTACGATTGCTGGAAAAAGAAGCAGCTTGCACGGCAGGCAAAATACCGAAAAGGGAATAGACGAAAATGTTCGTTGTCGACCGATAATATGACACATAAACAATGGAAAGAAAGGTGCGGATCAGTAGTGAGTGTAAATCTTAATAAGCCTGTGGCTTGGGATGAGTTTAAGAAGCTGTCCAAGCAGACTAAAGAAGAGTACGTTAAAGGTCTCGTAAACACCCACGGCGCAAGTATGCGAGAAGTTGCCGAAATGTTCGGAGTTAGCTATACGACCATGTACCGCCATTTTAAAGAGATAGATATGGATATGCCAAGGGCTACCAGTGGGCCGAAGAAACCAGGTCAGAAAGAAAAGTGGCAGATGTTCCTTTCTGAGTCTGGGGTTTTACAGCAGACGGCAGCACCTGTCGAAGTTGTTCAAGAAGAGGAATCCAATAGCGAAGAGATATTAGAAGAAATTGATGTTGCTGCGGAGGCAAATAATGCACAAATCAAAGATATAAGATCTGAGTTTGAAGAGATTATCTCGAGGGTGTCTTACGACGAATATCCCCGTCCAGTAGAGTCAATAGAAGATAGGCTTGATGAGATGAAGTTGAGTTTTGGTGGCGATGTAGGGATTTCTAAAATTGTTAAGGCGTTAGAATTTTTGATGGGTGAAAATCGATGCGGATCGATAGACATTTGTATTAAATTTATCCAAGATGTGTTATAATTGATGGAAAGGAGTGGTGAGGTAATGGATAATCGTTTTGACAATATTTCTGAAGAAGAACTTCAGCAAGCTTTTGATGAGTTTATCGATGAGATAAAAGATGAAATCATAACAGACGAACTTAAGACCACTATTTTAAATCCCACAAGATTTCAGCAATTTCAGTTCTGTTACGCAGTATGCAAATTTCTTACCAGATATAACGATGATAAAGTAAGCTATAAGCTTTTTAAACCATTTAAGTCTATGGCCAGTGTCACTATAGAAGGTAAGAATATCGAGTTCTTCAAACCCGAGTGGTTTGCAAGAGCGGCGGAATTTGCAGATAATACTGAAGCATATCCACTTGCGAATGGTAATATCAGAATTACATTTACCTTCCACAACATCACAGTACCGATAGAATAAGGAGGGGTTGAAAGTGCAGCAGGAATGTTCTTATAACGCTCTCGTTGATTTGATCAATGAAACCTTGAGCCATTATGGCGACAAATTTAAGCTGAATAAAGAAAAGCTTGGTGATTTAGAAAAGATTTGTGATACTATGGATTCCTTTGCTGAAATGTTAGATGCAGAATCTATGTTGGTTGAAGTATTGCCCGAAAGAAAAGAAGTTTGTTTTAGATTATATATGTGCGATATGGTTTTTAAGAACGGTAGAAGCCATGACTTTTTTGAAATAATTAAGATGTTTGATTCGTTTTCGTTTTCAAACAACAACGATATGTTGATGCTGACTCTTAGTATTCATAAAATGTGGTGTTAAAATGGTGAACGAAAAATTCTGGCAGGTTCCTGAGGTTAAAGCTCTTGTTGAGTTTCTTACTAATGGCGTTGGCGACGATCATGATTCAGCGGTATATGATACCAAATTTGAATTTGATAGGAATAATCCAGAAGCCGTAAGATATATGGTTACTCGAGTTCTAAACAGGAACAGGATTGTTGTTAAAGATAAAGTTTGGAGTGGATTTTATTTTGAGTATCCTTGTCCGGAAGATGGTAGTGTACTCAGTATAAATACGGAAGTCAAAGAGTGGTATCCGCAATATGAGGACTATGCTGCCAGAAAAAAGAGAGAACAGGAATGTGAGTGGGTTTATGTTCCTGATCAGGATAAGTACTGTGAGCTCGTATTGGCTGCGGTGACTAATGATGGCGTTTATACTGCTTCACTGTCTGATAAAGAAGCAAATAAAGGCGAGAGACGGATTTGGAGAGTCCTCATAATAGGGTATATTGTTTTTTTTCTTGTGGTGTTTTTGATGAAAAAGGATGTAATAATTAGCTTTTTTAGGGATATTCCAGCTAGTTATTTATTGTGATTATTATTAACGAAAGGACGATTGATTTCTTGAACAACAAAAGAAGAGAGCGCCTAAAAAACGCTCTTGGGTTGTTAAACACGGCATATTCTATAATAGACGGAGCCTGTAGCGAAGAACAGGATAAACTTGACAACATACCGGAGAATTTACAGGAGTCTGATAGGTATTCTTCGATGGAGTCTGCGGTGGATAATTTAAGTGATGCTCTTGATAGAATAGATGAAGCAAAAGAAAATATTCAATCAGCAATATCCAAATAGCAAAACGAGGGCTATCTGCCCTCGTTTTTAAGTTACTCAAACAAGTATTTGGGGAGTGGGATTTTATGCCCAAGCAAAACTTTGCCGTAGCATTTGACTGATGAACCGCTATCATATGGCAAAACTATATTTGTATTTTTTAGCTCAGGGTTTGCTGACGCAAGAACAAGCCTATTGTCTTTGTCGATATAGTATTGTTTGCAATACATTGCTCCATCAACAGAAAAGATACCAACATCTCCTATTGAGAGCTCGTCAGTTTTCTTAATATATACCATTTGGCCGTCCAATATATATGGCGACATACTGTTACCCTGTATATTAACGGCAAAATCAGCACCTGCAGGAGCGGATTCGTCCACAAGAATATTTTCAAAATCAAGATCGTCCAACGGTATGTTGGAGCCTGCTGCTGACGGAGTAAGGTAGTGTGGTATATACTTGCCCGATTTAATACTGTCAAATTTTATGATTTTTTCAGATGCTGTTTTGATCGCAGAATCAACTCTTTGTTTTTCAAAAGAACAAACTGTTTCAACAAGTTTTCTTCCGTAAGAATCAAGTGACTGATAGTCGTTGAGTAGCGAGCGTTCGGTAGGAGAGAGGATGGATAGGAAATTTGTTGATGAATTTAAGTCAGGCAATCCAACCAAAAAATCAAGAGAAGTATTTAAAAATAATCCAAGAGAAACCAGCAGCTCCATTGAGGGCTTTCTGGCACCTCTTTCCCAGTTTCTTATTGCAACAACGGTAACGCTAAGAGCGTCGGCGAGTTGTTGTTGTGTTAAATTTTTGCTGATTCTTATATTACGAAGACGCTTACCGAATTCCATTTTTATCATCCTCTATTATAAAATTAGGTAATATTTACTTGTTGACACTGGTAAATGTTTGTGATAGCATTAAGGCGAAACATTTGTTTCGCATATAATAATAACATAAACAAGTGTTTCCGTCAACGGGTATAAAAATGGCAACCTTAGAAACAAGGTTGCTGAAGAAAGGCCGGGGAAAGACGTTTACTGTAAGTTCGGCTTACAGTGAGGGAATAGTCCATGCCATACTATTCAACTCGCAAGCGGTTTACCACACCGCTTAACGCGTCCTCCCCGGATGGAAGGTATATCTCCAACGAAGGAGACACCATGAAAACCCCGTATTACTACGGGAGAAATGCGGATAGCTTTGAAAGCCGCATTTCTTTTTGTAGTATACCACCGTATGCCTAAAAAATCAATGGAGGATTACTACAAATGAGAAAAACAGTAAGTGTAAGAGAACTCAGAGAGTACTGCGAGGAAAATCAACCAAGTCGAATAATTTTTTATTCAGAAAATCAAAAGAGGTATAGGCTGTCAAACCCATGTAAACTTATGCTTTCATTCCCTCAAATTTTAGTTGGTGATAATACCAATGTTGTATGTTTAAAAGAGGGGAATAATACGGTTCGTTTTGATGAAGTAAGGTATGCCGAAATTAATACAGATTATAATTTTATAGGGACGCTGCTAACATTGTTTTGCGGCGAGTTAGAGAGAAGGGGTAATTACACTACATACACTCTAATAGCGGAGTGAAGTATATTTTTAATACACAGTAAATTTTAAAAGCCGTTGAAAAACGTGTGTGTTTGTGTTATACTCCTATTATCAAAAATATTAGAAAAGGAGTGTAGCGAATGAATAAACTGGAACGAGCAATGCAAATTGGCGATATTTACCTCATGAAGTTCAATGGCAGCGGAAGTGAACAAGCCGGATGGCGCCCGGGTCTTGTTTTTCAGAACAATGTTGGCAACACTTATAGTCCCAACATTATAGCACTCCCGTTAACAAGTTCTGTTAAAAAGACAGAACAGCCTACTCATGTTATACTAAAAGCGATTGACACCGGTCTTAAAATGGATAGTATGGTTCTTTGTGAAAACCCTGAAAGAATGTCTAAAGAAAGAGTTGGGAAATACATCACATCTCTTTCGGATGAATATATGAAAAAAGTGGCAGAGGCTAATTTACTGGCAACCGCAGCGATATGTTTTCTTGACATTGAGGTACTCCTGTCGGTAAGAGAGCGAGCGTTTTTGCTTAATACTGTTTCCACATAATAGATTTTTTTTGGAGGTTTTCCAATGTATAATGAAGTCACAAAAATTCAATTCATAAGGGAGTATACAGGTTCTCTTGAAACTCGATTTGTAGCTAAAGACGTGTTTGATATATTTGAACCTTATGAAAGCAACTGGAATAAAGATTTGGCATCTGTGGATATTAACGATTTAAGACCAATCATAAGAGAGGCTACGATCAGGCTTAAACAAAACGGTTGGATGGCGCCAACAATAGTTAATGAGTATATCAAATGGTGTGCAATAAATAACCAGTCTGAAGTAAACGAAAGTCTGATTGACAGAGTTAAGGGTGTAGACACGGATAAAATCAAAAAGAGATTAGTTTCTACCCCAGAAAACCTTCAGACATATTTAGATATCCTTTTTGATGATCCAAAGTTAGAAACGGTAGATAATATTTTCCGAGGCTACTTCTGGCTTGCATACAGTGGGTTAGACGAAGAGGATATGTATAGAGTCTCATCAGACGACGTTAATCTCAGAAGTCTGACTGTTACTTTTAACGGAATGATTTATCCTTTATACAGTATAGCGGTTCCAACCTTCCAGAAACTTAAATATCTTTCTGATTTTGTATATGATCATAGATTATATACTACACGAAGGCAACGTTCAGAAGAGAGTATGCTGCTTAGAGGCTTAGCTCCCAAAACAGATTTGCTCTATCATAGAACCAAAATATCTTTTATAAACACCAAGGCGATAAAAGACGGTAGAATCGATAAGAGGTTAAGCTATTCCGGCGTTAGAAAATCGGGGATGTTCTACAAAGCATATGTTGATGAGCAAAATGGTTTACCGGCTGCTTTTGTAGAAGAGGCAAACAGGTGTATTAAAATGGAAAAATCCGACAGGAAGGCCGTTACAGAAAGTAAGAGAAAAAGATACCAGCTAACCCTTGTTAATGAGTATGCCGCCTGGAAACATATTTTCGGATTAGATAGGTGATATTATGGGCGAAGTTTTTGCGTTGTTTGGAATATTGGCAGGATTCGGTTGGCTGGCAAAAGAAGCTGGGCTTGAAAAAATTGAACGTTTGAGTGATAAACGAGACACACAAGAAACAAGAAGCTTTATTAGAATTTATTCAGATAAAAATCTTGAAAGCAAATATAAAGAGTTTATAGACAAACCTGAATGCTATGATAAAATTTGGAGAAAGTTTGAAACTTTTAAACGAGATAACCCAATCTGGTGTAATATCTTGGAAAAAAAAGGCGGAACATGTGGTTATCTACTTAGTTCCGGACGGAGTATAGAAACGTTTCCTAACAAAGGTTGGGGATGCGTAGGAAAAATCCGCAAACCATTTAGAACTAAATATGGGCATTTGTATACAAGGGATAAATATGAGAATGATGAACTTATAAGCAACCGTTTTTTAGCTCTCAGGATGCTACTTAATATTGAGGGAAAAGACGTTGAAGATTTAGTTGGGAATTACGCACTATTTGAAAAATATCCCATCAAACGTACCCTAAACCATTTTTAAACCCTCACACAGAAGCTATTAAAATGTTGAGGGGCTTAATCGCCTCTCAACCATCTACTGCATCTCTAACAACATTAGTGAGGCTCTGTAAATCCTCTTTTGTGGAATTTTGTAGAAATAAAAAATCCGAGCATGAAAGCTAAGTCAATAAAGGGAAGTGATATTATGGAGCTTATTATCGGGCTATTCGGGCTTCTATTTTGGGTGATTAAATTAGGATTTGAGCGAATTGAGCACAAAACAAACACAACAGAAACTAATAATTATCTCGATAGGCAAAGGCATTTTGAGATGCTTGTGTATGACGATCAATACGAAAGCGAAGTAGATAAATATATATTAGATAATTATAGTGATGCTAAGGTGTTAGCTAAAACAATATACCCTGCGTTTGATTTTTATAATCAAGAATTGATAAAGCTTATTTTAATGTCTCAGCATGGTAAAATACCTAAATTTGATATACCGCGCTTAGGCTGTCATGAATATTTTAAGCAAATAACATGGTATGTGTGGTGTAATATAGTTGGAGATGTTAAAGAAGACGAATGGAATAAGTATATAGACGATTTTATTCGTTGGTATGAGAAAACCATGCAATCGCACGGGGTGCCTGGGCAAATGGTTACAGTAAGAAAGAAATATGTTTGTTCTCAGAAAGCGGGGAACCCGGGGCGAGACTGTTATTATTACCATCCAGTTTCTGACACCACTAAACCAATCTACAATTCTGTTATGTGGGAAGTGTTTCTTCCTATTGGATCAATACGTGAAAACTGATATGAAGCCCTTCGGGGCTTCTTTTAATTTGCGCAAAAATAAGGAGTGACAGTATGCCACAAGATAAAATTAAAAGTCCTCATGCCTATATTTATGGCAAGAGAAAACATGGTAAAGAAGAAGCTGTTATTTTTTCTGAGGACTTAGAAAAAATAAAGAAGATGCTGGAACGGTTCTTTTGTGACAACGATAACAATATCGAACAGTAATACAATAAATAAAAATAAGACGACCCGAGTGCTGCTCCTTGGGCGAGGGCAACATAACCCTTTACTTAATATCGTCTGACGGGACGATCGCTCTGTCGGGTGACGGTCGACAGGCGTTTCAGACGGTACTAAGTAAAAGTTTGGAATACCTCAGGTCGTTTACATTACTATAGCAGATAATGCAGAATTTTACAATAATATTTACAACACCAAGTCGCTGTAACAGGCGGCTTGTTTTTAATATACAAATATTTTTAAGGAGATGGTTCCGTTGGAAGAAAACAAGCAGAGGTTTCTCAGTATTTACAACGAACATATTAAAAGGGAAGGAGCGGATACGTTATTAGAATGGCTTGAAAAATCAGACTTCTTCGTAGCCCCCGCTTCCACAAGATTTCATGGAGATTACGAAGGTGGCCTGGTCGAACATTCACTGAATGTATACAACTGTTTACTCGGCGAAATAGCTTCTATATCCAATCCTAAAACAGTGTATTCCGGCGAAACCTTAGCTCTTGTTTCGTTGCTGCACGATATCTGCAAAGCAAACTTTTACAAAAAGGGATATAGGAATATAAAAGAAAACGGTATCTGGGTAACCAAGGAAGTGTTCGAAATTGACGAAAAGTTTCCGTGTGGTCATGGAGAAAAATCTGTGATTATCCTGCAGAATTTTCTTCGTTTAGACGCAGACGAGATATTCGCTATCCGTGCTCACATGGGAGGATTCGACACTTCGGTAAAGGGCGGCGACTATTTTATAAGCAAAATCTTCGAGAGAAGCGAGCTCGCACTACTGCTTCATCTCGCAGATATGAAAGCAACATATATTTTGGAGGGATGAAATGGCAGAACAAGTTTTAAACATCTATCAAAAGTTAGCAAAAATCAGAAAACAGGTCGAGGTTATCCAGAAGAATAAATCTGGCTACGGCTACAAGTATGTAACCGACGAAGAGATTCTCGCAAAAATCACAGGTTTTATGGAAAAGTATGAACTCTCGTTGTTGCCGGGTATCGTACCGTGTTCTACAGAGGTAATACCTTATTCTACTAAGAAAACCAAAACTACCAAAGACGGCAAAATCTACGAAGAAAACGTAAATGAGGTTCTTATTAGGTCTGATATGACTTTTACATGGGTGAACAACGCAAATCCTGAAGAGCGTATAGAAGTTCCGTGGGCTCTTATCGGTCATCAGTCGGATGGATCTCAGAGTTTTGGTTCAGGTCTTACATATTCGATGAGATATTTCCTGCTCAAATACTTCAATGTTTCTACTCCCGAAGATGACCCCGATAAGTGGAGAAGTAAGCAGAAAGCGGCTGAGGTAGAGGAAGACAAGGCCGTAGCCGAGGAGATAGTCAAGGAAGTCGACACGGTAATCAAAGCATATCTCGTAAATAACCCCAATAAGGGCGAAGAGATTAAAAAGTTTGTTGGTAAGTATGTAAAGGGCGGAAATTATTTCAACATTTCCGAGTCGGTTCTTGCGGCAAAACTTCTGGAAGATTTAAAAAATAATTTGAAATAAAGGAGTAATTACATAATGGGATTCAGAACAGGAGCATACGCAAAGGTTTGGGAAGTAACACCCATGAGTGAAACAAGCACTAAGCTTCGTATTTCGATCAGCAAAAAGAATAAGGCATCGGGAGAATACGAACAGGATTTCTCGGGGTTTGTGCTTTGTGTTGGGTCTACAGCAGCAAGAAATGCGGCCCGACTCAATGAGGGCGCTCGAATCAAAATAGGCGATTGCGATGTATCCACCAAATATGATGAACAGAAGAAAGTGACCTACACCAATTATAAAATGTTTTCTTTTGAGGTGGATGGAGAAGAGAAAAAGAACGATCCTACCGATCCTCAGCCCAGCGTTGACGACGGCGAAGTAGACGACGACCGCCTGCCCTTTTAATGGTGGTTTAAATGGGAGAAATGATATACGAACCGCTGATACGCGATATGATCTGGAGTTACTCCAGAGTTAAATCGTTTGGTGATTGCCCGTATCGCTGGTTTTTAAGATATATCAAGAAACATAAGGGCAAAGAGTTGTTCTTTGCCTCTTATGGAACTTTCGCTCATAAGCTGCTGGAACAGTATTACAAAGGGGAGCTTTCGCAGGACAAGCTTTACAGCACTTATTTAGGTAATTTTAAAGAAGAGGTAAAAGGCAGCGCGCCGGATAAAAAGATTTTCACAAATTACTTCAAAGACGGTCTTAAATATTTTAAAGAGTTTCAACCATTCCCGTTTGAAACCATAGCGGTTGAGGAAAAAGTTGATTTAAATATAGACGGTGTAAAGTTTACGGGCTTTATAGATTATGTAGGTAAGGATAAAGACGGGATAATCGTTGTGGATAATAAGTCAAGAAACCTGAAACCACGAAGCAATAGAAGTAAGCCGACAAAGACCGATGAGGAATTGGATTCATATTTAAGGCAGCTTTACCTCTATTCGGCGGCAATAAAATCTAAGTTTGATTGCTACCCTAAGGAGCTTTGCTTCAATTGTTTCAGAACACAGCAGCTTATAAGAGAGCCTTTTAAAATTGAGGAATTTCATAAGGCTGAAGAGTGGCTTAAAAGCAGCGTTAATGCGATAGCTAAAGAAACTGATTTCAATCCAAATATGGATTATTTTAAATGCAAACATCTTTGTGAGATGCAGCAGTATTGTGATTACTACCGCCTTTCACA
Source organism: Acutalibacteraceae bacterium (assembly GCA_045606645.1). Taxonomy (GTDB): domain Bacteria; phylum Bacillota; class Clostridia; order Oscillospirales; family Acutalibacteraceae; genus DTU089. The sequence continues at coordinate 81,291 of JAZUSK010000036.1, read as the reverse complement.
GAAAAGGAGGTAATAAATGGCAACCGAAATAGCAAGAGTAGAAAGTGAATCCGGTGTTTTAGCAACGCTGGTTTTTCATCCGGAATATATTTTCCACTCAGAAGATTTGTGGCCTGATCACTTTTTCGAAAAGGGTAATCAATGCCTCTATGCAGCTATAAGAAATCTAGCCGAAAGAGGGATAAAAACAGTAGACGCTTTCGGGATATTTGAATCGATAACTTCGTCTCCTGCGGTAGCTCAGTACGCAAGAAACATAACGATAGATCAGGTAAATGATTTCATAGAAAGAGCAGAAGATCTTGCAAGGCATACGCTTGAGGAGTATAAGCTGTGCGTGGAGAACATTATGGACGCAGCGTTTAGAAGAGAGGCTCTGATAGCTTTAAGAAAATGCGAGAGGATGTGCTCCGAAGAAGAAGTCGATAATATCGAGCAAGAGATATATAGAGAGCTCGACGAGATAATGGTCAGATATTCGGTAAGAAACGAGATACCGCCGTATAGCGAAGTCATAGATGATTGTTGGAAGAAAATAGAGGAAAGACAGCAGGATGGATATGCGGGAATTCCTTTTAAGTTCCCGACATTAAATGAATATGCCACCATAGAAAGAGGCGAGTTATTCATATTTGGTGCTGAGCAAAAACAGGGCAAAAGTATGATGCTTTTGAATTGTGCTGTGGATTTATTAAAGCAAGATAAAAAGGTTCTATATCTCGACAGCGAGCTTAACACCAGATTATTTACAGCAAGAATACTTGCTCATCTTTCTGGAATCGAATATAAGCGAGTAGTTTCCGGTGCTTATAACGATGCTGAAAAAGCTAAGATAGATGAGGCCAGAGAGTGGATGAAGAGTAGAAAATTCACTCATATTTATATCCCTGTTTTCGATCAGCAGAGTGCCTATACAGCAATTAAAAAAGTGTACCATACGCAGGGAATCGATGTACTTATAGTGGATTATTTTAAATCACGTTCTGAAGGCGATGCTTTCGACAGCTATCAGGAGCTTGGCAGATTTGTCGATATGATAAAGAATCAGATTTGTGGCGATATGAATATCGCAGGGATCGGAGCTGCTCAGGCAACAGCGACGGGCAAGCTTGCAGATAGTGCCAAGATAGCCAGAAACGCATCAACAATAGCGATGATTTCCGATAAATCACCCGATGAGATAGAGGCAGACGGTGAAGAATGCGGAAATAAGAAATTAAGAGTCACAGTTAATAGAAACGGTATGCAACATGCAAACGATGAATATATAGATTTGCGCTTCGACGGCAATCACATACTGTATGAAGAAGCAAAACAACATGTTCCGCAAGATCCGTTTGAATAAATAGAGGAGGAGACGGCGTGGAGTTATCAGAACTTATAGAGTCAGTAGATATACTTGAGTACATTTCTCAATACACAGATTTTACAGAAAAAAACGGAGAATACTGGGCGCTCTCGCCCCTAAAAGACGAAAACACGCCGTCTTTCTCCGTAAGAAAAGAAGAAAACAGTTTTTATGATTTTTCGTCGGGTATAGGCGGCAACATAGTCACATTTATAAAGTATTACCACAAGTGTTCGGCGGGTGAAGCGGTTAAGAAACTCAAAGAATATGCGGGAGTTAAAGGCGAAGTAACTTCTCATAAAAGATTAGCGGCTACTGAGGTCGCAAAGAAGTTTGCCAAACCAAAACCTAAGCCCAAAACAAGCAAAGGTATCGTACTGCCCGACGATCATATGCTTCGTTATGAAAAAAAGCAAAATAAACTCGATGTTTGGCGTAAAGAAGGGGTTTCAGACGCTTCGCTTGATAAATTTCAGGTTTTTTACGATGGCTTTTCCGATAGATTGGTTTATCCAATACGAAATATCGACGGAAAAATAGTAAATGTCGGCGGAAGAACGTTAGATAAGGACTGGAAAGAGAAAAAGCTGCGAAAATATACCTATTTTTACCCTTGGGGAGAACTCGATACCATATACGGGCTCTCCGAAAACCTCGAAGAGATAAAAAAGAAGCGTGAAATAGTGCTTTTTGAGGGTTGTAAATCGGTTTTACTGGCGGATACGTGGGGAATACGCAATACAGGAGCGATTTTAACCTCGCATCTCAACCCGAATCAACTAAAAATACTTGCAAAACTTGGGTGTACCGTGGTTTTTGCCCTTGATAAAGACGTAAACATCAAAGAAGACTATAACATAAGCCGTTTAAAAAAGTTTGTTAATGTCCAATACATATGGGATAAGGACAACCTCCTAAACGACAAAGACGCACCGGTTGATAAGGGTGTAGAAACATGGAAAAAATTATACGAGGGGAGGCGTACTTGGAGATAATGAATAAACCTGAATCATACTTTGTATACCATATCCACTCCGATTACAGCCTGCTCGATTCATGCACTGACTTTAAAGAATATGTAGATTTGGTCAAGGAGTCGGGCGGAACAGCGATAGCATCTACCGAACATGGGCTTCCAAGAGGTTGGGTTTCTAAAAAAATGTATTGCGATGAGGCGGGGATAAAGTTTGTGCATGGTGCTGAGATATATCTCACCGAGCAGCTTTATCCAAAAGTCAGAGATAACTACCATACCGTTTTGCTTGCAAAAAACGAGGCAGGAGTTAAGGAACTCAATAAATTGGTTTCTATATCAAGCGACGACCATCATACCTACTACACCAACAGAATATCTTTCGAAGAATTTCTGGGGATTTCTGATAACATAATCAAGACCAGTGCTTGTCTTGCAAGTCCTCTTAATAAACTTGATGAGTCAAATATTTGGTACGACAGATTAGCTCGTCATTACGATTACTTTGAGGTGCAGCCGCACGATCATCCGGAACAGATAGAGTTTAATAAAAAACTTGTCGGGCTTTCTAAAAAATATAATAAGCCATTAGTCGCAGGTACTGATACCCATAGCGCCTCAAAATACAAAGCTGAATGCAGAAGCATTTTACTTAAAGCTAAAAGAAAGTCTTATGGCGATGAAGACGCTTTCGACCTCACATATAAAACAGTCGATGAGCTGATAGCAGCCTTTGAAAAACAGGGCGCTCTCACAAAAGATGAGTACTTTGAAGCGATAAATAACACAAATAAGATATCAGAAGGCTGTGAAGCCTTTAAGCTTGACACGTCGATTAAATACCCTATTTTAAACGGTTCTCAGCAAGAAGATGAAGAAGCCTTTGAAAAAAGAGCATGGGATTCACTGCAACAAAAGCTCTCCGACGGTGTTATCCCGCCTGATCAAGAACAGGCCTTCAGAGATGCGATAGAAGAAGAACTCAGGGTTTTTAAAAAGCTAAAGATGAGCGGATTTATGCTTTCCATGTCTGATTTGGTTAGATGGTGTAAACAGCAGGGGATGGCGATAGGAACTGCTCGTGGTTCAGTTGGCGGCTCTCGAGCGGCTTACGTAACCGACATAATAGATTTAAACCCCGAAACGTGGCATACGGTTTTCTCCAGATTCTGCAACGAAGACAGAGTAGAAATTGGCGATATAGATATCGATGTGGTGTACGACGATAGACCAAAGATTTTCGGATATATCACAAGCCGATTCGGACTTGATAAAACGGCACGAGTGGCAGCGTACGGAACTCTGGCGGACAAAAGTGTAATAGATGAAGTTTGTCGAGCGATGTCGTTAGGTAGGGAAGATGATAAATATTCTATCGAGAATACTAAAAAAATAAAGAAACTGTTTGAGCAAGATCCCGAACGTGCAAAAAATAAATATCCCGAGGTTTTCTATTATTATGACGGTCTTGCGGGAACAAGAATTTCGCAGTCGGTGCATCCTGCAGGCATGGTGATCAGCCCGATTTCTCTTGATGATAATTACGGAATGTTTTTAAAAGACGGAGAAAACTGTCTCTTGATGGATATGGAAGAAGCTCACGAGGTTGGTGTAGCAAAATACGACTTCCTTGCCTTAAAGACTGTAAAGGTGATAAGGGATGCGTGCGGATATATAGGGACAGCATATCCAAAAACACATGAAGTAAACTGGCTGGACGAAGAAGTTTGGAATGATATGTGTGGTGATTTAACATCTGTATTCCAGTTTGAAAGTGCGTTCGCTGCAGATTGTTTCAAAAAATTTAAGGCACAAAATATTTTCGATATGTCTCTTGTTACTGCATGTATACGTCCGTCAGGAACATCATACCGTGAGCAGCTTCTTGCAAGAAAGCCTCATAGCAATCCGTCTCCCGTAATCGATGAGTTGCTCAAAGACAATCTTGGTTATCTGATTTATCAGGAAGATACAATTAAGTTTTTGCAACAGGTTTGCGGCTTAACAGGAAGCGAGGCCGATAATATAAGACGAGCGATCGGTCGAAAGCAGAAAGACAGACTTGATAAAGCTATGCCGGATATCTTAAACGGGTATTGTAATAAGTCATCTCAGTCAAGAGAAATCGCTGAACAAGAAGCAAAAGAGTTTTTGCAAATAATTGAGGATAGCGCATCATATCAATTTGGCTATAATCATGCGATAGCCTATTGTTTGCTTGGATATTTATGTGGGTATTTTAGATACTATTATCCAATCGAATATATTACAGCGTTTCTTAACAATGCCCAGAATGACGATGATGAAGTAAACGGCGAAAGAATGCTTAGACGATATAATGTTAAGATGGCCAACCCTATTTGGGGCGTTTCTAAAGGCAACTATTTCTTTGATAAAGAAGCAAGAACTATATATAAAGGTCTAAGTTCTATTAAATACATCGGAGAACAGGTTGCGGAAGAGTTGTTTCAGTTATCACAAAGCAAAACATACACAAGCTTTATGGAATTGCTGATGGATATAGCCCACGAAACAAGAATTGACTCAAGACAGCTCGATATTCTTATTAAAATAGATTTCTTCCGACAATTCGGTAACCAGCGTGAGTTACTTAGAATGGTAGACTTCTTCGATATGTTTAAGCAGGGCGATGCTAAACAGATTAAAAAGACTCAGATAGATGGAACATTTATAGAGAATGTTGTTAAAAAGTATTCGGTCGGTACAACAAAGTCTGGTGGAGAATCTAAGAATTATGTACTCCTTGATATTATGTCTATGCTGCTTGAGATAGAACAAACGATTAAATCATTACAGCTCGAGGATCTGAGTGACCTTATAAAAGTTCAGAACTTCTATGATGTAATGGGTTATGTTGGTTATACGTCAGGCAAAAAGGAAGATAGAAGGAAATTATATATAACAAATATAGAACCGGTATGCAGAAAAGTAGACAATAAACAGTTTGGATACCACGTATTTACAAAGTCTATTGGTAGTGGCAAAGAGTGCTTGTTTACTGTCTACAACCGAGTCTACGATAAAAATCCAATACAAAAAGGCGAAATAATATACTGCTTAGATTACGATAGACGTGGTCAATATTTCGACCTTACAGCTTATAAAAAAGTAGTTTAAAGAATAAGAGGGTGTAATTGTGGAAATTTGTAATTATTGCGGGAAAGAAATGGATTTATATGATACCCTGCAGAGTTTTACCATACATAGGATGGTTGGATATGGCAGCGTTCATGATGGAGAGACTGTAAACTTACGCCTTTGCTGCGAGTGTTTCGACAAAATAGTGGGTGGATGTAAGGTCTCCCCAATAACAAAGGAGAGTGACGTTAATGAATTCGATTGTTTATGATAATAGAATAACTTTAAATCTTTCAAATGCAACCGATTTATCAAGTGCATCCGTTTTATCAAGTTCTAATGCTGCTTGGTGCGACTACGCAATATATCAAAACGGTTACGATTATTGGATGCAACGCCGACCGACTGAGGGTTATACCAATGCTATAACTAACAACCTTGCAATTGATTGGGATAGATATCCTGTCACCAATATTTTTGATAGAGTTCATGTAAACGGCGAGGTTTTAGGTAGTGATACAATATCTACAGTATGGCGCGAATCTCAAACCGAAAAGCCTGTAACTGAAAAAGAAATCGAACCTGGTGATACAACTGAATTAGACAACTTTTTAAACAGCATCAGAATTAAGGAGTAATATATGGGAACTGTAACTATTCAAGAATTTACAACCAGATTTCCTATCACAATGATAGGAAAAGAAGCAGGCGTGTGTTGGGGTGCCGATATCACCGACGAAAGAAAGAATTATAAGAGGGGGCTTGAGTGCCTTTCCAACGATCACGGCAGAACACTCGAGTTCCCTGATGTATACATGATAATCGATGGTTATTCTGCCAGAGTAATGCGCGAGTGGTACACCCATATTGGTGGTGCGCCCACTAGGTTGCAGGCAAGTACAAGATATATCGACTATAAAAAGTTCCCCTATGTTACTCCGCCGTCGATTGCAGAAAATAAAAAAGCGACTGAAACCTATGACGCTCTTATGCATGTGATTTCTACAGCAATGATGTCGCTCGAAAAGGATGGTATTCCCAAAGAAGATATTGCGCTTTGTTTACCGCTCGGTATGGAAACAAAGGTCGTGTGCAAGCACAATGCCAGAAATCTTATCGACATGTCCCATCAGAGATTGTGTAAAAGAGCATATCACGAATATAGAAAGTTGTTCCGAGATCTAATGAAAGCTCTCGGAGAGTACTCTGAGGAGTGGGCTACTCTGGTTGATTTATATTTTAAACCTAAGTGCGAAGTATGTGGGTCCTGTAAAGAGAAATATACCTGCGGCAGAATGCCTAAAAGGGAGCAGGCAGAATGAAAGTAATCACGATTTCGGGTAAAGCACAGCATGGTAAAGATACCACAGCGACTATGCTTAAAGAGTTATTAAACGAACAAGGTTATTCTGTATTAATAACCCATTACGGAGACCTTGTAAAATATATCTGCACCACATTTTTTGATTGGGACGGCAGAAAAGATGAGTACGGAAGAAGTTTGCTGCAGTACGTAGGAACTGATGTTATTAGAAATCAGGTTCCCGACTATTGGGTTGATTTTGTGTCAGAGATTTTATGTTTCTTTTCTGATAAATGGGATTATGTTCTGATTCCTGATTGTCGTTTTCCAAACGAAGTGGATAAACTTAAAAAGTTTAAGCTCGACACCACTCATCTCAGAATAATCCGTCCAAACTTTAAAAGTCCTCTTACCGAAGAACAGCAGGCTCATATTTCCGAGACGGCGCTTGATGATGTCAGACCCGATTTCTACATAATGAATGATGGTACTCTTGAGGATTTAAAAGAAAAGGTTTGGGAGTTTATTTCTGAGTACCATTCGGGATATCATCAGGTTACATTCGAAGAATTACTAAGCTCCGGATGTATGAAAGGGGAATGATTATGACGTTATATTCTACAGGTTGTCCCAAATGCAAGATTTTAAAGAATAAGCTTGATAGGGCGGGATTTGTCTACACAGAGGAAGCCTCTGTTGATAAGATGTTGGCGCTTGGCATTACTCAAGTGCCGGTTTTAGAAGCAGATGGCAAGCTTCTTTCTTTTAAGCAGGCTAACGATGTATTAAATGAGATTATAAAAGACAGGGAGTGATGCGATGAATATACCGATTAAAATGAATAAAGATTTTGAGAAAGCTATGGCGGTTTTAAACGAGAAATATGGTGAGGATTTTGAGATTCTAAATGGATTTCACGAAACCCAGTTGAATTTTTCGGATTTTATCGATGGTTTTATTGATAAAAATGTGGCCGACGTAACCATAGATGCTAATGCAAACGCATCCAATAAAGATATACGCAGCCTCCTCAATGAAAAAAGCAAGTCTCACGATAAATTATTCGCCTTTAACAAGATTTTTCACGCTATGAAAAAGCGTTATAACCTTAGAACGGCTAAAGAGTGGCTCGAGACCGAATATAATGGCGGATTTTATTTGCACGATGCGCCGTCGTCTACATATATGCCATATTGTTACGCTTACGACTTAACTAGACTGGCTACTGAGGGACTCTTCTTCCTTAAAAACTACAATAACCAGCCTCCGAAACACCTTACAACCTTTATGGATGATGTAATTGAATATATCAGTTTCATGTGTAATCGTTCGTCGGGCGCTGTGGGAATTCCAAACATCCTTATCTGGACTTACTACTTCTGGAAGAAAGACTGCGAGTCTGGATACGTGATAAAAAATCCCGAATATTATATCCGTCAGTGTTTTCAGAAGTTTATCTACCGTCTGAATCAGCCTTTTATGCGCCTAGACCAAACGGCTTTTGTAAACGTGTCGATTTTCGACCATGAGTATATAGAATCACTGTTTGGTGGCGTAGAGTACCCCGACGGAAGCCTTGTTATAGACCAAATGGATGAAATAATTGAGCACCAGAAACTCTTTATGGAAGTAGTTTCGCAGATCAGAAGCGAAAATATGTTCACGTTTCCCGTTGAATTAATAGCGGCATAATAAAGTGATTTATTATGAAAACCCAGTGAACTCATGGAAAGTCTGAATAAATCATGGCAAGAAGGAGGCATCATTGAAACATATTGATGATGCAAAGATATTAGAACTTTACCAACAAGGAATGTTACATAGAGAAATTGCACAACAGCTCGGATACGGAGTTAGCACCGTAACTCAACATTTGCTTAAAATGGGCTACAATACGGTTGTGCCTATTGATAAAGAAAAGGTAATAGAGTTGCATAAAACAGGATTGTCAGATGTGGAAATATCAGAAATTATGGGATGCTCTAGATCTAATATTACAATTATACTTAATAGAGCTGGATATACCGGACGACGCTCTAAAATTGACAATATTGAGCTTCGTAATAGAATAAGTAAATCATTAATCGGCAGATATGTAGGAGAAGACAATCCAAATTATAAAGGGTATACCGACGAAAAGATGATTGCAAGAGGTATTTTTAAAACCTTTTCTAAGCGAAAAATAAGAGAGAGTAATTATACTTGTGCAGCTTGTCATAAACGTGGCGGAAATATGGAAACGCACCATATTAAACCCTTTATGACAATCTTAAATGAATTTATTAAAATCAAATATGATGGAAATATCGATACAATATATCATCAATTGATGAATTATCCAGATTTTACAGACGAAACAAACATGGTGGTTCTTTGCCATGACTGCCACCATGATGTACATCACTCAGACAACCATGAACTAAGCCCATATAGATGGGAAAGCGCAACGACTATCGAAAACATGTCATAAGAGAAATATTTATGATCTAAGTGAGTAGAGTACATCCAAGCGGATGGAAGCGCTGGGGTTCTTTAGTGCGGTAATAGTGCTAAAGAATATGATATAGTCTGCTCTCTATGGTGACATAGAGCAGTTCGTTAGAGAACGACATCGGACTAGCGACCCGATGTGAACATAAAGGATTGACCTACAGTCTTCTGTATCAAGACGGCAAATTCGTAGATGAAGAGTTTGCTCGTTGGTGTTCTAACCACAACACAACTTGGAATGATAGCAATTTCTTTGTAAGCGGAGATGTTACAACATTAAGTAATTGCTGCAGACTTCTCTCCGACACCTCTAAACTTAACGCCTTTATTAACTCTATCGGCGGAACCGCGCTGTCTATTGGTTCCGTAAAGGTGAACACAATTAACCTTATGCGCATAGCGCTCGAAACTGAATGTGACGAAAAGAAATATCTCGCGTTGCTCAAAAAGAGAACCCTGCTTTGTTGTAAAGCGCTCGATACCGTTCGTCATATTATTAAGCGTAATATAGAAAAAGGGCTGCTTCCTAATTATCAGGACGGCGGCGTAGAGATGGAAAAGCAGTATTGTACGGTTGGTATTCTTGGCTTATTTGAGGTAATAGAAGCCTTTGGTTATACAACCAAAGACGAGTTCGGCAACGTATACTACACCGATAAAGGCATGGAATTTGCAGGTAAGATATTTGAAGTATTAAACGAAGTAAAGGATAGCTTTACAGAGGAATATTCTCTGAATATAGAATCGGTTCCCGCCGAACGTGCTGCCGTCATTCTTTGTCAAAAGGATAATATGTTATTCGACCTCGACGAAAAGTTTATATATTCGAATCAATGGATACCGCTTTCTGAGAAATGCACTATTCAGGAAAAGCTCAGAGTGGCAGCTATTCTCGATAATAAGTGTTCCGGCGGTAGTATAGCCCACATAAATCTCGATTCTAACTTCCCAAACACCGATATGGCTTGGGATATGCTTAATAAAATAGCTCAGTCTGGTGTTATTTACTTTGCTTTTAACACCAGAATCAATGAGTGCAAAAACCATCACGGTTTTATCGGAACTGATACTTGTCCCGTGTGCGGAGAACCTGTGTACGATACTTACCAAAGAATTGTCGGATACTTAGTTCCCACCAGAGCGTATTCTAAAGAGAGATTCAAAGAGTTCGACGCTCGTAAATGGTTTGAGTTTGCGGGAGAAAAGTCCGAATGAGAGTAAAGTATATCTTAGACGAGGATTTTGTTAACTACAAAAAGACATCAATGTTTATCGGCACTATATCTTGCGGCGGTAAGTGCTGTATAGAGGCGGGACTTCCGTTGTCGGTATGTCAGAATGATGAATGGCGGTCTTATACCGCCGTTCTCATTCCCGACGAAACTCTTTGTATGAGGTACTTGGGAAATCCTATAACAAGCGCAATTGTCTTTGGCGGGTTAGAACCCTTTGAACAGTTCGACGAATTATACGCCTTTATAGCGGCGCTCAGAGACACATTTAATTGCCAAGACGATGTGGTGATTTACACCGGATATAACGCCGAAGAAATAAAAGACAAGCTTGAAAAGCTAACGGAATTACCCAATATCGTTGTAAAGTTCGGAAGATTTACACCTAATGCAAAACCGCATTACGACGAGGTTTTAGGGGTGAATCTTGCAAGCGACAACCAGTACGCGGAAAGGATAAGTTAAATGAACTTTTGGTTTATGAACGCACTTCATTTAATATGGGCGGTTCCGCTTGCGGTTGCAATATATAAAGCTTTAAAAGAAAGAAACATATAAGGGGTTATACATGAACGATTATATGTACATACGCTTAAATGAAAATCAAATCAAAAGCCTTGTTAATTTTATAGAAGTCGAGCTTCTCGACTCGATAAGACGAGACGAATATTTTGACAATATAGATTACGTGGTAAATATTTCTACAGCTTTAGTAGAAATGAGAAACGAATTAAATAAGTTTAAAGAGAATGCATCGCAGGAGGCAAAAGATGAAGATTTCTGTTAACCCAGATAAAGAGTTTGTAAATGAAATGCGTAAAAAAATAAAGGCAAACAACGGATATTGCCCTTGTTCACTTGTCAAGAACCCTGACACAAAATGTATGTGCAAAGAGTTTTTGGAAATGGAAGAAGGAACTTGCCATTGCGGCCTTTATACAAAGAATAAAGAATAAAAAACGTAAGGGGTAGACCTTTGAAACTTACTAATCTCGAACGAGAGACTATAATTATTTATAATCAAGAAGAAAAAGTTGCCGCGGTTTATACCTGCGATCCAACGCTAATTCGTAAACTAGATAAACTTAGCCTTTCTTCTACGGAAATTATCGAGCAAAAATCAGATGAAAATTCTAAGATGTATATCATCCCTAAGAAGTGGGTTAAGATAACTATGAGTCGAAAATTATCGGAAGAAAAACGCTTAGAGTACGCAGAAAGAGCTAAGCAAAATTTTAAGAGGAAACTAAATGATTAAAAGAACAATTAAAGAGACTGTTCGTGAGTACGACGATCAGGGTATTCTTTTACGTGAAACCATCACTGAAACTTTAGAAGAAGATAACACAGATTATATGACTACATATTCTACTTACCCTCTTACTGAAGACGATGAAGAAGATGATATCAGCAAGATGATTAATACGTTTATAAATTGAGGAGAAGTTGTAATGAACGATAATATGGATATTTTTGCAACCAAAACCATTGATACCGTTTTCGAATACGACGAAAATGGAAATGTAATACATAGAGTTACCACTGAAACCGTAGAGTTCCCAGAGGAGGTTTCGGTAGAGACTGATACGACTATCGATTTCCCTGACGATGATTTTGACGATGTTTTATTCGTAGCAGAAAATGATACGGATATTCCTACCGCATTTGAGATTGTAAAGGCAACTATATGCGGGGCTGCACTGTTCGCCACGGGATGCGCTATTTATAAGGCTCTCAGAAATTAAGGAGGTATCCAATGAATAGAATTGCAGAGTTTGAAAAGGTCAGCTTCGAGCAGTTTTACGAAGCGACAAAGGAATATTTTTTAGAGGTTGAAAACGCAGAACATATTATTGCAGATATATACTGGAATTTAGAACTTCCTACAAGAGCTACATCAGGATCTGCAGGATACGATTTTAAGGCGCCTTGGAACTTCGAATTGGCTCCCGGTACCTCTATAAAAATCCCTACAGGAATTAGAGTGAAGATAGACGAGGGTTGGTGGCTTGGATGTCTTCCCAGAAGTGGTCTGGGTTTTAAATATCGCCTGCAGTTAGATAATACTATGGGAGTAATTGACAGCGATTATTATTATTCCGATAACGAGGGTCATATCTTCTTAAAACTCACAAATTGTGGTTTAAAGAAAATTGAGGTAGAGCAGGGGAAGGGTTTTGCTCAAGGAATCTTTGTACCCTACGGGTTAACCCATTCTGATAACGTAGAAAACATCAGAAACGGCGGCATGGGCTCCACCGATAAGGAAGGATGAGTTATGAAGTCGATACCGTTAAACGAAAAGTTTGCGCTTACCCTTGAAGAGGCCGCTGCGTACTACGGAATCGGAGTTAATAAGCTTCGAGAGATTACAAACGAAGAAGATTGTGAGTTCGTCCTATGGGTAGGGAACAAAAGACTGATAAAACGTCAGCTTTTTGAAAAATACATAGAGGGAAAGTACTCTATCTAAATAATAGTTTATAGATCAGCCTCGGTATGATATAATAAATATGTCATATCGGGGCTCTTTTACCAACAAGAAAGGAGCTTCACAATGTCTGAAAAAAGGAAAGATAACAAAGGCAGAATCCTTAGAACAGGAGAAAGTCAGAGAAAGGATTTGATATATCAATATAGATATACCGACTCATCTGGTAAAAGGCAAACTGTATATTCGTCAGATTTAAATGAGCTTAGAGAAAAAGAAAAGGAAATTCAAAGATTACGAGATATAGGTATAAATTATTCCGCAGGCAAGATATCAGTAAAAGAACTTTTATCACGCTATATGGAAGTAAAGCAAGGGATACGTAATACTACAAGAAACTCGTACGGATCAATGATTAAGTTATTAGAGTCAGATCCTATTGGAAATATGCCGATAAATAAAGTGAAAAAATCTGATGCAAAACAGTGGATTATAAGGCTTCAAAAAGAAAACGGAATAAGCTACGGTACTATTAAAGGAGTACATACGCTTATTAATGCAGCCTTTAAAATGGCGTGTGATGAAGATGTGATTGTTAAAAACCCTTTCAGTTTTAGAGTTATGGATATTATCAAAAATGACTCCAATACAAGGGAAGCACTATCGGCAAAAGAGCAAGATAACTTGTTGTGGTTTTTAAAGAGCGATAATGTCGGAATTAAACACTATGACATGTTTGTAATTTTTTTAGGAACCGGACTTAGAGTTAGCGAGTTTTGTGGTCTTACTCTTAAAGATTTGGATTTTGAAAACAGAAAAATACGAATAGACCATCAGTTGTATCGAGATCCTAAAGAAATGCGTCTATGTATTACAAAGCCTAAAACCGAGAGTGGAGTAAGATATATCCCTATGACAGATGCGGTGTATAATAGTTTAAAAAATGTCGTCGAAACACGATCCTCTCCTAAGGTTGAGACAATGATAGATGGATATACCGGATTTGTTTTTTTAAGTAGATTTGGCACTCCAAGAGTTACTGGTGATATTGAGCGTATTATGAAAACAGTAAGAGAACGATATAATAAAAGATTCCCCAATAATCCGCTTCCATATATTACACCACATGTTCTAAGACACACCTATTGTACGAATATGGTAAACGCTAAGGTTGATATTAAAAGTCTTCAATATTTGATGGGACATTCTAATGTGCAAACAACATTAAATGTATATTCTCATTCAAGTTACGAAAAGGCAGCTTCTGAAATATTTAGAATATCTCAGAATGAAATTGATGATGAGCAGTGCGTATAATCTACTACACCACTACACCAATTATTACACCATTTGAAATTATATTTACGTAGACTTATAAACACTTATATAATACCGCCTTGTTGCAGTGTAGTGAAAATCATTTGCTTTTTCTAAAAACGAATCCTTATACAGGCTTATAAAGGCTTATGTAGAGATTAAAAAGCATAGAATTTATTGTAAAATATTACGAAAAGAAAAACGCTATTAAATGAAAACGAATATTTCAATTTAGTACCGAGTATTAAAAAATGGCTTATTTATGCGGTTTTTAAGATATTTATATCTGTACTTAACTACACCAAAAATCTCGTTTTTACGTCTTACTACACCACTACTACACCATTTGCAAAAAAAATACAGGGCTCCGATATGACAATGAGTCCAACCGTCTTATATACAAGACGGTATACATAGCTATTCTTTTATAAGAACAATACAAAGGATGTATTATTGTTATAAGTGAATATCTTGAGAAACACACCAACATTTGATATAATATCTAAGGAGGTGTGGGTAGATGCATTTCTTTTATATAACGGTAAAAATAAGAGGGAAAAAGTATTTCGTAAACAAAGATATGGATTACACCGACTCTTTTAATAACATATTGGAATTTTCTTCGTTTGACGACGCAGAAAATTATATAATAGAAAAGTTATCTGATAAGGATACAAATATTCTTGAATATATCGAGTGAAAAAACGTAAAAAATAGCCCCATCTTAATTGATGGGGCTTTATTTTTATTAAGCTTTCTTTATATTATGCCGCTCGCGCTTTACGAGCGAATCATTTAATTTTGGTAAAAGTTCCTTCATCCACCCAACCATGAACGGTCGCTTTGCTTCCAGTAGTTTTGATAAGAAGATAAGGGTGTTTGCTTTTTCCGAGTCGATATATCTGGCTTATAATAGCCTCGCCTTCTTTGCAAAGACTTCCATTTATCGAATCGGCACTTGTGTAATGGATGTTGCCGTTATAATAAACCTTATCACCAACAGCAGGCTCCCAAGCAGGGGAGAGAGAAGATTCATTAGCCCATCCGTATGCACCACTTCTAAAAGAGCCGTCCTGATTTACTGCACGACAATGATAGGGGTGAGTAGCATTGGGTAATATTTTAATTATCTTTACAAGACCACCATCGGTCTTTCTTCCAACAGAAAATCTGTTCGATGCGGAATATATCTTACCCTCAGCCAATTCAACAACGTCTCCCACCTTATATTTAGGTTTGAAATTAGACACGAGCTCAGAGCTGGTTAAAGAGATTTTGGGAATATTAAAATCTTCAGAATTTAACCACGCAGGATTATAGGTAGGTTTAACCACCTCTTGGTCAGTAGCCACATGAAGCATATATGTAGGGTTAATAGTAGTGTCTACACCCTTCTTCCAAAAGTTACTACCTGCAACCTGAGGGGTATAAGCAGGGTAATTTACATCAGTATCGAACTCTAAATGAAGATGATAATCCCCAGTACCCTCTTTACCCTCTACACCCAACGGAGCACCTCTACGAATGGTATCGCCGGTTTTAACCATGATAGACTTCATATGCATATAGCGAGCTATTACATCGCTACTACGCCCATTCTGGCGGTTATATGCGTCGGGATATAACACACATAACGCATAACCTAACTTATTATCTTTTCCTGCTAAAACAACTACTCCGTCTCCGCTTGCATATATAGTATGGTCGTCACCGGCTTTGCCCTGTATGGTTGAAACATCTATGCCGTAATGAGCGTATCCCCAATATTTTTTATACTCCTCTGTTTTATACCCACAAAGCATCATTTGCTTTTTAAAAGGCATGATCAACTTTTGCATTTCTATTTCCTCCGTTATTACAAGCAAGTTAGTCCACGGCCTTATACCCATCTTCTATAAACGAATGAGTGCGTATACGCTCCTCGTAAGAATCAGTGATGATATGATAAGCTATGTCTACTTCTCCGTTTGGCATACTATGTTCCTCGAGATATTTTTCGTACTTGTCATACACTTTAAACACTCTATTATATTCTTCTCTTGAAACTGGGATTTTTATATCCGAAGCCTTTGCAGCAAAATTTATAACCCTATCACGACTGTCTTGAATAAACATTTCTTCAGTAAGCTTAGTATTATCTTTTAGAGCCTCAACGACTTCAGCCAAACTTTTATTAATATCAATTATCGAACTATCGTAAACCCGAGCTCGATCATTAACCCACTGCATCCAATTATCGCGTTTAGCGATATTGTCTGCGGAGTAATGTTCATTAACATCTCCAAGAAGCTGTTTTACTTCTTTCATCATGGTTACGGCTTCAGCTTTCTCAGCCTTCTTACGAATAAAATACTTGCGCACCTTAAGACATTCGGGTACAACTTTACCTTTAAACTCAAGAAGTTCACCAATAATCTGGATAATAAAAAAGGCCGCTATAATATAAATAGCTACCTTGGTGGGCATATTTAAGTATTCAATATATCCTATCATACTTTAAGATCACCCGCTTCTTCTATAGCGGGCGTCTCATAATTGACGACCTTGGTCATAGCGCAAAAACTGTCAATCATTTTGCCTACAGCGTCATAGTCTATGTCATAATCAATAGTGTCAGACGACGCTTTAATCATCATCAAACACCATTCTTTTCTGTCTGCACCGGTGTCAAATTTAGTTTCAGCCTGCTGCATAAGGTCTATAACCATATTAAGCAGTTTAGTCCAATTACGCTCTTTAATAGCCGCTTTGACATATTTAACAAGCTGAACTACAAGGGGAATAGCGGCGGCAAGTCCTGCCAAGATAGATACAATATGATCAATCCATTCCATACATTCTACCTCCGTTTAGTTTTATTCTTCGAAAAGTTCAGGCTCTACCGATCCAACTGTCACCGGAACAGGAGCTTTACTTTTACTACCTGCGGATAATACCGAACTAACGTCTCCGCCATATTCTCGAATCAGTTTAACCTGTTCGCTTTGCTTTTTCCCATGGTATGCTTTCATACAATAAATAGCATATATAAGAACTTGAGCAGCTATGTCGGAGATTAAAATCCCAAGAGCTGTAATATCTCTGGTATCCCACATAACCACCATGGCGTAAACTATAATTACGTTCAATAAAAAGAATAAGTATAAAGCAATAAGCTTACTTGTTTCAACCTTAGGTTTATCAAGTTTGCGCTTTTCTTCTTTAAGCTTCATACGGTATTCTTTTTGTGTGTTTTTATTTTTGATTTTTTGAAGTTTAATTTTAAACTCATCCTTGGTCAAAATTACCACCTCCTTGTTATGCGATAGAAAGCGTATCGGTATCAATAATGGTATCGCTGGGGAGAATTATTACGGGACGTACACCTTCTGCGACATCTACAAAATAATTTGGATTAAGTAGACCGGTAGCAGTAACAGCAACAATATCTCGACCACTTGTATCACTTATGGTTGGTGTTCTGGTATACCAGATGGCGGCTGAGCCGTTTAAGTTTGCAATACGTTTTGCGTTAGCAGTTCTGTCAGGTACATCCAAGAAATAGCTTAAACAGCTACCTGTAACAGGAAGAGTGTATTTAGCTATTGTAATATCAACACTAATTTCGCTAGCAGAAGGAATGAATGCTTTAGTTAGCAACCCGTTCTCTCCCGACTGTACAGATCCGTTACTTTGAGCGCCGTTAAAATAAGGAATCCTTGCCGGTTTTATAATTTTCTGCACATTATCATCAAACAAATCGATATAAGTACTATTTAACTCAGTATGAATATTGGATTCGGCATAATTATGATTATAAGAACCACTCCACTTCATATTCTGCCAAATATCTCTCATTAACAACCATGCGCCATTACAGCTTTCGTCATAAAGGTTTTTGATTTCTTCATTAACCGTAACAACAGAATCTTCTCCGATGTATGTGCAACAAAATCTAAAATACGCCATGTTGGTGACATCTACACTATTAGAAGGTGTTTTAAAATAAAAACTCTCCCAGACACCATTTTCATCCACGACAACACTGCCATAGGAAGATGCGTTACCCGCATGAATCATAGCAAGAAAATTTTTATCGGCATCATAAATTGCAATTCTGTTATACTCAGGACGATCTCCATTGGAATCAAATGTAATATTTTTAAAACGAACTACATTATTTGAACCGATATTACAGGGTATAAATCCAGATGTAAAATATCCTGCTAATGGCGATGTAGCTCCAGTACTACTCTTTAAATAGGTGTCTGAATCATAGCCGCAACCGTTATAAATGCTCCCGTCTATATCGGAAGAAATAGAAAGCAAATTGGTGTAACTGCGGGGACACCCCTGATTAACAATAATAAACTCAGCGGGGGAGTTGTTGAAGTTAAGGAATATACTATTACCTATTTCCATTTCACCTATGGGTGTTCCGCTGGAGAAAAACTGTCTTGCAACACCATCAACACCTATATATCCCTTTTTAATTTTGCACGACTTATTATCGATACCAATATAAGCCTTCTTTATTTTTCGGGCAGAGTTATTAATCCCATAATAAATTCCTCTAGGCATATTTCCACCACCCGATTATATTATTTCGATAGTAGTATCAGTAATGGGACATTTCGATACGTATACTCTAATGAAACCATTGTTGCACTCTGCCTTTGTTACAAGGCCAGCATTATCGAGTACAGTTATATTGTTTGAATTTGGCAAATCCGAAACAGCAATATCCGTATAGAATTGTCCTGCCTCGGTTTCATAATTGGGATTTACTATGTAATTACCGGTATAATCATTACCCAAAGAGCCTAATAATCTAGTGCCTCCCCCAACTTGGCTCGCCTGAAATGCATCGGTTACATTAATCGTGCCACTATTATTACAATCTGCACACCAAAGTTGTATTGGGTCAGTAAGTATAGACACATTTATAGAATGAGCTCTTATGAGATCTGAATCAGTAACGTCAACCTCACCATCTCCATTAACATCACCTCTCATACGCCCAGCAGGCAGTGTAAGGGTGTAAGTTTGGTCAGGTATTTCCACGACAAGATAAAATTTCCCACTTTCAAGTTCTGCGCCTTCTTCAAGGTCGGTTTTACTGATAATAATATCGCTCTTTTTGATAACCCCAGAAATATCCTCGGCAGAATGCGAGTGTACCACATTTGCTGTAACTGTATTTCCTAAAATCATTCGACCCCTCCTTGCAAATTCTTTTAAATTAATTAAGACCCCGGTTAATTCCGGGGTCTTTTTTTTACGTTAAAATTCAAGTTTTATTAATCGGTTATTTCTTCATTGATTGTAACAATAGAGTCTTCTCCGATGTACGTACAACAGAATCTAAAATACGCCATATTGGTAATATCAACGTTATTAGTGGTTGTTTTAAAGTAAAAACTCTCCCAGATACCATTTTCGTCCATCACAACACCGCCGTAAGAATTTCCGTTTGCTGCGTTCATCATACTTAAGAAGGTCTTATTGGCATCATAAATCGCAATTCTGTCGTAGGCGGGAGCAGCACCATCGTAGTCAAAAGTAATATTTTTAAAACGAACTACATTATTAGACCCTACTGTACAAGGAATAAATCCAGAGGTAAAGTACCCGGATCTAGTCGAGGCAGCTCCTGTACTAGAACTTAAATAAGTATTAGAAGCATAACCTATATTATTATAAATACTGCCGTCAGTATCGATAGCAAGTGGCAGTAAATTGGTGTAGGATGTAGCATCGGAACCTCCGCCAGTATCTTCGCCGCCTCCGGAATCCCCGGTTCCTGAATCATCGGGGATTTCCTGATTTACCGTAGCAATAGAATCCTCTCCGATATATCCGCAACAAAAACGCATATATGCAACTTGACTCCAATCAGATATACCACCAAAGGATGCAAGGGTAATTTGAACTATATTGGTTCCGTCGTACACCTGCTGGAGAACTGCAGAAGAATTCATCTGCGCCTGTGCTATATAATTTTTATTAGCATCGTAAAAAGCGAATCTATGATTATTTTCTCCCTTTGTTATGGTGCAGTTCTTAAACCTAATAACATCACCACCAGAAACAGGAATAAAGCCTGTGGTATAAATACCTGTTCTTGTACCTATAGCTCCAGAAGAAATATAAGTATCTACCTTATATCCACACCCATTATAAATCGTTCCGTCGGTGTCGGTCGAAATAGGAATATGATTGGTATATGCAACCACCTCTGTTGTATAAGTAAACTCTCTATCGTATCCCACTCCCACGCAATCTGCATAAATAACAGAATTTACTCTATCTATTGTAATAATGCAGAAAGAAGTACCGTTTGCAGTTCCTGCGGTTTTAGAATATGTATTACCATCATCAGAGACTCTTTCTCGTCCGTTCATTACATTAGGACACCCGATCGAGACGATATCCCCTAAAAGATTCTCGCTAGTAAACTTATGGTTGTGCCCATGCACAGCACATATGACCGAAGCTCTTTCTATTCCTGAAAAATCATAAGATGCGGTCACACCGTTATGGGTGATGGTTCCGCTATTTCCGCGTTTATATGCTGATAAAATTTTCGCTGCATTTTGGGTATTATTATCATAAACGACCCCGCTTACTGCGTCTGTTATACTACCGGAAACATTTAACGGCACATGAGATATAATAACAATATCCCAATTTGAAGCATTGCTTTTCTCAGAAAAATCAAGAGCGGTATTTGCAAGCCATACAAGCTGATCTCCACCTATATTATGCGCATTGAGATAGTCGGGAGAAGTTTCTCCAGCACCCACAGCAACAGTTCCCCAACCCCTTTTATCATCGGTATCAAGATAAATAATTCTAAGCTTTCTATTGTCTAAATCAAGATACCCATAGTTTCGTCCGTCTGGGCAAACTGCGCCACTTAATCGATTCTTTCTTCCAATAAGAGCAAACGTTTCAGCTTGAGTAACTCTTTCACCGGTAGCCATATAAGGAGAGTCATCATGATTTCCTGCAGTCCATATATAAGGTGTTCCTTTACATGCAGAACCGATAATTTCCGTATAATCTTCTATCTGTTCAAAGCTATTATCTTTAGTTGTATTCCAAGCTCCGGTAGCCATATCACCGCCATTAGCAACAAAATCATAAGGGACTCGTTTTCCAATACAATCAAGTAGTTGTCCCGCGAGGGTGGTAGCTGCATTTTCTGTGTCTGTATAATATCCACAATGCGCATCGGCTAAAAAGGGGAATACTATGCTATCTTCGCTCTGATGTCTGTTTATAGTCGAAGCAACAGCTTTAGCTTCGGTATAAACATAGTCGGGAATAGAACTTTCGCCAGTCCCGCCTGTCCCGTCTACACCATCGTTTATAGTGGCTGTTTTAGTTCCGTTTACATCAGTAATGGTTAAAGTTGTTACTTTACCAGATTTAGAAACTGAAACAGTAGGACTTACACCATCTTTGCCGTTAGTACCGTTGGTTCCGGCGCTACCTTTGCTGCCGTTTTTAACAGTAAAGGTAGATTTAGTTCCGTCTGTAAGAGTCACCGTTACAACATTACTTCCTCCGTCTGCAGACGAAGTAGTTGTTTGCGCTACAGAGGATATCCCGACACCGTCATTTCCCGGATCACCTTTTTCACCGCCTATAGAGGGAATATTTATGGTAGTGGCAGAAGAGCCATCATAGCTACCCGAAACAACGCCAGTAAAGGTAAGCTTATTAGGGTTAGGCAGTTTAGTAGGGATGTCGGAAGCTACTGCAACCTTAGAGCCTTTCCAAAGAAGGTTCCCAGAAGTACCGCCAATAGCTAAGCCCTCATTGTGGGGGTAAGAAGTTGCAGAATTATCAAATAAACCACCAATAAAAGAAGTTCCGTCAATTTGGTCTGTACAATAACCGTAAACTATTTTCTTGTCACCTTCGGCAGGAATAACAAGAACATTTGCTTTTTTACTACTGTCTCTAGAGTTGGTTACATCTTCGATTCTAATTTTTGAATCTTTAATATCGCCGGTTGTGTTGCTATATCTTGCGACTGCATTTGTTGTAGAAGTAGAAGGTTTAGGAACTGCAACATAACCGAGAGCGTTCTCAACTTCGCCTTTAGTAAGTTCACTTCTAATAGTTGCGGAGGATTTGTTTTCAACATTACCCAGACCGATTTGAGATTTAGTTACATTATGCGGATTTGATTTATTGGAAGTATGCTCTGCAAAGCTATTTTTTACCTCTTCAACATTGCCTTCCAGATTGGCGAAAGAGTCCTCCATAAAGTCTAATAGTATACTATCTGCATACGAATTAGCGGAAGTTAAAGTATCGGCGTCTCCATCTGTTATTGTTTTAGATTGTTCTTCAATACGACCATCCGTATACTTTACCGCACTCTCAAAAGCATTAACCTCACTCGCAACAATATCTTCGGAAAGTGCTTCCATATCCGTTAATGCTTCTCTATAAGAATAAGCTCCAATATTATCTCTAGCCTGTGCTTGCTGTTCTGCAGAGAGCGATTGTTCAGTGTATAATACAGCCGAGATAGAAGACATATCGCCACGCAAGGCATCGATAAGAGCCTTGATCGCAACACCTTGCGCTGCGGACAGAGGCTTGTTAGCTACGTTAGTAGTAAGATTATTCACTATATCAGAAACGTTTATCTTATTAGTGGTAACAGAATCAATGAGCGCTTTGTTAGCTTTGATATAGGCCACTATTTCACTCATCTGATCCAGTGTGGTATCGTCACTATCAGCCAGAGCGTTAAGTCTGGTAGTCAAATTGTTTATAAGAATGCGCATATCATTATGAGCGCTCGTGTTTGTATTATGGGTAGACACCGCAGCCGATGCGGTTCCCGAAGCGTCCGCTTTAACATCGGAAGCAGATAAAGATATGTTCCCCGAAAGAGCCTTACCATTGACAGTTGTACTCTTATCAACTTTTGTATCTATTCTCTGAGGAATAGTCTTGTCTAAATTTACTTTGTCGCTCGCCGACATTAAACCTGCAGAAGTTTGAGTAGCTAAGTTTTGGGTAGGTACAGTATAACCAAGTGCATTTTCGACTTCATCTTTGGTAAGCTCGCTTCTGATGGTCGCAGAAGACTTGTTTTCTACGTTTCCCAAACCTATTTGTGCTTTAGTAACGCCGTGAGGGTTTGCCTTATTGGAAGTGTGCTCCGTAAAACTATTGTTTATCTCTTCAACATGGCCTTCAAGATTAGCAAAGGAATCTTCCATAAAATCCAATAGAATACTGTCTGCATATGAATTGGCTGATGTTAAAGTGTTTGTATCTCCATCTGTTGTGGCTTTAGAGAGTATTGCGTTATAATCGCTAAGTTTATTGTCCGTATATTTCTTAGAAACATCAAGTATCTCTTCATCCGCTATCGCCATATCGGATACGAGAGTGTCTATAGCGGTCACGGCTTCCTCAAAAGAATAAGCCCCGATATTATCTCTTGCTTGAGCCTGTTGTTCGGGAGTGAGGGCTTGCCCAGTGTATGTTACGGCTGAATATTCAGCTAATTGTTCGTCAGTATATTTTACCGCACTTTTAAAAGCGTTAACTTCGCTTGCGACAATATCAGCAGAAAGGTTTTCCATATCTGCCAAAGCTTCACTATAAGAATAAGCTCCAATATTATCTCTTGCTTGGGATTGCTGCTCTGCGGAGAGCGATTGCTTAGTATAGAGTACAGCATAAGGGCTCCCACCACCTGCTGTCATTACTCCGGTAATAAGCTCTCCTGATGCATCTATGGCGGTCTCTCCAACAGCCAGTGTTTCGGGAGTTACGGTAGTTCCGATTGTACTCATTAAAGTTTCGCCTTCAAATACTACTTCGTTTATTGCCATAAAAACACCTCCTTATCCAATTACAACGGTAGAGCCACCGGCATCGTTTTCATATATCTTAGCCAATATGGAACCTTTATCGTAACCGACCTCGGTCACAGTAACTTGAGTTACGATATCGCCATCAGGCATATCTCCAATTAAATGAGCTGTAATCACACCGGCCTCGTCGTTGGATATATATATAGCCCGTATTCCTCGCCACCTCATATATTCAAGAAGCTCAATATCTGGCTGAATATCTATTTTGCTTGCAGTGGAAATAACGCATTCGTCAATAGATTTAATTTCCTGTGTATATGGGCCGTCGCCAATCCATTCGCTAACTGATAAGGTAAGTACTCCTATCTGTATAGCAGGAGCAGCGCCAATATCCTCAGGATCTGTTAGCTGTACAAGTTTACCTTCAGCATCCAGAGTAGCAACGCCGCCTGCGACACCTTTTTCCGTTACAGGAATATAGTCAAGAGGGGGTAGCTGAGAAGATACGACTTTACCGCTCGCATCTAAAGTTGCTACACCGTTAGCAACACCCCTATCGTCGTTTGGTATATAATCCATTTCTGGCAGCTGCGCAGAGGGGACTTTGCCGCCGCTATCAAGGGTGGCAAGTCCATTTGCAGAGCCTATAAGTCCATCTATCGTTTCGAAATTTTCATTGATATTTTCGATATCGATAATGTCTGTATACTCAGGCAAAATGAAACTTGCCTTTGATGTATATCTCATAAGTTTTACCCCCTTTTTTCAAAAATATCTATTTTTAATCCGCCATTAAGGGCGGTTTTATTTTCATTTGTCATTTAGGCATCCCTGCATAAAAGCCCTTCTTTTCAGACTTTTTCTCTTCAGTATCTTCATTTTTGGTTTTGGCCGCATCATTAAGAGTTTGGAGCTTGCGGCCTTTAATAATTTCAAATAAATTCAATCCGGTTACCTCCAGTCTAAAATTAAGAATATTAGAAGGGGAGGGCGGGTATAAAACCCGCACCTCCCAGACAACTTAGTATGGATTATCTTAGAAAGAACCCCATACCATAACGAGAGAATCAGCGTAAGCCTTAGCATCGGCAAGAGCCTGATCTGCAGCGCCTGCAGCATCGTAGTTAACTGCAAGACCATCAGCGTAAGCCTTAGCGTCAGCCAGAACCTGAGCATCAGCAGCAGCGTGGTCAACGCCCTCGAGCGCCTTTACTCTGGTATCCATAGCGGTATTCAGATCGTCAGAATAGGTCTTAGCAGATGCAATAGCGTCAGCCTCTGCCTGATCAGCATAACCCTTGTAAGCTTCGTGGTCGATACCCTCAAGAGCCTTAACGCGGGTATCCATAGCGGTGTTAAGACCGTCTGCGTAACCCTTAGCGTTTTCCTCAGCAGCATCCCAAGCAGAAACCTTAGCTTCCATAGCAGCGATGCGACCGATAGCGGCAGTCAGATCAGAAGCAAGAGCATATTTATCTACACCGTCAATCTTAAGAGCGGCAGCAATAGCATCAGTGATCTGAGTAGCTACTGCAGTTTCGCCTACAAGAGCCTCGAGAGCGGCGATGTCATCCTCGTTAGCCTCTACCTTGTTGCTCAGCTCAAGAGCATCCTGAGCATGGTCGTTAATCCAAGTTACAAGCTCGTTAATGGAGTTCATGGTGTCATCGGGGTTTTCCATGATTGCAGCAACAGCCTGAGCAATCTTGTAATCAACAGAACCCTCTACAGAAGAACCGTCGTTAAGAAGAGCGATAGCGTCAGAGTTAGCCTTGATATCAGCCTTAACCTTAGTGTCGTCATAAGTAGCAGCAGTCTGAGCCTCAGAGATCATCTGGACAACAGTCTTATCTGCGGGAACTTCACCAACCTTGCCAGCCAGGGTATCAACAGCACCCTGAGCAGCTACAGCCTTATCGTCAGCAGCCTTGGCAGCGGCAGCGTTAACACCCTCAGCGGCCTGTGCACGCTCAACCTCTGCGGAAAGCTTAGTATCAACAGCGGCAGCAGCACCTGCAGCGTCGTAGTTCTTAGCAAGACCGTCGGAATACTCCTTAGCCGCAGCGATAGCATCAGCCTCAGCGGAATCCCAAGCAGCTACCTTCTCGGCGGTAATACCGTCAAGAACAGCCTTATTGGTATGGTCGTGGTCGATAGCTTCCAGAGCCTCGAGACGAGGATCGGTCTGACCCTTGTAGGTGTTCAGAGCTGCAAGAACAGAAGCAGCAGATTCAGAAGAACCACCGGAAGCAGCATTCAGAGTCTCCTCAGCCTTCTTATTAACGTATGCAACGATGTTGGTCTCGGAGTAGCCGTCGGGGATGGAACCTACGAAAGCCTTAGTAGCAAAGGTCTCGCCCATGGTCAGGGTGAGCTTACGGGTAGCAGCGTCGTAGGAAGCTGCGGTTACAGCGTTGCCGGAGCCAACGACCTCTACAGAGGTAGCGCCGGTATCAGGGTTGATATGCACATACTCTTCGCCGTTCCACTTAGCAAGGCAGTTTACATCAGAGATGTAGTAAAGAGCAGAGGTGCTGGGGTTAGTATTAGCCTGAAGAGCAGTAAGGGAAGTAAACTCCTGGAAATCACCAAGACGAATACGAGTAGAGTTATCTACATCAAGATAGATCGCACGCTCATCAGTGGTTACATAGAAAGTACCCTCAGCATGAGTAGCAGGCAGATTAGCAAGTAAACCCTTCTTAAACATTACGTTAGCCATAAATAAAAACCTCCTAAAATTAATAAAAGCAGGGTTTTATCCCTGCGTTTTTAAACGATTAAAATTTACATGTCGCCCCAAGTAAAAGATTCTTCCATTTCGGCAACTGTATTCTGAACCTCTTCAAGCTCTTCCGAACTAACAAATCCATTCAGATAATAGGGCATAATATTGTCGTGACAACTTTCGTTGCTTAAAGAAATTCTGATCATGTCAGAATCAATCATAACACCGTTCTCGTTGTACCATTCAACAGAATAATACCAGCCAATATATCTTTCTTCAGAAGATTTCTCTCCAAAGTAAGACCAGCTGTCGGTGGTCTCATCATATGTAGCAAGCGCCAGCCAAACAATACTGTATTTACGACCGAATTCATCGATACCGGCAAAATCATTATCCTCGAAGTAATACATGGTCTGATCTTCAATAATATCCTTATCATCTTCCTTAAAGCTTACAGCGTCCTCAGGAGCATAAGCTTTAAAACCCATATAATACATATTACTATCTCCGTTTGCTCCAACTTCCTGCTTAGTCCATACGGTATTGCTGGGGCACATTACACGGATTTCTTTATCTCTATAATCCACAATAGTGCCCTCGGGTTTATAAGCAATTTCATATTTGACTCGCTCGTAAGCGTAGGGGAGGGAATCAACAACAAGCTTATCCTCGGGGCTCATTGCGCCTGCGGATTCACGGCTTGCAATATTGATCCCAAGACCATCCTCTTTGTCAAAGAAAAGACCATTCGATCCAACAGCGGAAAGTTTAACAGAAATCACGTCATTAACAATTTCGATACCTTTACCGGCGTAAAATCTACCCGCATCCATATCCTTAAGAGGAATATAAATATGGGTGCCCTCAGCGTCGCTTAACACGAGGTCGATATAGGATTCACCAACAACCGCTCCGCTATAAGGAACGCCCTCTTCAACTACTGTCTCAAGGGAACCACTCTTAACAACAAGATCTCTGGGGATATTAATGGTATCTCCAACATAAGAAACCTCGCCTTCAAAGGTTCTTTTAAGCTTGTAGCTCGCGGCAAAGCCATCTTCGGCGTCGCCCTGTTTCTCAATAGAGAACTCAGGGAAAGAGGTTGCGGCAGCGGCAAATAAACCGTCGCCGTTTACTTGGATAATGTTTCCTTGAGCAGAAGAGATGTTTACCCCTACATATGTTTTGCCGTCGGCTTCGGAAACCGAGACAGAACTGTTAAGAGGAACTACCGATACTGCGGTAAAGTTTGCCAAACTATCAAGCTTCTGCTTGTCTTCAGCAGACATAAGTCCCGAAGCAAGACTGGTAGCCATAGCTCCCTTACCGTAAAGCTCTTCGCCCTTCCAAAGTTCAAGCACATCAGAAAGCCAATACAAAGTATGGGAATCTTTTACCGCCAACGCATTATATTGAGCTTTTGTGCCTGTTTTGAAAATAACATTATTAGCCAATACGCCATCTCCTTTCATAAAATTATAAGACCCGAGGACACACCCGGGTCTTATCAACAACCGTCATTTTTAGACGGAGTTTTACAAATTATTCATTGCTGTAAAGCAGTCTTGCAACGCCATTAACTCCTATCCACGCATTTTTAACTTTTCTCGCTACGGAAGGAAGATTCTGGTTTGGTATTGCTATATGAATACTGAAATTTTTATTAGCAATAGGACATTTTGAAACATACGCTCTGATAGAACTGCCATTACGCTCTACCTTTGTCACAAGACCGGCGTCATCGAGTATGGTTATATTATTTGAATTAGGCAAATTTGAAACGGCAATATCGGTATAGAATTGTCCTGCCTCGGTTTCATAATTGGGATTCACGGTGTAATTACCGGTATAATCATTACCCAAAGAGCCTAATAATCTAGTGCCACCCCCAACTTGGCTCGCCTGAAGTGCATCGGTTACATTAATCGTGCCACTATTATTACAATCTGCACACCAAAGTTGTATTGGGTCAGTAAGTATAGACACATTTACAGAATGAGCTCTTATGAGATCTGAATCAGTAACGTCAACCTCACCATCTCCATTAACATCACCTCTCATACGCCCAGCAGGCAGTGTAAGGGTGTAAGATTGTCCGGGCACACCGACATACATAGATTTAACACTTCTTGCAAATGAACCAATAGGCTCATCCACCGAAATCATTGGGTTTGCACCAATATAATCCTTATTGCATGTAAGGCGTATATAAGCTACATTAGCATTACTGCCCGTATTGGCAACTCTGACCTGAAAACCTGTTTCGGTTTTCGCATAACTATCCGTGTAATAATACTGGGCATTTGTGGTGAGATTTTTCGCATTAACACTCATAATTCTGGCGAAACTAGAATTGTACAAAACAACACAAGCCCAACCATCTGAAACATCTATATCAATGTCTTTGGTATAAATAGTTGAACCTGGTCTAACAGGTATAAATCCAGTACAACCGTATTCAGATTCGTCTAAAATTGCTCCATCAGAAGAGTTTATTCTTTTCCCAGACCGCACATATCCAATACCGTTATACACCGAACCATCAGTGTCTATTGCTTTACAAAGCACATCAGTGGATACTCCGATATAAGCTGCTTTTGCCAATTAAATCACCTCTCATTCGTATTGGTAATAAACCTGTCCTTCGGCAAGAGGAGAAGTACCTGAAACAAGAGCCTCGGTGCCATAATTTGCCTGAAGGCTATTAATAAGACTTTGAAGATTATTTAATTGAGTCTGAATATTGGAAGTTACACCATCAACATAATTAAGTTCAGTTGTAGTTGCGGTAACGCCATCCATTTTATTGAGTTCAGCTGCAGTAGCAGTAACACCTAAAGCAGATAAAGTTATATCATTAACAGTAGCAACTTTAGAACCTTTCCAAAGAAGGTTTCCAGAGCTGCCTCCAATTGCTAAGCCAGCACTATAAGGATATTCAGTAGCAGAAGCGTCAAATATACCACCAATGAAAGAAGTTCCATCAACTTGATCGGTACAATATCCATATACCATTTTCTTTCCACCACTGGCGGGAACTGCAATTACTTGAGCATTTGAACTATCTCTGGTATTAACTACATCTTCAATTATAATAGTTGAGTCTTGAACATCACCAGTAGTATTACTATATCTTGTAATAGCTTTATTGGTAGAAGAAGAGGGTCTAGTAATAGCAAATTGTTTAGCTCCTTTTTGCACTGCCAAAGGAGTTACTGTTCCAGAGTCAGACGAGAAAGTAGTACATTGAGCAGCAGGGTGTACAATAGTTACACCAGCTGTAGTACCAGAGGCCGCAGGTACACTAAGAACACCACTAGAAATAGAAAGATTAGAACCAATCTTTACACCGCCAAGAGTGGAAGAGCTTGCAGTGGGTAAGCTATATGCGTTTGCACCAGTCGCCACACCGTCTAATTTAGCTTTATCTGCCGCGGACATAAGGCCTGCGGCGCTTTGGGTAGCTGCACTATAAGTTGTGTTAGTAGCCGCGATAGTAATCTTATCGTTTGTAGCATCAGGAGTTAATGTTACATTAGAGCCTGCTACTAATGTTAATGTATCAGTTTTAGCATCTGCCGCAATAGTTGTAGAACCTACAGTAATATTGCTAAATGCATTCTGGTTTACTTCTGCTCCTGTAGCGATACCGTTTAATTTGGATTTATCTGTAGAAGACATTAAACCATTTGCTGAAGTAGTAGCAACAGAAGTTCCTGCTTTACCATTAGCTAAATCATAGGCTGCTTTGACAGCGGAAGCGGTTGCCGCGAGAGTGGTACTTGTACTATTTGTTGCAGAACTTAACTTAGTAACACCATAAGCGGAAGTACTTGCAGCAGGAATATTGGCAACACCGGAAGTGGCTATAGAAGTTCCATTAGCACTTACGCCGGTAATAGTACCGGTATTAGCAGTAGCACCTGTTGCAATACCATCTAACTTTGTCTTATCAGCCGCACTCATTAATCCTGCCGCAGAAGTTGTTGCAGAAGCAACAGTTTTCTTAGTTGCAGTGATTTTACCATTAGTATCTTGAGAAATAGTATCAATGAATGCAGTTGTAGTGCCAGAAGCAGAAGGACTAGAAACTGCAGTTTGTACAATTTTATAGCTACCTTCATTACCAAGCTCTTCCCAAGCAGAACCATTCCATACAAATTCTTTAGAGCCATAAAGAGCTACATTACCAGCAGTAACAGTTATAGGAGTGTCTCCAATAGCAATAATATTAGCAGTCGATCCATCGGTAATAGGAGAGCTGCTAGTACCTAAGAATTTCATCGCAGAAGCAAGACCTAAATCAGCCGCAGTGATACTTACGACAGAAGAGCCGTCATAAGTTTTAGAACCTACAGTTAAAGATTTAGGATTTTTTAAAGCAGTAGGAAGAGAAGGAATCTTAATTGTAACATCTTCATCAGCTGCGGCAGTTACATGACCATAAGTATCTACAGTAATCTGAGGAATCTTAATAATGCCTGTGGCTCCAGTTCCGTTAGAACCATCTATAGAAGTTTTTGTATTGTTACTAGTATATCCACCAGAAGGCCCCTTAAGTGCATGACTTGCAGAATAAGTAACTTTATTTGTACCATTTGTTCCAGAAAGAACTACAACATCATCATCAGAAGCTGATGCAGTAATTGTAAAACTAGTAGTATTACTATCAGTCCAAGGAACATTAACTGCAAGATAACCAGATTTATCAACAGCTACAGGATATACACGACCAGCAGTCTCAGTAGCTGCGGCAGAGTCATTAGTAAGTGCGGTTGCATTACGAAGTTTAGCACTTACAGCATTATCTGTAACAGAAATACCTGTGCCTGCACCTACATTTAATGTAGCAGTGCCAGATGTTGCTCCACCGGTTAAACCACTGCCAGCAGTTACGCCAGTAATGTCGCCAGTATTGGCAGTTGCGCCAGAAGCAATTCCATCTAATTTAGCTTTATCTGCTGCACTCATTAATCCCGCCTTAGAAGTGGTTGCCTCTACTGGAATATCACTTAATGTAGCAACCGTTTTAGCAGAGGAATCATCCTGCCCCGCACCGCCTACCTTAAGACCTCCAGCAAACCAACCAAGACCGTTCCAATCGACAGTGTGTGCGTTAGAAAGAGTATCGGTATCATGTCCATTACCTACAATATGAGCGTATTTATTGTCGGCATCATTTATATTATATCTACCTTGAACATGCTGA
Organism: Acutalibacteraceae bacterium; assembly: GCA_045606645.1. GTDB lineage: Bacteria > Bacillota > Clostridia > Oscillospirales > Acutalibacteraceae > DTU089. The sequence goes on along the minus strand of JAZUSK010000036.1, from coordinate 49,328 downwards.
TACTGAGATGATGCAGTAGTGCCACTACCTTCGGCATGAGAAGCGAAGCCAGACGCTACAGCGATATCACCTTCAGCATGAGAAGCAAAACCAGACGCTATAGTGGCGCTTCCTTCGGCATGAGAACCTGCATTAGACGAGGTAGTACCGATACCTTCAGCATGAGAAGCATTGTTAGATGCAATAGTAGTATTACCTTCAGAGTGAGAACAACGACCAGACGCAGTAGTTTCAAAACCCTCTGCATGAGAATAAAATTCGGATGCAAGAGTCTTGTATCCTTCGGCGTGGGCAACTTCATTGGTTGCTTCAGTAAGCTCGCCTTCAGCATGAGAAGCGTAGCCAGATGCAGTGGTGCTAATACCTTCTGCATGAGAGTAGTTGCCAGAAGCGGTAGTTTCAACACCTTCAGCGTGAGTACAATCTCCTAACGCATCAGTACCATTACCTTCAGCATGAGAACAATAACCAGACGCAACAGTACTACTACCCTCGGCAAAAGCGTATTTACCCATTGTATATTCGCTATCTTCTTCTTTTGCCATAATCGTTCTAAGAGATCCGGTAGAAGACCCATTGTAAATTTTAGGCCAACTATCTCTTTCTGCAGATGTAATATGGCTGTCAGCATCTTCGATATGACTATTTATAACATTATTAGATGCTTTACTGTCCAATTGAGTTTGAACGTCAGAGGTAATACCGATAAGATGACTAAAATCAACACTATTAAAATAAGCAGAATCTACCATAGATTCTATTATTTTACCTCCAGAACTTGAACATAAAACTTTGCTTGGAGTTAGATCGCTGCTAACAACACTGGTAGCCGCGCCAGTAATTTTTGGCTGTTTGTTGTTTAATGCTGCTTGAAGTCCTGTCACATCCGCAACTGCATGATAATGAGTTTTATCCGCCTTGCCTGCAGCAACAGTCTCAAGAGCATCAATAGCGTCTGCATTGTCGTCAATTAAGTCACCAAGCTCTTTAAGGGTATCGTATGCTCCGCCGGCACCGTTTAAAAGATCATTCTTAATGCCATCAGCATAAGTCTTAGCAGAAGCTAATGCCGCATCTGCTTTAGTCTGTGCGGTGCCTGCAGCGTCGTACGCAGTAGTAGCGGTATAAGCCGCAGAACCTAATCCTTTAACGGCTACCTCAGCAGCGGTTCCGTTGGTATTAACGGAAATAGTACCGTTTGTACCACCGGTAGATACGGAGCGAACACCGGAGTTGGTAATGGTAATCTTGTCATTAGTTGCGTCACCAGTTACAGAAATTCCTGTACCTGCAGCAACAGTTATGCTGTCGGTTTTTGCGTCAGCGGCGATGGTAGTGCTACCAACCACAACATTAGAAAATGCATTTTGGTTTACCTCTGCTCCAGTCGCAATGCCCGAAAGTTTGGTCTTCTCTGCGGAAGTATAATCATTAGTCGAAAGTCCTTTTCCGCTGACCTTATCTACCTTACCAGAAACCGCATTATCGACATAAGTTTCTGTAGCAAGTCCACTTATCGAAGGAATAGCGGGTTGATCAGTAAGATCATTGTAGCTTCCCGAAAAATTGGATTTTGCATTCCAAGCAGCTTTTTCTGCGTCAGTAACTGTTCTATGGGTAGAGTCTGAGGTAAGGTCAGAAAGAGCATCGGGGATCTCAGTAGTGTTAGGCAGTGCCCCAACATCAGCAGCGGTAAGAGCGATGTTAGAAGAAAGTGCTTTACCGTTTACTGTCCTTGTAGAGGGAACATGGTTAGAGCTGGAAACCGCCTTAGACGCCGCATCTTCTGCAATATCTCTAATAGTAGGAGTATCGCCTTCATTAGGCATGTCATCGCCATACATCTGAAGAAGAGCCATGCCTACACTATCCTGTAAATCAAAAACTTTTAAATCAGTATATCCCTTGGCGTCTTCTAAAGCTTCGCTTGCAGCGCCGGATATGTCAGCCCCCACATCGGAAGCAGATAATGTGATGTTAGAACTTAAAGCCTTTCCGTTAACGGTGCGAGAAGTAGGCACGTATGTATCAAGTTGTTCTACGGTTACATACCCACTAAGATCTACTTCTTCCTCAGGAGTCAAATACAGAGCATTTGCATCTAAAGTACCTTTAGCAAGTTCACGTTCGTATTGCTCTTTAGATAACTTATGTATTTTTAAAGTAGATAAGTTTTCTGTAATCAAGATAGATTATCTCCTTTCTAACTTTATTTATTATAAATTAACCACCACAAATTTCGGGGTAGTCTTCGATTGCACGAATCTGAGATGCGTAAGTAGACCAGCCTACGGCTGTTTTATATGCATCTACCAGCGCAGCAGGAACGTAGATGTAACCCGTGCCAGATGCGATGGGAGTATCGGTAAACCACTCCCCAATATTAGGATATTTTAATTCGCAGACCTTACTCGAACTACGTAAAATAATAGCAGTTAGAGCATGGCATCTTCCAAAAGCATCTTGCCCCATAAAAGTAAGCATAGGAAAATCAACAGTCGTTAATGCAGAACAGTAAGAGAAACAAAAACTATCTATACTTGTTACTAAAGGTAGATTAACGCTTATGAGAGAGCTGCAGCCAGCGAAGGCATATTGACTCATATTTGTTACTAAAGGTAAATTAACGCTTGTGAGAGAGCTGCAGCTATGGAAAGCATGTTCTCCTATATAAGTAGCTGATTGGATATTAACGGTACTCAATGCTTTACACATCGAAAATGTCTTATTTTTAATGTTTGCAACCAAAGGCATATCAGCACTGGTAAGGTTTTCACAGTCCCGGAAGGCTCCTTCACCAATTTCAGTAGCTAAAGGTGCACTAACACTGGTAAGGGTATCGCAGTCACAGAAAGCCCGTTCTCCTATATAAGTAGCTAAAGGTGCACTAACACTGGTAAGGGTATCGCAATTTCTAAATGCCTCTGACTTTATGTTTGTGACTGAGGGCATGTTAATACTGGTAAGGTTTTTGCAGTCGTCGAAGGCTTCCGATCCTACACTTACAGCCGAGGGCATGTTAATACTGGTAAGGCTTGGACATTGAGCGAAAGCAAATCTGTCGATGTCTACAACTAAGGGAATATTAACGATAGTGAGATTATCACACGAATAGAAAGCGTATTGTCCTATACTCTTAGCAAAATATGCATTTAGTTCGGTTATAGCCGTATCGTTTTTAAATTCGCTGTCACCAATAGTCTCCGCAAAAGCCAACTTGATAGTCTTAGCGTACCCTTCCAAATCGGTAGTCTTAGCGTACCCTTCCAAATCGGTCTTAGTAGCATAAGACTTGAATCTTTCATACAGTTCGCTTTCCATAACAACCGAAATAGGCAGATACTTTTCATCCAGTCTCTTCTGAACAGTTTCATTCGAAACAATGGATATAGATTCGGTAGTGTCTAATAAGTTCGTTAACAAACATATGTAAGTACCTGCGCTCGGAAACTCAACACCATTAATATTACCCGCCTGACTCACAGACGCATACATAACAACAGGGGTGTTAAAAACGTATACGGCATATACCAAGCATATATCACTGCTGAAACCTTCATCAATGGTGAACGATAGCGAAGAGGGCTGCTACCGTTATTATAGTAGGTCACACATTGACTATTAGCCACATCTTCTCTACTCATTACATAGTCGGAGATTTTATATCCAGTAGGAAGTTCAAGCAAAGATAAGTTTACAGAATCTCGACCATCGTTATTAAAGTCATAGACCATATCAGCGAAGCGCTTGATAGAATAGTGAGTTCTATTCTTTATATAACCAGACTCGCCTTTTGAAGCACTCCAATCTGCAGCGATATTTATATCCTCAGGAAGAAACTTTTTATCAATCTTCTTAATAGTTGCAGGGCCGCTAAGTCTCGCTGTATAAGTATTTTCTTCAGTATATATCCAAAAATAAGTGCCATTTGTAATATACCCTGTAGGAACTCCTAAAGCACCACTTAGCGTAGCAGAGTCATGAACAACAACCGCTCTTTGAGCAACTACAAACGATCCAGGGAATGCGTAGGAATTTATATCACTTGCAGTCACTTCTAAAATAAATCCACTTCCTTCTTCAACTGAAGCGCCAATATATTCCTCTATAGAAGACACATGGTCACTAACTTTAACAAAATAAACTCCCTGTGCAAAACCATAAGGAGATACATCAAGAGCGAACTTACCAGTCATATCTCCATCCCACTGAATATCAAAAGCGGGAGGCGTTTCATAGTGAGTCCTATTCAGAACATGACCACGTTCACCTTCTGCGGCATTCCAGTCAGTAGGAGGTAAGTGTTCTGATTTGATAACACCTTTATCAGTAAACATAGCTACAAGATCAGCAACCTTTTCCAATCTTTGCTTTATATCTGCAGCTGTAAAAGGAAACTTAAATTCAGCCATACTTATTCACTCTCCTTTGCGGTTAAATAAACTCCATTCATATCTTGGAGTACATAATTATCGGAAGATAATAATTTAACACCGCTAAAAATAGTAGGCATCGTAACTATCTTCATCGAAACTTTAGTATTATTTGAAACAATTTTTAATTTCTCATTACTATTACCTAAGTATAATGCCATTAATCATCAGCCTCCCAAGTAACAAGTTGAACTTGGGATTTTCCGGCGACAGCGTCAAATAATTCTCGATGTGTAGATGCGTTGATCTCTATACGGGTTTCGTTGTCCACATCTAAATGTATCGAACCTGTGTCTGTGGAAACATAAAAAACGCCTTCCTCCTTAGTGGAAGGAAGGTCGGCCTCTAAGCCTTTTTTAAATTTTACATCAGCCATATTCGGTTAACCTCCATAATTTTCATTACAGACTTTCCCAAATGTAGTCTGTAGCAATTTCTGTATCGTCAACAGAGCTCCATTCGTCATGAGGGTTAAGGTCTACGGGATCAGGAATTTCTCCCGCCATATCCTCAATTGTAAAGGAAAGTATCTTGCGATCAGAAATATGGGGAACATATACTATACCGCCTTCGCTACCAAGCTTACCCAAGTTACTGGTAGAGCCATCGTCAAAGGTGATAATAAGTTCACCTTCATCATTGATTTCAGCATTAGCGACACCAATACTACCGGAGGTAGTTATGGATATCTTCTGCCCAATAGGTTGTCCATTAGCAGTCAGCTGAATGGTAGAGTCTGTATTAAGAATGATATCATCAGCTTTACTATCTTCGAGCTCTTTTACTTTAGCTTCAAGTCTTTCAAGCTGTTCAAGGTCTTCATCGCAGAAACAATCTACGATATTTTTTCTGGGAGTTACCTCTATATAGGCAGTTCCGCTTTTCAAAACAAGAATGTCATTAAAATTAATAGCACTCAACCACAGCTCAATCTTTCCCGGTTGAGATGTAATTTTTGTATTTACATCTAAATGGTATCTGTAATAATTCTTGTAGGGCTCTGGCTCCATAAAAAGTTCTTCGGACTTGCCTGTACCATCAGGCAAAATATAACGAAGCATCATAGAGCAGTCTGCAAGATTATTTTCCTCATAAAATTTAGGTACTAAAAAGACCAACGTATCAGCATTCTTTTCATATTGATAGATGGTCGCGTTTATAGTATTTTCCAGCGATTTATCACTGTTCATTTTTATTACATACATCGGTCAGAAAACCTCCTTTCCATAAAAGTCAGGCTTTGTTTCCAAGGCCGTTCTTAAGCATCCCCCAAGTAAAAGGGGAGGCATCATACTCTTCGCACCTATCTTTCACCCTGCCTAGCTCTGCATCAATTATCATCATATTTGATGTTGCGTTATCGCCGGCAAGCTCGGTACGAAAATCTCTAAACGGTTTAGAAGTTTCAGAGGCAGATGTTACCGTCAGCCCCAGTTTGGGAGATAGAGCCATACTAAGCTCCTTTCTGCTTATATTAGATAGTTATATAATCAATATCTTCAAGCGTCATATTGTCAAAATTAGCAAGCGTTAAATTAGTAACACCGTTTGAGTCCATTTCTCCAAGTAACCTAAGTCTGGTTATGGTAAGCCCCATATAGCTTGTTAACCCCATAATATTAGGAAATAAACCTGTGGATTTGTCAGACTTTACTATCGCGGAGTGCACAATCGCCATGTCGTGCTCAACCGTCTCATTTTTAACTGCATTGGATTTTAAAGACTCAGACTGTTTGAGTAATAGCTTGTTTTCGCCTTTACCTGCAGCGACCCAAAGTTCGCCGATTGCTGCATGCTGCACAAGCGTCACTATGTTATTGCCTTTACCTGCGATTTTATTCCATACTACCCCTGCCTCAGAAGAGGTAAGGTGTATTTTATGAAATATATCTTTTATTGTCTTGGTCAACAAAATATCAGTCGGATTATCCGTATAAAGACCTATAGCATTTGCGGCTTTATCAAATATGGTTCGCAGAGCTTTCGCAGTGTTTTGTTTTAATCCAATAATGTGATATCCGCCTGTAAGCTTATGCATACTCAAAAGCACTTCATGTTTTAACGCAAGTTTATTTTTAACAATAGCGTATAGACGTAAAGGTATTGATTTTATCGTAATATTTGCTTGGACTATTGTTTTTTTTAGAGTTACTTTTAAATAACTCAGCTTGTCTTTAAGAACAATGCTTTTAATAATCGGTTCTTTTAGTTTTACATTAAATTGTTTCAAGCAGATCACCGCCTGTTAAATTTAATATCATTCTACGTTGCAGAGCTCTATCGTTAATTCTCCGGTTTTAATGGTAATAATGGTATTAGCCTCTACGCTTCTGCTAAGAGAAAGCGGGCCGAAAAATAACAGGTTTCCACCAGTAGCTGCATCGTAAACAGTGTAGTATTTCATAACACCCCAATTGGTAACGCTTTCTTCGAAACTGATAGGGGCGGTGTTTTTGATAACTCCTGCAGTGGGAGCCGAAAGTCCGCTGAGCAGAACCCTCTTGTAACCGGTGCCGCTTGTAGAAGGCTCTCCGCTGTTAACTCCCGCAACCGTAGGTTCGGAAGAAGAAAGACCTATATAATAATTTGCAGGCAGGGCAGGGGTCGTTTTGGTATGAAAGACATTACCCATTACCTGATTTAAAAAGTATGTAGTATTCATTTCCTATCCTCCTTAATTTTTAATAAAATTCGGATGAATATTGCGTGTAATATCGATAATTCCTTGTCCCGGTATCTCGGTATTGCCAAAGCTGTCATTTACCGTCAGCTGATAAACATATCTGCCGTAAAGATCTAAAGTGTCTTCAGAAGTCAAATCCACTCTGGCTGTGTTCATAACACCGTTATTACCCTCCCAGATTTCTGCCTTCTTGGTAAGTATCGGTATACCGTTTTTGTTAGAATAATGAACGAGCGCAAATCCAACTTCGCATTCGCCTGCATCAAAATCATTTCCGTCTATCGTAAACAGATTGAACATCAGCGTTTGGGATTCTCCGCCTACAAAACTCATTTCGGGCAAGGTATAAATAGCATGTATCATAATTGCTCACCCTCCGATATTTACGGGAAACTCACAGATGAATTTGATAGTTATATCTCCTTCTACATCCAACAGATTGTCTCCTCTGATAAGTCTGAAAAACTTCATGTTGAAGTTAGGGTAGAGGTTTAAATCCATATTGTTTGTTATCACCTGATTTTTGTTATCCACGCATATAATTAAAGGGTCGCCCGAAGGCAACCCATCGAACTGAAATATTCTATTATTGTCAGAAAGATTCGTTATAGAAAATCCATCTCCGCTATTTAGCGTAATTTCCATTTTAGGTCGATAAAACCCATTGTAGCTACTGCGATTAAAAAAACGTATTTGTCTACTTCCCTTAACAACATACTCATCTTCCTGAGGGGAAGTATATGCAAAAGGGGAGTCGCAGCTTACTTTGCAAGAGAACGCCCATGGCAGATCTCCATATGTAATAAGCTTAAGTTCGGATATCATACATTTATATCTAAACGAATCCATGTCGTCCTGTACGATAGTTAGCCACTTTCTTGTGTTGTGACCTGTTAACCACGCAGCAATCGCCTCGACTTCGTATCTGTCTATGAAAGCACCGGCATCGAGGGATTCTATGTTCGCTCCAAAAACAAGCGTATATTCAAGCGCTTGATTTTGTACTAACCCGTAAGAAAGCGCATCGTACCTGCTCGATATTCTGTCCTCAAGCATACTGCCATTTTGGAAAGACACATCTTCCTGACCTTCAGATCCGAAGTGATAGACCATAAGCCCAAATTCGGTGCAGGTCATATCATCAAAAATAAATTCACTGCCCCAAAAGGCCATACTTAATCACACTCCCGTGTTTTGAAAAGAGGTGCGATAAGCATCATATCCGCGCCTGTCAGCCAGTGTTCTTTTTGCGAAGGGATTTTACAGGTCTCAAAGTCATCCATGTTGATAGCAAGTTTATAATCCTCGCAACCATCCAGCTCTCTGATATTGGTTTCAAGCAGCTTATTTATCTCAGTATTGAATTCATCCACCATTTCTTCCTTGATAACATACTGTCCGTTTTCAGGATCTGTATCCGCACAACGGGAAATAAGCTTTCGCCGCTCGTTATCAAAAAACGACAGATAGTTGTTGGTAATGTTAACTACTCTCGCAACATCGTAATTCTTTTTCGGAGAGTCAAAGGCGTATAAAAGAAGTTTTCGAAAAGCTTCTCTAAGCTCCAACAAATGTCCTAATGTCATAAACGCACCTCCTTCTTAGTCTTTATAAGAGATCACTATTGCTTCAACTTCCTGCTTTGTTTCGCATTCGTTTATCATAACTTCGTATTCTCTCTGCTTTTCGGCATAACCCTCAGCACACTTCTGAATACTCAGATATAAGCGGAGTAAATCTTCATACTCCCAAACCTCGGAGGTTTCTCCAACAGCGTTCCAAGTCAATTCAAACTCAGAAGCTATGCCTAATGCGATAGCCTCCTTATAAGCGGAAAGTTTATTTAAAAGCAGGGTCTGCTTTTCTTTAGTGATCGAATAATATTTTTCGTTATATAAAATAGGATTGTTGGAAAGACACTCCTCCAGTAATCCTTTAGATTCGGCTATCTTCGCAGCCTTATAACTTTCTATTGTGGTGTCTGTGGGAATATATTTAGAATAAACATCACCTGTAATTTTGGTGTAATCCTCTTCAGTAATAACCCCCGCCTGTACGGCGATGTTCACCTCGTACTTAGACCACAGATTTCTCGTATAATTTCTCGCAACTGTCTGATAAGTCAAAATCCCCACCCCTTTATATTAAAGTCAGCATATTCTGATATTCCAAAGCAGCGGCAATTCTTTCCTCTGCCGAAGGGGTGATGTTTTCTGAAGCAACGGGTTTAGGATTTTCGCCCTCTTCTATCAGTGTTAAGATTTCCTCATCGGTTGCACCCTCGGGGATAACTCCGCCGTGTCGCAAAAAACTATCCTTCATATTGTTGAAAGACATAAAAATAAGACCGTTGATGTCTCCGTCGGCAACAACGACCTTTGCATTGGGATTTGCCGCCCAACCGGCGTATGTATCTATATATTCCTGTGCAGACAGATGGGTTTTGCCATGGATCTTATCTCTGCTTAGAAAATATATATCTTCCATCTTGTCCCAAAATTTATATTTAGCCATTCAAACTCTCCTTTTATTCCATTTTTACAACATCTACCACTTTAAAATATTCTGAGTCGCTTCCTACACCCCCGGCAAATAGAGCATAATTACCTATAGTTCCGGCCGACAATCCCCATCGCGGCTCTGATATCGAATACAACACACCTTCTGTCCTAACAGTAATGTCCGTACCCTCGGAGACAAGATCTATAGCCGAAGAAATCAACTCTTCGTCAAACACTTCTATATATGGTATGCCTTGGTTGTAAGAGTAAAAACCATCCGTGCCCCCACCAAAAACAGCGCATTTACCCAAGGAGGTTCCTGACGCCTCATGAGCCATAAACCAGCCATTTATACCTGATATTTTAGTAAGATTTGGATCAATAATCTCTATTGCGTCATGATAGTATTCTTTAAATCTATCAGGATTATAATAAAACCAACTTGTTCCATTATTACTATATCCACCAACAAACAACACATATTCTCCAGCACAAGCTCCTGCCATTCCGCTTTTTCCGTCCTCTAATTGAAGGGTGCTTAAGCGTGTTCCTGAATCATCAAATATATCTATGTCGCTTTCGTACTGCCATTCATAGTCCGTAGCAGGTATATCTTCCCATTGATAAAATTGTCCGCCTGCAAAGAAAACATGGCTTGGAGTGGAGACACTGGTAGTGTAGCTTCGTTCGCTGGATAGCCTTTTTGTATCTACATAAGACAGATTGGTATTATAAACATCGACATCTCTTAAGCACATATTAACGCTACCGCTAATATAATGACCTCCTGCGAAATACATATAAGACTCTGTTGCTCCACCGGACAAACCCACTCTTGCTTCCTCTAAGTCAGCTAATGAGATTTGTTGGTCAGAACTGTTATATCCCTCAACTACATTAGTAAAGCGACCTCTGCCCGCAGTTTGTCCTCCTGCAAAGATTGCATTTCCATTAAAAGAAGCCGACCCCATTCTTGTTCTCGCTGTTATACTATCTACTCTATCGTGGATTAAATTCTCATTATACGAATCCACAATGCCCGTACAAGACACACTCCCATAATCGTCCTCATCCGCTGTCGATCCGCCCGCAAAATAAAGACGATTACCATTACTTGCAGCTCCCATATAAGCTCTGCCCGTAGAGAGGCTGGTAGTCGTGCCGATATATGAAAGGCTCTCTCTTCCACCATCTCCACCCGACCATATCAGCCGAGCCTTATTATCGCCATCTCCCATGTAAGCCTTCTTTATCTTCTTAGCCTTGCTCGAACCGTCACCTATGTATATACTTTTCAGCTTAACAAGAGCCTTGTCTGTTTTAATATATCCCGCCATACTACACCCCTTTACTTCAAGAAGACATTACGAAGTATATCGTGCCATTTTTCAAGGTGGACTCACCCTCTGTCATATCCTCAGTCCCTGCGTAAGAATTTCTTAGACACGAGAGATTGTAAGGCGCGATAGAGACGGTTACACCTCCATCAGTTGCGGTCGCTCCATCATAAATAGGTTCTATTAAATTTAGCCTCAACGCTCCGTCTTCACCGCCGGTGCCAATAATTATCTTCCCAACGGCCTGTATGTCTATATCTGTCATCGCACCTAAATGCGCATTCTTTTTAGAATGCATCCATAGAGTACTTGCTTCAGAGGTGATACCTATAGTCTCTTTACTTCCTATTAAAGAGCCGTAAGTTACTAACGTTCCATCAGTTTCTTTGCCACCCCATTCTATATTGACAGACTTAAGTGTTCCAGCTGTAATATTCTCCGCTTTTAAGTCTTTTATTTCTAACCCCGAGACAGCCGTATTTCCGGAAATTGTACCCTGTAACAAAACAGGATCTATGCTTGTACCACCAACCGTAAGCGTACCCGTGGTAATATTACTTGCATTCAGATTAGTTACATCTACAGTGCTGCCATTAATCGTGCCGCCTGTAATATTACTGGCGTTCAAATTAATTACCTCTATGTCGTCTGCATCAATAACGCCGCTGGTAATATTACTTGCATTCAGATTGATTATATCTACATCGTCCGCATCGATAGTGCCTCCATATATCTTATCTGCGTTAATACTCGTAATATTAGCGTTAGCTATCTCCAGCACACCGTTTTTAATTGTACAGCCACCGATCTCGCCACTGGTAGCAGTTATATTTCCGGTAATAACTGCATCATTAGCAATAAACTTTCCTTCACTTGAAGCTTTAATAAAGCTGTCATTATCTCCTAACGAAAAACCGTCAACACCAAGATACACACCTGCATCAGTCGAAGAAAAAGTCTTTTTGCCGTTATAAATAGCAGAGCTTCCGATAGTCCATCCCTCAGAAGGAGTCCCGATATATCCCTCAAGCGCAGTTATCTTTCCTGTAAACTCGCCAGCTTCAGCATATATAGTACCCTTAAGAGTAAGGTTGCCTTCGGTATCTGCGTAGAACAGTTTATTATCGTCTGTTAAAGTACCCTCATTATCGATAAGAGGATATTTACCTATAATTAAACCGTGTTCAGGGTCTAATAATATTTGACTACTAAGACCGTCGCCCGTGATGCTGAAATTGCTGTTATGTAAGAAACACCCTTCGGCATCTACTTTAAATACAGCTACACCGCCATCTTTCTTAAGGCTCTCGATAACAAGATTTTCACCTGCAAGCAAGGTGCCTACTATGTTAGGTGCTACTACACCCCAACAATCTCCAAGGTTAGGGTCGTAAAAGTTACCGATAGCCATTTCTGCCGTAGCCCAGTTGTTACTGGTCATAAGCATACTGTTGTTATTAAGCCACACCTGTTTAGGGTCATATTCGGTTTGGGTATTGTCTGTCCATTTGCGCAGACGTATACCAGAATCACCCCAGGATATAGCTTGCGACTTAGAAGATATTATGGCGTTCTTGGATACATCAAGAGCGGAATTCATAAAATCTTTAACCTTAGTAGAAGCTCCGCTGTCAACAAAGGCAGAGTATGTGTATTTACTCAAATCCACACTCTTACCCATAGAAACGCTTTGCTCCAAAAGGTCGGCTAACAAAAAGGAGCTCTCTCCCGAAACATAGGTATCGCTAAACTCCATTGTCAAATCGTTAGGGGAGTCGTAGCTTAATCTTATACCTACGCAAATAGGGGATAGAGTCTCATCCTCGCTTATGCCTATATATAATTTCTCGCCGATTCTAAGTTCGTTTTTAAACTTTTCAAAATCTTCGGCGCAAATAAAGTTAGCGCTTGTAACGCCAAAAGTATAAGAGGGCTGCGATATCTTTTTAAGAATATCATTGCCATATTCAAACAGTTCCCAAGCTACCGAGCGCTTTTCGTATTCACTGGTATTTCTGGTAAAATAAAGATATCCGCTTTTAACAGCTACCGTAAGTTCCGTACCCTTTTTAATATTGGGGAACTCTGGTTCCTCTATAGCATCAGTGCTCACTGTTAATACGGTTCCTGTTAAAGACAAACAGGCGGTTATGAATTCGTTATCCTCTATAGTCCCGCCGCCCAGATAAGCAGTCATTACAAAACTATCGTCTTGCTTTCTTTCAAAAGCAGCTTTAATTATCTCGGATTTGATGTTATCCGACTCTAATATACCGCCCTTGATATCGTAGATATCTTTATCTCTGGAGTTGGTTACGCTGTTTATTTCCGAACCGGTAATGCTAAAGGTTTTATTCTCAACAGCATTTCCGACATCTTCATCAGAATAAGAACTGGTTTCTTTAAGCACAAAGCTACTTTCAGAAACAGCATCATCCTTTATATATCGGTCAAGCTGCAAATATTCATCCTTAGTAAACCAACTTTCAAACCTGCAAGCATCATTTATCTCTTTAAGTTCGTCAAAGATACTATCTATCTCAGTCTGAATAGCTCTTATCTCAGCAGACTTTTCGTTTATCTCTGTCTGCTTTTCAGCTATTTTAGCGTTTATATCGTCCAAATCTTCTTGCTCCATAAGATTTCGGGCAATACTTTGAATGATTACTGCTTGCTGATTTTCAAGCGAAGTACGCTCGTTTTCAAGTTCTACTAAAGCCGCCTGCTCGGTAGTTCTGCGCATTACCTGCAGCGAATATTCTATCGAGAGATTGTAATAAGGCTGCTGATAAGTTTCGTAACTTTTCTTCCACTCAAAATACTTGTTTATAAGCGCTTGGTCAAAGTTATCAGTATTCATAAAATAATCGAGATTGATTATCTTATTATCTCCGCTCGGGTTAACATCTCGAATGTTTACGCCGTCGGCACCGTTTACATCAAGTCTGGTGACTATGTTTTCGGTACACTCTTCAACCGTTATCTCTTTAGCCAGATTGGCATTAGAGATGTAGATAGGATTGGTGGCAACAGCAGAGGAGACATCCTTGACGTTTATTGTCCTGTTGTAAGTGTCAAATTCAAAAATACAGTTGTAAGAAGTTTGGATTGTACCTTTTATGAAGTTATAGATATTTTCATCCGAAACCTCAAACGTTCGGTATTTACCTATAAGAGAGTTGTCGATTTTCCCAACGCCCCACGAAGGCATTGCTTCAAGAATAATACCAAGTAGTGTGCTTTCGGGGGTAACAGGATTCCAGAAATTATAGGTGGCGTTTTCGAGCGTTATCTTCTTAAAAGTAAACTCGTACTCAAGAGAATATCCCTTACAGGACTTCATTTTCTTTACGCCATCTCCGACCTCCTGCGGGTTCATAAGAACAAATTGTCCCACCCCTAACAGGTCGACCACCCTCATACCTATAACTGCGTCATAGTAGGGGGTGGCCTCTCCATCGACCTGTGCGGGTATGTTAAATTCGAGAACAGAGGCTTCGTCATACTTGATGTCTACCGCCAAATTTATGGCAGAGCCTAATACTCCTATCGGAGTGCCGGTCGTATTTTTCAATACTAAAACCGGTTGTTCCCGAAGATCTATCTTCGAAAAATCAACTACCATATTTGAAAAAGCCTCCTTTATGTAAGATAGGGGAGACATGGTATACACGCCTCCCCGGTAATCAAATTATGGTTTTAATCGTGAGCCTCGGGTACTATTAATGCCCCTACGCTCAAATGCACTGTAAAGTTTGTCAATAGTTGCGTTTGCAATCTGCTCACCATACGCCTTAGCAGAAGATTCGCTCATATTAGTGCCACCTTGAATAACAACTTCAATATGGGGTTCGAACACTACGCTGTTAGAAACGTTCTGAACATTATCAGCCAGTCTGCTTGCCAACTCGCCAAAGTTCGGTCTTGCACCGAACAGGGGAGTGTTATTAAGAGCAACGCCAAGTTTTTTGGAAAGCTCAGTCTGGAAATCGATGATACGGTAAAGACTTTGCTGTTTGCCGTCGTTAAGAACTACTTCACCTTTTTGCAGTATTGCAAGAGACTCATCTTTGTTAAGATTGGCTTCATCAACAACGCCGCCATTGTGATACTTGGGAACAGAAGTAACAACCGTACCAACACCGCCGATAGAACCTACCGAAGCACTATATTCTTTTACAGCACTGGCGGCGTTCATCCACGCATTAGCAATCTCAGAATTTATCGATTCGCCGATAGTAACATTCTTGCCTAATATGCTATCGTAGAACGCGCTCCAAAGCTCGTCAGAAG
This sequence comes from Acutalibacteraceae bacterium, assembly GCA_045606645.1. Taxonomy (GTDB): domain Bacteria; phylum Bacillota; class Clostridia; order Oscillospirales; family Acutalibacteraceae; genus DTU089. The sequence continues at coordinate 34,081 of JAZUSK010000036.1, read as the reverse complement.
TATCTACCGTTTGCTTGAGAAGCTCGATTTCGTCAGCTTTTTCTTTTTCAAAGTTTTCGGCCATCTTGTCCAAAGCTTCAAGCTGAGCATCGGTCGAATGTTCGCTCTGTGTATCCGCAAGCTCTTTCTGCTTTTCAGCAAGCTCCTTCATGAGGGTGTTGCGTTCTGCTTGTGCGCTACGGCTGTCATCAAGAGAGAGTTGGTCGATGCGTGTCTGAAGTTCTGCTATTTCCTTGACCTTTTCAGCAATCTCGTCTTCATAGTCAAGCTCGTCCTTGGCGGACTCGATAAGCTCTTTTCTGAGGTCGATTATCTTCTGATATGCTTCGGTTTGTTTGCCGTAGATTTCTTCAATATAATCGATGATATTATTTTTAGCCTCTAGAACAGCATACCCAAGGTCTTCTATACTTCCGGCAGCCTCTATATTATCATCATTCAGCTGCTCGGTAGTATCGATTAACTTCTCAGTCTCTTCACGAAGAGCGTTAGTAGCCTCCTGTAGAGAATCATATTTACCTTTAGAATCAGCAGTAAGCTCATTGAGATGCTCAAGGTTTTCAATAAAAAACTCGTTTGTATCACTGTCGTATATAACATCGAAACCAAGTTTTCTCAAAGCCCTGGCGTTAGCTTCTATCGTATCGATCTTAGCTTCTACCAAATCTTGTTCAGCTTCAGCTTCATCTTTATAAACTTCAATAAGCTCTTTGGTAATCTTAATTTTTTCAGACAGATCATTAGTATGTTCTAACTTCTTTTCAAGAGACTCATGAAGAGCAATAATTTCTTTCAAACGCTTTTCAGCAGCATAATACGCATCAATGTTTGCTTGATATTCTTCGACTGCACTCTTACCCGAACTACTGCCGGAAACAGAGGAGCTCGACCCATACATATCGGTCAGACTTAACCCCTTGAGGCTTTCAAGATTTTTGATGGTAATTTTATTCGCTTCAATCTGCTTATTTATTACTTCAACACGTTTATCGAGTGTCTCTTTGTAATTAGAAACCCAATCATTAACACTTTGACCGTTTATGGTATAAGTTTCTTCTATATCTGTTGTTAGTGTTACGTTGCTGCCGTCACCAATATCTTCTACCGAACCACTAAACGATTTTTTAAGAGCATCAAAAATAGTTACATCTTCTTTGCTCCACGCCTCCTTGATATTGGTAGACATGTTCTCCAGAAATGGAAGAAATTTATTATTATACCAGCTTCTTAACTTTTCTAATCCCTTAGGCCACGCCTTGTTGCCCTCGTTTACTCCTTTGTAGGACGATTCAACAATAAGATTTCCAGCCTCTTCCCAGATAGGCTTGGATTCTTCAACACTATTTCCTTCTTGTACTAATTTATCTTCTAACGCTTCTTTATTAACATTAAGTTTACCTTGCTCAAAAGTAACAAAGTTAGACCCTTCGACATCTTTAATATCATTTAAAATCTTTTGATAATCTGCTTCAGCGTCTAGTTTACCGTTAGTCATAAGCTCTTCAATCTCAAGAACTTTGTCTTTACGCATGTTTTCGAGATCAATTTGCATCTTAAGAACTTCGTTTGTTGCGTTTAGTTCAGAAATTTTTGCATCAATATGCGCATCATGCTCAGCTTCTTTAGATTCAAGAATGGTATTGAGAAGATTTTTCTGACCTTCTATAGAACCGTCGGTAAAAAGATTCGCCTGTTCAAGAAGCTTAGGATACTCCATTGCAAGACTCGATAATTGATTCTTGGTAAGAGCAGTGCCTTTATTAAGAACTTCCATTGCGGAGATAATATTGTCCAACCCATCAACCGCTGTATTCATGCCGGAGAACATATCCGAGAAATCAAGAACATTAACCATCTCCGCACCGGCAAAATTTATCTGATTAAGCCTTGTCTCAAACTCATCTAAAGAATCAAATGTTTCAGTCGAAATCAGTTCCTCGGCGATTTTAAGCTCCTCAAAGGTCATTTCGCCAATATACTTCTCAAGCTCTTCTGCAGCTTCCTTAGCGCTATAAAACTCTTCTTGAGCCAAATGTAAAGACTCGCCCCAAGCATTCTCCGTATCAAAATCGAAGTCTTCTTTTACGCGAAGAACTATCCCAAGACCATTTCTGTCTCGTTCTAATATTTCTGACGAACTCGTTGCGCCATCCAACAATATATCTAAGTAATTATTAATATCGTTAGAGTTAAGAAATTCTCCGTCAAGAATAGGAGTAAAGTGTATAGCTACTTCTTTACCACCTATGGTATCGTTAATCCATTCAGATGCAACGGTAGAATAACTTCCATCTTCGTTCTGAACCTTTTTGCGGTTAGTAAGGTTTACATTACCTTCTCCGAAGTCATCTACCATACTACGACCTAAGCTTTGTGGGTCTATGGATGTGCCGGAAAACTTATTGATAAAACTTTTAACCTCTCGAGAAAGCTTTTCGACTTTATCTAACTCAAGAGACGTAAGAGCCTCTTCTACTTCGGAGGAGGCACCTCCGGCAGAAAGTAAATTGTCTTTAAGTTTTGTAACTTCTTCTCTAAACTCTTTAACACTTATAAGGCCAGAGTCGAAACGAGACTTTAACTCGGTTATAGCATTAATTTCGTTTGAATCGACCGCAGAAAAGAAATCATCGAAAAACCTGTTAGAATATAACTCTGCAGCTAAATCATCTCTTGTTTTAAAGCTTTTGTTAAAAGCATCAAATAGCTTGTTGCGAGCTTCCGACATTTCGGCTATGGCTTCATTCATACCCTGCCTGTCGTCCTCTCGTAGAGCCTTACTATATCTTTCGTGCGCCTCTAAGGCATCTTCCCACACATCTTTATATTCGTCACTATAAGATAGAACACCCTCCGCCAATGTGTTAAAAGCAGACTCTTCTTCACTAATAGTAGCCTTGATATTACTAAGTTGGTTTGAGAAGATCTGCAAAATAACATCCATTTCGGATTCGTAATCTTCAGGGCTAAACACGCTTTTGCCAACTTCTTCAGCCATCCTATAAAGTTCAGAGTATACCTCTTGAGCTTCGTAGATGCTGTCGGTGTCCGGAGAGAAACTTATGTCTAGCAGATTTCCATCTATATCATAACTCTTGTTGATTTTGGCTTTTAAGGCGCCAGACTCGATAGCGGCTGCCACCCTTGTTTCCATTTCGGTATAAAACTTTGGAGATATACCCATGCTGGCAAAGCTAAGAATTGCTCTTTGCTCAGCGGGTTTATAATCTGTAAAATTGTCAACAATATTATTGTTGGCACTATAGTTTTCTTGGCGCCAACTAATCCAATTTTCTTTATTCAGATTTTTTATTGCTTCAATCTGGTCTTCGATCTCGCCAGTAACCAAGTTTATACCATCGGCTTCGTCGCCAAATAAATCTATAAGCCTTTCTTGGATGGAGATTAACTCTTCGCGCTTTTCTTTAGCTTCATGTTCAGATATCGTGTTCGACTTTAAAGATTCTCTGAGGCTTCTGATTTTATCCTCATATCCCTCGATGGAGTCTTTTGCTTCCTCGTAAGATTTAGCCGAATTTATTGCGGCCTGACGTTGCTCTTCTAAGGCGTTTTTATGCGCTTGATAAACCATCACGCCTAAAGTTATGGCCGCAAAAAGACCACCAATAGCAAGTTGGGTTTTTGATGCGGCAATACCTAACCTCTTAAGAGCGGCAGTGAATCTGTCAGTATGTAGCAAGGTTGCGGCAGTTCCATTTTTATACATTCTTAAAACAGCAGGAACTCTATTAAATACCGCAATTAACTTTCTAGCTCGATCTTCCAATTTAGCAAATTGAGACCCGATTCCGCCCAGATTAAAAAGAAGTCCTCCGGCTACAACAGAGGATAATACCGTCTTTAACCCGCCAATCTTATCTATGAGATCCGCAATAGAATTTAATATGGAAAGAACTCCTGTGCCAAATCGCACTACTTCTTTTGCAAATTCGGCATTTATAAGAGTTACTGCCAGCTCTTCAAACTCTGCTTTGAATTTAGAAATTTCGCCTCGGATGCTCTGCAAATATTTTTCGTTCTCTGCGAGAGCAGAGCCAGCAGCATTAGCTGTCGATTCCATAACACTCTCAGCTATTTCAAAGTTGTTAAGTATGGCTGCAACGACATTAGAGTTTCTCTTTCCACCTATCATCTCAAGTATGTTTGCTTGAGTGATATCAGACAAATCTTTCCACACTTTAGAAAGATCTCTTAAAATTTCGTAAGAGCTCTTAAAAGTATTTTTGTCAATCTGTATTTCTACTCTATTTCCTGTTAAAGCAAGAATTTCCTTTCTAAGAGCAGAAACACTTTCAGCCATTCCGTCAGTACTTTCGCCAGCTTCTTCTGCTTCGGTTTTTGCTGCACGCAAGAACATAGACGTTGTCTTTAAGGCTGTGCCTACTTTTTCGGGATTTTGAACAACAGAGTTTGCGGCGGTAATAAGCGCAATACTTTCATCTAGCGTATTATTAGCCGCAGCCATCGCCGACGCAGAGTTAAGTAAAGCATCTCCGACACCCTTAGAAGAGATCGCAAAGTTGTTACCAACCTCGTTAAATCGGTCAACTATACTCATTACGTCTTCTACTTCTATGCCGAACGCCTTCATAGTAGAAATAATACTTGCAGAAGCATCATTTATACTTTCTATCCCATCGCCTACATTTTTATATACAACAGCAGCATCAGAAAGGGTAGATGCTTCGTCGAGATTATATCCGAGACGAGCAAAATCTGCCGTTGCATTTATTGTATCAGAAATAGTAGTACCAAGCTTTTTAGCACGCTCAGTAGCCTTATCTAAAAACTTTATATACGCAGCTTCTGTTTCGTTTGTGACTTTGCGCAGCTCTGTCATTGCAGTGTCTATATCTACAACTACCTGCACCATCTTTCTCAGAGCCTGATAAAGTTTCATGATTATCTGAGAAACAGAAAGCCATGATGCGAATTTTTTTGCTAAGCCGCCAAATTTATCAGATAAACTTTTTGTATTTCTTCCGACAGCTTTTATGTTTCTTGAGCTTTCCGCAAATTCAGTATTGATTTCAGCTAATCTGGCTTTTATTTCCTCCTCAGAAAGGGTGTCAAAGCTGTTTTTTAAATCCTCAAGTCTTTTAATATACTCAGAAAGATTGCTGTAGTCTTGTTTTGTGGCTCCCGCATTAGCAGCCGTCCAGTCCTTATGGGCTTTCTGTATGCGTCCAAGGGCTCCTTCAATCTGTTTCAAAAGAGAAAGACGGTTGGTTTCGCTGCTTCGCGCAGTACCAAAGAGAGATAATTCTTTATTGCAAAATTTTATAGCATCTAAAAGTTTTTTATATGCAATAATTTTTTCTTCGTCAGAGGCAGCACGATTTACATTATCAAGATATAAGTAAAGATTTTTGGACTCATTAACAACATTTGCTAATTCTTTTGGAAATAGTTTTTCTCCGTCAAAACCAACACCTGTGGCGAATTTGTTTCGTTTCCTAATAATAGCCTCAATCTCAGAAGAGACACTTCTTAAACCCTCATTCATAACCGCAACCTTGTCTGCCATCTTTGCGGACGAGGATTCAATAATATTAAAGTTACTAATCTCTTTATTGCATCTTCTGATAGTAGCCTCAAGTTCAATATACGCCTTTATTTTAGCTTCATCGTCAGTAGCATTTTGCACAGCATCAAATTGAGCTCTTAATCCCGAAACAGCATCGGTGAGACCTTGAGCAGGAGACGAAAGTTTATTAAACTTAGTTTCAACCGCCTCTATCGTAGATAAGGCGGTTTTCATCCCTTCATCAACTACCGCAACCTTGTCTGCCATCTTTGCGGACGAGGATTCTAATATTTTGCTATTCTTATCCTCAATAGCCACTGCTGCTCTGCGTTCTTTTTCCTCCTGTAGCTCAACAGCTGCGTTATATCTGTTTTGTTCTTGGGTGATTATTGTTAAGAGACGCGCTTTTTCGTCATCGGGTAATAAATTCATCGAACGACGAAGTAGATCATAGGCCGTTGTTGTTTTGTTAAGAGTAGCTGCGAGATTGTTGTAATATCCGCTCTGAGATACATATTCTTTATTTTCGGTCAACCTAACATCGCCTTTAGACTTGTTAAGCTGAATGAGCGCTGCATAATACTCTTTAATAATTCTTGTATTATCTGATAATCTATTCTTGTTTAGATCATCGCCCAAATTGTTGTTGTCACCAGGACTACCACCGTTGCTACCCGGCCCATCACCCAATGTTTTCTTCTCAACATCAGCTTGTTTTTCAAGAACTTTGGTATATTCCTCTCGTTCTTTTTTAATTAATCCAATAAGCTCAGCTTGCTGTTCAATCAAACTGTTAGATTGCGCAAGAATCGACAAACCTTCAACGGAACTCTTGCTGATTTTCAGATTATTAAAATTCGAAAGATCAACCTTTGAAAGGTTTATTAAGCTCGGAACATCTATTTTTGCAATCTCGGGCAAGTACGAAGCAAGGTTGGAGAGTGAAGCTTTACTAACCTTTAAGTCGCTAAAACCATGGAGATCTACAGCGGACAGTGTACTCAAATTAGGTGTAGATACCATTCCACCTATATTTTGAAGAGCTCCCGCAAGGTTATTTAATGGAGTTTTGTCAATATTAAGATTATGCAAGCCACCAATCATTCTCAGGGCGCCACCCAGAGAATTAAGGGAGGTTGGGTCTATTCCGGCGATATCTCTTAACACCCCAAGAACATCTGCAAGACTACCATGAACTTTCGACACCTCGTCAGAAGCTACATCTCCGGCAGAAATAAGTCCTTTTAATATATCAAAAACCGAGGAGAGATTATTCCCCTCGGCAGAAAGATTACTCATAGCCATTCGTTGGCTTTCTGTAAGCTGAACGTTTTCACTCAATCCGCTTGCAACTGCCTGTAAAGGACTGGTAGAAATTGTTGAAATATGCTTTCGTACTTCCTCGATTTTTATAAGAAGCTCGTCCATCTTATCGGACATTCTATTAAACTGTTCTACTCCAATACCTGCAGAAGCATCGACATCCAACAGATATTCAAATTCTGCTTTAAATTTTGCTATGGCCTCTTTGGCAGTCATGCTGCCATTCTTTATACCCTCAAAATAAGTATAATATAAGGAATCGCCAAACATATCGTACTCAGCGATATCATTAGTAGTAAGAAAAGCCCTAAATTCGTCTGCGGCTTGAGATGTAACCCTTTCAAGAACATTAGAGACATTTTCGAGTTCGCTACGCATCTCGGAAAATGCTTCCCCAGAACTAAGCCTTTCTAATTCCCTTGTTGCGCTTGCGGCTCTGGATTGAGCTCGTGCAAGTTCTCCCTCTAAAATACTAATGGTTTTATTTAACTCTTCGACGTTAGCGGTTTTAGACATTCTCGAGAATACCTCTTCCATGTCTAACCCATAAGCCCTCATAGCCTCAAAAGAACTAAACGCTTCTTTGAAGTTTTCGGGAGAGTATTCCCCAACCACACGACCAACCATACTAGACGCACGTTCAATCTGTTCGGAAATATGATCAAAGTTTTTAAACAAACCAGAGATATCACTACCAGCAATAGCTTTAAGAGCATTTACATTATTAATAAGAGATGTAGCGTTTGTTTCATTAGAAATCCGTTTAAAATCGGCATATGCAGCGATTACACCCTTAATAAGACTTTTCTGGTCTTTCCAGTATTTTTGTAACTGGGTATCTCTAGCTATACGATTAAGAGTAGTTGTAAAACTTTTTAACTTTTCTTCTCCGCTAACTGTGATATTTATATTTTGTTCAACTTCTGGAGCTTTTATCTTAATTTCGTCAGCCAATATATCGCCTCCTTATATGTCTATTTTTATATTTCGTTTATTCCGCTCCCAGATTTGACTGAATTTGTTAATCATCTTTCCAGACTGATATTCTTGTACACTATCCTGAATATCTTTAAGTGGGGCGGTATTGGCTATTTTGGCCGGCCTTCCCCAGTAGGTATAATAAGGAGGGGGTTTTCTCCAGAACGGAACTCCGGACGATTCTTTCTCTGCGCCACCATGCCAGCCTTTTCTAAATACCTGATCATATAGTCCGTCATCGCCGTCATATCCGTCTCTGAACGTAGTCATTTTTTCTGGTTCAAACCACAAAGAGAGAGAATTTCCAGAAACGTCTCTCTCTGTTTGTAGCAAATTGTATAAACTATCATTTCTATCATATACAGTTGGAGAATAATCGTCATAAAACTTATCCACAGCCTCTTCAAAAATATCTTTTACATCTACTTCAACCTCTACAAAGAGATCTTGATAGGTCTTAGAAACGGCTTTTTTAACCTCGGATTTAGCCTTGTTTTTAATGCTGTTAATATAATTGTTATAGAATTGAGATGTTTCAGCCGCCATACCCACGACCTCCTTTTTGATGAAATAAAAAAAACCGTCGCTACATAAAAGCGACGGGAATGAATATTATTTAGTTTTCAGACGCATCTATGATCGCCCGAGCTAATTTCTCTTCATCTACAGAATCGAGACTTGAAATGATACTTATAAAATTATTAATATTGTCTGAAGACACGCCGTCAAACGATTCGGACATGTTTTTTTCTATTGATTCAAATGCGTTTACTAAGCGTGTTAGATCTGCAAGTATTTTATTAGTATTAGTTTCACATATATAATCTACTTTCTCTCGTGCAGCAGAGACAATACTAAAAAGTTGTCTTTCGCTTACTTTTTTCTCAATCATATCGTAGACTGTAGAATATGCAAAATCATATCTTTTTGAAATATTAGAAGGAAGTGAAATATCTGCATATTTTTCTAAAACGTTTAATCGTACTGAAAAGTCAAACGCCTCGGGAATATATCCACCATCTTTAGAAAAACAACTTGTGACAACGGTGTTGACAAAATTCATCATATCACTAACTGAAATTGTCTTTTTTACTTTAATAGAAACGCCATCGATTTCTAAAATTTCTGAACTCGGGGAGCAGTTATCAACAATTTTCTCAAACGCAGTTACAGAAACCTTTTCGCTATTCTTTGCCATTTTTAATAGCCTCCTTTAATTCCTTGTTCTTTTTAGCTTCTTTCTTCAAAGCCTCAAGACTCTCATAATCTATCCAACCGCCATATTTCTTCACATAAGACATCCAGCGGTAATCCACACCAGGAAACTTAAAAAGAAACATTTTCCTTTTTAACTTCGCCATACTGTCGGGGAAACCTTTGGTGTCTATCACCTCAGCCCGACCATCGCTATACTCTATATAAAAATCCGCTACATACACTATCGCCCTGATAAGTTTGCCGTCATGCCTGAACTTGGGCTGCAATTCATACTTCTTTTGCAGTTCATAATTGGAAATCTCGCCGGATTCAACACCGGGCAAAACGACATCTCGGTAATACCTCATTTCAAGAGCACTATCGAAAACTATCCCGTCGTATGTACGCGAATCCTTGTTTTCATCTACATTAAATTTGCTTCTTCCCATATCAAACCTCAAATGTAAAAAGGGGAGGGCAGAATAACCGCCCTCCCACATGGGATTTAGTTCTTAAAGAATCTAAATGTTTCAAAGGAAGGCTTAGCGTCTTCCTCAAAAATTTCTTCGTCGAGGACAACAACCTCTTCTACCGGGATTTCGACCGAATGAGCTTCGGGCTCAACCTCGTGTATACCTCGGGACTCATTAACACGTCTGAGATACTCCGCTCCGCATTCTACCGAGCAGGCTACATCTCTCCATCTAAATGCACCAGAAGTATTAGGGGTGCGGCAAGCTTCGTACTTCTTACCACACACACGACATACCTTAACAGCAGCAGGCATAATTAACACCCACTCTCTTATTCAGCATCCTCAGAGTTAGCACCGAAAATGGTGTAAGTCCACAGAGCACCGCCGGTGCCGCAAGCGCCGGAAAGAGCCTCTGCTTCAAAAGCATGAACGCTCTGGTTGTCGCCCATTTCAAAGCTAAACTCGCCGTTGAAGTCAGCCTTGGGGATATAGAACTGAACACGGAATACATTAGAGCACTTATCCTCAGCAAAAGCATCGATGTAGAGAGCGCACTTACCGGAATAGGTATCACTCATGTTTTCAAGAACGTTAGCCTGGATCTTGCGCTGATAGTAAACAACGATCTCAGTACCGTCTTCAATTTCGCCAGCGTTGAAAGCAAGAGCCTTGGTGGCGGGATCGTAAGTAAACTTACCTGCTGCAACAGCTGCATCCTGGGTAAGGGGAGCGCCGAGAGTACCGTCGGAGTTCTTAACCCAAACAGACTCGATCTCGTTGCCTGCAGTACCGATAGCCTTATAGTTGGTAGTAGCAGCATTACCGGTAACGATAAGGTAATCAGGCCACATAACAGTGGTAACCTTATTTTCAAATTCACAACCGGTCTGAAGCTCAAGCAGACCTGCGGATACAAGACCGTTGGTGCCGCTTACGGTAACAGCCTTATTTCTCTTAAGAGAAGAAAGCTTACGACCCTGCTTACCGGTGATGTCGGTCTTTTCCTGAGTCTGAGCGATAGTAGCATTCTGAAGCTCGTCCAGTGCAAACTTAAACGCACCGGTAGTGATATCAAATGCGGTGATAACTTCCAGACTGGTAATGGTGATATCATTGATATTCATAGATATTCCCTCCTGTAAATTAAAATAAGCGGGGCTCTACGCCTCCGCTCAATGAATAAGCCAATTTAAGTCGTCTTGACTCAAATCTTTTGCGCTGACTGTGCCGGAATAAATGCCATGCATCTTGTTACCGTAGTCAACCTTTTTAATAATTTGTCTTACGCTCTCGTTGAATTGATAAATAGAAAGACTTTTTACATTCTCAAAATCATACTTAAACTGTTCAGTATTCACCATCGCAGTTATAAGATTTTCTAATTGTGAGGAAGTTTCTTTTTTCTTTCGTTTCATCTTGTCACGAGCACGCTTGATCATAAATTTCATCGCCTCACCGTTGGCCGGCTTGCGATTGTTTTTTTCGAGATGATGTATCTCTCTCAGGGTATCGGCTATTTTGCCGTGTAAAGCCCTGTCTATCCTAACGCCTGTATCGCGGTCAAGCAGAATGATATTTCCGTTCTGCTCATTTATTGCGGTTTCAAACGACTTTAGGTTAAGCCCACCAAAAATCATAGTGGTATTACGATGCTTTAAAACTTGTTCAAACAAAAGCAAAAATAATTCATATTCGTTTATCGCAGAAAAATCAATACCCGCATCGTCGAGCTGAACCATCATGTCGATAGGCATCGCAGTAAGTAGTGCGACCAGGTCATAATAGTCATCTTCATTGTCGAGAATTTCTCCGACAGAGGGCACCTGTATGCTTATAAACTGATTAATGGGGATTTCTTTCTTATATAAAAGATTTCGTACCGCCACTTAATCACCCTTTCTGTTAGAGGGCACAGGCTTTCCGGTAGGAGACTTTCTGTTAAAATCTTCTGCGTTAAAAGTAAGCACTTTGCCTTGATAATCGTTTATCGGGGCAAATCTTTTTACCGAATATAAATCGAGCTCGCCAAGCCCATAAAAACGACTTCCGTTGATTGCTTTAGCAATTTCAGAAGCGAGCTTGTCTGTTCTCACGCCGCCCTCAGGCAGACGTAATTTGCTTTTGTGGGTAAACTCCCACACATAAAGCACCGGATTTAAAAAAGTCTTATTCATGGCTTTCTGTATATCCACCTCGCAGCAGATAAAAGTCTGACCATGTTCGACTGTATCGGGTATGTATTCAAACGGAAAGACCTGCTTATAAACAAGTTTTTCGGGGCGGTCTGTTAGCTTGCAATCATCGTCAAGCAGCTTAACGATTTTTTCATTTGTCAGCAGATCTTCCATCAGCTGATTTTTATAATCGAAAAATTCATCCAAATACATCAGAACCACACCTTCTTTCCGGGTTGAACATCTATAACTTCGTCATCCGAACTGTCAGGAATTTCTAAATCGACATCTTCTCTTGGAAAATAATCGTAGTAGTTCGCTATATGCAGTTCGAAATTATCAGTATCCTCGGTATTACATTCCTGCATTACAAAGGTAACAACACCGTCACCACCAAAAGCACCGCCGAGTTTAAAAGGTTTTGAAAGCTCGTAAGCCAAAACGGTAGGGGAGTCGTAGTCATCAATTAAAAATCGATTCTTACGCCCAAGTTTGACCGTTTCTACATCTCTCGGGAGAGTCACAGCGATTCTTGTATCGCCGCGAGTAACGATATAGTCGTGGTCTCCGTATTCCCCCGTAAGGTAGCGAGTTCCGTCTTCAACAATACACCATCTTTCAACTATCTTATTTTCGTCAGAAATCCATCTGAGCAGATAGTTGCATTGCTGCATAGTAGCTTTCGTATATAACTCGTTGTTTGCATCTTTAGCAGTTACAAGCCAATGATTGTTCATCCACTCCACTAAGCCGCCATGATGAATATCTTCTCCGGGTAAAGAACATAAGGTTTTTATATTCAGGTTGTCAGAGTTAATTACAGCCATATTGCGGTCTTCACCATCAAGAACGATGGTGTGATAGGACAAACTGGCGGGCAGTTTTCTGTTTAAAAAATCGCATTCTCGCTGAAATACAATATTCCGTTTACTGCCTCCCTTGGCTTCGATTCTTGAGTCATATCTATCCCAAACACTCATTAGACCACCTCCTCGGTGGCATAAATAAGATATCTGGCTTTAAGCTTGTTGCAAATAGAAATGGCTCTGAACACCTCTTTCTTTACAACCGCTATATCACACCCAGGATTATCGATAAGATATTGAAGAATAGATACTAAAGATAAAAGCAGAGGATCGTTGTTTATAGCCTCTATGAATTCTTTAAAGCCTAAAAGCTCAGCTTGGAGGCTCTGCATGTATGCGCCTAATGTTTCTTCGCCGTCTTCCCACAAAGGGAGAATCTTAAAAAATGAGTTTACGAGGGTTCTAAAATACTTTTTAAGAATATCCGGCTCCATAGGCACACCTATTAAAGTTTCAACTATCATAGATGCAAATCCGTTAAATCCCCGTGATTATACGAGTATTCCCTCATCATACCCGTAAAATGTTTTCTTACCGACTCATATGTGTTACTTATTCGTGACAGCAGTTCGGCAGGGGAATAGGTAGTAAAGTCTCTTGTGTTTAAAACACTTTCGAGATTTTCCTGCTTGTATGTAAACGGCTTCATCCACTGTACAAGCATTCCCTCGGAAATAATATCCACAATTTCTTCAAGGTCATCTTCCGGGACATCAATATCGAATTCTCTTATCATGTCGTCTCCGGTACTTGAAAAGTCGTAAATACAAACGTGTCTAAAGGATGCGATAGCACGCTTCATATACCCGTCTACCAGAGAATTTCTTTCAAAATCCTTAAGATTGATAAAATCATACTCAGTGATTTTTGAGAGAAACGCCTCTGTAAATTTGTCATATGGAACGCTCATTCAGCTCACGCTCCTTATCTCTCAATGAGTTCTGTCTCAAGACACTTCTCCAAAATAGAGATAGTTTTGTTAGAATCGATATCTCCGGTAGCAATGAGCTGCTTTGCTCTATATGCTAAAGATTTCTTCTGACCTACAGAAAGCTTTGCAATAGCGTCTTCAAGTTCTGCATGAGGTTTGGTGAAAAATTCATCAAACTTATCGATAGGAATAGCATTCTTATAGAACTGCCCCATACCCAGATAATCAATTATCCAAGGTTCGTCGAACATAAACCAGTTGTTAGCAAAATACTTCTTGCTGGCACTCTTGGCGTTCTTAAGCTCGCTTAACTCCATGTCCTGTTCTGCGCCGAACTCATCCCAAACAAACTTTTCGCCGGTACGCTTGCTCTTATAAACAAGTCTGCCTTGATGTCCGTTTAATACGGTAACTATTTGGTTGGGGTCTATATCCTTTGCAATTACAGGCTTTTTATCGTGAGCAGACTCTTCGGGCGCAGACTCTTTAACGGGCTCATCAACCTCATCAATATGAGTCTCTACAACTTCTGCTTCAAAACTATTTTCAGTTACTTTCTTTTCATGTGTCTTTTTGTTGCTCATAAAATTTCCCTTTCATTCATAAAGCGGAGCCCGGTTAAGAGCTCCGCTTAAATACTGTTTTAGATTAAGCCATCTCGTAACGGCCAATACCAGCGTTGCCGCCAGCAAGAACGATGCCGAGACCGTATTTCTCGCCATACAAATACTCATGAGTAAGGTCGCCATTGGACATAGGATCACCCATAAGAACGATGGGGTTGCCCTCATAAACGCACTTGATAGGCTTGTCATCGCCGGCGATGATAGTAAGTACGTCGTCAGACAGAGTGAACTCGGTAGAGCCCATCTTATGACGCTGAGGAGTAGCAACTACGGGAGTGCCGTAGAACTTGCCTGCAAAGCCAAAGTTGTAAAGGTCGCTCTTAGCCTCATCACCAAAGGGAGTGATGTCGAGCTTACGGATAGCCTTCTTGGTACCAATAATGGTAGCGGGCTTGCCGCCTGCAGCAGCCTCTACATGAGCGATGAGGTCAAGAAGCTCTTCCTCGTCGTATGCACCTGCGGTGGGGAAGTATACTACGCCACCAAAGTCCTCTGCGGTTGCAGAATCCCAAAGAGCGTGGATCTCGTCGAGCAGCTTCTTACGGAAAGACTCAGCTACCTTAGAAATCATGTAGTTGAAGTCAACACGACCGGAAAGAACACGGTTGAGCTCTTCGTAAATCTTAACAACCTTGAGGGAGGTGGGGAGGGATACTTCGTTTACTCCGCCGAGTCTCTGACGACGGATACCCTGGGTACCGTCAGCAGCCTCAGCTACAACGAAGAGATTGCTGTCCTCAACGAGGAACAGGTTCTTGTCGCCCTCAGCAACGTTGCGGAAGTCAACAAGTGCGTTGAAAATTTCATCACCCTGGAGCCCTTCAACAACAGTGCGGCTAAGGATCTCTTCAATAAGAGTAAAGAGACCGTTGCACTTGCCGTCACGGATCTTCTTATAATCAAGTACGGTGCTGCCACCGTTAGCCTCTACGAGTGCCTTCTGGAGAAGCTCCATAGACTGACCGATAGAGTACTGTTCTACATTGCCATGGTAAGCATCAACTGCTACCTTGATAATATCTTTCATTTCAGCCATATTAGTGCACCTCCTTATTAAGCCTCGGTCTTGCCGATTTCAATAGTGTAATAGGTATAACGACCTACAACCTCGATGTCTACACACTTGCCAAAGCCGGTACCTGCAGCATCAAGCTTGCCTTCTGCGCCGATACCAACTTCTGCTTCCTTCTCAGGAGTTACGCCGTTAACAAAGCCCTCTTTGGTGATAGAGAACATATTGCGGCTACGGGGAATATAACCACGAACAGCCTTACCAGCCTCGTTGATATACTCGTCAAGATTTCTCTTGCGCTCATCATACATAACCTCAACACCAGCAGCGATAGCACACTTGTTAAGGTCGGAAGCGGAAGTAGCTGCAACAGCCTTTCTAACCTCACGCTCGCCCTCTTCAAAACCCTGAAGTTCTACGATAACGCCATTCTCAACCTCTGCTACTTCGCCCTCTGCATCATAGAAGCGGAAGGATACGAGGTCAGCAGGCTGCTTAGTTCCAGAAAGCAGATCGGTACGAATGACACAATACTTTTTATCAGCCATGTTTATTACCTCCTTAAAAATTTCACAAATAAAATAAGCCGCCAACCTCGGTCAGCGACTACAGTTTGCCATAAGGCATTAATTAATTTTTGTTAGGGGAGATCCCGTACTCAGCAAACACGCCGTTATAAGGATCAGTCTTTACTCCGGTCTCAACCGGAAGTTTGGGAGCCTTAGGTTCATAAGAGAACTTAGCTACAGTTCCGTTTCTTCCGCGAATAGCATAACACTTCTCTTCAAGTTCATCGAGAGAATAGTTGTCGCAATTTTCACGAAGCTTCTCGAAAGCCTCGACACCGACTAAGTCTTCAAACTGAGCGAAGACGTTATCCTTGCTGCCCTTCATGATAGCGGCCTCGGTGTCTGTCTTAAACTGGCGCAGATTGCCAAGCTCGTTCTCCATAGACGAAATCGTGTCGGAGGCGATCTGGTACTTCTGTTCCAGCTCTGCATTGTTCTTAACAAGCTCATCAAACTTATTGGCAGCAAGTTCAAACACAGACGCAAAAACTGCCTTCTGCTCTCCCTCGTCAAAATCTACGATAGAAAATTTCTTTCTCTTTTTGGACATAAAATCCACAACAACATTATCGCCGTTCATGGAGTAGGGAAGTCCGTAAAGATTCCAATCCTCAACATCGTAGCAGTAAACCTCGGATAACTCACCGTCGTAGTCATAATACCAATAGCGGCTCATTTCACCAAAACAAGTCTCAATAGTCTCGGTGTCCAATGCTCTAATCAGCTCCTCACGGAACTGCTCAGCTAAAGCAAAATCGACAGCGGGCTCAGGGGTAGGTTCGGGATCAGCAGAAGTCATAGCTTCAAGCTTCTCACGGATTTCCTCAAGAGAGAACTCTTCAAGATCAAAACTAAGATCTTCCACTTTAAGATTAAACTCTGCCACAAGTGCAATTTTCTGTTCCAATGCCTCTTCTCCTCCTTCCGAATTAATTTGTTTGTTTATAACAACCTCGTTAGAGGGTTGTATCGATGTAAATGCTTCCTTTAATTCTTGCATCAAAAGTGCAAACTGCTGTTTGATACCATTCATCTCAAACATATGCAAAGAAGCGGACTCGAAGCAAGGATTAACATCGTCTCCAAGTAAACAGAACGCTGTAAAAATGAAGTCATCAATTGCAAACATACTATCTTTCATCTGTCCACTCTTAACCGATATTTCCATACTTTGAGATACGACACCGTCGTTTGCGATTTTGGAGTATGCAGGAGAACGCTTCCAGAGAATAACTTCTGTCATAAGATACTCATGTTCTGTTCCGCACTCTTTAACTGTGCTCCACCAAACCTTGGCGCTTTCCGGAATAACACCGACAGCATCGGTAAGGTAGATCAGTCGCATATCTCCATCTTCGGTAGCGACAATATCCATGTCGTGCCCGCCAATAGTATCTGTTTCCACATCGTAGTTACAAACTACAGGGCAATTGTACATTGTCGGTATAGCACGTTCTATAGATTCTTTGCTGATATAAGAACCGTTCCTATTAGCTCCTGTGTAGCAAATTTTCAATACACCGGAGCTAAAGGATTCGTTCAGGTCGGATATGTTCTCGATGGATGAATCAAATTTCAGTCTCATACAACTTTCCATATCGATTCACCTCAAACATTAATAAAACCCGTGATTTATACACGGGTTAAAAGGTGAGCGTATTAGATAAAGCAAATTTTAAATCACCTGCTGAAAAATTCTGCTGTTCCTTGTTAAGAAAAACATATACCTGTTTTGTCTCGTCAGATTTAAGCATCTTATAATTCAGAGATAATAGCTTATCTCGCTCATCCTTACTAAAAACATAAATGAAATTAGCCACGTCATTCATCCTCTCTGTGGCGCTCTCCACCCTCGCTCAGGTTTTCTCCTTCTTTTCTGGGAGCGCCCCCTTCATCGGTTGCAGCTTCTTTCCCATCCTCATTTGTAGTGGATTCATCACCATCAGAGGAGCTCATAGTAGAAGAGCTGCGAAGGGGTTTAAACATCTCAGTAAGCCCAAGCACATCGTTCTCTAAGAAACTCATACAGTCAAGCTCAGACTGGTTTAACCCTTGAGTTGCGGCGTAATAACTAATCATAGGTATGCCGTATTGACAAGCCTTAAGATACGCATCGGACATTTCCTTGCGGTTAAAAGGGCTGCTATCAATAAACGTCACTTTGAAATTCTTACCGTACGACTGAGATTGGATATAACGATTTATAGCGCATTCTATACTCTTAACAATGCCGAATGTGATTGCCTGGTCTGCCTTTATCGAAAGGTTCAAAGCATTAGCAGAAGCCTTATTGTTATTAAACAGAAGGGAAGAAACGCCCGCAGCACTAAACAGATTTTGTTCAGCGTCAGCTATAGTGTTTGTATCTGCAGTATGAGACTTCTCAAAGCTTATTTTGCTTATAGGCAGAGGGGTGAGCACAGAGCCAATCTCCTCGGGAAGAACGCTGTCAAGATTTCGCCAGAATTCTCTTGCTTTATTAAGGTCTATCTGCCAATCTCCGTCTTCATTTAAACCGATAGTCATTACAATCATCGCGTAATTTTCAAGCGCTGTCTTAGAAAGCTTCAGCGCTTTATAATCTTCGAGGTCATAAACCTCTCTTAATATTCCGGCAAAAGGAGGCAGCGGATATTCAAGTATATCAGTACTGCACTTAATAGCAAAAGAGGTGGGGGAGTCGAGTTCCTGCCACCTAAGTGTTCTGTCGCCTTGATACTTATTGTATTTAGACTTAAATTCCGGTGGATAAAAGTTTAGCTTAGTATTATCCGAATCGAAATAGGAGAAGTCGAACGCAGTATTCAGTACATTTCCTTCGATAGAAGATATCTTGCAATAGTCTGGAGGAAGCATCTGAAGTGTTACGTTGTCGTTAGATACCCACATAGTAATATACGACACATCTTCTTTAAGACATGTCGTAAGTACTTTTGGTAGTTGAACCTGTACGTTCATTGCTGACATAAAGTTCAGAGTCTTTCTATAATTCCTATTGATCGATTTTGGATTGGAAGTTTTGGGGTCAATACGATAAGGGGAGACGACATATGCTAAGTCGGAAAGCCCAACAAAATATTGTATCAACCTGCGGAAATGAGGACTCGCGGAATATATGTAAGATATAGCCTTTCTCAGGGCGGATTGGTTAGTATCCGGGTTCTGAAGATATGTAGTTATATTATCTTTTGTGTATTTCGAGAATGAACTGGATGTGGTACTTTGCTTAAGATCTCTGGTAATAAGCTTGTTTAATACAGCAAATCTCTGCGAAACTCCTATCATATCGTTTACATCAAACATTTTAGAATCGGATTTACTCTCCGCTTTAGGTTCGGCTTTTGGTTTAGCAACTTTTCTTTCCGCCGTTTTCTTCTTTCCCAATCAGCATCACCGCCTTTCTTATCTTATTTTTGGGGGTTTAATTACAAAATCCTTCATGGTATAATCCGGATCTCGTTGTTTGCTTAGTTTACTTTCAAGTTGAGTGGCAACATAATAGTTGTAACTCAAACTCGAATAACGGTCTTTTCTCATACCGGACTTTTCAAAAATTCTTACACGACCTCCGGATTCTTCATGCTGCAGTTTTACCAACTCATCTATTAATAAAGTAGTATGAATATACGGTAGTTGTAGCTTCATTTTCTCGGAGCTCGTAAGAGAGTTATATCCTTTAAGTTCAGCCAGAAGAGACTCAGCATCGTATTCGGTTACCAGTAATCTTACCTTTCCACTCTTTAATCCTTCTCGCAAAAGAACGGCACACTCTGAGTTGAGCGCCGGACTACCCTTGATAGCCCAAATAACTTTTTCTGCACCTTTGACAGTGCAGCGTTCAGCCATCTCTGGGTTGTTATAGCAGGAAAGAGCAGGATATATCTCACCGGTTTCAGGATCTACAATATCTCTTACAAGGGCATCGAACACACCTAAACCTAACAATTTTGTTACCCATAAGGCTTTTTATCCTTATGTTCTTGCGGTTTTATTCCCGTAAGTTCAGCATATCTTTTCATCTGAATATCAGATGACGCGAGCTCGTGGGAGAATTATATTCTGTAAAAACAGTTTCATCTCCTATGCGTTGCGTGTGACTATGATGTTACCCACAGCCTTCCACTCGGATTAGCATTTCAGCTTTCCCGGTTTCTCTCGCGTAGTTTACCCACATGTCACCATATGGGAGGGCAAAGGTTTACCCGTGCAGTCAAGCGCTATATAATCGCAAGAAAATTCATCATACATTCTTCTTATAACCAACGCTTGGTCTTCGGTGTGTAATCCCTCAAAGGAATCGCTATAAACAATATTGCTCGTATACCGCCCCGATTTAGTCGGAAGTAGCTGATTAATAAAAACAGCCGAAGCGTCGTTGTTGTGCTTTCGGCTTGACATAAGAGCAATATCGGCAGATAAAATTCTTTTTTCTCCGTTTTGTTTCGGAGGTATTTTAACCTTTTGAGGATTGGTCAAAAGGCTGCTATATTTGTCGGGCAGCATAGGGTATTTAATACGGCGATTTTTTGAAACAGAGTTGAAGTCGAAGAAAGACCCATCTCCATCATCGCCGAACCACATTGCCTCCATCTCCATTGACCATTTTATCTCATTAAAGTCGCTTTCGAGCATATCGCTCTCTACATCCTCGGGGAATAGTAATCCCTCTTGGATAGAAAGCTGATATGGGAAACCACAAACAAAATCATTCTTCTTGTCATCCATCATAAGTTCATAAGTATCGAGCATTTTTTTATATGCCCAGTGATCCTTAAAGAAGGCCGAGGAAAGAAAACTCGATTTATTTGGCTCCTTAGCATATTCAGCTTTGCGCTGCTCTTCAGTTAGCTCCTTATAAGGAGGCATACGGCGGCTGGTCAAAAACTTTTTCAGAACGGTATCAATAGTATCTTTTTTAACCATTCTAAACTCGTCAACTCAACTTGTTATCCTATAGGCTTTTTATCCTATAGTTCTTATTGTTTCCAATAAGTTCAGCATATATTTCCACCCTCGTTTAACGTTAGGTTTGCAGGGCATTACTTCTGCTCAGATTGAGCTATACTCAATCGTGTCGGACACTCGTGGAGGGATTATCCTTTCGTCACCCTCTATGCGTTACAATACCCATCTGCCTTTTATATCAGTGGGTTATCTCGGTGTTAACATGTAGTTCACTGTCTAAAATGTTCGAAAAATCAGATTCTTTATAATAAGGGAGTCTTATAAGTTTGATGTTATTATCTAAGCAATATTGATTTTTGATATTATCCCTATAAACAACACCATCATACTCAGTTGTACTGTCTGGATGAAATCCATTTCCAGGATAATGGAACTGCCCATCAACCTCTATACAAACATTTAATGAAGGTATGTAATAGTCGAAAGGAAGAGCTCGCACACTTTTACAATTTTCAAACCTCTTCTCCTTGACGTATACGATTTTACGGTCTTCTAAATATCTCTCAACAATATCCATATAATGAGATTGTCTTATCCCGCACTTGGGGCACCCCTTACCTCTAAGTAAATTATCAGGAGATATTGTATATTCATGACCGCAAGGAATCCTTTTAACGAGAAGAGGAGATCTAGCGCGCACGTACTCCCCCATGATAACGAACGTATTTGGATATCGTTTATCAACTTCTTCTTGCAACAGTAATTTGTTTTTGTAATGATTTTTGCCAGAGCACACATAACAACCCTCTTTCTCAGAGCCAGTCATTTTAGCGGGACGTTTATAGATTATGCTACCGCACTTGTTGCATTTTAAAGCTATTTTTGTCTCATTATTTATATATTCAGATAATACCTCAAACTGAGAACCATATATTAATTCTAACCTTTCCCTAAATTCTGAAGTGGTAATTTTACGACTTATTTAGAAACACTCCTTTGAACTATTTAGTTTTCACCGATTTTGCCCGATTACAGCTATGCGTTTCCGCAAAGCCAGACAGTTTTGCCTATCAATATGTTAGCACGATTACTTCTCGCACTATCAGCTGCCGTTACAACTTTAATGTAGCTTGTGTTTTTAAACATAATTTTGGCATCTTGCCCCGAGAATTTCGAAGCCGCCATATCTATCTCATTTCTAAGATTAGGCGAAACAGGCATAAGTTCCGTCTGTATCTTTTCGAGAATGTTTATACTCTGCCCTCGAGTGCCCGAGGTAATAACTACCTTAGTACCGGGATACAAAATACATCGTATAACCACAAATATAGCAATCAGGAATGACTTACCCATACCACGGGCGGCGATCCAAAGGAACACCCTTGCCTTATCCATCATTACCAACAACGTGAGCTGAAACCACTTTAAAAAATCAAGCTGCAGGTATTCCTCTACGAAAATGTCGATATTCTCACGATAAAAACTACCCCATATAGCCATACCTTCAAGTACACGCTCACGTCTGGTTTGAATTCTCGAAGCGATCATAATTCATCACCACCGAGTAAATCGGTAAGCATAGTGTCGTCGTCCTCATCTTCATATTCGGGATGGTTCACCCTAAGCTCATTCATAGCATCTTCATACATCTTGCAATAGCTGTTTTTGACACCAACCATCTTACAAAGATGCCCCAGATACCATGTAGTAATATTCTTTATAGTCCCACGAACATCTTTTCTATCGTCGGGGGTTGGAGGAAGGGGACGGCTGAATTCCCATTTTTGAATACCTACACCAAGCGGCATCTTTTCAAGCTCCGCATCAGCATCCTCTTTTTTCTGCGCAGGTTTAAGATTCATGCTACCAAGCAGCGTATTTAAAGCATTAACGTTTTTATCAATAGCCTTCCCTTGGGCACTATCTCTTGTGATAGTCGCCTCAAGCAGGCATATCTGCTTATATAACGCTCTCTCACTCGGATCGTTGACTGGAGCCTCACCAGTCCAGTCCTTATATCTTTTTTCAAGCTCAAAATAAAAAAGAGGGCTGTAGCCAGTCCCCCAGAAATCTATTATCTCCTGTTCGATTTGAATGTCGTCTTCAGGATTATTGTCGGGCTCAGGAATAGGAAAATCGAACACATCCGACTTCTTCTCAACACCCAACATAGCTTCTTCCGCAAGAGTATCGTCAAAACTTTTGTCTATATACTTAATCATATTAGTCTTTCCAATATAATTGCGTACTCTGGAATTCACACCGGCGGTTCTTTCCGCCATCTCGTAAATACTATCGTGCCAGTATAAATCCATTTTCATACATATCCTGCGCACTGCCTGTCTGTCGTCTCCGAGTTTTGTACGGTAATACTCGTACAGTTCTTCAATACAATCACTGCATATTGGAAGATATCCCGCACCCCTATACATAGGTGAATGGCTAACAGGGAAGAAACCTTTTTGTCTGCCATACGCTGTTCCACACCTGCAGCAATAGAACTTTTGATTACTTACAGGAGCCGGCGTAGTATCTACGGTCTTTTCAAGTCTTTTTCTTTTGGGTGGAGCCATTACATCAATCCTCTCTTAACATCGTCCTCCCACATTTTAACAACGAGACGCATTTTTTTACTGGGGTAGAAACGAGGAATCCAGTGAGCAGGAACAACTACCTTTTCACCAGTCTGGGGATTGGGACAGCTTCTGGTCTGTCTCTCTAAGAGATCCCAGCACCCAAAATCTTTTATCATTACAGAATTACCTTGTCTAAGGTTTTCCAGAATAATATCAGTAAAATCATCCACTATAGAAGTGGCTGCTTTCTTTGTATACTTGTGCTTATCCACAAGTTGTTTAATTAAATCTTTCCTTATAATATCCATCCTTTATTACCATCCTTTATTACAGATCGGTAAGTGATTTAGTTACATCCGACCTAATTTCTCCTTCCTCATTAAAATAACGAGAAATTTGCTCTTCTGCGCTTATATCTTTGTATATGCGCACCATATCCGCCGATTCCCATCCGATAATTTCTTGAATAACATTATCGGGCAAACCTAAACGTGAGAGATTTGTTGTAAACAGATGTCTTAAGCTGTGCCAGTAAAAGTCTTCACCGGTCATTCTACTAAACGACTTCGCCCAACTATTAAGCGTTGTCTCGCTCATTTGTTCTGCGGAGTCGACAGAAGAGGGGAGAAGCCAGATGCTCTCAATTCCAAGTTCTTCTCTTTGTTTCATCCAGTTCTCAAAATAAGGTCTGAACTTTTTAGCAAGCGTATAGCAATAAATATATTTACCAAGACCAAAACCTTTTGTCTGTAACGGCTCGCTGGTTTTATAAAGCGCGCCGCCGCAAACAAGGTTCTCATCTTTAAAATCATCTACCTTAAACCTACAAAGCTCAGACTTTCTTCTGCCGCTATACATAGCAAGAGCTAAAGCACAAGCTTTTTTATGTTCTCCTGCAACCGACAAATCATTAAGAAGTTTCTCAAGTTCCGATTCGTCCCATACCGTCTTTTTACGAACCTGTTGCATAGCGGGATTCTCTATTTTTCTAACGACAGAACGGAATCCCTCAAATTCAGGCTCATCATCAAGTATGTTAGAGATATAATTACTCATAGAAGATATGGCTGACTTAAGTCTTCTAACACGGGCTGGAGAGTTGCCGTTCTCGTTTATCAACCAATATTGATATGCAGCAAAGTCTCGCTTTGTAATGTTAGGGAAGAATTTATTATTGTTATGTTGTAAATTCCAAACCCAGAATATATCTAAGTCATTTTCGTAACCTGCAATGGTTTTAGGGCTACGCTGAACAGATTTTAGGTAAGAAAGAAAATCTTTCTCAAGCCGTATATTTTCAGGATTAACCTGACTTAAAAGCTCGGGGCTTGTAATTTCATTATATTTTGTCTTTCTTGGCAATTAAGCCACCTCACTTTCTTAGAATGAATTGGCGACCCGGATGGGGCTCGAACCCACGACCTCTAGCGTGACAGGCTAGCGTTCTAACCAACTGAACTACCGGGCCAAATGGGGGCGGTGCCAGGAATCGAACCTGGGATCTTCGCCTTATGAGGGCGACAAGGAACCTCTCCTCCACACCGCTATATATTGGCTCCCATGGCAAGACTCGAACTTGCGACAACGCGGTTAACAGCCGCGGGCTCTACCAACTGAGCTACATGGGAATATTAAAATAGGGCTGCCCGTAAGGACAGCCCGTTTTATTAAAGGGGTATATTATAAGAGCATAAAACTCCGCTTGAGTTACAAACGCAAACTGTCTGTTCGGCTCTTCCTACAATTCGTTTTTGGACACAATAATCATCCATACCAAGGAAGCTTCCGGCCATAATGGTTTTTACACCTTGTACTTCATCCATTCTTCCATGATGAAGATGTCCGGATAATACCGCATACAAAGGTTTTCTTGCCATAGTCTGCAACGACTGAATCTTGCTTGCACTACCGTCAAAATCTCCATGTACACCGCAGTAGGTTTTGCCTCTAATATCAATAAGATACATTGTATCGTCTATCTTTTCTCCGCCGCCGATAATGACGTTTTCAAAATTTTGAAGTCTGGCACCGAGATACCATTCTACAAGGTCGTCAAGGCGCTCACTTACCAACGCCAGATCTTTATTAGGATTGATTCGACTGTGATTTCCTGCTACACTTACAAACACTACGCTCTTAAAATGTTTGCTAAGTTCTGCTAAAAATTCAGCAATAAGCTCCGAAACTCCAGTAATTTGACTGATAACGTTTTCTTTGTTTGTCACAGCTACGGAGTAGTGAATATTCCCATGAATGGCATCACCATTCGCCCACACGATACAATTCTCACTTCCATGGGTTTCTCCAATATAAATAACCTGATCTAAATATTTCCGCATCATTTCTCGACATATATCTGAATTATATGTATTCCAATAATTATCGATATTGGCTCCATAATGTATATCGTTTAAACTCACAAGTAGATCGTTATCCGAAGCTTCAATATAATTACGCTCATACTGAAGGCTCGGGAGGTCTCCGGATTTTACTGCCTGAACTAATATCTCATTTAATTCTTCTTGTCTTGAACGCTCACGAATAATTTTATTTAAGGCGTTTCGCTGGTCGAAAAACTTTTGACGCTCCTTCATAAGCTCTATTCGTCTTTCCTCGAGAGAGGAGCTTGTTTCGCCTTGAAAGGAGTTTTCCCCATCTCTATCAATAGCTTCTATAACGGCCTTCATTCCGTACATACGTTTTCGAACTTCTGAAGAGTTAAAACAATTTCCTTCTCCGAAAAGGCGCTCACTTAATTCTTCATAATCCTCGTCAATAGTACGGTCTACTAGTTTACCAATAACTATATCTCTGATTTCTTTATAAGTTGCCGCGATATCTTACACACCCTTTCGTCTTACCTTGGGAACGTTTTCACCACGTAAACTTCTCAAAAGATTCATAGGGGCTCCCGCCTCAGTCATATAATAATGATGGCGTTTGGAATCTTTTTTCATAGTACGAACGATGTGCGCCTGGGGATATTTCTTACAAATAATTTTCTTTTCTTCTGCTGTAATAGCAATCACTAAATAATCATCCTTTATTTCAAATTTGATAGGGAAATAAAACGTACACTTCCCTTCATACTAATAAAAGTGCAAACTCCCTCAAACCCTATGATTTTCAACGAGTTTGAGGGGGTCATTTTTTCTAACAAATTAGCTTTTCAAAGTTTGTCTTTTTTTCATAATGCAGTCTACAGTTTGCTTGGTATAAAGCTCAACTGCGCAGCTAGAACAATATTTCTGCCTACGCCCCTTGTTGGGGTCGTTGATTTTAACTGTAATGCCGCAGTTTTCACATTCGAAGTACGGCTCTCCGCAATATTTCAAATATTGGTATCCTAAATTTCTGAAGTCATGTATATGTAAAGTAGGGAGTCCGTTATCGATAAAATCCACTTGAACATTCAGATTGTCAACCTTCTTAGAAAATTTTATTAAACCAGCTTCCCTAAGTTCTGCAAACATCAAGCTCTGGCGTTTAATAGAAGTTTTAATATTTGCCATTTGCATTATCTCTCTATCGGATGTATTAACCCAATGATTATTTCTGGGGGACACCTTATCCCAATACTTTGCTACGCATAAAAGAGTAAATGCTAGTCTTCTAAGCTGCTTACCTTTCAGGTCGGATATTTTATTCATCTCTGTAGTTGATATCGTTATCCCGTCAAGCTTCACCAGAGGATATTTATTTGACCCTTTTGCTACTCGGTCAAGAGTATCCGACCAATGAACTAAGGAGGCTGCAGGATCGCACTGTATCAAAAAAGTATCAAGCATACTTCTGATGTCTTTTTTATCGTACCCATTTTCATAATAGTATTTTGCTACTCTGGATAATGTCTCTACCGGCCTCCCTCCAAGATCGCGGTTGCTTATCATTTTTTCCGCCCATTCGTATTCGTTGAGAACTATACTCATAGATCTCCTCCAATCGTAATTGTACTAATATCAAATCTTTCTCCACCAAACAATATTTCTCCGTCTTTTTTCAGATGCGGGAAAGAAATCTTATAATCGTTTTTTGAGAGCAGATTGTTGATTATCTCCTCTCCACATATCTCCCAAGCAAATCTCTTAGTTGCACTGCGTTTATAACAAACATCCAAAACAATGTCGCATAGAACATATTTATCAGGGCATACCTTTGCGCACTCCTGAACGAATTCCGACTTCATTTCCTGCATTTTTATAAAAATATCATACTCATCAATATGTTCATAGTTTGCAAATACAGAATAGCTGCGCAGTCGCTTATTGTACGCCTCATATAGTTTTAATATTGAATTGTGTTGAGCTCGACTATATTCAACTCCACTCTTCATGATAGTGTAATCAAATTCAGTTTCAGAATTATGTTTACCTAAATACCCGTCGAATTCTGACTCGAACTTTCTGCATATCTTATTCATGACACAGTCGTTAATTCCTACCGGCATTTTCAGTTTGTAATAATGGAGAAACTCAAGCTGTCTCTCTGTGAGTTTTTCTTCAGGAATACTCATAAGCTCCTCTACGCTTATCTGAAACTCACGCATAGAGTTCTTATTGGTATTTTTGATATATGTATTATATTGCTTCATCAAGGCAGGGTAGATGTATCTCATAAAGTACGGCTTTTTATCCGCTACAATTCTTTGATAAAACTGCCTTGTCTCAAAATCATCTATCGCATTAACCGCATGACGATCGTGCCATGTGCGAGGCATAGGCTTGGCGATTATCCCCTTAGTTTTGTCTATACTATTTTGCTGATATAGTTGCCCACACTTTATTCTGTAATCAAGTTCTTCGTACTCCGGACTACCTTTTTCAAACTGAGCCTGTACCTCAAACATAGAAGTAATCCAGTTGGTAGTCTTTCCAATTTCATCTCCGAAGCTATCTATATTAGCCTGTATTGCATCAACTTCCTCAACTATCTTTTTCTTAGCTTTACGTTGGATACACATAAGAGTCGGCAACTCTCTCAATTTATTTACTAAAACCTCGTTATCGGTAAGCATAACTAGGTCACCATCTTTGTCAGCACCATTCAAAGCATGTGTTGTGGTATCCCACGCATTAAGCAATGTACAAGTCGTAAGATATTTATACCAGTAAAATGCCTCTTCGCTGCGGTGAGGTCTTACTGCACGGATGTTACCATGACAGGTCATTGGAGCTCTAAAACAAGCTAATTTCTCCGAGCCCAAATCACACCAGTATTTATTATATATTTCTCCCGATTTTAATAATCCGGTTACCTCTAATCCAAAGACGCTCTGGCAAAGGGCGTAAGGGTCTCCACCTATTATTGAATAATTGCCATGTACTTTTAAAACGCCGACTTTAGCTTCGTTTATTCGGTTGCGAATCATTTGATATATTGCGTTCTGAACAAACGGATCGTCGAGAATCCGATGGTCTATCATCATCGCTTTTATATAATCATCGTCCAAATTGCGAACATTATTTTCGTTTAAACCGACACCCTTAAGAAACAGTACACTTTTAGCCCAGTCGGTACGGAGTATATCTCTTATTTCATTAGCAGTGGGAGCAATAAGTTTCTCTATATCTTCGTCATCAAAATCGTAACTCTGGATAAACTGATAATTTAAATTACGCTCATTTTCGAGTTCTGCGGGGCAGGTCTTAGCAACAGCAAAGGTATATTTATTATCGATGCAATTTTGAATATAATCATCGCAGCTTTTATAGCTATCCCAAAGTTTCAACATAGAAGTCGTAAGCATAAGTTCGACATTTCTTATATCTACATCATTACCCCAAGCATCCTTTACGATATATTTGCGAGCTACCTTGTCGGCGAAGTCGACAAAGTCGAAAGTAAATATCATGCCTTTCTCCCAAGAGAATCGGGAGTTAACTCCGCTCACCAGATAATCAAGGCCAAGCTCTTGGCTCCATCTCTCAGCAAGTGAAGGGAGCATCAAACCATATCCATCAGACTCGTCAAGTTGAACCTTTGCATTCGAGCGTTCTTCCATCAAAGGCTCGTCCACATTTTCATCATTTAAATATATGATATCCGAAAGAAACTCGGTCTCACAGTCGTTTACAACAAGAACTCCGTTAGGCATAGATACAGGTATGGAGGCGCTGCAGGTTAAAGCCTTGTACGCTTCAAGTTTGGCAGGCACAAGTTCTTTGGTCGGGTCGCGCCCATTATCGATGCGGCGCTTTATTTCGTCGGCGTGGCGGTTGCTTATAAATACGATAGTAGAATTTTTTACGCCGCCATTTGTTCCAAGCAATCGCTGATATTTAATACCATTTATGGAGAAGCCTCGGCAGGCTCTATGGTAATCTTTTTCTTTATCGATTATTAGGCAGAGATAATCGGGTTTGAATTGAATATTATCTAATTGTTCGTAAAGCTGTTTGATTTTTCGCTTATTACTTATACTATTCGGTTCTTTTCTAAGTCTTTTTATTTCGGCTTTAGTCTCTCTGGCTCTTTCTTCAGCATCCGTAATGCCATTTAGTTCATCCAACCAACGTAAAACCTGACTGTCGGCTAAGGATATTACTTCGTCATTTCTTCTGGCTTCCGATATAGGAAGCGTCAACTTCCATCTGTTTTTTCTAAGTCTGCTGCTGTGTAGCTTAAATATGTATTTTTGACACGCTAATTGTTTCGCCAGTATGGCTCACCTCTCTTTGCGTTATTTAAAAATCAGCTGTAGAAATTCTCAATATAATTCCACCACTCTCGGCGGAAATCAAAACGGGCTCGTTCTATGTAAAGATCTATATTAACGCCATGAATATCTTTGGCGGGATCGTATACGGAGTAAATATCTGCATCCGTTAAAATAGGTGTTTCGGGTAGGTAATCAGGTTTCTGCGCTGTTCTCAATATCTTGTCCTCCTTGGCTATTTTCGTTCATCCAGTTAATTAAAAGGTCTCTCATTCTCTTGCTCGGTATGTATAGGTTGATAGGCTTATCATCTCGGATGGCGCTTCTCCATATCCACTGCAGCATCTCGGAAAGAGCGAATTTGTCTTGATCCAGCGCAATACCATTCGAGATAAAGAACTTCATCAGGTTAGGATCGGTAAAACGATTCACCAAATAAGCGATAGCAGTCCTATTTCTATATTCATTAGTGGCTCTTGCACTCACATACAAAAAACTGCCTCTAAATCTTCCCGATTTTTGAGTGAGCTTGTCTCTATCTCGTTTAAAAGATGTCCATAAGCGAGTGCTTGAGGTACTATCAGTAAGGCTTTCAAAAAATCTTCTAAGATTATTTCTTAGTAATTTTATCTCGGCGTTGTTATACCCTCTATGTTCGTACCACTTCATAGATAAAGAGTATTTCCCACGACCAACGTTATTCATCTTGTCGTCGGTTACAATTTTAATTAGATCTCGATAATCCACAGGAGGAGGAGCGTCCGGCTTGTCAGAAAAATAATAGCCATCCTCGTCGTGCTCTACGCCTATGACCTGGTAATCAAAACCAAAGAAATCCAAATAAGCTTTTTGATATTGGCCTTCGAAAAGATATGTGAGCATAAACACATCATCAAACGCCACGAGCATATCGGGGCTTAATACATTCAAAAGAGCAGAGTCTATTCGACAGAGAGAACCCACATCAGCCATAGCCTTATAATCGTCAAACCTACCCGAGTAATTTTTGTCAATCCAACGAAGTACCCCGAACTCATTTTCGGTAGTTAATCGCTCGGTAAGTAAGGTGAAATCTTTATCGCTAATATTAACCCTTTCAATAACTTGAATACTTTCATCTACAATAAGTGAGTACCCGAACTCTCTAACAAGCTCAAGAGCCTCTTCGTCCATAAGGTAAAAGAGGGAGTGGGTTGCCGCTATATTTTTACCGTCCTTCAAATGGAGCTTAAGCTCGGAAGACTTGCTCATAAAATCACTCTCGGATTGGTCGAAGTCGCATTGCTCACACACTCTATCCACCTCATTAAGATACGGGGTGATGTAAAGGAAGCGTTTGCTGCCCTTATGCTCGTTCATATAGCGGATAGCGGCAGAAGATTTACCTCGTCCCATCCTCGCATCCACAACTGTGATGGGTTTTGAACGCTTTCCGGCGTCGAAATTTACTCGATTTGTCATAAAACCATCCTTTCTAAAAATTCTCGTACATGCAAATCGGCCAGCTAGTTACACATGATACGAATGGTTAATCATTCCTTTGGTGTAATAGCTTCTGTATTATATTTGATAGAAACACATGCTTAAAACCGCATTAGAATGCGGAAAAATTTTTATCCACGTACAGTCGCAATGAACAGAGCTTATTTTCAGCGGGTAAAAATATTAAGTTTTCAAGGTGCAAAAAGCGAGTGAATTAGGCCATCAGAACCTCTCCTTCCATGATGCAGCTGTTCAAATAGTTGCAGGTGGAGCTACCAAGATTTAAGTTCTTATATGCTTCATCAATCTCTTCACTAGTGATACCGATATAATCAAGGGTCTGAGCAGCAGTGGAATGTCCAAACATCTTCTGAAGTAGAAGAAGCTTTCTGGGGTCATTACCACTCATGAGCATCTGATGGTAAGCAAAGGTTTTTCTTAAAGAATGAGTAGCCATTCTGTTTCCAAGACCGAGATCCTTTGCAATGCCTTTAAGCATATAATCAATTGCTTGTTTGGATAAAGGCTCATTCTTGTTTCCACCATTGTTGGATTCACTGCGGAACATGTAGTCACTTAGTTTAACGGCTGGAGTATTCTCCAGGTATAAAACAACAGCCTCCATGACGGCGGTGTTAACCGTAATATAGCGATTACGCTTGTTCTTTCGAGTATTACGGGTCTTTTTCTCAAAGATGGCAAAACGGTCTCTGAAAGAGCAATCATCATTGATGATGTTGGAAAATCTTAAGGTTCGAAGATCGCTTACTCTTAAACCAAAATTGATACCAAGAATGAAAAGCATGTTATCTCTATATCTTTTCTGTCCAATAAGAAATTGGGAGATACGCATGATATCATTCATATCTTTGATAGGTTCAGCGGAGTGTTCTTTAACTAACTCTTGGACAACCTCTTCAGAAGCAGGGGCGATGAGACCGGATCTTAACTGACGGCAACTTTGTTGTATTGCACCAATATTGATGGTGCCGTTAGAAGCGGTGTTTCCAAAATCAACTTGAATAATTTGAGCCATAAAAAACAACTCCTTTAACAGTTATTGTGTTCGTAAAAATATTCTTGACTATGTATATATTATAGCATATTACTTTAAATTTCGCTATAATTTTTAAGTGTTCATCGCAAATAGAATGAAAAAAATTTGAGCATGTATTTTATAGAGCAAAATTTGCGTAGTTAAGCCTTTTTCTCTTTTGGATAAGAGATCTGAAACAACAGAGCTAAGACGCAAAAGGCTTAACCTGTAACTCTGCCTTGGTGTAACAAGCTTGAAAAACGGCTTTGGAATAAGGAAAAGTGAAAATGGAGTGGTGTAAGTTAGAGGAAGCGACTACAACAGTACCGGCAAGGGGCGGGGCGGTTAAAATTCCATAACCAGCCCCCTTTACTTGCCATAGTGCCGAAAAGGCAAGTTGAATTGACGGCACGATTGCAACGGCAGGACGGACAACGGCAAGGCGATTTGCAGTTATAGGCAAAAAATTTTAAGCCGATTTAAAAATATGCTTGACATTTCGTTTTCCGTCCTTTATACTGTTTAATGTCGGATACGGCAAGCGGGATTGTCGCAAGCACTCCCACTCTTGACCGAAATTTCACACCGACAAACGAAAGGAGAAAACACACATGAAAACCCAAAAACTGAATAGCTTTGACGAAGTCAAGCGCAACTTTGAAGTCGCACACGCAAACGGCAACGACTATACCGAACAGTTGACCAACCTTGCAACCGCTATTGTTTATTCTGTGCTGAAAAAGGTCATTGACCCACAGCGCAAGACAGCGGGACAGCGACAGCAAGTCAGCAACAGCGGTATCAATCCGCAGTTGGTCAAACTCCGTGCAGGTATAGCCGCAGACCTTGCCAACCTGAACAACGTCAGACAGCAAGCAAATGCCGCATATCGCAACACTTTGGACGATGACGGTGACCCCGTAACACTTGTCAATGATGAAGCGGAAAAGGCGCTTAATGCTCTTATCGGTCAAACTCTTTCGGACGGCGTTGACCTTGTGAACGAAGCTATTGTTGCAATACTGGAGCAGGCAAGGGAACACGCCAACGGCGAAAAGTGGCTTGACACTCC
Source organism: Acutalibacteraceae bacterium (assembly GCA_045606645.1). Lineage (GTDB taxonomy): Bacteria > Bacillota > Clostridia > Oscillospirales > Acutalibacteraceae > DTU089. The sequence goes on along the minus strand of JAZUSK010000036.1, from coordinate 656 downwards.
GTATGAAGTGCGCAGACTTTCAAAGCGTGTACTCATCAAGGAAAGTGACAGCGCCGCATATCGTGACATCGATACTACACCGATTCAGGAAGTATATCGAGCAGTCAGAACGGCAATCGCTGACAGCAGAGCAGTCCAGTCTAACAGCAAGTACATATACATTGAGGAGCACACGGAGGAGGAATTGGAACACATTTACCGCCGCTTGCCAAAGTATATCGACCTCGGTAGTTATGCTTCTGACATTGACGGACACACAGATTTTGACAACTACACAGCAGATAGCGAAAGCGTGAAGCGCTTTTACAAAATGCTTGCAGACCTTAACTTAACTGACAGACAAGCGGAGATTATCAGACTGCGTATGCAGGGCAAAGGCATTGAAGCGATTTCAACATATCTTGGAATTAGTAAAGGAAATGTTTGCACTATTCTTACAAGACTCCGCAAGCGTGCAAACGAAAAGGGATATACAGTTAGATAATCAGACAGCGTTACGGCGGGGAATAATCCCCGCCTTTTCCTTTTGGACAAGATACCCTAACCGCACAGCAAGCCCCGCCGCAAGGTGTGGGACGGTTTGCGGTTAAGGGTGTAAGGCACAGCCACACAGCCGCACAGCAAGCCCCGCCGCAAGGTGTGGGACGGTTTGCGGT
>JAZUSK010000035.1:0-113524 GCA_045606645.1 Acutalibacteraceae bacterium | reverse complement strand
TTTTTCCAGCTCTTGTGTTCTTCTTAGCAAATCTAAAATTTGTTCATCATCATAAGTACGAACACTTTTTTCTTCTGACATCTCACCATCCATCAGTTCTGCCACTGTAACTTCAAGTTCTTCACACAAACTTTTTATAATAGAATAATCCGGCATACATTTGCCAGTTTCCCATTTAGAAATAGTCTTATTGGATACGCCAAGCTTCTCTGCTAATTGTTCCTGTGTTAAATTTTTCTGTTTTCTCTTTAATGCTATAAATTTTCCTGTAACTAATTGATTCACATGTATTCCTCCATTCATTTGATGATATAAAGGTACTTCTTTTATCATTAAAATAACATCCCTTGTAAGTAGAATATAGGTGGAATCTCTGTAAAATAGCCAAATATGCCATAGTAAACTCAACAGAAACTTCAAATTCATGCGTGCTTTCAATCTCGCCGTGAGACTGAAATTTGATTACTTTCTTGAATATGTATATCTTGCGATTAAAGTTTTTTCAATACTGTCATCTGTTGTATCTGCATACAAATCTCTTTCATAAGTATAGTTTTCGTGTTCAAGACAAGTTTCAAGCATAAAAATGAAAATACCCATATCTATCTTGTTGTAATATCTCACCTTGTCAGCAGGCATAATTCCTCTCTTGCCTGGTTTCTTATACCTGTATACCATCAATTCACTACCTGTATTTTCTACAATCCAAGGTTGTGTATTACAGGCACTCGGAGTAAAACGAACAATTTCTGCAACACCTAATGTATTACCATTCCAGATTTCAGTCATAGACTTTCTTTTGGATTTAAACATATCTTTGCGGAACTTGTCTTCTGGCATTTTGGCAATGGAAATCATAATGACAAAATCAAGGCCATTCATTTGCATATTCTGTGGCTTTCCAATACCGAACCACAGAGCACCAATGTTTTGTGATGCAAGGTATAAATCAATCTGTTCACCGATATACCCAATATTTCGCAAATACTCATCTTTGGTTTCGCTGTAAAACAAGATACAATATTGTCCACCACGTTTACAAGTGGTCTCACTTTCAGAGACAATGCAAATCTCTGTTTTGATTTCAGAATTGAGTGGTATTACAGTTTCAATAAAGCTTTCAAGTCTTTGCAATTCAATATCTGTTAGAGTTTCTGTGTCTTTGAATATATGAAAAGATTTTCTTTTAAAAATTTGCTTATAGTAATCCATATTCGCTCCCTCAAATTCTTATTTATCGGTCAGTTGTATTATAGCATAACTAGACCAACAAATAAAGAGAATATAAAAAAACACCCACAGTTTTACAAACTACGGGTGTTTTCGTATCTTGCTGTACTGTCCTTATGTGTATGACGCTTATGCAAGTGCTTTTTTCTTGGTGAGTTATCGGGGATTCGATGGGCTCTGCCCATCGTTCGCTTCGCGAACACCCGATTATGTTCGGCTTCGCCGAGGGGGGGGGCGAATCCCCGTCGTCATACATCATTCAAAAAAGAAAGAAGTTACACATAAGTGTAACTTCCTCTTTTGGTGAGTTATCGGGGATTCGAACCCCGGACACCCTGCTTAAAAGGCAGGTGCTCTGCCTACTGAGCTAATAACTCATATTAAAACCCTGAAATTAATCAGGGTTATAATTATTTGGTTAATCTGAAAATAATAACTGCAGCGAGAACTGCGATAAAGAAGAATACTGTGAAGATCTTTGTAATCTTAGCAAGCTTTGCTTCAATTGTTCTGCCCTTATTCTTCTCGAAGAAAGAATCAGAACCGCCGGCAATAGCACCGGAAAGACCCTGCTGCTGGCTCTCCTGGAGCATAACAGTGATTACGATAACGAGTGCTGCAAGAATAAGTGCCGCACCAAAAGCGTAATGATACCATAAAAGATTTTCCATATATATTTTCCTTTCATTGGGGAGTTATTCAATCCATAATGCCCGAATATAATACCACAGCATTATATAAAATGCAAGACTTTTTTTAGTTTTTTAAAATATTTTTTGTTACGGGGTATAATATCTCTTATATCGGGAAATATATTCTCAGCGCATAAAGTACGTGCGTTTGTAAAAACCGCAAAGAACAAACAGTTCATTCGGCTTTATATTTACTTTATACGCTCGCCTGCCCATTCGGGCAGGCGCTTTTTTATAAACATTTACATAAGGCTTAACTGTTCTGCCGTATCATCGGAGCTTAGCACCGCGCCCGTTGCAGGAAGTGTCTTAGTTCTATATCTGTGAGGCTTCACAAATTCACCCTCTTTATAGAATCTAACGCTCTGAAGCTTATGATACTTCTTGAGAGTAAGAACATTTACGCCCGCCGTATCCTTTGTAGTCTTAACAGAAATAGCACCTGTATTCACCAAAAGATTTCTGCCCGCGGTAGATGTAAGCACAACCTCTGTATCCTCTGTGATATACATAGCTGATACTATAGGCGCTTTATCGCTATATGCCTTAATAAGCTTCTTTCTGTTGGTCTTGGTTTCGTAGGATTTCATATCAACCTTTGCAACCTTACCGTTTTCAAAGAAGAAAAGCATATAGCCCTTGTAATCAGAAGTAACCGCCATATAAATAGGCTTTTCATCCTTATCAAACATCAAGCTTGACGGTATGAAGTCGCCGAGAGCGCTTGCCTTTGTATCTTCAAAATCACATGCCTTGGCTTTATAAACCTGACACTTATCGGTAAAGAAGAGAAGCTCTGCGGTGTTGGAAGCGTTAACCGTTGCCACCATCTCGTCACCTTCTTTAAGCTTCTGCTCACCGCCCATACGAAGTGACAAAGGAGTGATTTTCTTAAAGTAACCGTCGCGCGTAAAGAAGAGGTTTACCTCGTAGTCAGGAATTTCCTCAACCACCTCTTCCTCATAATCCGCATCGTAAATGATCTCGCTTTTTCTATCCTTGCCGTATTTCTGCGCAACCTTAGTAAGCTCTTCGACGATTATTTTCTTAATGCGCGACTTGTTATTAAGGATATCCTCCATATCCTCAATGCTCTCCTTAAGCTCATCTATATCAGCAAGACGCTTGATGATATACTCTCTGTTCAAGTGACGAAGCTTGATTTCCGCAACATGCTCAGCCTGAATCTCATCAATACCGAAGCCAATCATAAGGTTGGGAACAACCTCTGCCTCTTCCTCTGTCTCGCGAATAATCTTGATAGCCTTGTCGATATCAAGGAGTATCTTCTTAAGACCGAGAAGAAGGTGGAGCTTTTCTTTTGCTTTATTCAGGTCAAAGTAAACTCGTCTGCTTACGCACTCGGTACGGAAAGCAATCCACTCAGAGAGTATCTCCGCAACACCCATAACCTTGGGCACACCGGCTACGAGGATATTGAAGTTTGCGCTGAAGCAATCCTCAAGAGATGTGAACTTGAAAAGCTTCTTCATAAGCTTGTCAACATCAGTACCGCGCTTAAGGTCTATTGTAATCTTAAGTCCCGACTTATCCGTCTCGTCACGAACGTCGCTTATCTCCTTAAGAGAACCCGCCTTTGCCTTCTCAATAATCTTTTCTATTATTGCTTCGCAGGTTGTAGTTGCAGGAATCTCTGTAATATCAATACAGTTATTAGATTTGTCGTAGGAATACTTCGCCCTGATTTTAATAGAGCCTCTACCCGTATTATAAACCTCTTCAAGAGCGGCGCGGTCATATATAATCTGACCACCGCCGATAAAGTCGGGGGCTTTAAGGGTCTCGAAAATATCAAAATCAGGATTCTTAATAAGACCGATCGTTGTCTCGCAAAGCTCTCTGAGGTTAAAGGAGCAAATATTGCTTGCCATACCTACGGCGATACCGCTATTGGTATTAAGAAGCACGCTTGGGAAGGATACAGGAAGAAGAGTAGGCTCCTTCATTGTGCTGTCGTAGTTATCCACAAAGTCAACCGTATCCTTATCGATATCTCCAAAAAGTTCGGAGCAGATGCTTTCGAGCTTTGCCTCGGTGTAACGGGAAGCAGCGTAAACCATATTCTTTGAATATGACTTACCGAAGTTACCCTTACTGTCTATATAGGGGTGAAGGAGCGTCTCATTACCCTTAGAAAGACGCACCATAGTCTCATATATAGCCGCGTCGCCATGAGGGTTAAGCTGCATTGTTCTACCAACAATGTTAGCAGACTTTATTCTGCCTCCGTTAATAAGACCCATCTTATACATAGTATAGAGAAGCTTTCTGTGCGAAGGCTTAAAGCCGTCTATCTCAGGAATTGCTCGGGAGATAATAACGCTCATAGCATAGGGCATAAAGTTGGTCTCAAGTGTTTCGGTAATTTGCTGAGCAACCACCTCACCTGCACCTATAATATTAGCCTTTACTTCCTCTTCTTTAACAACGGGAGTATTATCTTTTTTCTTTCTTGCCATAGTTATCTCCTATTATGAAATGTCAGCAAGGTCAAGATACATATGACCGTTTTCTGCGATATATTCTTTTCTGTCTATCAGATTATCACCCAAAAGAAGTTCAAACTTATCTGCAATAAGCTCTTCCATATCATCGGGTTCAACCTTTATGAGTCTGCGTGTTTTGGGATTCATAGTAGTAAGCCACATCATATCCGCATCATTTTCACCAAGTCCCTTAGAGCGCTGAATGGTATATTTGGCGTTACCGATTTCCTCAAGAGCCGCAATTTTCTCTTTCTCGGTATATGCAAACCAGGTCTCGCCCTTAGAGGTGATTTCGTAAAGGGGTGATTCTGCGATAAAGACCTTCCCCTCTTTAATAAGCGTAGGCATAAGTCTGTAAATCATCGTAAGAATAAGCGTTCTGATATGGAATCCGTCCACGTCCGCATCGGTACAGATGATGACTTTATTCCAACGAAGGTTGTCGAGGTTAAAGAGCGAAAGCTCCTTGCTGTGCTTACCCGTAACCTCTACACCGCAACCGAGGACCTTAATAAGATCGACTATAATATCACTCTTAAAGATTCTGTTGTAATCGCACTTAAGACAGTTAAGAATCTTACCTCTGACGGGAATAACCGCCTGGAAGGCAGAATCTCGTGCCTGCTTACAAGCACCAAGAGCCGAATCACCCTCAACGATAAAGATTTCCCTCTCACTCTTATCCTTACTACGACAATCAACGAATTTTTCAACTCGGCTTGTCATATCATTAGATGTAGCAAGAGTTTTCTTAAGGTTAAGTCTCGTGCTCTCCGCCTTTACACGGGAGCGCATATTTATGAGTATCTGCTCACAGAGCTTGTCTGCATCGAGTTTGTTCTCGATAAAGTAAATCTCAAGCTGATGCTTGATAAATTCAGTCATCGCGTCTTGAATAAATTTATTCGTTATAGCCTTTTTAGTCTGATTCTCGTAAGAGGTCTGCGTAGAAAAAGATGAAACAACGAACACGAGACAATCCTCGATATCCTGGAAACTGATTTTAGCATCGGTCTTTACATATTTACCGTTTTGTTTAAGATATGCGTCAATCTGTGAAACGAAAGCACTTCTTGCAGCTTTTTCGGGAGCACCGCCGTGCTCGAGGAAGCTTGAGTTATGATAATACTCTTTAAGCTGTTTCTTATTAGAAAAGCAAAGAGCCATATTTATCTTAAGCTTATATTCGGGCTTATCCTCGCGGTCACGGCCCTTACGCTCTGCTTGCCAGAACTGAACAGTTGTAAGACCGTCGTTACCGATAAACTCATTTACGTAATCCACGATACCGTTCTCGTACATATACTCAAAGGTTTCGAATTTAGTTTCCGTAAGCTGATTTCTTAAAATGAATTTAATTCCGTTATTAACAACAGACTGTCTCTTGAGAGTTTCCTGAAAGTACTCAAGCGGGACATCAATATCGGTAAAAACCTTCATATCGGGGCGCCATTTGATTCGGGAACCCGTGTCCTTCTTATCGTAAGGAGTTTTCTTCATCTCGCCGTCGATCTTACCTGCCTTGAATTTCAGCTCGTAGCAGAAGCCGCCTGTGTGAATCTCTGCCTCCATATATTCAGATGCGTACTGAGTAGCACAAAGACCAAGGCCGTTAAGGCCGAGAGAATATTCGTAGCTACCGCCGTCGTTTGTATCGTACTTACCGCCTGCATACAAGTCGCAGAAAACGAGTTCCCAGTTATAGCACTTCTCACGAGCGTTATAGTCAACGGGAATGCCTCGACCGAAGTCCTGCACCTCAACCGATTTATCAAGGAAGCGAGTAACGATGATTTTCTTACCGTGACCCTCTCTTGCTTCGTCGATAGAGTTGGAAACAATCTCGAAAATAGAGTGCTCACAACCCTCAAGACCGTCGGAGCCAAAAATAACCGCAGGACGTTTTCTTACTCTGTCGGCACCTTTTAACTTTTTAATACTGTCGTTACCGTATTCTTTAGGTGTCTGTGTTTTTGCCATTACTTAACCTATCCTTTCAGGAATACAAAGTTTGGGTATTATATCTATACTATTATACTACATATTGTGATTTAGTCAAGAAAATTCTTCCTTTTATAGGGCGTCTGTGGGGTTATAAATAGGACTATGATGAGTTATATTTGGCCTGTTATGATGGTTTTTTCCTTTTTCTGTGCTATCGCCACGGGCAACATGGAAAATCTGTCGTCAGCGATCGTATCGAGCGGCACCGATGCAGTTACTCTCGCGCTAAAGCTTGCGGGAATTATATGCTTATGGAATGGACTTATTAATATAGCAGAAAAAAGCGGATTAACAAAAGCATTGTGCCGTCTTATGAATCCGGTTTTACGAATAATATTCCCTAAGCTACGCGACCGCGAAGCCAAGGAAGCAATCGCGATGAATATGACTGCTAATCTATTAGGTCTCGACAATGCCGCAACACCCTTGGGATTAAAGGCTATGAAAAGACTACAGGAACTAAACAAAAACAAGGATGTCGCAAGTGATGATATGGCACGATTCGTGGTTGTCAACACCGCATCACTTCATTTATTTTCAACTACAGTCGCTCTACTCAGAGCAGACTACGGAAGCAGATCTCCCACGGAGATACTTCTCCCCGCCCTTTTAACATCCGCAATATCAATTACCGCAGGAATACTTGCCACTTCAATATTCAAGAGGTTTTTCAAATGAATAGTTTAAGCAATCACATTATTCCCATAATCGTCGTAATAATCGTACTGCACGGAGCATTTAAGGGATTGGATATATTTAATCTTTTCCTTGAGGGCGTTAAAAATGGCTTTCTCGTTATTCTCGGTATAACACCCGCACTCATAGCCCTTATACTTGCCATAAATATGCTTAAATCTTCAGGTGCGCTTTATGTATTGTGCTCCTTTGCAACACCTATAGCAAATCTACTATCAATCCCCAAAGAGTTGATTCCTCAAATGATTCTGTCGCCTATATCAGGAAGCGGTTCAATCGGAATATACGAAAGTATATTAAAAGAGCACAAGCCCGACTCCTATATCGGCAGATGCGCCTCTGTAATAATGGGCTCTACAGAGACCACCTTTTATACCACGACTATTTACTACGGCTCCGTAGGAATCAAAAAAACACGGCACACAATACTATCTGCATTGTGTGCCGATTTCACCAGCTTTATTCTGTCGCCTCGTATGGTAAGGCTGTTTTTCGGTAATTAATAAAAAATCCCCTTCATAGAAATATCCTCATACATTGAGAAGGGCTTATCTTCACCATCGAGTATGATATGGTCGTACAATTTTACTCCTATTTTTCTAAGCATTACGCTTATAGAACGAGTCGCGTCTATATCACTTAAGGAAGGCTCACCGCTTCTGCCGGGATGATTATGAGCAAGAACAACACCCGCAGCATCATAGAGAACAGCGTTCTGAATAACCTTCTTCACATCTATCTGCACCGTGGTTTCATCTCCCGAAGAAAGCTCAACCACCTTTTTCAACCTATCGGATGCATCGAAATAAAACGCAACGGCAATCTCCTTTGTTGCACCCGCAAGATGTGATACTGATAACTGACAATAATCCTTATGAGTCTTATAGATACGTCTTTTATCGACCTCTCCTCGTTGGATACGTCGGTTCGCTTCACCCATTGCATTAAGCATAATGGCCGTACTCTCACCCACTCCTTTTACTCTTTTAAGTCTATCAATATCCGCGTTAAAAACGTTCCACAAAGAGCCAAACTCATCAAGTAAAAGATGAGCCGTACCGTTAGTATCGCCCTGCGGTATGGAGTAGAATAAAATCAGCTCGAGAAGTCTATGATCCTCGAGCTGTGAAAAGCCGTTATTAATCACGTTTGCCTTCACTCTTTGGCGATGACCCTCGTGTAAATTCTTTTTCGTCTTTTCCGTTTTCATAATCAGATACCGGCAACCTCTTTAAGAGTCTGAGCCATATCAGTCTTTTCCCACATAACGTCAAGATCTGTTCTACCCATATGACCGTATGCAGCGAGGGGTCTGTACTGAGGCTTTCTCAACTGAAGCTTCTCGATAATAGCAGCAGGACGAAGATCAAACTTAGCATTTACGATATCCTCAAGCTGAGCATCGGAAATCTTACCCGTACCGAATGTATCAACTCGTACAGAAACAGGACGAGCAACACCGATAGCGTATGCAAGCTGAACCTCACACTTATCAGCAAGACCGGCGGCAACGATATTCTTTGCAACGTAACGGCAAGCGTAAGCGGCACTTCTGTCAACCTTTGTGGGATCCTTGCCCGAGAATGCACCACCGCCGTGGCGTGAGTATCCGCCGTATGTATCAACGATGATCTTTCTACCGGTAAGACCGCTATCACCTACAGGACCGCCTACAACGAAATTACCTGTGGGATTAACGTATATTTTAGTATCTGCATCAAGATACTTTTCGGGAATAACAGGCTTAATAACGTTCTCAAGAATGTCCTTGCGAAGAACCTCTATATCGATAGGATCGTGCTGAGAAGAAACAACTACCGCTTCAACTCTCACGGGCTTATCGTCTTCATCATATTCGATAGTAACCTGACTTTTTCCGTCGGGGCGAAGATATGCAAGTGTACCGTTCTTTCTTACCTCTGTAAGACGAAGAGCAAGCTTATGAGCAAGTGATATAGGAAGGGGCATAAGTTCCTCTGTATCGTTACAAGCAAAGCCGAACATCATACCCTGGTCGCCTGCGCCGTGAAGATTGTATTCATCCTCTTCACCGCCCTTGAGCTCGAAAGACTTATCAACACCCATAGCAATATCGGGTGACTGCTTATCAAGGTTTGTAAACACCGCACAACTATTGCCGTCGAAGCCATATTCGGGATTATTGAAGCCGATATCGTTAACAACTCCGCGAACGATAGAAGAAATATCAACCTGAGCGGTAGTAGTAATTTCACCCATAACCATAACCATACCAGTAGTACAGGTAGTTTCACAAGCTACGCGGGACATGGGGTCCTGCTCAAGCATAGCATCAAGTATAGCGTCAGAAACCTGGTCGCAGACTTTGTCGGGATGACCCTCTGTAACAGATTCTGAAGTGAAAAATCTCTTAGACATAGTAAACCTCCGAAAGAGTACGGGCATTACGCCCCAAATTATCCATAATATTTTACACCACTACGTGGTGTCTTGTCAAGTTATGTCGATGCCATATAAGACACAAATTGTACTCTTTTCACAAATTAAACAATTCCTTAACAATTCTTTAACAAAAATTGCGTTTCGGATCGAAACGCAATTTTCAAAACACATATATTTACTGTTTATCTATCATTCTTTATCCTCTGTCAAGCCCAATACTGACAGAAAGCGCATCATTTATTCTGTCCATATCCGTCTCGGGAAGATTCCCCATTTTTTCTCTGAGTCTTTTTTTATCCAAGGTTCGGATTTGCTCAAGCAAAACCACAGAATCCTTAGACAAGCCGCAAACGTCTGCCGTTACGCTTATATGGGTGGGAAGCTTCGTCTTAAACTGCTGACTCGTAATAGCCGCAGCTATTACCGTCGGACTGTATTTGTTTCCAACGTCATTTTGGACGATAAGTACGGGTCTTACTCCACCCTGCTCCGATCCCACCACGGGACTCAGATCTGCATAATATATATCTCCCCGTTTTATATTCATATCTGTATATCAACTCCGATACTATTTTTTTACTCTTCACCTTTAGTTTTGCCATTGAGAGTAAAAATAATCATTCGGACGAAAAAATCATATCGTCAATACAGTATATGATAAACTTGTACGGATGTTAAAAAGACCGAGTCGTCCGACTCGGTCTTTTTTATATCAAGTGTTTATTCAAGTTCAACGTTAATGCCTGCATTACGCGCATAATCCTCAGCTTCGGAGCCGTCGGGTGTGTGCACGGTGAGATTGGGATTGTGTTTTCCAAAAGCATCACTGCCTATAACCTCAACCGACTTAGGGATATATACGGTTTCAAGAGATGCACAGTTATAGAAGCAAGCTCTACCGATTTCGAGTGTACCCGAAGGAATCTCAACCTTTTTGAGTGAAGTGCAGTTTTCAAACGCGCTCTGACCCACAATCGTACAAATAGGAAGCTTTATATTAGTAAGTTTCGTACAACCTGAAAAGGCTCTGAATCCTATAGTTACTTTAGTACTGCTGTTTGTAAACGTAACAGCAGAAAGCTTTGTGCAATTCTCAAAAGCATTATTACCTATATAAGAAATGTGAGCGGGAATATCTATATGTGACACCGCACTACCCTTAAATGCACCGTCGCCGATACCCTTTACCTGAACACCGTTTATCTTAGTAACGTTCATAAGGCTAACGTATCCGCCACTACCGTTATACTTTGTGATATAACCCGTACGAGGATCTATCTCAAACTCAGAAAGCTCAACGTCTGTATTTCCTTGATCGGGAATAGTGGCGTCATCTATTATGGTAGTTGTCGTATTATCGGGAGTACCGGTTACGGGGGGCTGTGTAACGGGATTACTTACGTCACTGGGATTCACAACAACACCATCGGGGTTAACATAAATATACGACACACTGGGACCGGTGGTAAGAATCACAACAGAGCCGTCAGGAAGGATAGTTGTTTCGGGAGCCTCAGAAGGATCTGTAGCGGTAGCCAAGTCATTAGCAAGATCGTCTATATTGATCCATGCATCCGTATTCTGAGGAAGAGTTGTGGTTGTAGATTGGAGCTGATATCCTCCCTTTCCGGTATCGTCATCCTTGCTTCCATCATCGAAGATCGCCAAAACAAGTATAGTAGCGACCAGGGCAATAGCAACACCAAAGGAAACTATAAGCTTTGTAGTACCTTTCATATATACCTCACATCTGAATATGTATTTATCTCACTTTGAGCCATTATACAATATAATTGTGAAAAAGTACATAGTAATTTTTGACTAAATCGTTAATTTTTCTTCTTGTATGGCAAATACAAAGAGTTATCCCCCCTAATTAATTGTTGTATTTTACTCAATTCTATGATAGAATTAATTATACGATTTTTAAGCGAGGTATTAACTATGAAAAAATGTTGGTACAAAGAAATGGCAGTATATCAGGTTTGGCCCCGTTCATTCTGTGACGGCGACGGCGACGGTATAGGTGATCTTAAGGGTGTTTTATCAAAGCTCGATTATATCAAGAGCCTCGGTGTAGATGCCATCTGGTTCTCTCCCCTCTACAAATCTCCTCAGAAGGACTACGGCTACGATATTGCAGATTATCGCAGTATCCAACCCGAATACGGTACTCTTGAGGATTTCAAGCTCGTGCTTGACGAAGCACATAAGCGCGGACTCAAGGTTATTATGGACCTTGTTGTAAATCACACCTCAGACCAACACGAGTGGTTCTTAAAGGGTATTGAAGACCCCACGAGCAAATATCACAACTACTATCATTGGTACAAGGGTAAAGGCAAGAACGGCAAACGCCGACCCAACAACTGGATGTCCACCTTTGCGGGTCCCGCTTGGGAATACAACGAAAAGAACGACGAATATTATCTCCACCTCTTTGCTGTAGAGCAGCCCGACCTTAATATGGACAACCCCGAGGTTCGTGAAGAAGTTAAGGACATTCTTCGCTTCTGGCTTGATATGGGTGTTGACGGATTCCGTGAGGACGTTATCACCTTCATTTCAAAGAAAGAAGGTCTTCCTTCAAGCCCCTATTGGTTCCCCGTTGCAACAGGTATCGAGAACTATATGCACGGTCCTCACCTTGACGAGTATCTTATGGAATTCAAGCACGAGGTTCTCGACAAATACGACTGTATGACAGTCGGCGAGGCTCCCATGATGACCACCAAGAAGGCTCTCAAGCACATTACAGAGGGCGAAAATCAGCAGCTTAATATGATGTTCCACTTCGAGCATATGGCAGCAGACTGTCTCTTCTACAGCTGGTTCAAGACAAAGTTCAGTCTCAAGAGACTTAAAAAGGTTTTCTCAAGATGGCAGAAGGATCTTTACGGCAAAGCATGGAATGCTCTCTATATGGAAAACCACGATCAGCCTCGTGTAATCTGCCGTTACGGTAGCGAAAAGTACAGAGTGGAAAGTGCAAAGATGCTCGCTGTTACATATATTTGTCAGAGCGGCACACCCTTCATTTACCAGGGTCAGGAAATCGGTATGGTCAACTATCCCTTCAAGAGCATTGACGAATACACCGACGTTTCTACAATCAACAACTACAACGTTGCTCGTAAGCTTATGGGTGACGAAAAGGCTCTCAAACTTGCAAACTACGCATCTCGCGACAATGCAAGAACCTGTGTACAGTGGAATGACTCCAAAAACGCAGGCTTCACAACTGCCGATGAGCCTTGGTTCTTCGTAAACCCCAACTACAAAGAGATCAACGTTGAGGCTGCAGAAAAGGATCCCGACAGTATCCTTAACTTCTACCGTGCGCTTCTTAAGTTCAGAAAAGAAAACGAGATCGTTATCTACGGCGACTACAAGGAGCACATGAAGAGCAGTAAGGATCTCTTCGTTTACGAGAGAAACTACGAAGGCAAGAAACTTCTCGTTGTATGCTCATACACAGAGGATGCAGTTAAATTCAACGCTCCCAAGGGCTTCGACCTTTCAAAGGGTAAATGCGTTATTTCCAACTACAAGGATACTCCCGTAAGTAACAATAGCTTTATTACAAAGCCCTACGAAACAAGAGTTTATCTTTTCGATTAAGAAACAAAAAATCACCCGAGATTCAATGTGAATCTCGGGTGTTATTTTTATTGTGCGGCGGTAGTCGTTGTGGTTTCACCGTTAAGCTTATTCTGATATTCAACGATCATTTTCAAATTTTCAACGTTGACCGTATTTACGACCGTCTGTTCTTTTACGGTATTCGTTTCGATATCGTTGTAAAGCTCGTCATAGAAATCGCTGTACGCTACCTGAGCAAGGGCGGTTCTAATATCATATTCCCATTTTGGTGTAGCGTCGCCGCCTACGTAAAACATAATATGATATCCATAGGTAGTTTCTACTATTTCTGCATCACCGTATTCATGAGGTGCTATTGCCCATGCAAGAAATTCGGGCACGTATTGAGAAGCAGAGGTGATACCGCTGTAAAGACCGCCCGATTCTGCAGATGCTACGTCATCAGTATGAAGCTTTACAAGTTCGATAAACTGTTCTTCGGTTGCCCCGCCGTCTCGCCAGCTTGCAAGAAGATCTTCCGCCTCTCTTCTCGAGGCCTCCTTATCATCACCATATTCTACGAGCAGGTGTCGCACGTCCGCGCTACTACAAGCATTATCCTTACGGGGAAGCTGCGGTAACATTACAACACAATAAGCCTGCTGTTCAACCAAATCAATAACAATCTTATCGTTAACAGCTCGTGCATCGTCAAAAAGCCACTCTGAAAGCTCAGTGGAAATAGATGAAAACTGAGCCTTTGTATAGTTGGGTAAAAGGGTTGCAGAATACGTACCGTATTCACTACTGTGCTCTGCGGGAGCATACTTGACTGCCGCATCAATAAAGGACTGCTCGTCGCTTAATTCTGCAAGGAAGCTATTAGCCTTTGCCTCTGCCTCCTCTTTAGTATAAGTAGGTACTGCACTCTGTGAGGTTGATGCATAAGAGAATGTAAAGGCTCTTATGCTTACGATATCTATATCATCCTTGTTTTGAAGATAATAAGTGTCAATATCCTCTTGGGTAACCCCGTCTTCAAGATATTCGCTATACCACAAGAGATACAATTCCGAAATATACTCCCTCTTCAACTGCTCTTCGTAAACTGTTTTTGAAAGACTGTATCCGTACGTTGTTGAAATATATTCATCCAAGGAGACACCCTGCTTATCTGCCTTAGCCTGCAAAGCATCCATAAATGTCTTTACGTTTTCATCCATTTCTGTCTGCTGTTCGGAAGTAATCTCGAAGCCCATATCCTTGGCTTCCTGACTCATAGCCTTAGTATAAAGCACCTTTATAAGAACAGCTCTCTCAACTGCATAATGGGCGAAATAATCTCCCCACGTTTCAACTCCCTCGGGAAGTGAATCTGCAGGGCAAGGCTGGTCTGCAGGGCTGAGCGTAGTATCGTAATACTGTGCGCCGTAGCCGGGATAGTACTCGTCATACTGCTTTACGACCTGAAGCACCTGATTATAAAGGCTCATATAACCGTAGCTATATTCTTCCTGAGTAATTGTAATATCGCCATAGGTGGCGGCAATAACCTGCTGAGGCTCTGCGGGTTTTTTATTTTTTGTAACCACCACAACAACCGCCGCAATCACCGCTGCCAAAGCAACCACTACACCGATAATGGTAAAAATCAAACGTCTATTTTTCACTAAAAACATCCTTTACGTTAAATTAACGTACATAAAATACCTTTTAATATTAACACATAAGAGCAACCATGTAAAGCAAAAAAGGAAAGGAGCTCTTGAGAGCTCCTTTAAAATTAACATCAGGCCTCGTTTTGAAGCTTCAAAAAATCAACCTTGCCGTAAGGTGTCTTAGGTAATTCTTTTACAAATTGAAATTTATAAGGCACCGAATGACGCGAAAGATTCTTTATACAATGCTGTTTTATCTTATCCACCGTAAAGGTATCTGCACTGCAACCCTTTGCGAGGATAATATATGCCTTTGCAACTTCCTTTTTATACTGGTGAGGCATAGCTACTACCGCACACTTCATAACCTCGGGCATTTCTTCTATTACCTTTTCTATCTGGGTAGGATAAACATTATAGCCTGACGATATAATAAGTCTCTTAATACGTAGCTTGTATGTCACAAAGCCTTCATCGTCAATAGATGCCATATCACCCGTATGAAGCCATACTCTTCCGTCATCGTGAATTTTAAGTGTATTGGCGGTTTCTACATCATTATTCCTGTATCCGAGCATTACCGTAGGTCCGCAAACACAAAGCTCACCATCGGTGTTCGGCGGGAGCACGTTTGTGGTACCGGGCTCTACCACACACATTTCATTACCGATAAGCGGTTTCCCGATAGTGCCGGTTTTGTAGCCCTCGTTTACAGAGAGACTAAGCGCCGCAAGACCCTCGGTCATACCGTAACCCTCACACAATCGCACAGAGGAATTGTGCTCAGAAAAGAACTCATTAACCTTTTCTTCTAAGGGCTTAGGCAACGAATCACCACCGCTTACTGCATATTTAAGAAATGAGAAGTCGAGGTTTTCCGCACCCTTAGAGTTTACAAGCGCCTCGTAAAGCGTAGGCACACCAAAAAGCATAGTAGGTTTGTATTTTTTCAATATATTACCAAATTTACTTGAATCAAAGGACGGTATAAGCACCGAGCATGCACCGAAGCAGAAGCAAACGTGAACGCACACACCCAAGCCAAAACCGTGGAATATAGGCAGAATCGCAAGTATCTTATCACCCACGCTTACGTCTCTGAGTGTAATAACCGCTTGCACACCAAAAGCATTGAAGCATCTGTTTGAAAGCATAATATCCTTAGGTGTACCCGTAGTGCCACCGCTATGAAGAATAATAGCCGGTTTATCGTTATCTTCGCCCGTAGGAAGATACTCTACAACGCTCATACTTTTCTTACCGGAAAACTCCTTCCACGATATATATCTGTCATCATCGCGCGGAATTACATTTTTGTTTTTATTCTTCAGATAATATGCAGTTTTGAGTGGTTGAGGCATAGAATTACCCGCAGATGCCACGATTATCTTTACAAGATAAGTCTCGTCTATTATCGCCTTTATTTTGGGAAGGCACAAATCCATACATAAGAGGTGCTTACTTTCAACAGAGTTGAGGTAATGCTTTATTTCCTCCTGTGCGGACAAAGGATGAACTATATTTGCCACCGCACCTATTCTGTTAAGAGCATAAATGCTTATAATCGCCTCGGGAGTATTCGCCATCAATATAGTTACGATATCACCTCTGCGTACACCTGCTCTGTAATAGTCTGCAGATATCTTCTCTATACTTTTGACAAGCTCCAAGTATGAAGCCTTAGCTCCGAAATACTCGTACGCTGAAGCGTCGGGGTGACTTTCTGCAGATATCTTCAACATACCAAACATTGAAACGTCAGGTATATCAAAACCCAATTCAGACTCGTTGTTTATATATGAATATAATATGTTTCTGTCAATAGGGTATTTT
Source organism: Acutalibacteraceae bacterium (assembly GCA_045606645.1). Taxonomy (GTDB): domain Bacteria; phylum Bacillota; class Clostridia; order Oscillospirales; family Acutalibacteraceae; genus DTU089. The sequence continues at coordinate 96,901 of JAZUSK010000035.1, read as the reverse complement.
TCTAAATCTAACATCTTTGGTTCTTCGCCACTTTTCCTTTTAAAATGTCGTTTTCTGCTACGAGGTCGTCACTTCCAAGACTGTATGGGGGTTGGAATATTATTTCAACGTTACTTTTACCCCAGAATTTATATTCTCCGACAATGGTAAAGGGTACAATTTGAGTATTAGTATCATAAGCCATTTTAACTGCACCCATCTTAAACGGAAACAACTCGTGCGGATTTTCCTTCACGGCTGTACCCTCGGGGAAAATACCTACCACACAACCATCGTTAAGATAATCCTTGGCCGCAAGCAGAGCCGCTTTATCGCCATTCTGTCTGTCAACGGGAATAATACCCGCACTTTTGAAAAACCAATCCAAAAACTTGTTTGCAAAAATCTCTTTTTTCGCAAGAAAATGTATGCAACGGCGAGTACCCGAAATAACCGTAAAGCAATCCCAACCGGATGTATGGTTACCCGCGAGAACTACGTTACCCTTCTTAGGTATATTCTCCCTGCCGTGCACCTTGGGGCGGAACATAATCCAAAACAAGCCTACACCAAGAGGTCTGAGAAGAACATACAATATAGGAGATTTACTCTTTTTATTCATCATATCATTTTCTCCTACGCAAGCTTACACCGACACCGACACCCACAGCAACAGCTACAGCAGAGGCAACCGCAACCCTTTTTGCATTATCGCTCTTGGCACGTTCAATATTCTTCTCAATATTTTCAGTGAAATTCACAAGCCTATCTTCGTTCATTTTAATATTATCGAGCACTCGTCTGTATTCGCTTACGTAATAGTTATCGAACCGCATCTCTGTTGCCCCTTTCAATCTCAAGCTTAAGAAGCTCTCTGCCCTTTTGCAATCTTTTTCTGACCGCTTCGTCAGAAAGTTTAATCATCTTTGATATTTCTTTAGTAGGATACCCCTCTATGTAATGAAGTATCATAACAATTTTAAATTTCACCGGCAATCTCATTATTGCCTCGAAAACGTCCTTATCCTCTTCGGCGGCACCAACGTACTCCAATTCATTTATATCCACTGTACGGTGTTTTATTCGTAAAAGCAGCATATTTTTACTGATATTGGTTGCAACCTTAATAAGCCACGCTTTTTCGTGCTCGTTGCTTTCAAACTGCGGTGCTTTGGTCAAGAATTTCAAAAAGGTATCCTGAACCGCATCCTCCGCATCGTCTTTATCGCACAGAATACATAAACATATTCTGTAAATCATATCACCGTAATTCTTTACAAGTTCGTTTACGTATTTAGGCTCATAGCCTTCAAACTTCTTTGCCAAAACATCACCTCCAAGCACAACATAGCGGGACAAAACATCCCCTCTATATAGTAATACAATTCAGGGTATCGAAATGTGAATTATTTTTTAAAAAAATTTATGGCAACAGTAAAAACTGCTGCCATAAACACACAAAATCATAAAAAAATTATTTTTTGTCCTCGTAAGCCACGATTCTTTCTTCGGGTTTAAGAGGAGGATTGAGCTTTGAACATATCTTCTGAATAAGCTTTTCTCTCTCCGCCTCAAAGTCATCAGATTCCACGTAGTACGGCTCACCGAATTCGATACTCATTTTACCGAAGATAGGAATATATCTGCCGTTAATGGTAGCGGGAACAATGGGTACACCCGTATCGTAAGCCATTTTAATAGCACCCATCTTAAAGGGAAGTATTCTTACGCCCTCAGGCTTAATTATGGTTGCCTCAGGGAAAAGAGCAATAAGAGCGCCGTTTCTGAGATACTCCTCTGCCGCCTCGAGAGCCGCGTGATCCTTGCGTTGACGGTGAACGGGAATCATGCCCGACTTATTCATAAGGAAAGTTATGAACTTAGTATTATAAATCTCAGCTTTAGCAAGGAAATGCACGCATCTTTTTGTACCGCAACCAATCATTCCGGGGTCGAGTACAAAAACGTGGTTTGCGGCTATAACTGCACCACCCTCTTTGGGTATATTCTCCTTACCCTTTACTCTGGGTTGGAAAAATATATATGCAACCGCCTTAAGAAAGGGTCTTGCAACCTTGTAAATAGTCGGAGATACAAACTTATCTTTCTCTTTATTCCTCATACCTTCACCTCTAAACTCCGCTGAAATAGTCGGGATATTGGGGCATAACCTGAGTTTGCACCAAATTGAACACGAGCACACCTGTACCCGAATCACAGTTATAGTGCTCACCTAAAAGGAGCTTACCGTTGGTGTAGCTGATCTCTCTTGCGGGTGCGGCACCTATATGATACACACGCTGAAGATTATCAACGCTCTTCTCATACTTGCCACCACTCTTCTTAAACTGCAAAACGTAGTTAGTACCCGTGTCGGGCTCCGAGTATATAGCCACAAGAGAAGCGGAATCCACGTTGAATCGCTGTGCAATCAACTGAATATAAAGGTTGTCACTTCTGTCTGATAATTTATTCTCGCCGTTTTTATCCGGAATTACAACTCCGCCTACCTGCTCTCCACCTTCCGGGTTTTGAGGTGTATCGGGATCGGGCTCAGGCTTCGGAGGATAGAGCGCGAGTCGAAGAATCGCACGTGCATCCCTAACGGAAACAAAACCGTCTCCATCCATATCGGCAACTGTCAAATCGGCAGGTATAATATTCGCCGCCATATGCAATGCAGTAATACTATCATTGGTATCTATATTTCCGTCGCCATTCACATCACCTAAGAGTATAGTCTCCTCCGGGTCAGTACTATCCTCGGTTTCGGCAGCAAAAACATTTACGTTTATCGCGGCAACAATAAAAGTTGCGCACAGTAACATAGATAATAATCTGATAATCTTTTTCATTTCACTGATCCTTATTGTTCAAAGAATTTTTTAAAGGCTCTGTAAGCCATATAAACGTCCATCTTGGAAATAACCTCATAGGGAGCGTGCATAGAAAGAACAGGTACACCAAGATCAACTACATCAACGTTAAGGTTTGCGATATACTTTGCAACCGTTCCGCCGCCACCTGCGTCAACCTTGCCGAGCTCACCAATCTGCCAAACGATATTATCTGCATCGAGCATTCTTCTTATCTTACCCATAAACTCTGCGGAAGCATCGCTTGTACCGCTCTTACCGCGAGCACCTGTATACTTCGTGATAACAACACCTCTATTGAGATAAGAAGTGTTATTCTTCTCGAATACTGTATTAAAAGTAGGGTCATAAGCGGAGTTTACGTCTGCGGAGAGACATTCACTCTTTGAGAGCACTCTGTAGCCCTCGAGACCGTTTGCTTTTGCAAGATCATTAATGAAGTATTCAAGATATGCTGACTGAAGACCCGTGTTACCGTCGGAGCCTGTTTCTTCCTTATCAGTAAGAACTGTAACCGCAGTATAATCGGGTGTATCAATATCGAAGATAGCCTGAGCCGCAGGATATGCGCAAACTCTGTCATCGTGGCCGTATGAACCGATAAGACCTCTGTCAAAGCCAATATCATCTGCCTTGAAAGCGGGAACGACCTCTAACTCTGCACTAAGGAAATCTGCTTCCTTAATGCCGTACTTCTCATTGAGAATCTTAAGAATGTTAAGCTTAACAAGCTCACTACCCTCATCGCTCTTAAACGGGCGACTACCTACGATTACGTTAAGTTCTTCGCCCTGAATACCCTCAGAAAGAGTTCTCTTGCTCTGCTCTGCGCCGAGATGAGGAAGAATATCGGAGATAACGAACTTGGGCTCCCCTGCTTCTTCACCTATTTTAACGTTTACGGAAGTGCCGTCTGCCTTAACAACAACACCGTGAAGGGCAAGAGGAATAGCAACCCACTGATACTTCTTGATTCCGCCGTAGTAGTGAGTCTTGAAAAGTGCAAGCTCGTCGCTCTCATAGAGAGGGTTGGGCTTAAGGTCGAGACGGGGAGAATCAATATGAGCCGCAGAAATCTTCACACCCTCACAAAGGCACTTCTTACCAATAACTGCGAGGATAATAGATTTACCGCGATTAACGTAATAAACCTTATCGCCTGCAGAATACTTCTTGTCGGGGTCAAACTCAACAAAGCCCTTTGACTGAGCCTCTGCGAGCACTATTTCGGTAGCCTCGCGCTCTGTCTTAGCGTTATCAAGGAAAGTCTTGTAGCCCTCGCAGAATTCATCTGCCGCCGCTACAACGGACTCGTCAACTAAATCTATTGCATGCTTGGGCTTGTAGCAAAGCTCCGTCTTCATTTCTTCAACTGTTGCCATAATTTAAAACCTCCGAATATAAATATGTGTACATCTTTTGATTAAATAATACTTTTTCTACGTAACCGCGGGTATCATCGTAGGGTATATACTTAAGAGTTCTACCGTCGTCGGAATATTCTTCGTTTTCCAACCAACTATGCACCTTAGTTATTCCTGCGTGATAAGCGGCTATTGCGGTGGAAGCGTCACCAAACTCGTCAATGAGATATCGGAGAAGGTAAGCACCGTATTTCACGGAAACTTCGGGATCAAACAACGCATCATCGGGAAGAGTCTCTCCCGTTTTCGTCTGTAGCCATTGAAAAGTCTCAGGCAATATCTGCGTAAGTCCCATCGCGCCTACGTTTGATACCGCATCCTTATTGAAACCGCTTTCCGTTTCTATCAAAGCATAAAGCAAATCGCTATCCAGATCATACTCCGACGCGTTAGCCTCTACAATATCCGAATACGATTTAGGATAAGCCGTCTGCAATCCGAACACGATCGCATTAAATGATATTATAACAAAAATCGCCGTTAATAGCAATACCGCTACTCTATGCTTGCGTTTCTTTTTTCTTTTATTACGGCTCACTGAAAAGCTCCTTTTCTAAACTTAAAAGCTGTTCTTCGAGAGAATAGGGCTCATAAGTGCGAATAACGCCATCGGCACGAGAAATATAAAAATCGTCGTTTTTCTGGCCGTTTATTCTCACCATTGCATCCGTTTCAGAGATTTTGTCTCTATTCATAATACGAGCTTTGCGGACTTCTTCGGGAGCATGAACCACATATAACAAATCACACTCGTCGGCAAAGCCCGACTCGATTATCGCCGCCGCATCAACAACAACCACTCTGTATCCATCGGAAAAAGCATTGTCGGCCTGCGTATGAATGGCAGTATTTATAGCGGGGTGAATTATCTTATTTAATTTATCCGTATTTTCGGGAGTAGAAAAAGCTACTCTCGCAAGAGCCTTTCTGTCAAGAGTGCCGTCGGGATTAAGAATATCACCAAATACCTCAACGAGTTTCACGAGTATAGATTCGTCATCTCGAAGCACTTCTCTTGCCACAATATCTCCATCAATAATGTATGCACCTTTTTCCGAGAGATACTTACTGACAGTAGATTTTCCCGCGCCCGTCTTACCCGTAAGACCTACAAGTTTTTTCATACGTCTATCACCTTGAATCCCGCTGCTCTGAGAAGTCGGTTAAGCACCGCAAGATTATCGTCGTTTTCATCGTCGGGGTATCTTACGAAGCAGTTTTTTGCTCCCCTCTCGTCAAGCTCGCGAAGAGCATCAAAAAGCGAATGAGCAAGCTCCTTGTAATCCTCTGCTCCATAGCTGATGCAGGGCACGTTAAGACCTGCACCCTCACCCTCAAACACCATAGCAAAGGAGCCGCTCTCTGCGATATTATTTACATAACCGCAAAAATTATTATAATCACCGCGAAGGAGAGTTATATCCGCTGTGGGTGAATAATGCTTGTACTTCATACCGGGAGAAGAAACCTTTTCGCCCGTCTTAAGTGGATTAAGAACCGCGTCATCAACCTCAACCTCGCCTAAAACATCTCTCAACTGAGATATAGTAACGTTACCGGGACGAAGAAGTCTCGGAACGGGAGTTGCGAGAGTAATAACGGTTGATTCTACGCCCTCGTCACATTCACCGCCGTCAATAATCATAGGTATTCTGCCCTTAAGATCGGAATATACGTGTTCCGCCTTCGTGGGGCTTGGCTTACCCGAAAGATTTGCAGAAGGTGCTGCAAGAGGGAGACCCGTAACCTTTATAAGCATATTTGCAACCGCGTGAGAAGGACATCTTACCGCAACTGTATCAAGACCGCCCGTAACACTCATAGGAACCTTATCAGACTTGGGAAGGATTATTGTAAGAGGACCCGGCCAAAATTTCTCAGCAAGAAGTTTTGCTTTCTCGGGCACTTCTGTTACTAAGTCGTATATCTCCGAAAAGTCTGAAATATGTACAATGAGTGGATTGTCCTGCGGTCTGCCCTTCGCCTCAAATATACGCTTAACCGCATCATCGGAATAAGCGTTACCCGCAAGACCATATACTGTCTCTGTGGGCATACCTACCACCTGCCCGTCTCTGAGGAGGCAGGCTGCATCGCGATATACGCTTTCATTATCCTTTGAAGTTATTTTTATGAGTCGGGTATCCAATTAATCTCAATCCTCTTTTAATCTGTCGGCTGTATCCGCCGTAATAAGTGCATCTATTATTTCGTCGATATCGCCGTTCATAATAGATTCTATTCTATAAACCGTTAGACCTATTCTGTGGTCGCTTACTCTTCCCTGAGGGAAGTTATAGGTTCTGATTCTTTCACTTCTGTCGCCCGTGCCGACCTGAGAGCGACGCTCGTCGGCTATTTCGGAATTCTGCTTTTCACGTTCAACCTCAAGAAGCCTTGAACGAAGAATCTTCATAGCTCTGTCTCTGTTTTTATGCTGACTTCTCTCATCCTGACATTCTACAACCGTACCCGTGGGAAGGTGGGTAATACGAATAGCCGATTCCGTCTTGTTAACGTGCTGACCACCCGCGCCGCTTGAACGGAAGGTGTCTATCTGAAGATCTGTGGGGTCGATAGCAATATCAACCTCCTGCGCTTCGGGAAGAACTGCAACGGTAACGGTGGAGGTGTGAATTCTGCCGCCCGACTCTGTTTCGGGGACACGCTGCACTCTATGCACACCGCTTTCGAATTTAAAGCGAGAATACGCACCCTCGCCCTCTATCATAAAGCTGATTTCCTTAACGCCGCCAAGCCCCGTTTCATTGATATACATAACGTCGGGGTGCCAACCGCGACTCTCGGAATACATCGAATACATTCTGAAAAGAGAGTGAGCAAACAAAGCCGCCTCTTCTCCGCCCGCACCTGCACGAATCTCGATAATAACGTTTTTATCATCGTTAGGATCCTTGGGAAGAAGGAGTATTTTAAGCTGTTCGTTAAGTTCTTGAACCTTTTCCTTGCACTCCTCTATCTCTATTTCAAGCATTTCCTTAAGCTCTTTATCGGGATGCTCGGAAAGCATCTGCTTTGCTGCATCACCGTCATTGAGCGCTTTTTTATATTCTCGGAACGTCTCTACTATGGGTGTAAGATTTTTAAGCTCTCTCATAAGCTCCGCATATTTCTGCTGATCGGAGACAGTCTCAGGAATACAAAGAAGCTCGTTCACTTTTTCATATCTTGTTTCTACGTGGGTTAATTTATCGATCATCAGTATTCTCCCTGATTACTTTCTTTATATTTTTCTCCGCTTTAACTCTCGGAATGAGGAATTCTCTGTCGCAACCACAGCAACGAAGACGGAAATCCATACCTGAGCGCAAAACAAGGAACTGTTTATTTCCGCAAGGATGCTGCTTTTTCATCTCTAAAATATCGCCGACACGGATATCCACTAAAAATCCCCCCGATTATAATTTTATTGAAATATTGTACCATACTCTCACATAAAATAAAAGAGTAGAATTAAAATATATGAAAACAAGGTGATAAAAAAATGGTACGATATCTCCCTGAAGGTTACTTAATACATACCGCCGAAAACAAATTTCATCTTTCCTCACCCGAAAACTTATACAGAGCAATGATCGAGGGTACCTTCCTTGAAGCCAGAGTTTCCTTTTGCGACTGTCAACACAATCTCCATATCGACTTCGGATTCATGCACGGAATAATCCCTCGGGAGGAATGTGCTCTCGGAATATCAGACGGCTCGGTAAGGGATATTGCAATAATCGCCCGAGTAAACAAGCCCGTAAGATTTGTAGTGGAGAGTATAAACGACGGATCGGATAAGAAAATAGCAATACTAAGCAGAAAAAAGGTTCAGGAAATCTATACCGAAAATTATTTATCGAACCTTATACCGGGCGACATTATTGATGCTAAAATAACGCATATGGAAAACTTCGGTGCGTTCTGCGACATCGGGTGCGGAATTAATGCTCTGCTGCCTATAGACAGTATATCCGTATCTCGAATCCCTCATCCTTCCGTACGATTCTCCGTAGGCGACGATATCAAGGTCATTATAAAATCCTTCGATGATTTAGGAAGAGCCACCCTTTCCCATAAAGAACTTTTGGGCACGTGGGAGGAAAACGCAGAGAAATTCTCACCCGGTGAGACAGTAAGCGGCATTATCAGAAGCATCGAGCCATACGGCATATTCGTTGAATTGACCCCCAATCTGTCGGGCTTGGCAGAATATACAAGCACCGTCACAGAGGGACAGCAAGCAGGTATATTTATCAAAAGCATAATCCCGGATAAAATGAAGCTTAAGTTAATAATCGTTGACTCATTTGATGCTCAATACCCGAGAGAAAGTCCAAGATATTTCATAAAAGGAAATCATATTGATTATTTCCGATATTCTCCCGAAAATTGCAATAAAATAATAGAAACAACATTTCAATAAATCCTTGTAAATAGCATTACTGTATTGTATAATTTAATCAACTTATCATAAGGAGATTGTGATTATGCAATACAGTAATTTTGATAAAATCGCAAGACCAATTTCCAAATTAGGCTTTGGTCTTATGAGACTTCCTAAAGTAAGCGAGGATAGTGAAGTTATTGATCGAGAAGAGGCTTTCCGCCTTATCGACCTTGCTATGGAGTCGGGCGTTAACTACTACGATACAGCCTTCTTCTATCACGGCGGTGACTCGGAGACATTTGCTTGCGAGGCTCTCAGCAGATATCCCCGAGAGAGCTACTGTCTCGCCACAAAGCTCCCCGGCGGACATATGAAGGACAACAAAATAACGCCCGAAGAAATCTTCAACGGACAGTTAAAGAAATGCGGTGTTGATTACTTCGACTTTTATCTTCTTCATGCGGTAAACAGAGACATTATGACAACCTTTGAAGAGTACAAGTCATACGAATATCTCTCCGAGCAGAAGAAAGCAGGCAAGATAAAACATCTCGGTTTCTCTTATCACGGAGACTTCGAGTTTTTCGTTGAGCTCGTAGATAAATATAAATGGGATTTTGTTCAGCTTCAGATAAATTATTACGATTGGGAAGCAAACGATGCAAAGGCTTTTTACGACGTCCTTGCAGAGCGCAATATTCCCTGCATCGTAATGGAGCCCGTGCGCGGCGGCTCACTCCACAAGCTTAACGACGAAGCGAGAGCGGTATTTGATAAATTAGGCGATGCATCATACGCATCATACGCTTTAAGATACGTGGCTCAGCTCCCCAACGTGCTTACAACATTGAGCGGTATGTCAACCTTTGAGCAGGTAGAGGACAACCTTAACACCTTCAAAGAGCTTAAGCCCTTATCAGAGGAAGAAGCAAAGGCGGTAGAGGAAGCAAACGTCCATTTCAGGAAGAATTTTGCTATCCCCTGCACCGACTGTAAATACTGCGTTGAGCATTGTCCCGCAAACGTTGATATTCCCCTTAACTTCAAGGCATATAACGAGTACAACAAAACAAGAGATCTCGACGATTTTAATAGCTTGTACAACGCTATTCCCGACATCAGACGTTCCGTAAACTGTATTGAGTGCGGTGTTTGTAAATCTCATTGCCCTCAGCAGATCGATATACCCAAGTCCTTGAAAAAGGTATCGGGTATGGCAAAATAAGAGGTACAGTATGAAAGCAACAAGAATAATATCACTGCTTCTTGCTCTTGTATGCATCCTTTCTTTGTGCGGATGCGGCGAGGATGATGATGACCGTGTGGAAGATATTATCACTATCGCAGACAGTGTTAGTATAAACGGCGAGACTGTGGATACAGTAGAAGCAAGGATGGGTGCTTTTGAGGGCAGCCAAGGCGACTATATAGAATTCAAGTTTTCCGAGGTACAGACCTTCAACACAGTATTCGTAAATGAAAAAACCACCTCAATAAGGCAGTTCAATATATATGCTGAGGTTGACGGACAGTACAAGCTCATTTATACAGGAAAAAACGTGTTTAATAACGAAATTGCAGTAGAAAAAACTACCGCAACCGCTATCAAATTCGAGGTAGTAAATACAGAAATAGGCAATGATGCTTTTACCATTATCGGTATCAGCGCATATAACATACAGGAAAACAAAGGAGAATAAAAATGTCGATCAAATATATTCCCGAAACAAAAACATTCAAGCTGGACTCCAAAACATCCACATACATGTTTGGTATCTTCGAGGGAAATTATCTCGTACACTATTATTACGGTGCACCTATCCCCGATGAGGACGTAACAGACCTCAGATACAGAGCAGATTATGCATCCTTCTGCCCCGACAGTCCGTCGGCTATGGTGAGAAACTTCTCTCCCGACGTTTCCCCTCTCGAATATTCCACATTCGGCGCGGGCGACTTCCGTCTCTCTGCTTTCGCTATTGAAAACAACGACGGCAACAAGGTTACAGACCTGAGATACGTAAGCCATAATATTTACAGCGGTAAGAAGCCTATCCCCGGTCTTCCTTCTCTTTATTTAAATGATGAGAGCGAGGCAGACACTCTTGAAATCCTCACCGAGGACAAGGTTACGGGCGTTAAGGTTACTCTCGTATATACCGTCTTCAATAACTATGGCGCTATCACAAGAAGCGTAAAGGTAGAAAACCCAACGGATAAGCCTTTGTATATAGACACCGTTCATTCCGCTTGTATCGAATTCCCCGGTATGGATTATGATATGATCGGTCTTTACGGTAGATGGGTAAAGGAACGTGCCGTTGACAGATATCCTCTTCACCACGGCATACAGTCCATTAAGAGCAAGCGCGGCTCCTCAAGCCACAACCACAATCCCTTCACAGCTATCGTAAGCAAAAATGCTACCGAGGATTACGGCGATTGCTACGGCTTCAACTTAGTTTACAGCAGTAACTTCTCTATTGACGTAGAGGTTGACGGCTTCGCTTGCACACGTCTCGTAATGGGTATCAATCCCGAGGGCTTCAAGTGGTATCTCCAGCCCGGCGAGGAGTTCTATTCTCCCGAAGCCGTTATGGTATATACAAACGAGGGTCTCGGTGAAATGAGCCGTATATTCCACAGACTTTACTCCAACAACCTTATCCGCGGTCAATGGAAGAAAGCAAAGCGTCCTCTTCTCATTAATAACTGGGAAGGTACGGGAATGGATTTCGACCACGACAAGCTCGTTTCCTTCGCTCACCACGCAAAGGATATTGGCCTTGAAATGCTTGTTATGGACGACGGATGGTTTGGTCACCGCGATGATGATAAATCCTCTCTCGGCGACTGGAAGGTAGCGGAGTACAAGCTTCAGAAGGGTCTTTCAGGACTTATCAAAGAAGTTAACGATTGCGGTCTTAAGTTTGGTATTTGGTTCGAGCCTGAGATGATTTCTCCCGACTCCGATATATACAGAGAGCATCCCGATTGGTGTCTCCACACCGAGGGCAGAGATAAGTCCATCGCACGTACACAGTACGTTATCGACTATTCAAGAAAAGAAATACGCGACCATATTTACGGTATGATGCACGACATCCTCGCTAACAACAATATTGACTATGTAAAGTGGGATTTCAACAGAAATCTTACAGAGGTTTCCTGCGCCGAGCTTCCCAAGGAGAGACAGGGCGAGGTATTCCACAGATTCGTTCTCGGTACCTACGAGATTATGGACAGACTTACAACAGACTTCCCCCATATTCTCTTAGAAAACTGCTCCGGCGGTGGCGGACGTTTCGACCCCGGTATGCTCTACTACTCACCTCAGATATGGACAAGCGATAATACTGATCCCATTGAGAGACTTACTATTCAGTTTGGTACTTCAATGTGCTATCCCACTTCCACTATGGGTGCTCACGTTTCCGCATGTAAAAGAGCAGGCTACGAAACAAAGATGAACGTAGCGCTTTGGGGCTCATTCGGTTACGAGCTCGACCCCGATAAGCTCACAGCAGAGGAAAAGGCAGAGATCACCTCACAGATTGCCCTCTATCATCAGTACTACAACGTTATCCATTACGGCGACCTTTACAGACTCATTACTCCCTTCGAGAATCAGTTCAGAGTTGCTTGGGAGCACGTAGCCGAGGATAAGAGCGAGGCTCTCGTAACGGTAGTGAATATGAGAATGCCATATGATCAGTTCTTTATGCTTCGCCTCAAGGGTCTCGATCCCAAGAAGATTTACGTTGATCAGGAAACAGGCAAGGAATACAGCGGCGCATATCTTATGAATGCAGGTCTTAACCTTACCCATAAGCCTAACAAAGACGGTTCTTCTTATAGAATATACTTGCTCTCTAAATAACACAAAACCCCTCAACAACTGTAACGGTTGTTGAGGGGTTTTCATACGATATCAATCAAGCGAATCTACCTTTGAGCAGTAATCTGATATTCCATTGTGGGGACAATAGTAGCAACCGAAAAAGGTAGCGTAATCGCAAGAAGCCAACGCCATATCATTTTGTTCGGGAGATATGTGAGGCGGGATTTCCTGCATATGTAGCGTAGGTTGATAAGGCGGATATTCGTTTAGCCTATTAAGACCTTCTTCCAAAGCCTTTGCAAAATCAAAATTATTTGCTTGATTTGCATCCTGTTTTCCCACGAAAATCCACTCCTAATCACCCATTTATAATTCGCTTCACATTATAAACCAATTTTAAATATTTTCAATTCGCAATTATGACAAATTTCGACGTTGGTTTTTGACACGGTAAACTCAACGTCCGAGAAGCCGTAGCGAACGCAAGGATGCTACGCATCAGTGATATTCGCCTTTCGGCGAGTGATATACGCTACGCGAAGTTCAACGGAGCGTTGGTGGAGAGCTCTAACACCGTCAGGTGCGTATAATAAATTCTTTTTACCGCTTAGTAATTATACAATCAACAAATTTCACAGCGGAGCCGTAGTGAACGCATTTATGCGTTCAGTCACAATTACAGTTTATAAACATATCCTCGCACTCTTGTTGAACTTTTTTAAGAATATTATCTTTAGAAAGAGCGTTTGATTCATTCAATGCATCAGTGACTGCATTAAATAATTTATAATACATCTTTTTGTATAACATATAATCATTAATAGTATCATTCATATTATTCACCTCACAAATATAATAACATAATCACATCGTTTACGCAAGTGCGTACACGCAGTAATGTAATTTTGCATACAATATTTTCGAGGTGAAAATATGAGTGTAAAAGATACAGTTGTTAAAAGATTTCGCGATTTATGCGATGAAAGAAACATTAAAATAAATGAACTTGCTAATATATCAGGCGTTACACCATCTACGGCATATAGCATGATGGACGAATCGAGACATGACGTTTCCATTGTTACAATTAAGAAGTTTTGTGATGGATTAAATATTACTCTCGGTGAATTTTTCTCTACAACTGACTTTGATAATCTCGAACAAGAAATAAAATAAGCAAAGCAAACAAAAAAGCTCTCGGTTAAATAACCGAGAGCTTTTTAATTAGAACAACTTCTTATCAAGCTTCTTTTCGAGAGCGGGAACTGCCTTCTTCATAAAGAGCTTCTCTATGAGGAGATATGCAATAAGGCCGCCGATAAGACCTACAACAGCACCTACGATAACGTCTGTGGGATAGTGAACGTGTACGTAGATTCTTGAGAAACCGATGAGGAATGAAATAATAAGTGCGGGAATACCAACACTAAGATACTTCTTCTCACCCTTCTTGCAGCAAGCAAGGAACATTGCAAATGCCGCGCCGATTGAGGTTGATGTGTGACCTGAGGGGAATGAGGGACTGCTGCTCTTCTTAATGAGCTCAGGCCATTCGTATGTATAACCTGCTCTGAGCCATACCTCGGGGTTTTCGTCCCATAAAACATAAGGTCGGGGTCTGCCAATAAGCTCTTTAAGAACGAGGTTATTGATAACAGAAGAAAGTGCAAGACCTGCGAAAACAAGAACACCAAGCTTTCTTGTCTTTCTGGGAATAAGTAAGCAAATACCTAAAACGAACCAGATAATACCGGGTGTATCACCGAGATGGGTGATGAATGTCATAATTGCGTTTAATGTAGGATTCATAATACTATCAACCCACGTATAAATAGCGGCGTCGATATTAACTATGAAATCATTCAAAAAGAATTCTGCCATAACTGCCTCCTGAATAAATTTATGTTGATATTGTACTATTTTATTAAATAAAAGTCAATATATAACGGTTTCGCAGAACCTTATGCTGAATAATTCGTACTGTCAAAAAGGCTTCGGGATGTTGCGCTTTTACCCTGAAGGTGTACAAAGGTACTTCGAGTGGGAAAAAGCACAGCAAATCTTTGCAAAAGCAACCTATACCGGATGAAACAATTATATGTTTTCCTGCAGTTATTTTCTGCCTTCTCTTACCGCATATATATTAGGTCTTATTGACAATATAAAAAGGCGTAGTCCGAAGACTACGCCTTTAATTAGTGGATCAATTATTCAATGATGTCTGTAACAGCACCTGAACCAACTGTTCTACCACCCTCACGGATAGCGAAACGAAGACCCTTTTCGATAGCGATAGGAGTGATGAGCTCAACTGTCATCTCAACGTTATCGCCGGGCATGCACATCTCTGTTCCTTCGGGAAGGAAGATTGTACCTGTAACGTCAGTTGTTCTGAAGAAGAACTGAGGTCTGTAGTTGTTGAAGAAAGGTGTGTGACGGCCGCCTTCATCCTTTGAAAGAACGTAAACCTGACCCTTGAACTTTGTGTGGGGCTTGATTGAACCGGGCTTGCAAAGAACCTGGCCACGCTCGATACCCTTACGATCAACACCACGAAGAAGTGCACCGATGTTGTCACCAGCCTCAGCATAGTCGAGGAGCTTGTGGAACATCTCAACACCTGTACAAACTGTCTTGCTGCTCTCTTCCTTTAGACCAACGATTTCGAGTTCGTCACCAACCTTAAGCTGACCACGCTCAACTCTACCAGTTGCAACAGTACCACGACCAGTGATTGTGAATACGTCCTCAACGGGCATAAGGAAGTCAAGGTCTGCCTTACGATCGGGAGTGGGGATATAGCTATCAACAGCGTTCATGAGCTCTACGATGGGAGCATAAACGGGATCGTTGATGTCGTTTGAAGCTGAGTCAAGAGCCTGGAATGCAGAACCCTTGATGATGGGTGTATCGTCGCCGGGGAAGTCATACTCAGAAAGAGTCTCACGAACTTCCATCTCAACGAGCTCAACAAGCTCTTCGTCGTCAACGAGGTCGCACTTGTTAAGGAATACTACGATGTAGGGAACGCCAACCTGACGAGCAAGGAGAAGGTGCTCCTTAGTCTGAGCCATAGGACCGTCAGTTGCAGCGATAACGAGGATAGCACCGTCCATCTGTGCAGCACCAGTGATCATGTTCTTGATATAGTCAGCATGGCCGGGGCAGTCAACGTGAGCATAGTGACGTGCGTCTGTCTCGTACTCAACGTGAGCTGTGTTGATTGTAATACCACGCTCTCTCTCTTCAGGAGCCTTATCGATGTTTGCATAGTCTTCAAACTGTGCATAACCCTTAAGAGAAAGGGTCTTTGTGATAGCAGCTGTAAGAGTTGTCTTACCATGGTCAACGTGACCGATAGTACCAATGTTAACGTGGGGCTTAGTTCTTTCGAATTTCTGTTTAGCCATTGGAAATTTCCTCCTAAAAATTTAATTAGTACGATGTTATCTTATCAAATAACTCGTTATAATTCAATAGTTTTTTGAAAATAAATAATCAAAAACAGCACTAAAGATGTTTTCAATTATTTTGCGCGCTCGTCCATAATCTTCTCAGCGATGTTTCTGGGAACTGCCTGATAGTTATAGGGTTCCATAACGTACTGACCACGGCCCTGTGTCTTGGAACGAAGGTCTGTTGCGTAACCGAACATCTCTGAAAGCGGAACGTGTGCAATGATTTCAGCAGCACCATTTCTATCTTCCTGACCCTGGGGAAGACCACGGCGGGAAGTAAGGTCACCGAGAACATCACCGATGTACTCTGTGGGTACTACTACTGTAACCTTCATGATGGGCTCCATAAGAACGGGTGAAGCCTTGCTCATAGCCTCTTTGAAAGCCATAGAACCTGCAGTCTTGAAGGCAAGTTCTGATGAGTCAACATCGTGGTATGAACCATCATAAAGAGTAACCTTACAGTCAACAACGTTGTAGCCTGCAAGAACACCTGAGAGCATTGCGCCCTTGATACCTGCTTCTGCAGGACCGATGAATTCCTTAGGAATAGCACCGCCGACGATAGCGTTAACGAACTCGTAACCCTTGCCCTCGTTAGGCTCGATACGAATCTTAACGTGACCGTACTGACCGTGACCACCGGACTGACGTGCAAACTTAGTATCTGCACTTGCTTCTGTGGTGATGGTTTCTCTGTAAGCAACCTGAGGCTTACCTACGTTAGCTTCAACTCTGAATTCACGAAGAAGTCTGTCAACAATGATTTCAAGGTGAAGCTCACCCATACCTGCAATGATTGTCTGACCGGTTTCCTCATCTGTGTAGCACTTGAATGTGGGATCTTCTTCTGCAAGCTTTGCAAGAGCGATACCCATCTTTTCCTGACCGGCCTTGGTCTTGGGCTCAATAGCAACACGGATAACGGGTTCCGGGAATTCCATAGATTCGAGAATAACGGGGTGGTTCTTATCGCAAAGTGTGTCACCTGTTGTTGTTCTCTTGATACCAACTGCAGCAGCGATATCACCAGCATAGCAGCAATCAATGTCCTTACGGTCATTAGCGTGCATCTGAAGGATTCTACCGATACGCTCGTTGTCATCCTTTACTGAGTTGTAAACAGTTGTACCTGTTTCAATTTTACCTGAGTAAACTCTGAAGTAGCAGAGCTTACCAACGAAGGGGTCTGTAGCAATCTTGAAAGCAAGAGCTGCGAAAGGCTCGTTATCGGAAGAGTTACGAACTTCTTCCTCTTCTGTTTCAGGATTGATACCCTTGATAGCTTCGATATCTGTGGGTGCGGGCATGTAGTCAACAACCGCGTCAAGAAGCTTCTGAACACCCTTGTTCTTGTAGGATGTACCGCAAACAATGGGAACCATGTCGTTAGCAATAGTTGCTTTTCTGATGCAAGTCTTGATTTCTTCAACTGTGAGTTCTTCACCGTCGAAGTACTTCATCATAAGCTCGTCATCCTGCTCAGCAACGTGCTCAACAAGCTCTGCGCGATACTTTTCTGCAAGTTCCATCATATCAGCGGGAATCTCTTCAATTCTGATGTCCTTACCCATGTCGTCATAGTAAACAACAGCGTTCATTTCAACGAGGTCGATAATTCCCTTGAATGTTGATTCAGAACCGATGGGGAGCTGAATCGGAACAGCATTACATTTAAGACGATCTTTGATCATATTGAGAACATTATAGAAGTCTGCACCCATAATGTCCATCTTATTAACGTAGATCATACGAGGAACTCTGTACTTGTCAGCCTGTCTCCAAACAGTTTCTGACTGAGGCTCAACGCCACCCTTAGCACAGAGAACTGTAACAGAACCGTCAAGAACACGAAGTGAACGCTCAACTTCAACAGTGAAGTCAACGTGACCGGGAGTGTCAATGATATTGATTCTGTTGCCGTTCCAGAAACATGTAGTAGCAGCGGAAGTAATTGTAATACCTCTCTCCTGCTCCTGAGCCATCCAGTCCATGGTAGCAGCACCGTCATGAGTCTCACCTAACTTGTGGTTAACGCCGGTGTAGAAAAGAATACGCTCTGTAGTGGTAGTCTTACCTGCGTCGATGTGAGCCATGATACCGATATTTCTAGTCTGCTGTAAAGATACCTGTCTTGGCATAATTTCCTCCGAATAATATATAGATTTTCAGACAATTACCATCTGAAATGTGCAAAAGCCTTGTTTGCCTCTGCATTCTTGTGCATGTCTTCCTTCTTCTTGAAGGCAGCACCCATTGAGTTGGTAGCATCCATGATCTCGTTTGCAAGTCTTTCCTTAGCTGTACGCTCGGAACGAGCACGAGAATATGTTGCAAGCCAACGAAGACCGAGGGTCTCACGTCTCTCAGGACGTACATCCATCGGAACCTGGTAAGTAGCACCACCTACACGGCGAGCCTTTACCTCGAGAACGGGCATAACGTTCTCCATACCAGCCTCAAAAACCTCAAGAGGTTCTTTACCTGTCTGCTCCTTGATGATGTCGAATGCGTCGTACACAATCTTCTGTGCAACACCCTTCTTACCATCTAACATAACATTGTTAATAAGCCTTGTAACAAGCTTTGAGTTGTAAAGCGGATCCGGCAAAACATCACGTTTTGCAATCTGGCCTCTTCTTGGCACTTCGCTTCCCTCCTTCATATTAATGATATCATAGGTACTCGAGTGACTATCTTTCCCGTGGCGCCAATGGCTTTTACAACTCTATAATATATAAAGTTAATAAAAACACTTGCCATTGGTTGAATAAAATTCAGCCTATAAGAAGATTTGTCCTTGAATAATCTGTCAACAGAGTAAGATTATTTCTTACCTGCCTTCGGACGCTTTGCACCGTACTTAGAACGGCTCTGCATCCTGTTAGCAACACCCTGAGCATCGAGTGTACCTCTAACGATGTGGTAACGCACACCGGGAAGGTCCTTAACACGACCACCACGGATAAGCACTACGCTATGCTCCTGAAGGTTGTGACCCACGCCGGGAATGTAAGCTGAAACTTCGATTCCGTTTGTGAGACGTACTCTGGCGAGCTTTCTGAGAGCTGAGTTAGGCTTCTTAGGTGTGTCAGTCTTAACAACTGTACATACACCACGCTTCTGAGGAGAATTGTTGTTTGTTAAAACATTCTTCTTAGAGTTGAGGCCCTTACCGAGAGCAGGAGCTTTTGACTTCTTTTCGAGTGATTGTCTTCCGCTACGAACGAGCTGATTAAATGTTGGCAAGTATTTTCACCTCCGATATTTAAATAGGTAGATATGGGAAAATGGCATAATTCACCCATACGCACCGAGTAATAAGATACCATTAATCAAGCGTTTTGTCAACACTTCTTACAAACTTTTTTGAAAAATTTTGTTGATTATTACGATTATTATTTTTCTTGAATATTCTTTGCAAATATCTGTCTTTTATTACATATTTTTCTAATATTTATGCGAAGAAAAACAGGAATTAGGAATGAAGAATTAGAAATTATGGAGCGATACGCGTTTATTTATAAGCTTCGCGAGCCTAAATATAATCCCCCTCACAGTGAATCGCGCACTGCAAGGGGGAATTTCGGTCTTTAAAGCCACAGTTCTTATTAATCACTAAACCTTCGCCTAGTTGGTCTTTTACAGCTTTTCAATCCAATCAAAATTATCTTTAAAAAACTCATCAAATGAATCCTCATCATCTATGACGGGATCATAATCCTGATCATAGAACCAATAAAAATCGATAAAGCCTTTTTCTTCATTGAATGCTATGAAGCCGAACTCCTGATACTCACCGTAAAATCTGTCTTCATCTTCTACATAGTAAATATCATAAGCGACACCATTGATCATATAGTCGGAAGTTATTTCGGAAACATTAAAATTATCATTTATTTCCGTCTTCACACTTTCAAACGACTCATTATCCAAATGACATTTTTCAAGCATTGTATATGTTTCAAATATAATAATGTTATCATGGTTGTAGTAATATGAAGTACTTGCATCCGCTACAAGCTCATTGCAGCTCTGATAATATTCCTGCGCCCTGCATTCCTCCGCAAACTTCATAAATTCAGTTTGCGATATTTCTTTGTCACAACTTGTCAACAACACTAACGATAAAAATGTCGCAATACCTATTATTAATTTTCGCATCTACAATCACCTCAGAAGCATTAATCGATTTTATTAAGAACGCCTATCTCAAACACACGGAAAATACATACCGTATTTACCTAATATATTATGTAACTCTTCAACTTCAGATTCAGAAAGTCTTATATAAACGTTTTCTTCCTTCAAATAAACTATTGGACAACCATCTTGTGCCAAACAAAACGTTTGATTATCACCTAATTCAATAGAAATTGATTCATCAAATCCGCAAGAAGGATTATCTTTCACCTTAATTTTACCATCAAATATATTTTTAATCTTGTCCATATCGTCACGAGACATTTCAACATTTATGTCATCATCCGAATAGATAAATTTGATTCTTGCATTATCAACCTTATCAACATCCACTCTATGAGTAAAAACGTATATACATACAACACCAACAAGAACAGCTACAACCAAAAAGCAAGAACATAATACCTTATATTTGTTTTTCATAACAGCCCTCCAGAGGATACCGAAGTTTTATCGGAAATATTCCGAATCTGCATGCTTACAAATAATACTTAAATCCTATTACAATTTTATTATACATTAAATCCTTTTTAAGTCAAATTACAAAAATATTACGAGTTTGTATCACCGTAATATAAAAGAATAAACAATTATCACAATCGACAAAAAGCAGTGTGGGGTTTGCTCAAGATTGAACGCATAAATGCGTTCAATACGGCTATCGCTATTTTATAATATCGTCGCAGACCCTTCACCTTTTCACTATTCACGCTTACTTATTAACTAAAAACTCCCCTCGCCTATCGGTGGCGAGAGGAGTTTTTTATCTTATTCCATAGGAATCTCGATTGTATTAAATGCATCTTCGGGAACAGCAGTTGAAACTACGTCAACGTCGCTGTAGCACTTCATACCTGTACCTGAGGGAAGAAGCTTACCGATAATAACATTTTCCTTAAGACCAAGGAGAGGATCAACCTTACCCTTGATAGCGGCGTCAGTAAGAACCTTAGTTGTTTCCTGGAAGGAAGCAGCTGAAAGGAATGACTCTGTAGCAAGAGAAGCCTTAGTGATACCGAGGAGAACGGGAGATGATGTTGCGGGAACGAAGGGCATACCCTCTGCTTCGCAACGAGCCTTAGCAGCTGCGTTTGCTGCGTTAAGCTCTCTCTTCTCAACTGATGTACCCTGAAGGAGAGTTGTTGAACCGGGATCTTCGACCTTAACCTTACGCATCATCTGACGAACGATAACCTCGATATGCTTGTCGTTGATATCAACACCCTGCATACGGTATGTCATCTGAACTTCCTTGATGAGGTAGTTATGAACCGCGTCAACGCCAAGAACAGCGAGAACGTCATGGGGGTTAACCGCACCTTCTGTAAGATGCTGACCCTTCTGAATATATGCGCCTTCTTGGATCTCCTGACAAAGTCTTGCATCGAAGGGAATGAGGTACTTTGCAACTTCCTCTTCACCTGTAACAACAACGTACTTACTCTTTTTGATATCCTCAAATGAAACGCGACCTGCGATTTCACTAAGCATAGCAAGTGTCTTGGGCTTTCTGCCCTCGAAGAGCTCTTCAACACGGGGAAGACCCTGTGTAATATCGGCCTGAGAAGCAACACCACCGGTGTGGAAGGTTCTCATTGTAAGCTGTGTACCGGGCTCACCGATAGACTGAGCAGCGATGATACCTACTGCCTCACCTACTGTTACGGGGCCTGCTGTAGCAAGGTTTGAACCGTAGCACTTGATACATACGCCGTGCTCACATTCACAAGTAAGGAGTGAACGGATCTTGATCTTTCTGTCAGCAGGATTCTCACGGCTGTTAACCATATCCGCGATCTTCTTTGCAAGCTGATCGTCGATCATTGTATCTATATCACAAACAAGCTCACCGTTTGCATCGTAGAAGTTCTCAAGGAGATATCTACCTGTGAGACGTTCGCTTAAGGGCTCGATTACATCGTTACCGTCTGTGATATCGTAAACTTCAAGACCGTCGTGACAGTGGCAATCTTCCTCACGGATGATAACCTCCTGTGAAACGTCAACAAGACGTCTTGTAAGGTAACCTGAGTCAGCGGTACGAAGCGCTGTATCGGCAAGACCCTTACGAGCACCACGGGATGAGATAAAGTACTCGATGATGTTAAGACCTTCACGGTAGTTAGCTCTGATGGGGATTTCGATAGTCTTACCTGCTGTGTTAGCGATAAGACCACGCATACCTGCAAGCTGACGAAGCTGTGAGTCAGAACCACGGGCACCGGAGTCGAGCATCATATAGATGGGGTTGAAGCGGTCCATAGCGTTACGAAGCTCGGCAGAAACGTTCTTTGTACAAACTTCCCATGCCTTGATCTTGCTTCTGGAACGGTCCTGATCACTGAGAAGACCCATCTGGTAATCTTCTTCGATTGTATCAATAAGCGCTTCAGTTTCAGCGAGGAACTGAGCCTTCTTCTCGGGGATAGTAGCATCACAAACAGCAACGGTGATACCGCTTCGTGTGGAGTACTTATAACCCTGAGCCTTAATATTGTCAAGAACTGTTGCAGACTTTGCTGTACCGTGTACTCTGATACAACGCTCGATGATTCTACCGAGAACCTTCTTGTTAACGAGCTCGTTGATTTCGAGAGTAAACATATTGTCGGGGTTGGATCTGTCAACGAATCCGAGGTCCTGAGGAACGGGAGTGTTGAAGAGAACCTTACCGAGAGTACAGTCAAGAAGCTTTGAGTAAACCTTACCGTCAACTTCTTTTGTCATACGAATCTTGATGGGAGCGTGGAGACCGAGGTCGCCTTCGTCATAAGCCATCATAGCTTCGTCAACGTTCTTAAATACTTTACCTGCACCGATTTCATCTTCCTTAACAAGTGTAAGGTAGTATGAACCGAGGATCATATCCTGTGTGGGAACAACAACAGGCTTACCGTCAGAGGGCTTAAGAAGGTTGTTAGCAGCAAGCATAAGGAATCTTGCTTCAGCCTGAGCTTCTGCGGAAAGAGGTACGTGAACAGCCATCTGGTCACCGTCGAAGTCGGCGTTGAACGCTGTACATACAAGAGGATGAAGCTTAATAGCTCTACCCTCAACGAGTACGGGCTCGAATGCCTGAATACCGAGACGGTGAAGTGTGGGAGCACGGTTGAGCATTACGGGGTGATCCTTGATAACTACTTCAAGAGCATCCCAAACCTCTGTACTTGCTCTCTCAACCATCTTTCTGGCTGACTTGATGTTATTTGCTTTACCGAGCTCGCAAAGTCTCTTCATTACGAAGGGCTTGAAGAGCTCAAGTGCCATTTCCTTGGGAAGACCGCACTGATAGAGCTTAAGCTCAGGACCAACAACGATAACGGAACGACCTGAATAGTCAACACGCTTACCGAGAAGGTTCTGACGGAAACGACCCTGCTTACCTTTAAGCATATCTGAGAGTGACTTGAGGGCACGGTTGTTAGGACCTGTAACGGGTCTGCCGCGTCTGCCGTTGTCGATAAGAGCGTCAACAGCCTCCTGAAGCATTCTCTTTTCGTTATTTACAATGATTCCGGGAGCGCCTAATTCAATGAGCTTCTGGAGACGGTTATTTCTGTTGATAACACGTCTGTAAAGGTCGTTAAGGTCAGATGTAGCGAATCTGCCACCATCCAACTGAACCATAGGACGGATATCCGGAGGAATAACCGGGATTACGTTGAGAATCATCCACTCGGGACGATTGTTTGAGTTCTTGAAAGCTTCGCAAACCTCAAGTCTCTTAAGGATACGGATCTTCTTCTGACCTGCTGCAGTCTCAAGCTCCTTATGAAGCTCCTCACAGAGATCATCTACGTTGATTTCAGAGAGAAGCTCCTGGATAGCCTCAGCACCCATAGCAGCTCTGAAGGAATCACGATCGTATCTTTCAACGTACTCTTCGTACTCTTTCTCGCTGAGAATCTGCTTCTTCTCAAGGGGTGTGTCACCCGGATCGATAACGATATACTTAGCGAAATAGAGAACCTTTTCAAGGTCACGATGAGAAATATCAAGCATGAGACCCATTCTTGAGGGTGTGCCTTTGAAGTACCAGATGTGTGATACGGGAGCAGCGAGCTCGATATGACCCATACGCTCACGTCTTACCTTAGCCTTGGTGATTTCAACACCGCAGCGTTCGCAGACTTTGCCTTTAAAACGAATTTTCTTGTATTTTCCGCAATGACATTCCCAGTCCTTTGTAGGTCCGAAAATCTTCTCGCAGAAAAGTCCTTCCTTCTCCGGCTTAAGAGTACGGTAGTTAATGGTTTCAGGCTTTTTAACCTCACCATAAGACCATTCTCTGATCTGGTCGGGGGAAGCGAGTCCGATCTTAATGGACTCGAAATCTATATTGTTATCCTCAACAGTTACGTTAACTGAATCGTATGCCATATATGAATAACCCTTCTTCCTATAATAGATGTAAACTGATTTTTACAATCAGAAATCGTCCTCGTCGCTGTACATTTCTTCAACAGCGGCTGCAGCCATCATATAATCCTCATCGGATTCTTCATCTGTAATTCTGTAGCCGTCTGCATCCTCAGCATCATTGATGCTGTTCATTACTTCTTCAAGATCTGAATTGTCAACAACAGGGAGAACTACCTCGTCGTCGAAATTCTGTCTGAGGTCGATTTCGTTATCATCCTTATCAAGTACGCGAACATCAAGACCGAGAGACTGAAGTTCTTTAATAAGAACCTTAAATGACTCGGGTACGCCGGGCTTGGGAATGTTGTAGCCCTTAACGATTGACTCGTATGTCTTAACACGACCAACAACGTCGTCGGACTTAACTGTAAGGATTTCCTGAAGAGTATAAGCTGCACCGTAAGCTTCCAATGCCCAAACTTCCATTTCACCGAAACGCTGGCCACCGAACTGAGCTTTACCGCCCAAGGGCTGCTGTGTAACGAGTGAGTAGGGACCTGTTGAACGGGCATGGATCTTATCGTCAACAAGATGATGGAGCTTGAGGTAATACATTATACCTACTGTAACGGGATTATCGAACTTTCTACCTGTACGTCCGTCTGTAAGCCATGTCTTACCGTCTGTAGAGAGGTTAGCCTCTGCGAGCATATCGCGGATATCACTTTCGTGAGCACCGTCGAATACGGGAGTCATAACCTTATAGCCGAGTGCTCTTGCTGCATAACCGAGATGCACTTCAAGAACCTGACCGATGTTCATACGTGAGGGAACGCCCAAGGGGTTAAGAACGATATCAAGAGGAGTACCGTCGGGAAGGAAAGGCATATCTTCCTGAGGAAGAATTCTTGAAACAACACCCTTGTTACCGTGACGACCGGCCATCTTATCTCCGACGCTGATCTTACGCTTCTGAGCGATATAGCAGCGAACAACCTTGTTTACTCCGGGGTTAAGTTCATCGCTGTTCTGTCTTGTGAATACTTCAACCTGAACAACAACGCCATATTCACCGTGGGGCACTCTGAGTGATGAGTCACGAACCTCTCTTGCCTTTTCACCGAAGATAGCACGAAGAAGTCTCTCTTCAGGTGTGCACTCTGTTTCACCCTTAGGAGTAACCTTACCAACAAGGATATCGCCTGAGTGAACCTCTGCACCTACTCTGATAATACCGTCTTCGTCGAGGTTTGCAAGAGCATCTTCACCAACGTTGGGAATATCTCTTGTAATTTCTTCCGGTCCGAGCTTTGTATCACGAGCCTCTACTTCATGCTCCTCAATGTGGATAGAAGTATAAACGTCGTCACGAACCATCTTTTCGTTAAGAAGAACCGCGTCTTCGTAGTTGTAACCTTCCCAGGTCATGAAGCCAACGAGAGCATTCTTACCGAGGGAGATTTCACCCTGTGATGTAGCGGGACCGTCAGCGATAACATCGCCTGCAACAAGCTTCTCCCCTACCTCTACAACGGGACGCTGGTTGATACATGTGACCTGGTTGGAGCGCATGAATTTTGTAAGCTCATAGATATCGGTCTCGCCGTTGTCTGCGATAACCTCTACCTTCTTAGCGCTAACTTTAGATACTATACCATCGCGCTTACAAAGTACAACAACACCACTATCAACAGCAGCCTTGTATTCCATACCTGTACCAACGATGGGAGATTCTGTCTTAAGGAGCGGAACTGCCTGACGCTGCATGTTAGATCCCATGAGAGCACGGTTTGCGTCGTCGTTCTCAAGGAAGGGAATCATTGATGTAGCAACAGAGAATACCATCTTGGGAGAAACGTCCATAAAGTCAGCAACGCTGGGGGGAACTTCGCGGAACTCATCGCGGTAACGAACCGTTACACGATCGTTCATAAAGAAGTTGTTCTCATCAAGAGGCTCGTTAGCCTGTGCAACGCAGTAGTTATCCTCTACGTCAGCAGTCATATATACAACTTCGTCAAGAACCTTACCCGTTTCCTTATCGATCTTACGGAAGGGTGCTTCGATGAAGCCGTACTTATTGATTCTTGCGAATGTTGCAAGATAAGAGATCAAACCGATGTTAGGACCTTCGGGAGTCTCGATGGGACACATTCTACCGTAGTGGCTGTAGTGAACGTCTCGAACCTCGAAGCCTGCACGGTCACGAGAAAGACCGCCGGGACCCAATGCAGAAAGACGACGCTTATGTGTAAGCTCTGCAAGGGGGTTTGTCTGATCCATGAACTGTGAAAGCGGTGATGAACCAAAGAATTCCTTGATTGCCGCCATAACAGGTCTGATATTGATAAGAGCTGCGGGAGTAGCCTTTTCGGGCTCCTGTGCCTGGAGAGTCATTCTCTCACGTACAACTCTTTCCATTCTTGTAAAGCCAATTCTGAACTGGTTCTGAAGAAGTTCGCCGACAGAACGGATACGGCGGTTACCGAGATGGTCGATATCATCGATAGAGCCAAGTTCATTGCCAAGGCAGTTAAGATAGTTAATTGATGCAAAGATATCATCAATAATGATGTGCTTGGGAATAAGATCGTCACAACGAAGAGCCATCTGCTCAAGAAGAACTGCTGTATCGTCGTCGCCATATTCCTCAATGATTTCCTTAAGAACAGAGAAACGAACTTTTTCATTGATTGCAATTTCTTCAAGCTGCTCTCTTGTAACACCCTTAATGAAGTCAAGGGGATCAACCATGTTGTTGGAGATAACCTTAACGTGCTTACCTTCAACGTTAAGAATTACTTCCTTAACACCTGCGCGGTCGATCTTCTCTGCTAACTCAGCAGTAATCTTCTCGCCTGCTTCGAGGATCATGTCACCGGTGAAGGGATCGAAAATATCATCAACAGTAACACCGCCTGAAATACGGTCTGTAAGAGCAAGCTTCTTATTATATTTGTATCTACCAACTCTGGAGATATCATATCTGTGAGGATCAAAGAAAAGATTATTTACGTGAGTCTCAGCAGATTCGAGCGTCGGGGGCTCACCGGGACGAAGCTTTCTGTAAACCTCGAGTAAAGCTTCCTCGGTATTCTTTGTGGTATCCTTCTCAAGAGTAGCCTCGATACGATCGTCATCGCCGAAGAACTCGCGGATATCATTGTTGGATGAGAGACCGAGAGCACGAATGAATGTTGTGATAGGAAGCTTTCTGTTCTTATCAATTCTTACGTTGAAAATATCATTCTGGTCTGTCTCATACTCAAGCCAGGCACCTCTGTTAGGAATAACAGTTGATGTGAAGAGCTTCTTACCGTTCTTATCATAGGTAAAGCCATAGTACACACCGGGAGAACGAACGAGCTGAGAAATAATAACACGCTCAGCACCGTTGATAACGAAAGTACCGCTATCGGTCATAATGGGGAAGTCACCCATAAATACTTCGTTCTCTTTGATTTCGCCTGTTTCTTTGTTGTAAAGTCTTGCAAGCACGCGAAGAGGAGCAGAGTAGGTAGCATCTCTCTCCTTGCATTCCGCAACACTATACTTCGGCTTCTCGTCCATACGATAATCAATAAAGGTAAGGACAAGATTACCCGTGTAATCCGTGATTTCGTCAATATCGCGGAAAACTTCTCTAAGCCCTACGTCAAGGAACCATTTATAAGAGTTCTTCTGAACTTCAATAAGGTTAGGCATCTGCATAACTTCATTGATTCCTGCAAAACTCATTCTGGTGTTCTTGCCGAGCTTTACGGGTTTTACGTTTGCCATAAAACACATCACTCCGTTCTTATTTTAAAATCTTTTTTTACCATATAATTGGCTAAAAAAAGAAATAATTAACTAATGCTTTTTAAGAGTTTTGACAAGTTTAACACTTGCGTCAAAACATAATAACAGATAATAATCCATTATAGTTGAGTATATATTTTATATCATTGTCCATAAATTGTCAAGAAGAAATTTCAAAAAATAAATAATTATTTTTTCGAACGCTTCTCCCCTGCCGGTACAATAAATTTACAACGAAAAAATCCCTTGAGCGAATTCGCTCAAGGGATTAAAACTACATATTATAATAAGTATATATTAATATACCTTTCTCTCTGTGTAGCCTGTGTGAAGGATATCGTGTGCCTTGTGGCTGCCGGGTTCACCGAAGAACTCGTCATAGATAGCCTTGATGTCGGGGTTGTTATGAGACTTTCTTACGGGAAGAGAAGCATCATCGTTGTAGAGACCTGCAGCACGAGCAGCTCTAACATCAACGTTGTTACGAACAACTGCGGGAACGATAGGCTGACCGCCGCCGTTTACGCAACCACCGGGACAAGCCATGATTTCGATGAAGTCGTAGCTCTTCTCACCGGACTTAACCATCTCAAGAACCTTCTTAGCGTTTGCAAGAC
Source organism: Acutalibacteraceae bacterium (assembly GCA_045606645.1). Lineage (GTDB taxonomy): Bacteria > Bacillota > Clostridia > Oscillospirales > Acutalibacteraceae > DTU089. The sequence continues at coordinate 67,947 of JAZUSK010000035.1, read as the reverse complement.
CTGAAGCAACAGCAACGTTTACTGTTACACCGTTAAGGTCGTAGGATGCTTCCTTAACACCTTCAACGCCGCGAACTGCCTTGAATGTAGTAAGGTCAGTAAGCTCGTTACCTGTTACTACCTCGTATGCTGTACGGAGAGCAGCTTCCATAACGCCGCCTGTTGCACCGAAGATAGTACCTGCACCTGAACCGAGACCGAAGGGAGCGTCAAACTCCATGTCGGGAATTGCCTTGAAGTTGATACCTGCTTTGCGGATCATTCTTGCAAGCTCTCTTACTGTGATAGATGCATCGATATCAGCAAGACCCTTTACTGCAGAGTGGTCAACTCTCTCTGCCTCAAACTTCTTAGCTGTACAAGGCATAGCGGATACAACGAAGATATCCTTGGGGTCGATACCCATCTTCTCAGCGTAGTATGTCTTAGCTACTGAGCCGAACATACCCTGAGGAGACTTACAGGATGAAAGATTCTTGATGAATTCGGGATAGTAGTGCTCACAATACTTAACCCAACCGGGTGAGCAGGATGTAATGAGAGGAAGATTTTCCTTCTTGTTGAATCTCTGAAGGAATTCTGTTGCCTCTTCCATAATTGTAAGGTCAGCAGCAAAGTTTGTATCGAATACGCGGTCAAAGCCGAGCATCTTAAGAGCTGCAACCATCTTACCTGTAACAACTGAACCCATTTCGTAGCCGAACTCTTCGCCGAGACCAACACGAACTGCGGGAGCAGTCTGAACGATAACATGCTTTGAAGGATCGTTGATTGCGTCGAATACTCTCTGAGTATCGTCTCTCTCGGAAAGAGCACCAACGGGACAAGCAGTAATACACTGACCGCAGGAGATACAAGCAACGTCGCCGAGCTTGTACTCGAAAGCAGAACCGATATGAGTATCGAAGCCACGAGCGTTTGCGCCGATAACAGCAACGTCCTGAAGCTTTTCGCAAACTGCTACGCAACGACGGCAAAGGATACACTTGTCGTTGTCACGGTACATATGAGTTGCACTGTCGTCGATATCATAAGTTACCATCTCACCGCTGAATGCATTTGCATCCTCGATGCCGTAATCTGCACAGAGCTTCTGAAGCTCACAGTTACCGCTTCTTACGCAGGAGAGACATTCTTTCTTATGAGTTGAAAGGATGAGTTCAAGAGTTGTCTTTCTTGCCTCAATAACCTTGGGAGAATTTGTGATGATCTCCATACCCTCGTTTACGGGGAATACGCAAGCAGCCACGAGGCCACGAGCGCCCTTAACCTCAACAACACAGATACGGCAAGCACCGATAGCGTTGATTTCCTTGAGGTAGCAAAGTGTAGGAATTTCAATACCTACTGAATGAGCGGCTTCGAGAATAGTAGAACCGGCAGGAACCTGATAATCTAAGCCATTAATTTTTACGTTTACCATTATTAGTTCCTCCTTATTTATTTACTGCTTTAAACTTACAATTGCCTATGCAAACTCCACACTTCACACACTTATCTGTATCAATAGAGAAGGAAGCGAGCTTGTGACCGGGAGCAATGTAATCTGTTCTTGTGATAGCGTCAACGGGACAGTTCTTAGCACAGATACCGCAACCGATACACTTATCCTGATCGATAGAGAATGTAACGAGGTCCTTACAAGCACCTGCGGGACACTTCTTATCAACTACGTGAGCAATATACTCATCCTTAAAGAACTGGTAAGTAGAAAGAACGGGGTTGGGAGCTGTCTGACCAAGACCGCAAAGAGAGTTCTCTTTGATGTAGTGGCAGAGCTTTTCCATTCTGTCGAGGTCTTCCATAGTACCCTTACCGCTTGTGATCTTTTCAAGGATCTCAAGAAGTCTTCTTGTACCTACACGGCAGGGAGTACACTTACCGCAAGACTCGTCAACTGTAAACTTAAGGAAGAACTTAGCGATATCAACCATACAATCGTCTTCATCCATTACAATAAGACCGCCTGAACCCATCATAGCACCCTTAGCAACGAGGTTGTCATAGTCGATTTCGATATCAAGAAGGCTTGCAGGGAGACAACCACCGGAGGGGCCACCTGACTGTGCTGCCTTAAATTTCTTACCCTTGGGAATACCGCCACCGATATCCTCAACGATCTCACGAAGAGTAGTACCCATAGGAACCTCAACGAGACCTGTATTTACAACCTTACCACCGAGAGCGAATACCTTAGTACCCTTGCTCTTCTCAGTACCCATTGTGTTGAAGAATTCAGCACCGTGAAGAATGATCTGAGGAATGTTAGCAAATGTCTCAACGTTATTCTCTGTAGTGGGCTTGCCGAAGAGACCCTTAACTGCAGGATAAGGAGGACGAGGACGAGGCTCACCACGGTTACCTTCGATAGATGTCATAAGAGCTGTTTCTTCACCGCAAACGAATGCACCTGCACCGAGACGAATGAAGAGGTCGAAGTCGAAGCCTGAACCAAAGATGTTCTTACCGAGAAGACCGTATGCACGAGCGTCATCAATAGCCTTCTGTAAACGAGTAACAGCGATAGGATACTCTGCACGAACATATACGTAACCTTCTGTAGCGCCTGTTGCGTAACCGCAGATAGCCATAGCTTCAACGATACAGTGGGGGTCACCTTCAAGAACTGAACGGTCCATGAATGCACCGGGGTCACCTTCGTCAGCGTTACATACAACGTACTTCTGGTCAGCCTGGTTTGCTGCTGTGAAGCTCCACTTTCTACCTGTGGGGAATCCACCGCCGCCACGACCGCGAAGACCTGAATCTATTACAGTCTGGATAACGTCCTGAGGAGTCATCTCTGTAACAGCCTTAGCAAGAGCTGCGTAACCGTCGTATGCGATATACTCTTCAATATTTTCGGGGTCGATAACACCGCAGTTACGAAGAGCAACACGATGCTGTTTCTTATAGAAGTTAGTTTCATTCAAGGGCTTAACGTTATCCTTTTCAACTGTCTCTTTGTAGAGAAGTCTCTTAACGATACGACCCTTAAGAAGATGCTCTTCAACGATTTCGGGAACGTCGTCAACCTTAACCTCGCTATAGAAACAACCTTCGGGATATACGATCATGATGGGACCTAATGCACAAAGGCCGAAGCAACCGGTTCTTACAACCTTGATTTCTTCCTCAAGGCCTTTTTCCTTAAGGTTAGCATTAAGTGCATCAATAATTTCGCTACTATGGCTGGAGGTACAACCGGTACCGCCGCAGACAAGTACATGAGAACGATACATTATCTATTTCCTCCTTATTCGGTAACAGCGCCAACAGTATATGCTGCAACAACTTCACCGTTTACAAGGTGATCTGTAACAACCTTAACTGCCTTCTCTGCTGTCATCTGTACGTATGTTACCTTTTCCTTACCGGGCTCGTAAACTTCTACGATGGGCTCGTACTGGCACATACCGATACAGCCTGTCTGAGTAAGAGAAACGTTCTTGATGTTTCTCTTAGCAAGTTCTTCTGTGAGAGCCTTGAGAACGGGACGGGCACCTGCAGCAATACCGCAAGTAGCCATACCAACTACAACTCTGATACCGTCGTTGCCTTCAGCATCACGAGCAGCAATCTGAGCCTGTGCTTTTTCTTTTATAGCAAGTAACTCTTCGATTGATTTCATATTATTTAGTCCTTTCGTTAATTCTTAAATAATTCGTCTGTCTGTTCCTTTATGTGACCTTCGATCCACATTATAACGGACGGCTCCGAAAGCGGAACACCATCAAGTATCTGCTTTATTTCAGCAGAAGAAAAAGTGAATTCCTTGTCATCCAAGGAACGGATATAGATGAAATCCTTATCCTCGTTCATAGAGACGATAGTTGAAATTGTCGCTTCCATATTACCCACGGGAGTAAAATCTATACTATCCGTCTTAAAAACTGCCTCTACTCTTGTACCCACACCGACCTGAGAGTCAATCTTGAAGGACCCGCCCGTCTGCTCCGCTGCCATCTTAAAAAGAGGTATTCCCATACCAACCTTTCTTGTGGTACGCGTAGTAAAGAAAGGATCCTGCACGTTACTGACTTGCTCTTCTGTCATTCCCTTACCATTGTCGTAAATACCGATAAGAAGCTCTTTCTTTTCGGTATCCTCTCTGACAACTATCTCAGTGAGGCTTGCACCTGCAACAATGGAATTCTGGGCAATATCGAGGATATTAAGTGATAATTCGCGCATAACGCTTTAGTTCATATATTTAGCAAGGATACCGGGAACGTCGTCCGCAGTGATCTTACCGTAAACCTCACCGTTAACAGTAAGTACGGGTGCAAGACCACAAGCACCGATACAGCGGCACTCTTCCAAAGAGAACTTACCGTCTGCTGTACATTCGCCGGGCTCGATGCCGAGAATCTCAACGATCTTGTCTGTGAGCTGCTGTGCACCCTTAACGTAGCAAGCAGTACCAAGACAAACGGAGATGTCATACTGACCCTTGGGTGAGAGTGAGAACTGTGCATAGAAGGTAGCTACACCGTAAACCTTCTCAAGCGGAACGTCCATACCTTCCGCAATCATAACCTGCACTTCTCTGGGAAGATAGCCGTAGATACCCTGAGCCTCCTGCATAACGTGCATAAGCTGACTCTTATCGCCTGCGCATTCCGCGATGACAGCGTCAAGCTTTGCCTTCTGCTCGGGAGTACCGTTGAAGGGTATTGTGCTGATTTTCTTGACCATTCAAATTTCCTCCATTCAAAATCTGTCTTGTGCAAACAAATTGTTTTCGATAGTTCAACTACCGATGATTATACATATTAATATATAACACATACACTACGAATTATATCATAACACAAAAGGGATTGTCTATAGCAAAAACCGACTTTTTTCGTTTTTTTGATATTTTTTTAACATTTTTATATATTGCACAAATCGTCGCTTTAAAATTCTATACAAAATCAATATTCAAACACCCCAAAACACCAAATACCACTAAAGTTAAATATGGAAATTTATTTTTTTCTATGGTAAAATTAAATACATAAAACATACTTTGCTATTGGAGGCATATATATGAAAATCAGAGAAATAAAGTCCATTCTTAACGCAGAGTTAATCTGCGGCGAGGAATTTCTTGATAACGAGGTATTTACCGCTTGCGGTAGCGATATGATGAGCGACGTACTCGCATACGTTAAAGAGCAGGCTGTTCTCCTCTCGGGTCTTGTTAACCCTCAGGTTGTTCGTACCGCCGAAATGATGGACATGAAGTGTATCGTCTTTGTTCGCGGTAAGCGTCCCGACTTAGATATGATCGACCTTGCAGTAGATAGAGATATCGTTCTTCTGGGAACCTCTCTCGAAATGTTTACTGCTTGCGGTCTTCTCTACAAAGCAGGTCTCAAAGGAGGTAGCGGAATCTGATGGAACCTATCTCTTTACACTACGACGTTAGCGGTACTGACTTCACCTGTGCAGGAGAGGCTTCCGGAAAGATAAAGACTACTCTCAAGGAATTAGGCTTCCCCGCAGCACTGACCCGTCGCGTAGCAATCGCCGTTTACGAGGGCGAGATCAATCTCGTTATTCATGGCGGCGGAGGTTACATAGATGCAGAAATAACACCCGAATACGTTACAGTTCATTTAGTTGACCATGGTCCCGGCATCCCCGACGTAGCACTCGCTATGCAGGAAGGATTTTCAACAGCCCCCGACAATGTTCGTCAGCTGGGATTCGGTGCAGGTATGGGCCTGCCAAACATAAAGAAATACACGGACGAAATGGTAATAGAAACAGAGGTTGGAAGAGGTACTACCATTCACCTTAAGGTTTACGTCCAATAATATCCATTGGGTTGTATTTTCCAACCCAGGAAAGGAACAGTTATGGAAAAGTACTTTCATTCCGTGCGCCTCGACGTAGACAAGTGTCGCGGCTGCACTAACTGTATAAAAAGATGTCCTACGCAGGCAATCCGCGTACGTGAAGGTCGCGCTCATATCATAAAGGAGCGTTGTATCGATTGCGGTGAGTGTATTCGAGTATGCCCCCACCACGCAAAGTACGCGTCCAGCGATTCCCTTGATATGATAAATGAATACAAGTACAAAATCGCTCTTCCCGCCCCTGCTCTCTACGGACAGTTTCATAATCTTGATGATATCAACATCATACTTAACGCTTTCTCATCCCTCGGCTTCGACGCTGTATTTGAGGTATCGAAGGCTGCAGAGTTGATCTCTGAGGCTACACGTCAGCATCTTAGCAAACCCGGTATTGCCAAGCCCCTCATATCATCTGCCTGCCCTGCGGTAGTCAGACTTATTACGGTGTGCTTCCCTGAGCTTATAGATAACATCTTTACAATCAACGCTCCCGTAGAAGAAGCAGGTCGTCTTGCAAGAGAAAAAGCGGTTATTAAGACAGGCTTAAAGCCTGAGGAAATCGGTGTTTTCTTTATCACACCGTGCCCCGCTAAGATAACCTCATTCAAAAATCCTATCGGCGTAGATAAATCAAATATAGACGGCGCTATCGCTATAAACGAAATATACCCCAAGCTTCTTAAAGCTATGGAAAAGCTTGATACCACAGACGGTCTTAAGGCTCTCCATGAATCGGGAGTAATCGGTATCAGTTGGGCAACAAGCGGCGGCGAGGCTGCAGGCACACTCGATGATGATGCACTCTTCGTTGACGGTATAGAAAACTGTATGAAGATACTTGAAGAGGTTGACCGCGGAACCCTCGACAACGTAAAGTTTATAGAGTTGAATGCTTGTCAGGGCGGTTGCGTAGGCGGTAGCCTTACTGCAGAAAACCCGTTTATTGCAAAGACAAGAATCACAAAGCTCAGAAAATACAATCCCATTGCGGTAAATCACCTTTCTAAGGATGATAATCGCGAAAAGCTATTCTGCCCAATTCCCATAGAGCCCTGCGACGACGTTATGAAGCTAGCTGATAACGTTGGCGAGGCTATGGCGAGAATGGCAAAAATGAAAGAGCTTCTCAAAACCTTCCCCGGGCTTGACTGCGGCATATGCGGTGCACCAAGCTGCAAAGCTCTTGCCGAGGACGTTGTAAGAGGCTACGGTAACGAAAATGATTGTGTTTTCAGAACGCGTGAAACCATTGAAAACATTGACATAGACTCCACGGAGCAGTTGCAACAGTTTATTCCTGCACCGTTCAGAAAAAAAGAGGATTGATTATATGACAGTTGATGTATTGAAGGAAAAATTAGGTTTACAGTATCTTTGCGGAAAAGATGTAGCTCACGAAAAAGAGATCCACGGCTGCTACTGCGGTGACCTTCTCAGTTGGGTAATGTCACGTGCGCAGGCTTGCGATGTGTGGCTTACCGTAATGGGCAACATCAACTCCATCGGCGTTGCGGTGCTTGCGGATATCGCTTGTATCATCCTTACGGAAAACGCCGCTCTCGACGAGGATGCGAAAAAAAGAGCAATGGAAAACGACGTAGTTATTTTAACCACTGATAAAAACTCATATCAGATGGCAAAGGAAATCGCACTTTATATATGAGACTTGCTTATGATTTCCACATCCATTCGTGTCTGAGCCCCTGCGGCGACGACGATATGACTCCCCAAAACATCGCAAATATGGCGAAAATTATGGGGTACGATATTATCGCTCTCACCGATCACAACACCTGTCTCAACTGCCCTGCTCTAATGAAGGTGGGCGAAGAAATAGGTCTTACGGTAATTCCCGGTATGGAGCTATGCACCTCGGAGGAGGTACATATTGTCTGTCTCTTCCCCTCTCTTGATGATGCTCTTAGCTTTTCCGAGCACGTACGTTCAACCTTACCGCCCATAAAAAACAAACCCAAAATATTCGGTGAGCAGAATATATGCAACGAAAACGACGAGATCATAGGAACGGAAGAAACGCTCCTCATTACCGCATCGGGTATCAGTACGATGAAGGCTGTAGAAACAGTCAAAAAATATAACGGTATATGCTACCCTGCTCACATAGACCGCTCTTCCTTCAGTATATTATCAAATCTCGGCACCATAGACGAATCCTTCGGCTTCAATGCAGCAGAGATATTCGATTTATCCGCAGAAGCCCAATTAAAAGAAAAACATCCGTATCTCAATACTATAAAAATAGTATCAGATTCAGATGCCCATTATCTTGAAAATATGAGGATTCCCGAAAGCTGTTACATAGACATTCCCGAAAACTCCATTGAAGCAGTAATTGAATATTTCAAATAAAAAACTCTCGGAATTGCTTCCGAGAGTTTTTGTTATTAGTAGTTAGACGTACAGCTTACGCCCGTGTAGAAGGAGCTTATGTAGCTTCCGTAGCAAGCACGCACCGTATAGGTATAGCGCTTGCCTACAACTGCGGTTGTATCTGTAAACGATACGCTACCGTTACCGGTTGTAGTACCGATTCTTACCCAAGAGCCCGTACCCTCTTTTCTGTAAACAGAGTACCATGTTGCTCCGGTTACCTTCTGCCATCTTACGGTTATACCGCCGGGATAGCTTGTAGCGGAGTTAAGCTTTGGTGAATTAAGGTAATAGGTCTTCCAACCGTATGAATTATAACCGGAAGTAACGCTTGAATTGTAAGACTTTATAGTATAAGTATAAACCTTACCACTCTTAGCAGTTGTATCCGTATAGTAAGTCTTAGAGGTTACTGCAATTCTTGTCCAAGAGGCAGCATTGCCCTCTTTTCTGTAAATATAATACTTATCAGCACCGGAAACTTTATTCCAAGAAAGATATACACCGCTTATATTATTACTCACAGTCAACGTAGGTGCCACGAGGTATTTTGTACTCTTGCCGTTATAATTAAAGCTTGACGTGCTGTTACCGTAGTAAGCCTTAACAGTATAAGTATATTTAGAACCGTTAGTCACGTTAACATCTCTGAAAAGCGTTGCCGATGTCTTACCTATATATGTCCAGTTGCCCTTATCGTCAACCTTACGGTAAACGTAGTAGCCCTCTGCTCCCGCAACGGGATTCCAGAAGCACGTAACGGCACCGTATCCAAGACCGGGAGCCTTCATAACAGGTGTAGCAAGATGTACTATCTGCCATCCATCGGGATTGAAATGGGAAAGAATCTTACCTGTATATGCTCTCATGGTATAGATATATGCGCCACCGCTCTCTACCTTTGTATCGGTATAGTACGTAGTTGTTACACAAGCGATTCTTGTCCACGACTTTGCACCGGGAGTCTTTCTGTATATCCAATATCCAACAGCAGAGGGGTTCTTATCCCAAGTAAGATATACACCGCTGGGTGAATTGGAGAATCTGATTTCCGGAGCCTTTACATACGTATAGCACTTAGCAAGATATGCACTCATGCTACCCTCATTTTCCGCCTTAATGCAGTAACACATTATCTTGCCGTTTTCTGCACCGGTATCTGTATATGAAAGGGTATCTGCACTTACAGTCTCTATATAAGTATAGTATGTTGCACCATATACTTTTCTGTAAACTCTGTAGCCTGTAGCACCTTCTACGGCTTTCCAGCTAAAGGTAATTCCGCCGTATGCGTTACCGATAGATGTTATCTGAGGCACCTCGAGATAAGTATTCTTCTTACCTGATGACAAAGCGCTCATACCCTCTGCATTTTTGGTGCGGAGAAAATAGTAATAATCCTCACCACCCACAACATTTTTATCAACATACTTAAGTGTATCTGAACCAAATGTTGCCACAAGCTCGGGTGTAAGTGTATCGTCACCAACCGTTCTATAAAGCTCGTAACCTGTTGCACCATCAACTGCTTCCCAAACAATCTGAGAATATCCGGAATAGTTTGTGATAGTAATCTTTGCGGTGGGTGCTACGTAGAGGAGCTGTATGGGAGCATCTGTATTAAGAATACCGCGACTTCCATCTATAACCGCCGCTACTGCGTATGAATAAGTTGTATTACTCTCAACCTTAGTATCGAGATATCGGGGCTCGTCAACAGTTCCCATTAACACAAAGCCATTGCCTCTGTCTCTGAAAACTGCATACTGAGACACGCCGTCAACTGCCTCCCACGTAACGAGAATGCCACCATCGGAAATAACGGGAGTTGCCTTGCCGATAGCACCGATTCTGATAATCTGATTATTTCCGTCACTGGGTAAGCTTTCTGCACTATCGCCCACACACTTAATTGCATAAGCGTACTTTCCGCCTAAAACAACGTTTTCATCGAGATACTCTCTTGTGTAAAGGGAGGATATCTCTGCCACCTGCCGGAATTCACCACCGTTTTCGCTACGATAAATGATGTACGCAACAGTACCGGAAACCTTGTCCCAGGTAACCATTATGCCCTTATCAATGTTTTCGGTTTTAACGTTAGCGGGAGCTTTAATAACGTAAATGGGTGAAGACTGAAGCTTCGCACTTTCTGCACCGTTAATAATAGGACATACAGCGTACACGTAATTAGCACCGCTACCAACGCCGGTGTCATCAAAAGAAGCAACCGTTTTAACAAGTGTTGCAACCTTTACCCAGCTGCCGCCTGAAGCAGGCTTGCGATAAATTGAATAGCCCGCCGCATTCTCCACAACGTCCCACGTCACCGTAACGCCGTTTGCTGTAAGTGTCAAAGATTTCACCGGTGTCGGAGGTACGTAGGTTGTGGTATAGCCTGTAGGATTATATGCACTTTCGCTGTCTCCTGCTATTACCTTTATTGAATAGGTATATGAAAAACCTGCAACCACGTCGGTATCAACAAATGATGTATCCGTAGTAGATGTATAGTATGTAAGCGCACTCTGCTGACCGCTTATTTTTCTGTATATATCATACTTGGTTGCACCGGGATTAGCCTGCCACTGAAGACGGATACCCTCTACAATGATCTCTATTGATACTACAGGTGTGGTAACGTAGGTTACGCTACTACCCTCGGGATAATTAGCGCTCTCGTATGATGATGTAACTGAGTTCACGTCATACTCATAGGTCGCGCCATCAACGAGGTCAAAGGTATCCTTATAAGTCGTACCCGAGCTTAATAAACGGTTGGAAATAAGCGTCCATTCCGTCTCGCCCTTAACACGGCGATAAAGGTTATAGGACTTTGCGCCGTCGGTAGGTGTCCATGATAATTCAATACCGCCAACAACATTTTTGAGAGAAACTATTGTAGGCTTTGCGATATATTCGCAGGAAATACCGATTTTATCCTTTGTGCTTTCGCCGTAATTATTTACCGCGGAAACAGTATAGATATAAGTAGTACCGCTGACGATGTCAGAATCAATATATTCTGAAGAAGATTCACCGCCTACCTGCGCAACCTCTTCCCAATCAGTAGTAACAGTTTTTCTGTAAACTACGTAGCCTATTGCACCGTTTGCAGGTACCCACTTAACCTTAAGACCGTCTATATGACCCACAACCTCCATCATCTTAGGTGCTTCGAGAGTCGGCACGCTCTGATTAATGGAAATAGGCTGGAGACCGTCATCGGGAGTGATATTCTTATCCTGCTCACTTACGGAATAATATTCCTTGCAGTAAAACTCAATATCCGTAGTGGGATGAGTGGGGTCAATAACCTCAAACTGCATTTTGAAAAAGTCAACGGACTTTGTTACAGTTGAAAATGAACCTGAGTTTATATATCCTATAGTGTAATATCCCTCGGGAGATACTGATACGCCGTGAGTAAACTCACCGCTAACGTTTTGAATTTCCTCACCCTCACTGTTAACAGTAACCGCGGGACCGCAATTAACAGGCTCCAAAACGGTATCATCATACTTCACCAAGAGAACGATACCGGCAATTCCTTTTTGCTGAGGATTGATACCGATAGTGTACGTAAGCTTGTTATCTGATACGGGCTCTGCCTTTACTGTGAAGATGCTCTTCACATCGATGCTTGCCGCAGATACGGAGGTAGCCGCCGCAAAGCATGATAAAAGCATTATTACGCTCAGAAATAAAGATAATGATTTCTTGAACATAAAAGCCTCCTTTATAAAATTTATCCCCTTTTTCTTCGGGGTTTTTCTCGTTTTTATGTAGTATCCCTCGTGCAGATATGCACGAGGGGCTTTACTTTAAAAATTCACTTTAATATTTTGCTCTGCAAGAAATACCGCCCTGGTCACAGGTACTCATAGATGAGCCATAATACGCCTTAACGGTGTAGATATAGGTTGTACCCTTCTTTGCAGTCTTATCTGTATAGGTAGTGTTGGTCACGCCCTTAAGTGTAGCTATACGCACCCATGAAGAGTTAGATGTCTTACGATATACGTAGTAACCCTGAACACCTGCGCACTGCTTCCACTTAACTGTGATACCACTTGAGTAGCTTCTTGCACTTGTAAGGTCAGGCTCAGAAATTCTCATGAGGTAGAGACCGTTTGTATCGAAGCCGCTGTAATAACCGCTAACGGCTCTTACTGTATATCTGTAATACTTACCGCTTGCATTAGCGATAGCTGTATCTGTGTAAGATGTGCCCTTTACGTCACCGAGGTAGTACCAATATGTGGAGCCTGCACCACGGCGGTAAACTCTGTAGCTTGTAGCACCGGGAATTGCATTCCACTTAACAAGCACGCCTGTAGATGCGTTGGAAACGCTTACCATCTTGGGAGTAGATACGTGCTTAAGATAAAGGCCTGTTGTATCGAAGCCACTGTAAATTGTCTGGTTGTAACCGCCGGGATACTTAACGTTGCTTCCGCGGTTTTCGTTAGTAGCTCTGACTGTGTATCTGTAATACTCGCCATTCTTCATACCGATGTTCTTTCCGTTAACATCCTTACCGTAGTCAACGTAGGATGTTTTCTTAGCATCGATAGTGCCGAGGTAGTGCCAGTAGTTTGTACCTGCACCACGGCGATAGATACGGTAACCTGTAGCACCCTCAACAGCAGTCCATGTAATTTTAACGCCGTTTACAACGTTCTCGCGGCTCTGAAGCACGGGACTTGCAAAGAAGATACGAGTCTTACCAACCTTGTCGTACATACCGCAACCTGTAGCGTTTGATGCAGATACTGTGTAAGTATAAACAACGTTGCTCTGTGCTGTTGTATCTGTGTAGGATGTACCTACTGCAGTACCAATAAGGCTAAGCTGATTTGTACCGTAAACTTTTCTGTAAATCTTGTACTCTGTTGCACCTGCAACTGCGCTCCATGTAATTGTCATACCGGGAACGTCAACGCTGATGCTTTTAACTGTGGGAGTACCAAGTCTTGTGATAGCGGCAACTGTCTTCTGACCGCTTGTTATATCAGCAGCATAAGCCTTGATTCTGTAAGAATAAGAACCGCCGATAACGAAATCCTCATCGAGGTAAACGTCCTCTGTAGGATTATTGATAGTAGTGAGAACTGTCCAAGCACCGTTGCCCGTCTTCTTCTCGATAACGTACTTTGTAGCTCCGTTTACGTCGCCGTAGTAAAGTTCAAAGCCGTTTTCTGTGCTTGTAACTGCAAACTCGGGGATTGCAAGGTACTTAACTACGGGGTAATCTACTGAAAGACCTGCAACATAGCTACCCTTTACAGCTTCAACTCTGTAGTTGTATTCAACGTAGCTTTCGAGAGTTTTATCAACGTAAGTATTTTCGAGACTTGTGCCGATAAGCTCCCATTCAGAAGCAGAAACTTCTTTTCTGTAAATATTGTATTTCTCTGCAAGATTAAGCTTTTCCCATGAAAGAGATGCGCCGTCGTCTAAAATTGTGTAGTTAATGTAATCGATAGAGCCGAAGTTGAAGCCCTCAACACCTTCGCCAACGAGCTCTGTTTCACCGTAAGCGTTAACTGCGGAAACGTTGTAGAAATACTCTGTTTCAGTAGCGATAGTGGTGTCAATATATCTTGTTTCTGTTATGCCCTCTGCGATACATGACCAATCATCACTTCCTGCAGTCTTACGGTAAACGTTGTATGAATCTGCATCTTCTACTGCACCCCATTCAACAACGAGGTCGCTGATAGTTGAGTAAACCTTGCTGACTACGGGAGAGGAAAGTGTGAAGAAGGAGTCGTGTGCGAAGAGCACCTGACCGTCTGCCTTAAGATGGTCGTTATCCTTACCGTCATCTGTATCAAACTCTTCGCAAAGGAACGCAACCTCTGCGTAGTCTCTCTCTTCACCGATCATCTTGAAGGTAACCTGTGCAAAAACGATCTGTGATGAAGTGACATTAACACCCGTTGCGTGAGTCCAGATGATTGAGTAGGTATTTGCATCGTTAACGTCTTCGCCCGTCGCACTCATACCCGCAAACTTGCTGTTAACCGTGCATGAATCAACAGCGAGCATATCGCCGTCGTACTTAACCTTAAGGCTGAGACCTACGAGCTTAGTATGAGAAGGCTTTACAGCGATTGTGTAAGTGATCTTGTCGTTAACAAGCTCTGTGTCTGTTACTGCGAAGTAACTGCTGAGCTCTGTTGCTGCATAAACCTGAGCCGCAGAAGCGGAGAAGATGGAAACCATCATCAAGCAGCAAAGTAAAATTGAAACTATTTTCTTCAAAACTAAATCCTCCTATTATGGGAATCTTATGAACGCTTTATATAAAGTCCGTTTGTATCAAATCCGCTGTAGTAGCCGTTTACAGCTCTTACGGTGTATCTGAAGTACTGACCCTTTGCATTCTTTACTGACGTATCTGTGTAGCTTGTACCTGTTACAGTACCGAGATATGTCCAAGTGGTCTGACCTGCACCGCGGCGATATACTCTGTAGCCTGTAGCGCCGCTTATTGCACCCCAACCGATCTTGATACCGTTTGTGGTATTGGAGATTGATGTAAGCTTGGGAGTAGCAACGTATCTGCAGAGGAGACCATCCTCGTAGTTACTGAAGAGTGAGTAGAATACGGTTCTTACTGTGTATTTGTAATAAACGCCGTTCTTAACTGTCTTATCAACGTAGGTTGTAGAGCTTACAGTACCAAGATATGTGAAATACTTTTCACCTGCTGCACGGCGATAAACTCTGTAGCCCTGGGCATTCTGTACTGCGTTCCACTTAACTGTAAGACCGCCAACGGAGTTAGCAACGCTTGTGAGGTGAGGCACGCCAACGTAAGCAATTCTCTTTGCAGTAAATGTACTGCTGCCCTCGTTAGTCTTACCGAAGACTCTTACTGTATAGTCAATGTTTCTGCCGGAGATTGCCGCCTTATCAAGGTAGGTTGTTACGTTACCCTTAACTGTAGCAATCAATGTCCATGAGCTTGCACCGTTGTACTTACGGTAAACGTTATATGTGTTAGCGCCGGGGATAGCGTTCCACTTCACGTTTACACCGCCAACTACTGCAGTAGTTGTAACTGTAGGAGCTGTATAGAACCATGTGCTTGCGAATCTGCAAACTGCACTGGCGCCCTTTGCGGTATATGCACGAACCGTAAACTCGTAATGCTTACCGCTTACGGTTGTTTTGTCGATATAAGTTGTTGCCTTTGCGCCGGCTGTATAGATCTCTGACCAATCAGACTTGCTTCCGTCGGAATATATCTCTCGTCTGAATATTTTGTAGCTTTCTGCACCGTCAACGAGATACCAACCAACCTTAACACCGTTTGTCTGGAGAGAAACCGCAACCTTTGAGGGAGCCTTAACATAAACGCCGCTCATTGTACCCGCATAACCGGAGTCGAGGTTACCTGCTGCATCATACGCTCTAACAGCATATGAGGATGTAGCATTTGCTACTGCGGTGTTATCGATGAAGAAAAGCTCTTTAGTATCGCCAATAAGAATTGACTTGCCATTTTCTACCTTAAACACCTTGTAGCCTACAGCGCCCTCTGTCTTTTCCCAGTTAACTCTGAGACCGTTCTCCTCAGAATATACGCTTGTAATCTTCGACTGGTTCATTGTTGAACCGCTATATGTGAAGAAGTTCTGAGGATTCACTTCATTCTTAAGAATGTTAAGAGAAGAATTCTCACTATTGAACTCTACGCAGTAGAATTTAACGGTTGTTTTGGGGTGATTCTTATCGATAACCTTGAAGGAAACCGTCATAAAGCCCGTCTTCGCTTTCGCAACGTAAGGATTTGTATTCGCAAATCCCATTGCATAAAGATTATCTTTGCCGGTAGGTGTACCCGAAGCGTAGAAACCGTTAACGGAAACCATCGGTTCGCCATATGCATTCTTTTTCATAAATGCATTACCGTTCTCATCGGCTACGGGCTGAAGCACGTCGGGATCGTATTCCATTCTGAATACTGCACCTGAAACGCTTACCCCCTGCTTAAGATAAATATCAAATTTGATAATATCGTCCTTAAAGTTTGTCTTAGTAATTTCGATGGCATTTTTTACGTCTGCAGCAGAAGCAGTAACGGAAAGCATAGATACCATTGAAACAAGCATCATAAGACAAAGAACGAGGGAAAGTCCTTTTTTCATAGTCATTCGTCCTTTCATTTTCATTGTGAATAAGTCGGGTAAAATGCATTTGGGCGCACCTCACCCAACGACAATCGTGTACACAATAAATATAACATAAAAAGCCGTTTCCTGTCAACGGAAACGGCGCAAAACCAAGTGTAAATATATAACAAAAAAAATACTGACTTTTTATATATTAAAAATAAAAAAGATTAATAAAGTTTGAATAATGTTAATTGGCTGTTAAAACGATTGTTTTTACGTATTTCCCAACGTTGCTCAGACAGCCATTCTGTGGCGAACGCTAAAGAGAATATCCTCTGATTCTCGCTTCAGCTCTCTTGCAGAAATTCCGATAGCATTTCGCACCGTTCCGCCCGAAAGCGATACTCTCACACGAAGGGAATCAATAGCCCTCTTACAACCCCTACCGTCACCGAGAACGATACAGTCGATAGTTTTATATCTAAAACTATTACCCGTGATAAATGCACAAAGCTCGGGAGGAATCTCCCCCATATACTCGTCACAGACGAAAATAATCTTATCGTACTCACCTACGTCAATGCCGCTGTATCTCACACCGCTTCGTCTGGCGCGGTTGATTCCGAAGTATCGTGAGAAGAGAGATTTATCGAAATCACCGTCTAATTCGAGGGCTTTGGTGCACGACATTTTACGAGCACTTTCCTTACAGAGAGAGTTAAGAATATCGTCAGCTGAACAGTACACGAAAAGAGTATCCAAAACCTACACCCCCGAAAAAGTAAAATCACAATTTGTAGTTGAGAAAAACCGCCTCAACGTCTATATATAGTATATCATAAATCGAAATAAAGTGAAGCATTTTATGTGAAAAAAGGTCGTATTTCGTCATATTCTACCTATTGCACAAATAGGTAAAGCGGCTTTTGTGAGGGTGTTTTTCAAACAATCTACAAAGATGCTTGAAGCTCTGTTTTTTCAATAAATCCGCTGACAAAAACCCGCATTTTCAGAACAATACGGAAACGTTTTCTACAAAAATACGTTGCACAAAAAAGCGATTAAACAATTCTACAATTAACAGATTGTTCATTAAATATCACAAAAAATTCACATCTATTTAATACCAAATTAAATTTTATAGGTTATAGTTTAATCAACGAAGCGGGACAAACCCCTTCCCCTTCGTTACACATTGTTTTTCATTCCTATCTCCTTATTTCCATATTTACCCCAAGAAAAACGCACTTGCTTCGGCAAGTGCGTTTTTCATTTAGTTGATTTTAAGTTTTACAGATAATCTCTGATATCTACGGCTAACTTCTCCTCAAGAGCAATAAGCTTTTTACAGATATCCTTCGTCTTCTCTGATGCCGCCTCATATTCGTTGAGGTATTTATTTAGGGATTTTACTCCCATATTACAACCGTCCGTCATAAGGTCGGCAATAGTCTCGTCTGAGTTATCCACCGCCAACTTGAAATTAGTTTTCATCCACGACATACCCTTTGCGATAGGTTGCGGATCCTTGCCGTCATCGTGATAGTTTTCGAGCAATACCTCGATCTCCTCACTGAGCCTTACGTGGTCATTTCTGCACTCCACGAGATACTGTCTGAGACTATCCGACTTCACCTTGTCAAGCACGTCATCAATTGAGGAAATACCCATTTTAACGCCTGCATCACATTCGCGTAAAAGTTTAATTGTGTCTTGTTCGATCATAAAAATACCCTCCTTGATATGTTTCAAGAAGAGTATTTCCAAAATTATTTAATTAATTCATTCAAAACAGTATATTCTCTCAGATACAAGCTTGCATGGTCCTCGCGTTTACTTGCGTATTTTGAAAAAATTCCGACTGCTTCGTTTATATCAACCCATCGTGGCTCCATTCCGTGGGCAATCTCCGTCTGCGTGAGAGTTTTCTCACCTTCACCAACTATTTCGCAAATAAAGTAGTGGCTTACGTAGAGAGTTTCAAAGCAATATTCATCCATAGTAAGAAGCTGTCGCACAGGCTTAACAATATAGCCCGTTTCTTCCATAAGCTCGCGCTTACAGCACTCCTCTAAGGTCTCGCCATCTTCAAGCCCTCCGCCGGGAGACATATATACATCCTTCTTGCTTTCGTAGGAAAGGAGCACCTTTCCGTCTCTCACCACAATTCCGCGGCAGGAAACACGTGTCTTTTCGGGCGGATTAACGTGATGAGGAGAATATTGCTCAAGTCTCTTTATTTCAACCATAACGAAATCACTCTCCCATTTGCACGATAATAAATTCATCAACTGTACGCCAATATTTCTTCGAATCGGCCTGCATACCGCGGCAATGGTCAGCTTCACCTATAAGCAGATGCTTTGTGCCGATGGCAGGACAAACCTCATACATATCGTTACTGTGGGAAACGGGCACTATTTCATCCTTGCCGCCGTGAATAAAGAGAATCGGCACCGTTGACTGATGAACCTGCTCATTAATATTAACGTCGGATATACTCCAACCGTACTTAGCATTCACGTATGTATCGGCTATCAAAAGAGCGGGAAATGATTTTTTATTATAGTACTTCTCAATATTATTTTTAAAAACATCCTTAAGGCTGTCATAACCGCTATCTTCAATAATACCCTTTACGTTTTCGGGGAGACCCTCATCGCAGGTTGTCAATACTGCTGTACCGCCTGCACCTACACCGAAGAGGAATACAGTTGCCTCGGGGTCCGCTTCTACAATCTTATTGACCCAAAGCATAATATCCTCCGTATCGGTCGCACCAAAGGAAATATCGGTATAATCACTCTCTCCGCAACCGCGCAAATCAGGCAAAATCACGTTAAAGCCGATATCGGCAAAATGGTAAGCATAGTCCGCCATATCGGCAGAGGTAAGCGTTACGGGATGATAAATTATAATATAACTGCTCGTAATGTGCTCGTTGTTCACGCGCAAAGCATGGAGCTTATGCCCGTCATCCTTTTCTATAAATTCGTCTTCAGCAACTGAGTTGAGCCAAGCTCTACCCTCAGCGGTAGCAAAGTCACCCTTAACAAGATCCTTAGCCACTGCAGAATCCGCAAACGCTCTATCGCCGAAAATCATATTACAAAGCATAACCGAGGTTACTATCTGGTATAAGATTACAGTAACGAGTATAACCGCTACGTATAAAACTATCATCCTTTTAGTAAAAGCCTTGGACAAAACATTTCTAATCTTATCCATCAACATCACCTGCCAAAACAGATTAATTCACCAACTTAAGATATAATATCACAAAAAGCCCATTAAATCAAATAATAAATGATTGACTTTAATATATTAATATAATATACTGAAAATCCACAGTTTTTACAGGAGTTGTTGCTTTTTGGGTATTACCGAAACGGTCATTATCGCAATCAGTCTTTCAATGGATGCCTTTGCCGTAGCTCTCTGCAAGGGTCTTGCGATGCAAAAGATAAAATTAAAAAGCTGTCTTATAGTCGGCGCCTGGTTTGGTATCTTCCAGGGTCTTATGCCCCTTATCGGCTATCTTTTAGGTAGTACCTTCGCTGACAAGATAACCTCCGTCAGCCATTGGATAGCATTCGTGCTCCTCGCTATAATCGGCGCTAATATGATCAAGGAATCCTTTGAAAAGGAAGAAGAATGTGCAGATTGCTCTCTCGGCTTCAAGACTATGCTCGTAATGGCTATTGCTACGAGCATCGACGCTCTTGCAGTCGGCGTAGGCTTCGCATTCATCGACTTCAAGCCCGATTGGTTTGTTTACATAGCTTTCATCCTTATCGGTGTTATCACCTTCGCCCTCTCCGCACTCGGTGTTAAGATAGGTAATATTTTCGGTGTTAAGTATAAATCAAAAGCCGAATTCGTTGGCGGTGCAGTGCTTATCGGTCTCGGTATCAAAATCCTCCTTGAAGGACTTGGAATATTGAAATAATTCAAAATTCAAAATTGAGGGGCGCAAGCGCCGATTAAATTAGGAATTATGAATGAGGAATGAGGAATTTCGGAACGCTACGCGTTAAACTATAAGCTTCGCGATACAGTCAACGTATCGTGAAGCTTTTTTGTTTATTACGAAAACTAAATGTTGCGACGGTTTTTATTCGTTCTGAAGCGGAGCTTCCCCTCAATTTTTAATTTTTAATTGTGAATTTTTAATTTAAAAAGGTCTCCTTGAGGAGACCTTTTTTATTCATCTTTAAGACCTAAAATATAATCTACGCTTACATCGTAGTACTTAGCAAGAGCAATCAAAACCTCAGACGGAACATCAAGATAACCGCTTTCGTATCTTGAATATGTCGATTGACTTACATTGATAATATCTGCAATATCCTGCTGATTAAGGTCTCTGTCTTCTCTGAGACCGCGTATTCTCTCATACATATAAATCACCAACACAATCTTACAATATGCAATACTCGCATATTGACTTTTATGCATTATTTGCATATAATCCTTCTTGAGATGTTATTATATGTATAAGGAAATGTATTATCACTTATTCAATGTGATTCTTGATGCACTAAAAACAGACGATACGCAAGAAATGAAGCGAATATTAATCAAGGGGCAGCAAGAAACCGAAGAAATGTATATGTCTGTTACAACTGATAATATAGTAGAATTCAAATCATAACATTATAAATCGTCGCTTGCGCCCCGTAATTCCTCATTTCTAACTCCTAATTTCCAATTAAAAAGAGCCGTCCGACGGACGGCTCTTTTCATCTTATTTAAAGTACTTAACTGCTGCTTCGAACATACGGATGTCGTAGTTACCGGGAACATTCTTATAGAGACCGTCGCCGATACGTTCGCTGTGACCCATCTTACCGAATACTCTGCCGTCGGGTGATGTAATACCCTCGATAGCAAACATGGAGTCGTTGGGGTTAAAGTGAACGTCGCTTGTAGCGTTGCCGTCAAGGTCAACGTACTGAGTAGCGATCTGTCCGTTTTCTGCAAGCTTTCTAATAAGCTCTTCACTTGCAAGGAATCTGCCTTCACCGTGAGAAATCGGAACATTATAGATATCGCCAACCTCTGTGAGAGCAAGCCAAGGAGACTTGTTGGAAGCGATTCTTGTTCTTACGATTCTTGACTGGTGACGAGCAATTGTGTTGTAAGTAAGAGTAGGACAATTCTCGTCTGTATCAATAATCTTGCCGTAAGGAACGAGACCGAGCTTAATAAGAGCCTGGAAACCGTTACAAATACCGCACATAAGACCGTCGCGATTATCGAGAAGATCTGTTACGCCTTCCTTAACAGCGGCATTTCTGAAGAATGCAGTAATGAACTTACCTGAACCATCGGGCTCGTCACCGCCGGAGAAGCCGCCGGGAATGAAGATCATCTGAGCATCCTTAAGCTTATTTGAGAATTCTTCAACGCTTGCAGTAATATCTGCAGATGAACGGTTCTTAATAACGATGATTTCGGGATCTGCACCTGCGTCACGTACTGCCTTAGCGGAATCAAATTCGCAGTTTGTACCGGGGAATGCAGGAATGAGAATCTTAGGCTTTGCAACCTTGATTGCAGGAGCCTTGCGCTCTGTAGCGGAGAATGAGAAGTTCTCAACCTTTGTACCTGTATCTGCAATATTACAGCTATATACGCTCTCGAGCTTATCCTCGTAAATCTTAAGAATATCTGTTACGTCAAGGCTTTCATCACCAAGTGTGAACACAGCGTTTTCTGTAACTGTACCGATAAATTCACCATCGATATCCTCTGTTGCCTCAAGAAGGAACGAAGCATAGTTGTAACCGAAGATGCTATCAACTGTCTGTGCACCGTCAAACGCGAAGCCGAGACCGTTACCGAATGCCATCTTCATAATTGCTTCACCGATACCGCCCATACCGGGTGTGTAGCAGGAAACTGCCTTGCCTGAGCGAAGGATATTACAAACCTTATCAAATACTGCGATAAGAGACTCTGCAACGGGAAGACCATTCTCGTCAAATTCGGGCTTAATGAGGTAAACCTTGTTACCTGCCTTCTTAAACTCGGGAGAAACGATGTCCTTAACCTTTTCAGTTGTAACTGCGAAGGAAACGAGTGTGGGAGGTACGTCGAGATCCTCGAATGTACCGCTCATTGAGTCCTTACCACCGATTGAGCCAACGCCGAGCTCCTTCTGTGCCTTGAATGCACCGAGAAGTGCTGCGAGGGGCTTGCCCCAACGCTTGGGCTCTTTATTTACTCTCTCAAAGTACTCCTGGAATGTAAGATATACGTCCTCGTACTTTGCACCTGTTGCAACAAGCTTACAGATAGACTCTACTACAGCAAGATATGCGCCGTGGTAGGGGCTCTTCTCTGTGATAAAGGGGTTGTAGCCCCAAGCCATAAGCGAGCAATCGTCTGTATGCTTCTTCTCAACCGAGATCTTCTGTACCATTGCCTGAATGGGAGTAAGCTGATACTTACCGCCGAAGGGCATAAGAACTGTACCTGCGCCGATAGTTGAGTCGAATCTCTCAGAGAGACCTCGCTTTGAGCAGATATTAAGGTCATCTGCCATAGCCTTCATATTATCTGTAAATGTGCCTTCTACAACCTTCTTGTAATCCTGAGGCTTAGATGCAATAACGTTTACGTGCTTATCTGCACCGTTGGAGTTGAGGAAATCTCTGCTGATATCGCAGATAACCTTGCCATTCCAGCTCATAACGAGTCTTGCTTCCTCTGTAACCTCTGCTACAGGACAAGCCTGAAGGTTTTCTGTTGCTGCAAGCTCAAGGAACTTCTCAACGTTTTCCTTCTCAATAACAACAGCCATTCTTTCCTGAGATTCGGAAATAGCAAGCTCTGTACCGTCGAGACCCTCGTACTTCTTAGGAACAGCGTTAAGGTCAATCTTAAGACCGTCTGCAAGCTCACCGATAGCAACGGATACACCGCCTGCACCGAAGTCGTTACAACGCTTGATCATACGAGTTGCTTCTTTATTTCTGAAAAGTCTCTGGAGCTTTCTTTCTTCGGGAGCATTACCCTTCTGAACCTCTGCACCGCATGTCTCGAGAGAGGATACATTATGAGACTTGGATGAACCTGTAGCACCACCGCAACCGTCACGGCCTGTAGAACCACCGAGAAGGATTACTATGTCACCGGGATCGGGACACTCACGGCGAACGTTCTCCTGAGGAGCCGCCGCAACAACTGCACCTATTTCCATACGCTTTGCAGCGTAGCCGGGATGATAGATTTCGTCAACAATACCTGTTGCAAGACCGATCTGGTTACCATAAGAAGAATAACCTGCTGCAGCAGTAGTAACGATTGTTCTCTGAGGAAGCTTACCCTTGATTGTCTCGCTAACGGGCTTTAAGGGGTCAGCGGCACCTGTAACGCGCATAGCGCCGTAAACGTAAGCACGACCTGAAAGCGGGTCACGGATAGCACCACCGATACAAGTAGCCGCACCACCAAAGGGCTCGATTTCTGTAGGATGGTTATGTGTCTCGTTCTTGAAGAGAAGAAGCCAAGGCTCACTTACGCCGTCAACGTCAACGTTGATCTTAACTGTACAAGCGTTGATTTCTTCTGACTCGTCAAGCTTATCGAGCTTGCCGTTTTCTCTAAGATACTTAACTGCAACTGTAGCAAGGTCCATAAGGCAGATGGGCTTTGTTCTGCCAAGCTCCTTTCTTGTTGCGATATATTCATCATATGCGTTCTGAAGAAGCTCGTCTTCAAACTGAACATCATCGATAACTGTAAGGAATGTAGTATGACGGCAATGGTCGGACCAGTATGTATCTATCATTCTGATCTCTGTGATAGTGGGGTCGCGATCCTCTGTCTTGAAGTAGCTCTGGCAGAAAGCAATATCGTCTGCATCCATTGCAAGACCGTATTCCTTAACAAAGTTCTCAAGACCTGCTCTGTCAAGCTTAATAAAGCCCTCAAGAGTCTTAACCTCTGTGGGGATATCATACTTCATAGCGAGAGTCTCGGGCTTCTCAAGAGTAGCCTCACGGGACTCAACGGGGTTGATAACGTATTTCTTGATTTCTGCGAGCTCGCCCTCTGTAAGGTCTCCGTAAAGAGCGTAAACCTTAGCACTCTTAACGATAGGACGGTCGCCCTGAGAAATAATCTGAATACACTGAGCGGCAGAGTCTGCACGCTGATCAAACTGACCGGGAAGGAATTCAACTGCAAATACAGTTGCACCCTCTACGTCAATATCTGCAGTAGCAATATCAAGCTGAGGCTCTGAGAAAACTGTCTTGATAGCGTAATCGAAGAGCTCCTCTGTGATATTTTCTGCATCATAGCGGTTGAACAAGCGTACATCCTTAAGATTCTCGATACCTAAGAGTGTACGTGCAGCACCTAACAATGACTTTGCTTCATTAGCAAGTTCTTTTTTCTTTTCAACAAATACTCTAAATACCATTGTTCTTACTCCTTTTGGGATTATTCCTATCACACTTTTGCCGCGAGTGCCTTAGCACCGATATCGTGACGGTAATAAGCATTACCAAAGCTGATCTTATCTACAAGAGCGTAAGCGGAAGCTATAGCCGTCTTAAGGTCGCCCTCTACTGCGGTAGCACCTAACACACGACCGCCGTTTGTAAGAAGCTTACCGTCCTTAAGAGATGCACCCGCAACGTAAACGTTGTCGCTTATATCTGCAGGGATAGTCATCTCAAAGCCCTTCTTATACTCAACGGGATAGCCCTCAGATGCCATAATAACGCAGCAAGCACTCTTATCAGAGAACTTAACCTCCGTATCAGCAAGTGTGCCGTCGGTAGTAGCCTTCATAATTGTAAGAAGGTCGCTTTCAAGAAGAGGTAATACTACCTGAGTCTCGGGGTCACCGAAACGGCAGTTATACTCGATAACCTTGGGGCCGTTAGGTGTGATCATAAGACCGAAGTAGAGACAACCCTTGAAGGTTCTGCCTTCTTTATTCATAGCATCGATAGTGGGAAGGAAAATCTTTTCCATACACTCCTTTGCTACGTCTTCCGTGTAATAGGGGTTGGGAGCAACCGTACCCATACCGCCCGTATTAAGACCCGTATCATTGTCCCCTGCTCTCTTATGATCCATAGATGAAATCATGGGAACTACAGTCTTACCGTCTGTGAATGAAAGAACGGAAACCTCGGGGCCTGTAAGGAACTCTTCAATAACGATGTTATCACCGCTTGTGCCGAACATCTTGTCCTGCATCATAGAAACTACCGCCGCCTTAGCCTCGTCTCTCGTTGTAGCGATTATAACACCCTTACCGAGTGCAAGACCGTCCGCCTTAATAACTGTGGGGATAGGAGCAGTCTCGAGATACTCGAGAGCCTTATCCATATCATTGAATACTTCGTATGCGGCAGTGGGAATACCGTATTTCTTCATAAGATTCTTAGAGAAAACCTTACTGCCTTCAATGATAGCCGCATTAGCTTTAGGTCCAAAGCAAGGGATACCCTTTTCGTTGAGAGCATCTACACAACCCAAAACAAGCGGATCGTCGGGTGCTACAACTGCATAATCTATATTATTTTCAACGGCAAAGGCTACGATTTTCTCAATATCCTTGGCACCGATATCTACAAGAGTAGCGTCCTGTGCCATACCGCCGTTACCAGGAAGAGCAAAAATCTCGGTAACTTCTTTATTTTCTTTGATTTTCTTGATGATGGCATGTTCTCTTCCGCCACCGCCTACAACCATTATTTTCATAAAACACCTCAAAAGTGATGTATATTAGCTAAAGTTAATGATGGAACAGTCTCATTCCTGTAAACGCCATTGTCATTCCGTACTTATCAGCACATTCAATAACAACATCATCACGGATTGATCCGCCGGGCTCTGCAATGTACTTAACACCGCTCTTCTTTGCGCGCTCAATATTGTCGCTGAAGGGGAAGAAAGCGTCAGAGCCGAGAGCAACGCCGTCAAGAGTAGCAAAGTAAGCCTTTACGTCTTCATCTGTAAGGGGCTCGGGCTGAGAAGTGAAGTACTTCTGCCAGTTGCCGTCTGCACATACGTCCTCTTCGTTCTTGTTAATATAGCCGTCGATAACGTTATCGCGGTCGGGTCTGCCGAGAGTATCCTTGAAGGGAAGGTTAAGAACCTTGTCGTGCTGACGAAGGAACCATGTATCTGCCTTTGTACCTGCAAGACGTGTGCAATGGATTCTTGACTGCTGACCTGCACCTACACCGATAGCCTGTCCGTCAACTGCATAGCAAACGGAATTGGACTGAGTGTACTTGAGAGTGATAAGAGCCACGATAAGGTCACGAACTGCACTTTCGGGCATATCCTTATTCTCTGTTACGATGTTTGTAAGGAGCTCAGGGTTGATTTCGAAGTTGTTTCTACCCTGCTCAAATGTAATACCGAATACCTGCTTGTGCTCGATAGCTGCAGGTACGTAATCGGGATCGATCTTTACGATATTGTAGTTGCCCTTTCTCTTTGACTTGAGGATTTCAAGTGCTTCGGGCTCGTAACCGGGAGCGATGATACCGTCGGAAACCTCTCTCTGGATAAGCTTAGCTGTTGTAACGTCGCAAACGTCGGAGAGAGCTACCCAGTCACCAAAGGAGCACATTCTGTCTGTACCTCTTGCACGAGCGTAAGCGCAAGCAAGAGGAGACTCGTCAAGACCCTCAATATCATCTACGAAACAAGCCTTCTTAAGCTTGTCGGAAAGCGGAATACCTACTGCAGCAGATGTAGGGCTAACGTGCTTGAATGATGTAACCGCAGGAAGACCGAGAGCCTCTTTAAGCTCCTTAACGAGCTGCCAGCTGTTGAAAGCATCAAGGAAGTTGATAAAGCCGGGACGACCGCAGAGAATCTCTATAGGAAGCTCACTACCGTCTGCCATAAAAATCTTAGCCGGCTTCTGATTGGGGTTACAGCCATATTTTAATTCGAATTCTTTCATCTCTCAGTTCTCCTTATTTGTTCTTATTTACGATTCTTGAGTCGTACTTACCTGTCTCAAGGTCAATATATCTTACGAAAAGAGAAACCTTGTTGTCTTCATTAAGGTTTGTCCAGATCAAATCTGTAAGTGAATTGATATCCATATCGGGAAGCTCGAGTGTCTTGGGCTCACCCTCAAAGCTGGGGAGAGGATTACCGTCGCACTTATATGTATGGATAAACTTTGCCTTACCGGGAAGAGGATTGGAATAAGCGTATGTATATCTCTGACAAGATGAACCGTCACCGTCTGCTGACTTAAGAATAGACATAGCGTAATTCATATCGCCGTTTTCTAAATGGATGATACCTGATATACGGGGTGTGTAGTTGGGAGCATCGTCCTCAAACTCACGGGTACGAAGAGCCTGCTCAAATGTCATCTGCTTATCCATAAGCTCGTAGATTGTATCTGTCTGGTCACCGTTTGTAACGATTGTCTTGTTACCTAATACTCTTACGGGAGCATAGATGATGAGGTGGGGGTCAACCATCTTTGACTCATCGAAAGCCTGAGTTCTGATACCCTCTCCATCCTCAATAAATACTCTGTTACGGCTATTCTCACTTCTACCCATAATGAAGTAAGCGGTGATAGCCTTCTTAGAATCGGCACTCTTACCGATGATGATTCCTCTGCCGTGATATGCGAGAGAATTAAGCTCATTTGCGATTGTCTTGATTTCCATTATCATCTATCCTTTCCCGTTAATATTACTCTGAAATAACTGTCTTGTTACCTACAACGGATATCTTACCGTCGCAGAAAAGCTGAACTGCCTTGGGCAGTATCTTCCACTCTGCCTGCTCCATTATACGCTTCTGAAGTGTCTCGGGTGTGTCACCCTCGCAAACCTCAACCGCTTTCTGGAGGATTATGGGACCTGCGTCGCATTCGGCTGTTACAAAGTGAACTGTAGCACCCGAAACCTTAACGCCCTTCTCGAGAGCACTTTCGTGCACGTGAAGACCGTAGAAGCCCTTACCGCAAAAGGAAGGGATCAGAGCAG
Source organism: Acutalibacteraceae bacterium (assembly GCA_045606645.1). Taxonomy (GTDB): domain Bacteria; phylum Bacillota; class Clostridia; order Oscillospirales; family Acutalibacteraceae; genus DTU089. Next base: position 39,579 of record JAZUSK010000035.1, on the reverse strand, counting down.
GATGAACGTTTATCATCTTGTTTTTGAACGTATCGCATACGTTCTCATCAAGAATAGTCATAAACCCTGCATAAACCACAAGGTCTGCCTGCTCTTCAAGGAGTATATCTCTCATAGCACAGCTATACGATGCTATATCGGGATATTCCTTTCTTATGAGAGTACGGGTTTTTATTCCGTTGTCGGCGGCTCTCGTGAGAGCGAAAGCGTCCGCCTTAGAGGAAATAACGCAGGTAATTTCACCATTACCCAACTCCCCTCTTTTGCCCGCATCTATGAGAGCCTGTAAATTTGTACCGCCGCCTGAAACGAGAACGGCAATCTTTGACTTAGGCATAAAAACCCATCCTTTTATGTATTTTCTGATTTAGAGATTATTCTAAGATAATCTTGTCTTCGTTCTCGATGATCTCACCGATAACGTAAGCATCAATGCCATTGTCCTTAAGAACAGAAATAGAAGTCTCTACCGCATCTGCAGGAACAACGATGCTCATACCAACACCCATATTATATGTATTGAACATATCGCGCTCGGGAATGTTACCCCACTCTGCAATTGTCTTGAAGATAGGAAGAACCTTAACAGCAGACTTGTCGATCTTTGCACATAAGCCATCGGGAATTGAACGGGGAATATTCTCATAGAAGCCGCCGCCTGTGATGTGAGAAATACCCTTTACATTAACCTTCTCAAGAAGAGCGAGAACGGGCTTAACGTAAATCTTTGTAGGAACGATCAAAGCTTCTGCAATGCTCTTGCCGCCCAACTCGTCGCGCTTAACGTAGAGTTCGGGATTGTTGTTGTCGATGTCGAAAACCTTACGGCAAAGACTGAAGCCGTTGGAATGAATGCCGGTAGAAGGAAGAGCAATAACAACGTCGCCTACAGCCATCTTGCTGTTGTCGATCATCTTAGGTCTGTCAACTATACCTACTGCAAAGCCTGCAAGGTCGTAATCTTCCTCGGGCATAAGTCCGGGATGCTCTGCAGTCTCACCGCCTGTGAGAGCACAGCCTGACTGTACACAACCCTCTGCAACACCGCTTACGATTTCAGCGATCTTTTCGGGAATATTCTTACCGCAAGCAATATAGTCAAGGAAATATAAGGGCTTTGCACCAACACAGATGATATCGTTAACACACATAGCAACTGCATCAATACCGATAGTATCGTGCTTGTCCATAAGAATTGCTAATTTAACTTTAGTTCCGCAACCGTCAGTACCGGAAACTAAGATAGGATGCTCCATTCCTGCAACGCAACCGAGGTCGAAGCAACCGCCGAAGCCGCCAACGTCGTCAAGAGAACCCTCGTTACGAGTTCTTGCAACGTGCTTCTTCATAAGCTCAACTGCTTTGTAACCTGCAGTAATATCAACACCCGCTGCTGCGTAGCTTTCTGATCTTGAATTATTCATGGTAATTCTCCTTATATATTTCAATAATTTTAAACTTAATTAACCCTTACCGTTCCAGCAGTAGGTACATACCTGATCGGCAGGAAGTCCGATTGCTTCGATGATACCTTCAAGTGACTGGAATTCAAGAGAGTCAAACTTGAGCTTTTCGCAGATCGCTTTTCTCATCTTTGCACCGCGTTCGGTGGAAGCATCGCTGTATTCATCAAGATGCTTAAAGCCTTCTTCGCCCTCAAGCTCCATAATTGTACTTCTTGTTATGAGCTCCATATCGGAAGTTCCTCTTGAGAAATTAAGGAACTTACAACCATACATAATGGGAGGACATGCAGAACGCATATGAACCTCCTTAGCACCGTTTTCATAAAGGAACTCTACAGTTTCTCTGAGCTGAGTACCTCTTACGATGCTGTCGTCGACGAAAAGAAGCTTCTTGTCCTTAATAAGGTCGTGGACGGGGATCTGCTTCATCTTCGCAACCATATTTCTTGCCCTTTGATTTGTGGGGGTAAAGCTTCTCGCCCAAGTGGGAGTATATTTAATAAACGGTCTTGCAAACGGTACTCTGCTTTCGTTAGCATAACCGATAGCGTGTGGTGTACCCGAATCCGGCACACCGCTAACGTAGTCGATATCCTGAGCTATACCAAGCTTTTTATCAGTCTGCGCCATTATCTGACCGTTTCTGTATCGCATTATTTCAACGTTTACACCCTCATAGCATGAGGTGGGGTATCCGTAATATGACCAAAGGAATGCACATATCTTCTTTTCCTTGCGAGGCTTAACAAGTGTCTCAACACCATCGGAAGAAATCTCAACGACCTCTCCGGGACCCAATTCCATATAATCCTCGTAGCCTAATTTCTTATAAGCAAAATCCTCAAAGGATACGCAATATCCGTCATCCCTCTTTCCTATAAGAATGGGAAGTCTGCCAAGCTTATCGCGAGCGGCAATAATATTGCCGTCCTCCTTAAGAATAAGGATAGAAGCGGTACCCTCTACCATATCCTGCGCAAAGGCAATACCCTCTGCAAAGCTGCTCTTCTGATCAATCATGGCAGAGATGAGCTCTGTTGAGTTAATACCCGTACTCGTCATTGCTCCGAAGTGACCGCCGCTGAACGAGAGGTACTGTTTAACAAGAGCATCTTCATTATTGATGATACCAATAGTACTTATTGCATATAAACCGTGATTAGAACGCATGAGAAGGGGCTGAGCATCGGTATCGCTTATACAGCCGATAGCACTTGTACCCGTCATCTCGTCGAGAATCTTCTCAAACTTTGTTCTAAACGGTGAATTTTCTATTTTATGAATTTTACGTTGGAGTCCCTTTTCACTGTCGTACGCTGCGAGACCACCTCTGCGCGTACCTAAGTGTGAATGATAGTCAACTCCGAAGAAAGCATCGAGAACCGCATCGTTCTTTGATGCTACGCCGAAAAATCCGCCCATAATACACCTCTTTATAAATGCAGAATGCAAAATTCAAAATGCAAAATTGCAGGGAAGCTTCGCTTCCGAACATTTTATTTAGCTTCGCGGCGTTATAAAAATCGGCTTAGCCCAGAAAATTTGAATTTTGAATTGTTAGTTTTTAATTTATTATACGTTGTACTTTTCTTCGATTGCAGCGTTCTTTTCGAGAACCTTTGCGGTGTCAGCCGCTCTCTTGTCTGCAAGTTTCTTTTCGAGTACGGGCTCGGAAAGAGAGAGTATCTCGATAGCGAGAAGTGCGGAGTTTACTGCGCCGTCGATAGCAACTGTTGCTACCGGAATACCGGAAGGCATCTGAACAGTAGAAAGGAGAGCCTCCATACCGCCGAGATTCTGTGACTTGATCGGGATACCGATAACAGGGAGAGTTGTGTTAGCAGCAACCGCACCTGCAAGGTGAGCCGCCATACCTGCCGCAGCTATAAGTACACCGAAGCCGTTTTCACGGGCATTAGCGCTGAAGTCCTTCGCTTCAACGGGGGTTCTGTGAGCAGAGAATACGTGAACCTCAAAGGGAACTTCAAATTCTTTAAGTGTATTGATTGCTTTTTCTACTACGGGTAAATCGCTGTCGCTACCCATTACAATTCCGACTTTTTTCATATGGAAACGAAACATCCTTTCGGGTAATTTTCAAAACAAAAAGGGCGCACCTATTCACAAGAAAAGGCGTGCCCAGACGGTCGGCTCAAAGTCTATTCACGCACTGTAGAAAAACCAGTGCTTTTCTGTTCCCCGGCAGTTAATTCTGCCTCATTCCGTCAGTCACAGAAAAGACTTTTGACAACATTACAATTTTACCATTTTGTAAAATTGGTGTCAAGGCACGAAAGGTCTAAAATTAGTAAATTCTATACCCCTATTATAGGCAAATTGACAATGGTCAATTTGCCTTTGTTTCACAGTAAAGACAACGATAAACGCCCTGCTCCTTATCTGTGAGCTTGAATATGTGATTTATCTCCTGCTCCGTTGTGGTAATGCAACGGGGATTCTTACATTTTATAACGTTTGTAAGAGTCTCGGGGAGACTGATAAATTTCTTCTCAACAAGTACACTGTCACGGATAATATTAACCGTAGCACCGGGTGCAACATAACCGATAACATCAAAATCTATCGGAATATTTGCATCGATCTTAATTATATCCTTCTTGCCGTGCTTTTTACTGTTTACGTTCTTGATAATTGCAACGGAGCAATCCACGTTATCAAGACCGAGAAGCTCATATATACGCATACCTTTACCTGCGTTTATATGATCGATAACAAAACCGTTAATGATAGAATCAATATTCATCGTTTTGCCTCCTCTAACAGCTTAAGAATAAGGGCCATACGAACGTATTTGCCGTTAAGAACCTGCTTGAAATAGCACGCTCTGGGGTCATCGTCCACAGCCACGGAAATCTCATTTACTCTGGGAAGCGGATGCATAATACAAAGATCCTTCTTTGCATTATGGAGCTTTTTGGGCTCTAATATATAGCTGTCCTTAAGTCTGAGATAGTCCTCCTCGTTGAAGAAGCGCTCTCTCTGTACTCTTGTCATATAGAGAATATCCAGTTCGGGCATTGCGCTCTCCAAATCAGTAGTCTGCTCGTAAGGAATATTATTTTTCTTAAGAACATCCTTTTTGATATAGCTGGGTAATTTAAGCTCCTCAGGAGAGATAAGCACTACCTTAATACCCTTATATCTTGAAAGAGCGGTAATAAGAGAGTGAACCGTTCTGCCGAATTTAAGGTCGCCGCAGAAGCCCACGGTAAGGTTATCAAAACCGCCCTTCTCACGACTTATCGTAAGAAGGTCAGTAAGAGTCTGAGTAGGATGATTGTGACCGCCGTCACCTGCATTGATAACGGGAATAGACGCATACTGTGCCGCTACGAGAGGAGCACCCTCTTTGGGATGGCGCATAGCGATAATATCAGCATAGCAGCTTATGGTCTTCGCAGTATCTGCAACGCTCTCGCCCTTTGCGGCAGAGGAACTGTTTGCTTCAGAAAATCCGATAACGCTACCGCCCAACTCAAGCATAGCTGCCTCAAAGCTGAGACGGGTTCTTGTAGAAGGTTCAAAGAAAAGTGTAGCAAGCTTCTTGCCCTTGCACTTCTCGGAATACTTCTCGGGATTTGCAATGATATCATTAGCAGACTCTATGAGAGCATCAAGCTCTTCTGTGGAAAAATCAAGAATATCAATAAGATTTCTCATTTAATTCACTTCCTAAAATTATTTCGCGCCGTTTACTTCAAGATACTTTTTAATTCTCTCAACGTTTTCGCGGTTCTTCTCGTCTTCCTCGAGATATTCAATAATATCGTAAACGTCAACAACAGAATATACGGGGAAACCGAATTCCTCGCCTACCTCTGCCATTGCAGATTTCTCTGTCTTACCCTTTTCCTTACGGTCAACCATAACGAAAGTAGCCGCAACCTTTGTACCCTTAAGACCTGAGAGGATTTCCATGCTCTCGCGGATAGCGGTACCTGCAGTAATAACGTCCTCAACGATAACGATCTCTTCGCCTTCCTGAGGCTTGTAGCCAACGAAAACGCCACCTTCACCATGGTCCTTCTCTTCCTTTCTGTTGAAGAAGAAGGGCACGTCAAGACCATTTTTAGCAAGTGCAACAGCAACAGATACAGCAATCGGGATACCCTTGTATGCGGGACCGTAGAGAACTGTCTTCTTGTTGCCTACCTTTTCAAAATATGCCTTAGCATAAAATTCACCAAGCTTGCAGATCTGCTCGCCTGTCTTAATGTCACCTGCGTTAATGAAATAGGGAATCTTTCTGCCGCTCTTAGCTGTAAAGTCGCCAAACTTAAGAACGCCTGCACCCTCTAAAAACTGTATAAATTCTCTTTTATAGCCTTCCATTTTATTTTCCTCCGTATTTAGTCTTATTTAATCAATCGCAAAACTCTGCTACGCAACGATTGTATGCTGCAACGGGATCCTCTGCCGCTGTGATGGGTCTGCCTACTACGATGTAGTCAGAGCCGATTTCCTTTGCCTGAGCGGGAGTCATAACTCTCTTCTGGTCACCGATGTCGCCGTCTGCGAAACGCACACCGGGAGTTACTGTAAGGAAGTCACTACCGCAGATTTCATGTACCTTACCTGCCTCAAGAGGTGAGCAAACAACACCGTCGAGACCTGCAAGCTTTGCATTGTGAGCATAGTGCATAACTACCTTATCGATGGGCTCCTTGATAAGAAGATCCTCTTCCATACTCTCCTGATCTGTAGATGTAAGCTGAGTAACGGCAATAAGGAGAGGTCTTGTGCCGTCCTCACGGGTAAGACCTTCGATAGCTGCCTCCATCATACGGCGTGTACCTGATGCGTGAAGGTTACAGATATCGACGTCAAGGTTAGAAAGAACTGACATAGCCTTCTTAACTGTGTTGGGGATATCGTGAAGCTTAAGGTCGAGGAAAATTTTGTGTCCTCTCTCCTTGATACCTTTTACGATAGAGGGACCTTCAGCATAGAAAAGCTCCATACCGATCTTCACGAAGGGCTTTCTGCCACCCTCAAATTTATCAAGAAACTCAAAAACCTTTTCTGCGCTTGAAAAGTCACAAGCAACGATTACGTCTTTACCCATTATTTTGCTCCTCCTATTATATCACTGAGATTATTAATGCCATACTTGTCCATAACCCTCGGCAAGTCCTCGATAATATCGCGACAAGCGTAAGGATTAATGAGGTTAGCGGCACCTACTTCAACAGCAGAAGCACCTGCTAACATCAATTCGATTACGTCCTCGGCAGAAGAAACACCGCCCATACCTACTATGGGGATATTTACTGCATTTGCAACCTGATAAACCATACGCACCGCTACGGGGAAGATAGCGCTTCCTGAGAAGCCGCCCATCTTATTAGCGATAACGGGCTTTTTGGTCTTAAGGTCGATTCTCATACCGAGAAGTGTATTTATAAGGCTGATGCCGTCTGCGCCTGCTTCCTCGCAAGCCTTGGCAATAGCCACTATATCCGTTACGTTAGGTGAAAGCTTGATGATTACGGGCTTTGTAGTAACCTTTTTTACCGCCGCAGTAACCTCTGCCGCCGCCTCGGGATTTGTACCGAAGCTCATACCGCCACCGTGCACGTTAGGACAGCTTACGTTTACTTCAAGCCAACCTACCTGCTCTTCCTTATCAAGCTTTTCGCAGGTATAGGCATAATCCTCAACGGCAAAGCCGCTTACGTTAGCCATAACCTTTTTGTTAAAGCATTTTTTAAGCTTAGGCAACTCCTCGGAGATAACCTTTTCAACACCGGGATTTTGGAGACCTACGGCATTTATCATACCTGCAGTACACTCGGCAATACGGGGTGTGGGGTTACCGAAACGAGGATCCTTAGTAGTACCCTTGAAAGAGAAGGTACCAAGTACGTTTATATCATAAAGCTCTGCAAATTCATAACCAAAGCCGAAGGTTCCGCTGGCGGGAATTATCGGATTATCAAGAGTTAATCCGCAGAGGTCAACGCTTAATCTTCCCATAATATTTCCTCCTTCTTAAGCACGGGCCCTTCCTTGCATATACGCTTGTAGCCCGTAATAGTCTTGCATGAGCAACCCATACATGCACCGAAACCGCAACCCATTCTCTCCTCGAAGCTGAACTGTCCGCTTGTGGCAGTTGCCTTATAGAGAGCCTTAAGCATAGGCTCGGGACCGCAAGTATAGAAATAAGAATACTCCATATCTTTGAGAGCATCTGTAACGAAGCCCTTAACTCCGTAAGAGCCGTCGGCAGTAGCAACGGTAACCTCTGCACCGAGAGCCTTAAAATCCTCTTCGCAGAAGATCTCGGACTTAGTATTAAAGCCTAATATAACTTTTATTTCCTTACCCTGTGCCACAAGTTCCTTAGCGAGCATATACATAGGAGGTACACCTACACCGCCACCGATAAGCACGGGCTTATCTCCCGCAAGGCTAAGGTCATAGCCGTTGCCGAGACCTGTGAGGACATCAAGCTCCTCTCCCGCCGTCATCTGTGCCATCTGCTCGGTGCCCTTACCTACTACCTTGTAGATTATTGTAAGGATGTCACCCTCACAATCGCAGACTGAAATAGGTCTGCGAAGGTAGAGTCCATCTAACTGAATATTCACAAACTGACCGCAACGGATGTCCGAGGTATCACCCTCAAGAAGCATCTTGTAAACCGTGTCTGTCAGCTGCACGTTTTCTTTGATTTTAAAAATTAACTGTTTCATAAATCAACCTCAAGCATCTATTGTTGAAATTGTAATTGTTGACTCTTCGAGAGCATCGAGAAGAACTCGAACTGTATCAAGAGCTGTGAAAATATTTACGTTGTTCTCGATAGCATATCTGCGGATTTCAAGACCGTCGTTAGCGGAGCCCGTAGAGCTGATATCCTTAGTATTGATAACGTAAGCAATGTGACCCTGACGGAGTGCCTCGGGAATCTCCTCGCTACCGTCACTGATCTTTCCGAGAGCGTGTGTACGGATGCCGTTCTCCTTAAGGAACTTTGCTGTACCCTCTGTAGCCTGAATATTAAAGCCAAGGTTATAGAATCTTCTGATAAGAGGAAGAGCTTCTTCCTTATCCTTATCGGCAATGGTTGCTAATACAGTACCATAATTCTGAAGGTGCATGCCTGATGCCTGAAGCGCCTTGTAGAGAGCACGGTTAAGCTTGTTATCGTAACCGATTGCTTCACCTGTAGACTTCATTTCGGGAGAAAGGTAAGCGTCAAGACCGCGAATCTTATTGAATGAGAATACGGGCACCTTTACGTACCAACGATTCTTCTCCTGAGGATAGATATCAAATATACCCTGCTCCTTGAGAGATTTACCCATAATAACCTCTGTAGCAATATCTGCGAGAGAGTAGCCGGTAGCCTTTGAAAGGAAGGGAACTGTTCTTGATGAGCGGGGATTAACCTCGATGATATATACGTCGTCCTTCTCGTCAACAATAAACTGAATATTGTAAAGACCGATAATACCGATACCGAGACCTAACTTCTTAGCATACTGAAGGATAATTCCCTTAACCTTGTCAGAAATACTGAATGAGGGGTATACGCTTATGGAGTCACCTGAGTGAACGCCTGTCTTTTCAACGAGCTCCATAATACCGGGGATAAATACGTCTCTGCCGTCGCAAATGGCGTCAACCTCAACCTCTTTACCCTGGATATACTTGTCAACAAGAACCGGCTTGTCCTCGTCGATTTCAACAGCAGTCTTAAGATAATGTCTTAACTGCTCCTCGTTAGCAACGATCTGCATTGCTCTGCCACCGAGAACGAAGCTGGGACGAACAAGAACAGGATAGCCGATTTCAGCAGCGGCATTTATGCCGTCCTCGATCTTTGTAACAGCTCTACCCTTGGGCTGAGGAATCTCAAGGCTTCTGAGAATCTTCTCAAAGCGGTCTCTGTTCTCTGCGCGGTCAATAGCATCGCAATCTGTACCGATAATCTTGACACCTCTCTGCATAAGAGGCTCTGCAAGGTTAATAGCAGTCTGACCGCCGAGAGAAGTGATAACACCATCAGGCTTTTCAAACTCTATGATGTTCATAACATCTTCGGGAGTAAGAGGCTCGAAGTAAAGCTTATCTGCTGTTGTGTAGTCTGTGGAAACGGTTTCGGGGTTATTGTTGATAATAATAGCCTCGTAACCGGAATTTTTAATTGTAGTAACGGCATGAACTGTTGAATAGTCGAACTCAACACCCTGACCGATACGGATGGGACCTGCACCGATAACTACGATTTTCTTCTTATCCGTAAGGATAGAATCGTTCTTATCGGTGTATGATGAATAGAAGTAAGGGATGTATGCATTTGTGTGGCAAGTATCCACCATACGGAATACGGGGAACATATTCTCCGCTTTACGAGTGTTGTAGATCTCGATTTCCTGTACACACCAGAGCTTAGCGATGAATTTATCACCGAAGCCCATCTTCTTAGCCTCGAGAAGAACCGCCTTATCGCCCTTATTGGATGCGAGTTTCTTCTCCATATCAACTATTCTCTTAAATGCTTCAAGGAAATAGGTTGTAATCTTAGTAATATCGTGAAGCTTGTCAAGAGACATACCGCGACGGATAAGCTCTGTTACACAGAAAACCGTATCATCCTTAAACTCGTCGAGATAAGCAACAAGCTCATCCTCTGTCATATTGTCAAACTTTGGAAGCCAGAAGTGATATGCGCCCGTTTCAAGAGAACGAACTGACTTAAGAAGACATTCCTCGAGATTTGAACCGATACCCATAACCTCACCGGTAGCTTTCATCTGAGTGCCGAGAGTATTTGCAGCAGATGCAAATTTATCGAAGGGGAAACGAGGAAGCTTAGCAACGATATAGTCGAGACGAGGCTCGAAAGCCGCTGTTGTGTTTGCTATACTAATGTCCTCAAGAGCCATACCTACGGCAATCTTAGCTGTTACTCTTGCGATAGGATAGCCGCTTGCCTTAGAAGCGAGAGCAGATGAACGTGATACACGGGGATTAACCTCGATAAGGAAATACTCGCTTGTCTCGGGATTAAGGGCAAACTGAACGTTACAACCGCCTTCGATCTTAAGCTCACGGATGATCTTGATAGCAGAATCATTGAGCATCTTGAGATCGTGATCGTTAAGTGTAAGAATAGGAGCCACAACAAGAGAGTCACCTGTATGAACACCTACGGGGTCGATATTTTCCATACCGCAGATTGTGATAGCGTGATCATTAGAGTCGCGCATAACCTCGAACTCGATTTCCTTATAGCCCTTAACGCTCTTTTCAATAAGAGCCTGATGAACGGGAGAAAGCTTGAAAGCGTTTGTACCGATTTCGATAAGCTCTTCTCTGTTAGCCGCAAAGCCGCCGCCTGTACCGCCGAGAGTAAATGCGGGACGTACAACGATGGGATAACCGATGCGCTCAGCCGCCTCGAGAGCTTCCTCAAGGCTATATGTGATTTCTGAAGGAATTGTAGGCTCACCGATAGACTGGCAAAGCTCCTTGAAGAGCTCGCGGTCCTCAGCGCGCTCAATACTCTCACTGCTTGTACCGAGAAGCTCTACGCCACACTCCTTAAGAATACCCTTCTTCTCAAGCTGCATAGCAAGATTAAGACCTGTCTGTCCGCCGATACCGGGAACGATAGCGTCGGGACGCTCATATCTGAGAATCTTTGCTACGTATTCCAAGGTAAGGGGCTCCATATAAACCTTATCTGCAATAGATGTATCTGTCATAATTGTAGCGGGATTGGAGTTTGCGAGGATAACCTCGTAGCCCTCTTCCTTAAGTGCAAGACAAGCCTGAGTGCCTGCGTAGTCGAACTCAGCCGCCTGACCGATAACGATAGGACCTGAACCGATGATCAAAACTTTCTTAATGTCTGTTCTCTTTGCCATACGAGAAACCTCCTGAATTTATGTCAATGTGAATTATAAACTTATTTTCTGTAAACAACCTTACCGTCGCAAACCGTGAGCACACACTCACCCGACACGGGCATACCCTCAAAGGGCGTTGCCTTTCCTTTAGAGAGGAAATCGTCGGAGTTTACTGTGTAGTTCTTTTCTAAATCCCATACTGTGTAATCAGTACCAAGGGGGATATTAAATCTCTTACGGGGATTTATAGCCATAAGCTCGATTAATTTTTCGAGAGTGATTATACCCGTCTTAACGAGATTAGTGTACATTATTGGGAATGCGGTTTCGATACCTACTATGCCGAATGCACTACCTGCAAGACCCTTGCTCTTCTCCTCCTTTGAATGAGGCGCGTGGTCGGTAGCAATCATATCGATTGTGCCGTCCTTGATGCCCTCTATGAGAGCAAGTCTGTCTTCCTCGGAGCGAAGGGGCGGATTCATCTTGAACGAACCGCTTTCCTCGAGATCGTTTTCGTCAAGCACCAGATAGTGGGGACCGGTCTCGCAGGTGATGTCCACACCCTCTGCCTTTGCTTTTCTTATGATATCCACGCTCTCCTTTGTGGAGATGTGACAAACGTGATAGCTGCAGCCCGTTTCCTTCACAAGCTCAATATCTCTCGCGATGGGCTTCCATTCGCTTTCGCTGCATATACCCTTATGACCGTGCTCCTTTGCGTACTTACCGTCGTGGATATATCCGCCGAAGAGGAGCGAGTTGTCTTCGCAATGGGCTACTATCATCTTACCGAGAGACTTTGCTTTAAGCATCGCTTCTCTCATCATATTGTCGTCCTGCACACCCTTGCCGTCATCAGAGAAAGCGAAAGCATCCTTTGCCATAGCTTCCATATCAGACAGCTCCTCGCCCTTCTGCCCTACCGTAATAGATGCGTAAGGATAAACGTTAATGGAAGCATCGCACTTGATTAAATCTGTCTGCATCTTAAGATGCTCCGCACAGTCGGGCACGGGGTTAAGATTAGGCATCGTGCATACGGCGGTATAGCCACCTCTTGCGGATGCCTTACATCCCGATTCAATAGTCTCTTTATAAGAAAAACCCGGCTCACGAAAATGCACATGCACATCGCAAAAACCGGGAAAAACAATATATTTATCAGAATTGAAAACAGAAATAGTATCATCAGAGGATAAATGGGCTGCAACGCCGTCATAAAAGGTTTTCTGACCCACGGCGCTTACAGTAACGTCTGTAATTTTTGCTTTGAGTTGATTAAACATAAATGATACCGTCCTAACAAATTCACAAAAAAATAAGCCCTGCACGTGGCAAGGCTGAATACACAAAAACATCGGCGCGACAAAACGCACCTAACATATTTAACATTCAATCTTGCCGATCTCTCTGTACCGACTTAAAGACCTTAATAATAATATCATAACCGCCCCGTTACTGTCAATAGAACGAGGCGGTTTTTGTCACTTAAAAAGCGTAATTTTTAGAGAGAAAATTCCGTGGAATTTTAGTGAATTTTAACGAATCTGATTATTTATAATACTTGCCGCTTTCTTTAAGATAATTTATAAGCATCAAAGCCCAGTCGGTTTGTATCATATCGTACCCTTTATCGGCGAGCCAGCCCCATCCGTAATCCTCCGATACGGTAAATGCGGTATCGTCGCTGTGTCCTCCCGACAACTGTTCCTTGTAATCATAGATAATGGAATTTACCCATACCAGCTTACCGTCACGGTGCATCATATCTATAAATTCGGGCGATGCCATATATGAATCGTCCTTTTCAAAAAGCACCTCCGCACCGATATAGTTTATATTACGGCGCATAAGCTCCCCGTGGTAAGGATGAGCATCTCTTACAATAGGCATAAATGCAACGTCGGGACAGAAATCTTCAACTGTCTCAATTATCTTGGGAGAAAGCTTACTCTTAACAAGAACCTGATCCATCATATTATGCTTCTTTATAGCCTCATAAATCATCTTCGGGTTATCCCAGAATTTGTCAATATTTATAAAGCATCTATCCTTGAACTGCTCAAGAAAATCGTCAAAAGTCGGCACACCGAACTGAGTAACGGAATTATCAAAATTGACGTATCGCTTTTTGGCAATATTCTCAAACTTCATCTTCTTGAAGTTCATTTTCTTATTGAAGTGATCTTCCTCCATACCGGGATGAAAAATAAAGAGCTTATCATCCTTACTCTTGCTTACGTCCACCTCTATCATATCTGCCCCCTGCTTAAGAGCAATCTCATAAGCAGTAAGCGTATTGCAAGGAATATTACCGCCGCACGCACCTCTGTGCGCCACAACGATTATATTTTCCTTCGCTTTTTCAAATAAATTAAATGACATATCATCACTCCGAACCAATTTGCTACAACAATTATATCACAGATTCTTAGAAAAACAATTAGGAGTCAGGAATTCCTCATTCTTGATTGAAAAATAAAATGTATAGTGGTATAATTATGTAATTAATTATAATTAAGGGTGGTGAGCACAAAGGTGGCGGATAGTATTTACATATTCCAGAAGGGTTTTAATTACTCTCAGGACGGGCCCGGTAACCGTCTTGTATACCACCTTGCAGGTTGCAATCTTAAGTGTCCCTGGTGCTCCAATCCCGAAGGTCTTGCCGTTACTGATGATACGCAGAAAATATTTCTTGACGATATAATCAAAGAAGTTCTTTCTGCCCGTATGATATTTATCGACGGCGGCGGTGTCACCTTTACCGGCGGCGAGGTTACTTGTCAGAAGGATGCTGTTTTGAAGCTTATAAACGAGTTTAAAAGCAATGGCATCAACACCTGTATAGAGACCAATGCATCTCTTCCAGGGTGCGAGGAAATCTTTGAAAGCGTAGATTATATGATAGCCGATTTTAAAACACCATTCCCCGAAAAAGCAGTTGAATTTCTCGGTGCAGATATTGAAGTTATCAAGAAAAATCTTCTTTTACGCGCAAGGACGGGAAAACCCTTATTAGTAAGAATACCTTTGATTCACTACTTTAATTGCGATGAAGAAAACGCTCTTGGATTCGGTGAGTTTTTCTCTCAATTGCAAGAAGAAGGCAACGGCGAAAACGTCTCGTTTGAGATACTTACCTATCACGAATTCGGCAAAGAAAAGTATGACAAACTGGGTATGGACTACACCGTTACAGACGGCTTCACCACCCAAGATGACGTGCGTATTTTAGCCGATGAAATAAGAAAAAGAAATTTGAAACTCATTAACACCTGAGGTGATTTTATGTATAAATTTGATCCACAAAAAACTACAGAAATGGCAAACGCGCTCTTCAAAGAAGAGCGTGCTATCAACCACCTTGAAGGTTGGTTTATTATTAAGGAAGAGGAACAGAAGGCAGACGCTAAATATAAGTCTCTCCCCCCTATGCTCCGTGCAGCAGAAAAGTTCCGCGAAGCGGTTAAAGTGCTCCCTCTTTCTATAAGCGATAACGCTGTATTTGCAGGCACTCAGAGAGATGCCTTCGCAAGAAGCTACGCTCTTATCAACCCCTCATTCCGCGTTGAAACATTCGCAGGATATTGTGACCCTACAGCAGTTTATAATGATATCGACGCTACCGAGGAATTTCCTCAGGAGCGTATTGATGCCCTCAGAAATCTCGACAAGCAGACGGATTACGTAAAATCACTTTCCGAGGTTTATAAGGCATGTGAAAAACACACCGGCGAGGTTGCTTACTTCATCGAGCAGGTTACGGGTCACCTTATCCCCGATATGCGCTATGCTCTTAAAAACGGCATCGCACAGATGATTGCTGATATCGAAGAGAAGCAGAAGACCGCATCTCCCGAGCAATACGACAACTATGAGGCAATGAAGATAGCTCTCGACTGCGCACTCATTCTCGCAAAGCGTTATAAGGCTATTGCCGACGAGAAATTGGCCGTTGCGGAGGGCGAAAGAAAGGAACAGCTAAAGCTCCTTTCCGACACTCTTGCAAAGGTACCCGAAAAGGGCGCAGAATCATTCTACGAAGCAATTCAGAGTTTCATCCTTCTTTGGGAAACTATGTGTCTCGAGCAGGCTCCCAACCCCTTCGCCTTTTCAGTAGGTAATGCAGACAGAATCTTTGAACCTTACAGAGCCGCAGACGGTCTTTCAAGAGACGAGACCGCCGCTCTCTTCAAGCATTTCCTCGTATTTTTCAATGTAGCAGACAGAAGCTGGGCAATCTCACAAAATCTTATTGTAAGCGGTCGTGACAAGGACGGAAACGACCTTACAAACGACTCTACCTACGCTCTTCTCGACGCATACTACGACATGAATCTTCCTCAGCCTATTCTCTCGGTTAAGCTTCACAAGAACACACCCGAGAAGCTTTACGAGGAGCTGGGCAGATTCCTTTTCACTCCCGGTTGTCTTACCCCCTCATTCTTCAATGACGACTCTCTTTTCAAGGTGCTTCCCGAAGCAGGCGTTGATATTGACGACGTAGAGGACACCTCTATTGCAGGTTGTCAGGAGCCCCTTATTATGGGTAAGGATAACGCAAACACCACAAACAGCTGGTTTAACCTTGCAAAAATTCTCGAGCTTACTCTCAACGACGGTAAGTCTCTTATTACGGGCGAGGAAATCGGTACTCAGTGTGAGCCTACCGATGCCCTTACAGCTCTCAAGAATATCAGAGAGCGTTTCTACAAGAATGCTCAGTACTATTGCGACGAAATGGTAAAGGCGGCAAACGGTGCATCACGTGCTATTTCTCACCTTCCCGTGCCCTTCCTCAGCACAGTTATGGGCGGTATTGAATCAGGCTATGATACACGTGACATCACCCACCAAGGCACGAAGTACAACGGTAGCGGTTGCCTCATCCACGGCTCAAGCGTGGTAGCAGATTCCTTTATTGCTATTGATAAATTAGTAGAGGAAAGACCCGAAGATGCAGAGAAACTCTTGGATGCTCTCAGATGTAATTTTGAGGGCTACGAAGAATTAAGAGAGTACCTTCTCTCCGCACCCAAATTCGGTAACAACAATACTCTCGTAGATGATGAAACCGCAGAGGTTACAAATAAGATTGCAGACATTGTAAGAGCAGAGAAAAACTATCTTGGCAACAACTTCCGTCCCGACTTCTCCACTCCCTCAACCCATCTTCTTTACGGCTATTGGGTAGGCGCTCTTCCCTGCGGCAGAAAGTCAAGAGATATGCTCAACTACGGCGTTGACCCCCTCTACGGCGAGGCACAGAATGGTCTCGGCTTCCGCACACTCAGCCTTATGAAGCTTCCCTTTAACAAAATGTGCGGAGGTTACGCTTCTCACTTCGGTATTGACCCCAAATACTTTATGAGCAAGGATTACGAGGGTAAGGGCGTTGAATTCCGCGACAAGGTTATGAAGCCTCTTTTCTTCAACGAGCTCAATGAAAACGTTGCACCCTTCTATCTCTACGTAAACGTTACTACTGCAGAGATTCTTAAAAAAGTACTTGCAGAGCCCAAAAAATATGCGCCCAGCGGTGTATATATTATGAGAATTCACGGTACTTTCGTAAACTTCCTCGATCTTTCCCCCGCTATTCAAGAGGATATTATCCGCCGTCTTGACCCCGCATCAACTACGGTAATGTGCTAAGCTATGAAGATATTAGGTATTGATATTGGTACGACAACAGTAACTGCTTTACTTCTTGACACAGATACTAAATCAGTTGTAAAAAGTTGTACTCTTAAGAACGACAGTTTTATAGAGGGCAAGAGCTTTGAAAAGCTCCAAAACCCTCAAAAGATAGTAGAAACGGTTAAATCCGCCGTAAAAGAAGTTATCTTCGACGCCTATCCCGATGCTATCGGTATTACAGGACAGATGCATGGTATTCTTTATCTCGATAAGGATAACAAGCCCTGCTCTCCCCTTATGATATGGCAGGATGAGAGAGGTAACAAGAACTATTCCGACAGCGAAACCTACGCCGAATATCTCACCCGCACAACAGGAATAAAGGCAGCAAGCGGCTTTGGTCTTACAACTCATTTTTACAACCTTAAAAATAGCCTTGTACCCGAAGATGCGGTTCTGCTATCTACTATCCACGATTATCTCGGAGCACTTCTCACAGACACAAAGCCCGTCACCCATTCATCCGACGGTGCAAGTCTCGGCTTCTTTGATTTAGAGGAGCTTTGCTTTGACAGAAAAGCACTTGAGATTGCGGGGATAAATGAAGATTTCCTTCCCCGCGTAATCAGCGGTACAGAATGTATCGGCACTACTAAGTGCGATTTTCTCCCTGAGGGAATACCCGTAGCGGTTGCTATCGGCGACAATCAGGCAAGCTTCCTCGGCTCCGTTGCAGATCCCGAAAACTCCGTACTTGTAAACGTGGGTACGGGCAGTCAAGTTTCCTTTATGACTAATGAAGTAGTTACACCGAGACTCGGCGAAATCCGCCCACTTACGGAGGATAAATATATATTTGTCGGTGCATCTCTCTGTGGTGGCAGAGCTTATGCCATACTTAAGCGCTTCTTTTCTATGTGCGCCGATTTCCTCGGCGGTTCAGACGATGATTTATACACTAAAATGGATGCTCTCGCCCAGACGGCAAGAAACGCAGACAATCCGCTTTTTGTGAATTGTGAATTCTGCGGCACACGTGAAGACCCCGATTCCCGCGGTAGCGTTGAAGATATCAGTGCAGACAATTTCACCCCCGCAAACCTCATTTACGGAGTTTTAGACGGTGTGGCAAATGAGCTCCATGATATGTATGAGCAAGCTATGTTCAGCTTAGTATTTTCCCACGAGAATCTCATTTGCTCGGGTAACGGTCTTAGAAAGAGCGATTTATGGCGTAAGATTTTTGAGGACCATTTCTCTATGAGCGCAGAGCTCCCTCTCCATTCCGAAGAAGCGGCGGTAGGTGCTTGTGTATTCTCTTGTGCCGCAAGCGGAATTTTTAAAGATATCAAAGCATCGCAAGATGCACTTTTGAGGTGAATTATGGATACTGTAAAATTAGCAAGCAACCCCGTTTTCTTTGAGAAAAACAGGGTTTTCAGAGTATATCTTGGCGGTAAGCTTTTCTCCGAATTTTTCGGAGATAACAGCGAAGACGGTTTTTATCCCGAGGAATGGATATGCTCATCTACAAAGGCTCTCAACGAGGGTAGCACAGACCCATACGAGGGCTTGTCAACAGTACTCGGTACAGATATCCATTTTGACGAGCTTTTAGAGAAAGAAAAGGAGCTTATGCTCGGCAACAGAAATGGGCTCGACGTACTCGTAAAAGCTCTTGATTCTGCTATCCGCTTACCCGTGCAGGCTCACCCCGACAAGGCATTTTCAAGGGTGAATTTCAACTCAGAATTCGGTAAAGCAGAGTCTTGGCTCGTTTTGGGGGCAAGAGAAGACGCTTGTATCTATTTCGGCTTCAAGGATGGCGTTACCGCTGATGATTTTGAAAAAGCGGTAGCAGACAGTGAAAATGATAAATCCACTATGGAAAGACTTCTTAACCGTATCCCCGTTAAGCCCGGCGACGTATATTTCATCCCCGCAAAGGCTGTACACGCTATCGGCTGCGGATGTCTTATTTTAGAGGTGCAGGAGCCCACAGACTTCACTATCCAGCCCGAAAGATGGTGCGGTGATTATAAGCTTTCCGATAACGAAATGTATCTCGGACTTAATAAGGAAACTGCTCTTTCCGTATTCGATTACTCATATAATCTGGACAGAGTTATGAATGAATGTAAGAAGACCCATACAATCGTTTACGAAAACGACGCTTGCAAGAAAGAGTGTCTCATCGGCAAAAATGATACGCCCTGCTTCGGTGTTGAAAGATACGTAATAAACGGAGGCGAAACCGAAAAGCTTCTCGGCCCATGCGTTTACGTAGTAACCGATGGATGCGGTATTCTCGTAGGCGATGGATACGAGAAAGAAATCAAGAAGGGCGACTACTTCTTTATGCCCTATTCCTGCAATGACAAACTCACAGTAAAGTCAGATAAAAGCCTTACCTTAGCGGCTTGTCTGCCACCGGAGGTATAATATGATAGAACATCTCTTAGGTATTCAATATTGGGATTCTGCCGTAAACGGCAATTTCTTCCGTACTCTCGATGACTACTTTAACGAAGATAAATGCGAAATGGTCGTAGAGGCAGCTACCGAGCTTATGAAACGCGGAGACCATAGAAATCTCGTCAGCGCAGAGACCATTCTCGTTTATGCTACACAGCACTACTTCGACGTAAAGGATTCTAACTATAAGGCTCTCGTATATTATTGTCTCGGTCAGTTGTACGAGTTCTATATGGATGACTTCGTAAAAGCATATACCGCATACGATAAATACGTTCTCAATAACACAAAATTCGACGGCACTCACGCCCTTATGCTCAGAGCAATAATCCATCGTGATGATTTCACTTATTCCGAGGAATTGGAAAAGCACCTTAACAACAGTATGGGCGAGGTGGATTTAGGTTTACGAAATGACCGTCTTTACGAAAACTTAGGTTGCCTTATTGTATCAAAGCACAATGGCGACGAAGAAAAGGTTGCTATGTACACAAAGCGACTTAAGAATATCGTGAAATCCGACGAGTGGCTTATTCTTGACCTTGTATTCAGAAAGGATACCATTCCGGATTCTCTCAAAGTACCGAAGAAGGTAATCAAGTTCATAAATGAACTTTAATTGGGAATTAGGAATGAGGAATTAGGAATTAAGGGGAAGCTTCGCTTCCGAACAATAATAAAAGCTTCGCGATACAGTAACGTATTGCGAAGCTTTTTATTATATGTTAGAAAAGCAGTAGTGAACGCATTCATGCGTTCAACAACGATAAACTAATCAAAACGATAACGTACGATAGGAACGGCATTGCAATAATACGTGCCTTACGGCACTATAACTCTCCACCGTTCCACCTAACAGCCTCGAGACAGAAAGTTTGTTAACACGCTTGAAGCTCTATTAATACAACGATTTTATATCAAGACGGTCCCCCTCTCTACACTAGAGAGGTCAACATACCGCTACAACTCTCTTCTGAACCGCTTGATATATTCAATAATCATCAAAAAAGAATTTTCTGTTATTCATTCATATGATTAACTCTCCGAGAACAAAAAAGATGCCTTGCTCCTGACCTCTCTAGTGTAGAGAGGGGGACCGACGCGAAGTGTAACGGAGCGTTGGTGGAGAGTTATAGCGCCATTTGACGCGTATAATAAAATCTTTTACCGCTTGCCCTTAATTACTCATTCC
The DNA here is from genome assembly GCA_045606645.1 of Acutalibacteraceae bacterium. Lineage (GTDB taxonomy): Bacteria > Bacillota > Clostridia > Oscillospirales > Acutalibacteraceae > DTU089. The sequence goes on along the minus strand of JAZUSK010000035.1, from coordinate 18,916 downwards.
TAATTTTAAGCAGTACGTCGAGCAAAATAAAACAAGTCAGACGCCAAATATCACCAACCTTATCTTTTTGCGAGATTTGGATGTATGACGCAGTTTTATTGAGTGACAGCGTACAAAGGTACGTCGAGCGAGATAAAACAAGTCAGACGTCAAATATCACCAACCTAACTTTTTTGCGAGATTTGAATGTATGACGCAATTTTATCGAGCGACAGCGTACAAAGGTACGTCAAGCGAGGTAAAATAATTCAGACGCCAAACATCACCAACCTAACTTTTTTTGCGAGATTTGGATGTATGACGTAATTTTATCGAGCGACAGCGTACAAAGGTACGCCGAGCAAAATAAAACAAGTCAGACGCCAAATATCACAAAAAGAAAAAAGAAAAAGCCCTCGTCCTACCAACCAGACGAGGGGTTTTTCTTTGGAAAGAGAAAATGAAATGATTAGCAATCAAATTGTCTATCTATTATATAACATATCAATGTTGCAACAATGTCATAACTTTGTAAACAAATTGTGAACAAATCACCATTTTCTGCCATTTTTATAAAATTTTATGTATTGGGGTCGTGTTTTCTTAATTCTTCGAGCTCAGTTTCTCGTTGACGCTTCATCATCTGTTCTTCATAAAATGCCATTTTTTCTTCATAATGTTTTCTTACGAGGCTATCAAGCTTAAGCCTCACAACACCCACCTCTTTTATACCGTGCAAGGTTATAAATTGGTTAGGTAATTCAATACGAAGCGTACCCGTTGTCATATTACAGCTACAACATCCCGTATATAGTGGCGGTGGTTTATTTAAATAATATTTCTCCACGTATTCCGGTTTATCAAGCTCATCAAAAGCGTCCTCGCCACCAAATGACATAGAACTCCATAAATGTTCAAACCGAATTATTATAGGGTCACCCCTACGCTTATTGTACACGTATATTCCGGCCTTATCGTACTCAATAATAATCTTTGGTATAAATAATCTGTGTATAAAATTATATAGCGTAGAAAAAAACAACACTACAACAAAACCGAGGAGTGAGTACCGTCTATAAAAACGTATTGTCCCACCCCAAATGAACCAATACATATACATATAAAAAAAGCACATTGCAATTATCGGAGGTCCCAAAAAGAATATTGTATTTGAACGCTCTGCCAACACCTTCACATCATCACACCTCGCTTAAACGCATCTCTCACAATTATTGTAGCAAAAAGAAAAATAATAATCAACTATCTGATGACTTTTACTCTTTTTTATGATATTATATATACTATTATAATATAAAGGACGATACCATGGAAATCTTAAAGCTTTTACAAAATGAATTTAATATGAGTGAAGCTCATATTACAAATATCGTTTCTCTTATTGACGACGGCAATACCATCCCCTTTATTGCCCGTTACCGTAAGGAAATGACAGGATCCTGCGACGACCAGAAGCTCCGTGAGATAAACGACCGCCTCACATATCTTCGCAATCTTAAGAAGCGTAAGGAAGAGGTTATCTCTTCTATCGAGGAGCAGGGCAAGTTGACCGATGAAATCATTGCAGCGGTCAATGAAGCCGTTACCCTCGCAGAGGTAGAGGACATATACAGACCCTATAAGCAGAAGAGAAAGACCCGCGCATCTGTCGCAAAAGAAAAGGGTCTTCAACCCCTTGCAGATATATTATTCTCCTTCGAGCTTAAGGGTGTTGATCTTAATGAAATCGCCGCAGAATACGTTAACGAGGAAAAGGGCGTAAATTCTCCCGAAGAGGCTTTGCAGGGCGCATCCGATATCATTGCGGAAGCAATTTCCGACTCTCCCGAAGGAAGAAAGGTTCTTAAGGACCTTATTAACAAGCGCGGTGTTGTACGCTCCGTTGCCAAGACCGAGGAAGACAGCGTTTACTCTATGTACTACGAGTATCAAGAGCCCGTTGCAAAGATTCCTTCTCACAGAATACTCGCTATAAACCGCGGTGAAAAGGAAAACGTCCTTAAGGTAAGTATTGAGGTTGATACAGACGTTGCCCTCTCTCTTTTAGAACAGTTGTTTATAAAGAGCGGTAGCTCATCAACAGACTTTTGTAAGGCAGCGGCGGCAGACAGTTACTCAAGACTTATATTCCCCTCTCTCGAGAATGAAATCAGAAATAATCTTACAGAAAAGGCAAACGAGCAGGCTATCAAGATGTTCGGCAGTAACCTTAAGCCTCTCCTTATGCAACCGCCCATTAAGAACAAAACAGTTCTTGCAGTTGACCCCGCTTACAGAACCGGTTGTAAATTGGCTGTAGTTGACGGCAACAGCAGAGTGCTCTTTACAGGTGTTATTTATCCTACTCCCCCTCAGTCAAAGATAGAGGAATCTGAAAAGAGAGTGCTCGAGCTTATTAAGAAATATAACATTGATTGCATTTCTATCGGTAACGGTACCGCAAGTAAGGAAAGCGAGATATTCATCGCCGATACCATAAAGAAAGCCGATCGCCCTGTATCATATATGGTGGTAAACGAGGCAGGTGCATCCGTTTACTCTGCATCAAAGTTAGGCGCTGAGGAATTTCCCGACTTCGACGTTTCCGTACGTTCTGCGGTTTCTATCGCCCGTCGTCTTCAAGACCCTCTTTCAGAGCTTGTTAAGATTGAGCCCCGCAGTATCGGTGTAGGTCAGTATCAGCACGACGTTCCACCTGCACAGCTCGACGAATCCCTTACAGGCGTTGTTGAAGATTGCGTTAACGCTGTAGGTGTTGACCTTAATACTGCTTCAGTTTCACTTCTCAAATATATTGCGGGTGTAAACTCAACTATTGCCAAAAACATAGTAAACTTCCGTAACGAAAACGGCGGTTTTAATTCGAGAACAGACCTTAAGAAGGTTAAGGGTCTCGGACCCAAGGCATTCCAGCAGTGCGCAGGCTTCCTTCGTGTGCCCGGCGGAAAGACAGCTCTTGATAATACCGGTGTTCACCCCGAAAGCTATGACGCCGCGAAGAAGCTCTTGGAAATATTCGGCTACTCTCAGAAGGACGTTGCCTCTCAGGGTGCTTGTGGCATTGGTGGTAAGGTTCAGGAATACGGTCTATCTAAAGCCGCCTCAGAATGTGGTGTAGGTGTACCCACTCTTACCGATATTATCGGTGAGCTCGAGAAACCCGGCAGAGATATCCGTGACGATCTTCCTAAGCCCATGCTTCGCTCAGATATTATGGATATGAACGACCTTAGAGAAGGTATGGAGCTTACGGGCACAGTCCGCAACGTAATCGACTTCGGTGTATTCGTTGATATTGGTGTACATCAGGATGGTCTCGTGCACATATCTCAGATATGCGACAAGTTTATCAAACATCCCTCCGAGGTTCTCAAGGTAGGCGAAATCGTAAAAGTTAAGGTGCTTTCAGTAGAGCCTCAGAAGAAGAGAATATCTCTTACTATGAAGGGTGTTAATTAAAAAAGAAAATATATAGTGACAAATATATTACTATATGATATAATTTATAAGATTTTATAAGAATGTGAGGTAGTTCATAGTGCTTGAACTTAATTATGCTCTTAATCTCGTTATAAAGGGTATCGAGGGTACCATGAATAGCGCAGGATTAGCAGTAGAATATCCCGAGGGTGTACGGAAGTCCGATCTCCCTATTAACTGGGATGGCAAGAAAGCCATTATTATGTATCGCGGCGAAAAGGGAAGAGTAAGAATAGAATACGAAAACAGTAAGCTCGCTCTCTTCGTTGCTAAGGCAGAAGAAAGTGCCGCTCCCGACGATGATATGCCACGAGTATCTCTTTCGCTTCTCGATTTAGAAACATTTGATGAGAGAGACCTTAAATACATCTTTGAGGAATATATCGAGACACTTGAAAAGTACTTTATCAACAAGTCTCCTATGGCAGGCAAAAAGATGCCTACTCCCGTTTCAAGAACTCAGGCAAAGAGCGGTGCTCTTGCTTACGATGCAAATACTCTCGGTAGTAGATTTACAACTATCTATCCCGAGCTTCGTGAAGAGTACAAGCTTAATTTAGACACATACGGTGAATTCCTTGCAGAGGATTTCTTCGTAAATCACGGTAACAAAAAAGTTATCGAGACAATACGTCAGAACGACAGGGTTAAAATGCGCAAGCTCTTTAACCTCCTTAACGATATATACGAGGACGGCACAAATGATACACAGAGCCTCGTTGGTGTTACTATTCTCGGTGTTTCTCTCGCAGAAAATCCCGACTTGGTTGCTACCGCAACGGAGCACTTTAGTGACACAATGAGAGAGCCCGTTACAGAGATCATCAAGTATCTTTCCAAGAGTAAGTCTGCAAGAATGAGACTTGAAAATCCCCCTGCATACAAGCCTAAGAAGGAAAAGAAGGGTATGCTCTCTTCTATGATGGGTATGGGTATGCAACAGCCCCCTCAGAATAGATAAGTATAAATCACTAAATCAAAAGACCGTTACACTCAACGAGTGTAACGGTCTTTATTATATGGTATATGATAAAGCATAAAAGCAACCGCCCGATTAACATCGGACGGTTTATTTTTAAATATGAACTTGCGATTCAATTAGATGATTTCTTTTCTCTTTCTTGTGAGAACAAAACCTGCTGTTGAGAGTACGCATACAGTAGCAGCAAGAGCTATACCTGCATCGCCTGTCTTCTCAGATTCAGAACCTGAACCGGCTGCTGTGGTGTTTTCGGGATTCTCTTCTCCTCCACCACCGGGATTAAGAAGACCCATGATGAAGTCAATGATTGCATTGAGGATATCCTCAAACATATCGAAGTCAAAGCCGAGAGACTTAAGGAAATCCATAAATGAACCTGCAACATTAACGTCGCCATCAACGAGCTGCTCAATGATATCTGTAATCTCTGCATTACCGAGAACGTTTGCAATAGCATCTGCGAAATCGCCGAATGTTACACCGTTACCGTTAAGGAGATCTCTGATAACCTGGAGAAGCTGGTTAATCTTTTCTGTCTGAGAAAGCTCTTCGTCTGTACCCTCATCCTCGGGAAGATCAACTGCCGGAGGAGTATTCTCGGGATAATTAAAATCGATTACTGCGCTCTCGTAAAGAACTGTTGATGTGATATCGTTTGCTGTAACACCGTCGTCTGTACGGAACTCATCGATGTAGATGTAAAGAGGAGTCTCGTCCTTTGTTGTATCTATTACGTTAAATGTGATATATACAAGATCTCTTTCAGCTGTCTTTGTAACACCTGTCTGAGTGGAGGGAATCCATGCAACCGCATACTGGTTATCAGTATGAGCCCTGGGACCCTGAACATCGAGACCGGAGAAGTTAACGTTTCCTTCAGCATCTGTTGCAAGACCTGCACTCTTAACTCTGAGGATTGCGGGGTCATACTCGAAGTACATATTGAAACCTACAAAGTTCTTAACTGCGGGTGCCTTAACAACAACTGTAAATGTAGTAGTTGTTACTGAAGCAACTTCGCTGTTAGTACTTGAATATTCGCCCTCAGTCACTCTTGCTGTGAGCTCGGGACCTGCTACCGCGTAACCCATGGGAGCTGCCATAATGCAGATGAGAAGCGCGGAAAGAAAAATCGCAAGTGCTTTCTTCATAATATCTTCCTTTAAATTGAATTTGGGAAAAACCCGTGCTAAACGAGTGGGCATAGATATACCGACACTTATAGCCTGATAAGATTATATTACAAACCACAGCGAATGTCAACATATAATTTGTTTTTTATTTTATATTTTCCAAAGGTTTTTCGGTGTCCTAAAAAGCGCCAAAACCCTTGATTTTACTCGGTTTACAGACATTGACATCGTTGTTTGTTCACAATTTTTTAAAAATCACCAAAATATATCAATCTATTTTGGTAATAAGTTCCCAAAGAGAGGCATTTCCGTCAATTTTACCCTGGAATTTTTCCAAAGAAGAAGTTAAGCATCGCTTAATATCCTCTGCTTGTTCTTCCATTATCTCCGAGAAGTTGTCCCTTAACGGATACCCGAAAAGACCGAGAGAGCAACACTCGGAAATTTCAATGGGAATCATCTTTACTACCCTGCCGTTTATCTTGCGAGCCTTGAAAACGCATTTTCTCGGACAAATCCCGCAAACCATACGTTCTTCCACAAAGGGTAAGGGCGGATTTTTCACAGCGGGGAGTTTGGATACCAATGCACCCGTAGGGCATACATTAACGCAAGCACCGCAAGATACGCACTTGCTTTCGTTGAGGGGTAGATCAAATGCACTTACGGGAAGTGTACCAAAGCCCCTGCCGAAGAGACCAAGATTCTCTGTGCCTGATATTTCACGGCAAGCGCGCACACATTGACCGCAAAGAATACACTTATTGTTATCTCTTACGATAAAGGGATGGCTCTTATCCTTAGGATACTGTCTTGTCTTACCGCTTAATTTCATAGCGAGGGCATCATAATCTCTCATAAGAGGAAGCAATTCACACGAATATACGCTCATACAACCGCATTCGAGACAACGTGACGCTTCCTTCATTGCCTCTTCCCTTGTAAAGGTAGCCGCAACCTCGGAGAAATCGTTTCTTCTTGTATCGGCATCTTCAAGAGTGATCTCGCATCTGCTTATTTCGGGCATACCATTAAGAACAGTTGGATCAAAATTTTTGTTAACTGAATACGCGGGAAGCTCTGCAGGCACTTTGACACCCTTAAACCAGCAATCTATAGCTCTTGCGGCATATTTACCGCCCGCAATAGCCCTTATAGCTATATCGGGGCCTTTGTTTATTACGTCACCTGCAGCAAACACTCCATCGAGAGAAGTCATATAAGTAGTCTCGTCAGCTGCTATTGTAGATTTCTTAGTCAATTCCACACTATCAATATCCTCAGCAACAACTCTCTGACCGATGGCGGATATTACGCTGTCGCAAGGAATGATATCTGTACTGCCCTCTATTGCAACGGGACTTCTTCTGCCCGATGCGTCAGGCTCTCCGAGAGCCATATTCTGCACCTTGATTCCTACTACTCTGCCACCTTCAGACACAACCTCTACGGGAGCGGCAAGGAATCTGAACTCAACGCCCTCTGCCTTTGAATCTCTGATTTCGTCAGGCTCTGCGGGCATTTCTTTTTCTGTTCTGCGGTAAATGAGCGTTACTTTCTCTGCGCCTAATCTTACCGCCGTACGCACAGCATCAATAGCGGTGTTACCGCCACCTACTACACATACGCTCTTACCTAAATCTACTTTTTCACCGTTAGCTACGCGGTAAAGCATATCTATACCGCCCCATACGCCGACGGAGTTGTCACCGGGACAACCGAGACCCATAGCCTTCCATGCGCCTATAGCAAGGAAAACCGCATCATACTGACTCTTAAGTGATTCGACAGTTATATCTCTGCCGAGCTTGTGAGAATACTTAAACTCTACTCCCATATTCTCGATGCACTTTATCTCTCTGTCGAGAATATCCTTGGGGAGTCTATATTGAGGTATGCCGTATCTGAGCATACCGCCACCGTGGGTCTGCGCATCAAAAACAGTTACCTTATAGCCCTTCTGTGCAAGAAAATACGCACATGAAAGACCTGCAGGTCCTGCACCTACTACGGCTACCGTCTTACCGTTAAGCTCTTCACACTCGGGGAAATAATCCATATTATCCTCTGCCGCGAAACGCTTAAGAGCACATATCGATACTGCACCCTCCAGGAATTTTCTTCTGCACTTCTCTTCACAAGGATGAGGACATACTCTTCCTATAGACGCCGGAAGCGGGTTATCCTCCTTAATAAGCTCGAGAGCTTCCTTTTCTCTGCCGTTTGCAATGAGACCCACGTAGCCCTGGATATCCTGATGAGTAGGACAAGCCATAAAGCAAGGTGCCTTACAGTCACCGCTATGGTCGGACATTATGAGAGAAAGAGATACCTTTCTGCTTTTCTCCAGTTCAGGAGTGGATGTAGTAACCCTCATACCCTCAGTTACTGTAGTAGAGCAAGCTCTCAAGGGTTTTCTGATACCCTCTACCTCTACGAGACAAAGACCGCATCCGCCGTAGCTTTCCAACTCCTTGTTATGACAAAGGTGAGGGAGATATATTCCGTTATCGAGAATATTGTCAAGGAGAGTTTTTGTTGTGTCGGCAGTATATTCGCTACCGTTTATGAAGATTTTTATCTCACTCATCTTACCTCTCCTCCGCTGATTTTATATATTGCCCCGAAGCGACAATTATCCATACACTGAGAGCAACGGATACACTTATCACCATCTATTACAAATGGTGACTTAACCTTGCCGCTTATAGCCTCTACAGGACATTTCTTACTGCACAAGGAACAACCTACGCACTTGTTTTCGTCAATAACAAAGCTGATAAGAGACGTACATTTCTTTGCAGGACATCTTTTTTCATTAATATGTGCTTCATACTCGTCTCTGAAATACTTAACTGTAGTAAGCACGGGATTAGGCGCAGAATTGCCGAGCCCGCATAATGCACCAACCTTAATGCTCTCACCCAATTCAACAAGTGTATCTATATCGTCGGGAGAGCCGTTGCCGTCGCAAATCGCTTTTAATATTTCGAGCATTCTTGTAGTACCGATTCTGCAAGGAACACATTTACCGCAGCTCTCTTTACTGGTGAAATCCATAAAGAACTTCGCCATATCTACCATACAAGTATTCTCGTCCATTACAATCATACCGCCCGAGCCCATAATAGCGCCCGTCTTTGCGATATTCTCGTAGTCAATGGTAGTATCGAGCATATCCTTCGGAATACATCCGCCTGAGGGACCGCCCATCTGTACTGCCTTTATATCCGCATCGTCCTTGATGCCGCCGCAGATACCGAATACAATATCGTTTATAGTAAGTCCCATAGGCACTTCTACGAGACCGCCTCTCTTAACTCTGCCTGCGAGGGCAAATACCTTTGTACCCTTGCTACCCTCTGTACCCATTTCTGCAAAGGCGTCACCGCCGTTATTTATGATCCAGGAAATATTAGCAAAGGTCTCCACGTTATTAATATTGGTAGGCTTACCTCTAAAGCCCTTCTGTGCAGGGAAAGGAGGCTTCGTAACGGGCATACCTCTGTTACCGCCGAGAGAAGCAAGAAGAGCAGTTTCCTCACCGCACACGAATGCACCCGCACCCATCATAATACGGAAATCAAAGCTAAAACCGCTACCAAAAATATTATCACCGAGAATACCTCTTTCGCGCATTTCACATATAGCCTTCTCAAGGCGCTTAACTGCGAGAGGATATTCTGCACGTACGTATATAACACCCGTATTAGCGCCGATAGCGATACCGCAGATCATCATACCCTCTAACACTCTGTGAGGGTCGCCCTCTAAAACGGCTCTGTCCATAAATGCGCCGGGGTCACCCTCGTCCGCATTACATACTACGTACTTTTCATCAGCTACGGAATTTTTTGCAGACTGCCATTTAAAATGGGTAGGAAAACCTGCACCGCCTCTACCGCGCAAGCCCGATTTTTTTACTTCTTCAATTATACCCTCAGAACCTAAATCGAGAGCCTTCTTAAGAGCGGTATAACCGCCGTCGTTAATATATGAATCTATACTTTCGGGGTCAATTTTACCGCACCCGGAAAGAACTATTCTCTTCTGCCCCTCGAGGAAGCGCAAATCCTCAGAGGAAAGTCGGTTTTCTTCCGTTAATTCACCGCTGATAACAGACTCACCGAGAGCAACTGCTGTTTTCTCGTTAAGTCTTCCGTAAAGGATGCTTTCACCCGAATCGGTAATAACCTCTACGATGGGCTCTGCAAAGCAAAGACCGTTACAGCCCACCTTTTCCACGGTTAAATCAGTACCGCAAAAAACACCTTCGAGACCTTTAAGCACGTCGTTAGCACCCGAAGCGATACCGCAGGAGCCGTAGCCTAAAAGAATTCTCATTTTGCATCCTCCTCTCTGATAGAGTCAATGATAGACTTCACCTTATCGGGAGTGAGGTTACCGTAAGCCGTATCATTTATCATCATAGCAGGAGAAATACTGCAACAACCGAGACAAGCAACCTCTTCCCAAGAGAAGAGACCATCCTCGGTAACGTCACCCGCTTCTATCCCTAAAACCCTGACCACAGTATCGCCGATACGCTCCGCACCATTTACATGGCAAGCAGTACCCATACATACCATAATTCTGTATTTTCCCACGGGCTTTAATCTGAAACCTGCATAAAATGATGCTACGCCCATAATACGGCTTGCAGGAATACCTGTAAGCTCAGTAATACACTCAACCGCCTCGCGGGAAATATAGCCCATATCATTCTGCACGTCCTGAAGAACAGCGATAAGGCTTTCCTCAGGGTTGGAATATTTCTCAATTATTGACTTAATCCGCATTAATTTTTCGTTCAATCAAAAGAGCCTTCTTTCCATAATTCTTTCAACAATATATCCATATAATTTTACATCACTTTACACTCTCTTTCAATAGTAAATTACGCTAATTAAGTGTTTATTTCATCTGTTTATATTTACAAATAAGGTAAATAAATATAAAATTAACGTAGGTGATAAAAATGAAAGAATACGATTACTATCTTTTTGATTTCGACGGTACTCTCTGCGACACTACCGAAGGTATATTCAACTCCGTCATTTATTCTCTTCGTTGCTTCGGAATAGAGGAAGATAACAGAGAAAAGCTTCGCTTTTTCGTAGGTCCTCCCCTCTTTGAATCGTATAAAACTCTATACGGTGTATCGGACGGCGAAGCAAAATATCTTATTGAGAAATACAGAGAGCGATACAGAGTAAAGGCGGCAGAGGAATCTGCACTCTACGACGGAATAAGAGAAATGCTCGAAAAACTAAAATCGAAGGGCAAGAAAATCGCAATAGCATCCTCAAAACCCGAGATATTCGTAAAGGAAATATCCGATTATCACAATATATCACAGTATTATGATTTTATTTCTGCTGAGCAGCTTAACAAGAATCACTCCAGCAAGGAAGAATTAATCAATATTTGTCTCGACTTTTTCGGCAACCCGCCGAAGGAATCCATCCTTATGATCGGCGACAGATTTTATGATATCGACGGTGCAAAGGCGGTGGGATTAGACAGTGCAGGAGCTATATACGGCTTCGGCACCGAAGAAGAATTGCGCAACGCCGGAGCGACATATATCCTCTCCTCGCCCGACGACATAATCTGACATAACAAAATGCTTACCTACATTCCCGTAGGTAAGCATTTTTCTTTTATATCTTCTCGTATAAATCGGGGAACAACTGAAGACTTCTCTTAAGTATTCCGTTCATATATGCTATCGCAACGCCGTAATTCACAATAGGCGTATCTGATTTCAGCGCTTTTTCTATGCGGTTTTTCATTTCTCTTTCGTTAAGCATACATCCGCCGCAATGGACAACCGCCTTGATATGGCTTAAATCATCAGGGAATTCACCACCCGAGGTAAAGATGAACTCGGGCTCTTTGCCCGTAAAGTTTTTTATCCATCCGGGCATCTTAACCGTACCGATATCGTTACATTGACGATGATGGGTACAACCCTCACTTATAAGAATCTTATCTCCGTCGCATATACTTTTAAGGGCGATAGCGCCCTCAACAAGAGTATTAAGGTCGCCCTTGTATCTCGCCATAAGTATGGAGAAGGACGTAAGCGTAATGTCATCAGAAAGAATCTTTGAAACCTCGGAGAAAACCTGCGAATCGGTTATCACAAGGTCGGGCTTACGGGAAAGGACGGAAATAGTATCCGCCAACTCTTCCGTCTGACATACCACTACCTTGTGACGGAAGTCGAGAAGCTCTCTCAATGTCATCTGTTGCGGGAGAATAAGTCTGCCCTTGGGAGCTGATTCGTCGATAGGTGTAACCAACACGACCACGCTACCCGCAGGAAGAAGGTCGCCTACGATATATTTGGGAATACCCTTATTTTTGGCAAGTGCACCGATTTTCTCTTTTAATTCATTGATACCCTCGCCCGATACGGCGCTGACACTTATTTCGTTATCGGAATTAATCTGCACAGTACCTATGTCGCTCTTGTTGTAAACGACAACATAAGGAATATTCTTATCCTTAAACTGATTTATAAGTACATTATCCTCGTGGCATTTACCCAGGGAGGAATCCACTACCAAAACAGCAACATCGGTCTTAGCAAGAATTTCTTTTGTCTTATTTACTCTGAGAGCACCCAATTCGCCCTCATCATCAATACCGGGAGTGTCGATAATAACCACGGGACCTATGGGAAGAAGCTCCATAGCTTTTCTTACGGGGTCGGTGGTAGTACCCTTCACATCGGATACCACCGCAAGCGACTGTCCCGTAACAGCATTAACTACGCTTGACTTACCTGCATTCCTCATACCGAAAAAGCCGATATGGACTCTCTCACCTGACGAAACATCGTTCAAACTCATAATCTCAAATCCTCAGAAACGGAAATCTCTTCCGTTTGAATTTTTAATATCTTCAATATTCTTTTCTGCTATGCATCTTACTTTGTCCGTAGGTATCTTCTTAAGCTCATCTTCAATAAGCTTATATCCTATCTCCTTCGTCTTGGGAGTAGCGTAATCCTCCATATACTCCGTAAGAGTCATAAGAGCGTTGGGATGGCAGCAATTAAGGATCTGTCCCGTTTTGCAAAGAGACATAAATCTGTCACCTGTTCTTCCCTCTCTGTAGCAAGCGGTACAGAATGACGGAATATGACCGTTTTCCATAAGCCAACGAACAACCTCGTCGAGAGTACGCTGGTCGGAAACGTCAAACTGCTCGGAATCGTGGGGTCTCTCTTCTTCGGTGTATCCGCCAACGGAAGTACGGGAAGCGCCGCTTATCTGAGAGATACCAAGGTGAAGCACCTCTCCGCGCACCTGCTCACTTTCACGAGTGGAGATGATCATACCTGTGTAAGGAACAGCGATACGGATACAAGCAATAATTTTCTTAAACATATCGTCGCTGATACCGTTATCAAACTGATCGGGGTCAATATCGTCCGCCCTCTTAAGTCTGGGTACGCTGATGGTATGAGGGCCAACTCCGTGAACGGCCTCAAGGTGCTCCGCGTGCATAAGAAGACCGATAAACTCGTACATATAAAGCTCAAGTCCGAAGAGAACACCTAAACCAACGTCGTCGATACCGCCCTCCATGGCTCTGTCCATAGCCTCGGTATGGTAATCGTAATCGTGCTTAGGTCCCGTGGGATGAAGCTTAAGATAGCTTTCCTTATGATAAGTCTCCTGGAAAAGAATGTATGTACCGATACCCGCATCCTTAAGCTTTCTGTAATTTTCTACGGTAGTAGCGGCAATGTTAACGTTTACTCGGCGGATAGCACCGTTTTTGTGGTTAACGCTGTAGATAGTCTTGATACATTCAAGAATATATTCGATGGGATTATTCTTGGGATCCTCGCCTGCCTCGATTGCAAGACGCTTGTGTCCCATATCCTGAAGGGCGATAACCTCGTTTTTAACCTCTTCCTGAGTAAGCTTTTTTCTTGCAATATGCTTGTTCTTAAGGTGATAAGGACAATATACGCATCCGTTTACGCAATAGTTTGAGAGATAAAGTGGTGCAAACATAACGATTCTGTTGCCGTAGAATTTCTGCTTGATATCGTTTGCCAAGCGATACATTTCCTCGATTTTCTCGGGAATATCACAAGCGAGAAGCACCGCCGCATCTCTGTGAGTAAGTCCTGCACACTGATATCCGTTGCCCACCTTAACGGGCTTCGCCTTTTCGAGAATACTGTCAATAAGAGGAATGTTGTTCTTGTTCTCCTCTGCGTATTTTATAGTATCTAAAATCTCGCCGTCGTTAATAAATTCCTCTGCTTTCAATGATTTAGGATCATAAATAGCCATAATATACTCCTTCCTTCGGGATCAGAAATCTTTTCCCTCAGATAATTTATTTTTATAATTTTTTATAGTCACCGCATTCACACACGATCTCAAACCCGATTTTTCTGAACCTTTCGGAAAGTTCTCTTACGTTAAGCGCACTTTCTACACCCGTACTTATTTTATTATCGTAGAGGGCGTATTTACTGCGTACGTCTTCCGGCGAAAGATTGGGCATAACAACGTTTGCACCCGATAGAATGCCTCTTTCTCTGCCGTCGTTTTCTGCCGTGCCGAGAGCGGTAGTAGCGGGTAAAAGAATAGCGGGAGAAATAATTCTTACTATACTTAAAAGATAGCAGGTAAGCTCTGCGCTACCCTTGGGACAGTCTTTAAAAACCGTATCCTTATGAGGAATAAAGGGACCTATTCCGCACATTTGGGGCTTGAATTCTTCAATGAATTTCAAATCCTCTGCAATATGGCGCGTTGTCTGATAGGGCGCGCCGACCATAAATCCGCAGCCCGTCTGAAAACCGATATCCTTCAGGTCATTAAGACACCTAATTCTGTTTTCTATATTAAGCTCCTTCGGATGAAGCTTTCCGTACAAGTCGCCGTTTATAGCCTCGTGACGGAGAAGATATCTGTCGGCTCCGGCTTTATAAAGCTTCTCGTAGCTTTCCCTTGACCTTTCGCCGAGGGAAAGCGTTACTGCACAATCGGGATAAAGGGCTTTTATTTTCTCTATAAGAGGACAAAGCACGTCGTCCGTAAAATGTCCATCCTCACCGCCTTGCATTACGAAGGTACGGAAGCCCAAGCCGTAACCCAATTTACAACAGTCTAAAATCTCCGCTGTACTAAGTCGGTATCTGTCACAGTTGGTATTGCCGCCTCTGATACCGCAGTAAAGACAGTTGTTTTTGCATATATTACTTATTTCAATAAGTCCGCGAATAAAGACCTTATTACCGTAAGCTTCACGGCGAAGCTTATCCGCTTCCGTTCTCAATCGCTCCTGTATCTCGGGAGTTCTGCCTACTATCAATTTTTCGTATTCATCTACGGTAAGACTTCTCTCTCTGAGGAGCTTTTCTATTATTTTATTCATATCAATCATTGCTCATCACGTTTGAAAGAGCAGTCTTTGCGCTTATCCCCTTAATAGCACCTATCTTGCCGCTGAGAGCAGATATAATATCCTGCGGAGCATCAATAGCTACGCTTATGATATTTACGCCCCTCTGTCGGTAGGGAATACCCATTCTGCCCACAATATATTCACCGTAGTTATGAAGAAGCTCGTTAAGAGCGCCTACGGAAGATTCATCTTCAACTATAATGCTTATAACACCTACGCGTGTAGTCATCGTATCGCCTCCGAAACAAAAATACCGTATCCCCGAAAGGATACGGCACATTAATAACTAAACCGTGTATAAACACAGTAAGATAAAAACACATTTGCCGAACCTTTCAATCAGGAAAAACCTTTATGTCAGGATCTTTTTACAGTTTAATTATACAATATATCAATTCGATAATCAATGAATAAATTAAAAACGATGCGAAAAAATATTGAAGAAAGGTCGTGAATTTTTTTGGATAATGAACAATACAAACAGTTAGTTCACTCAACGACTCCCAAGTCGCCTATTTTAAAGGACTGCACCAAGGCTTTTATCTTCGGCGGAGGAATATGTTGCTTCGGTGAAATATTAAAAACATTATATTCTATGACAAGCCTTAACGAGGACGAGGTAAAGCTGGCCGTATCCGCTACGCTCATAATAATAACCGCTATTCTCACGGGCGCAGGTGTTTTCGATAAAATAGCAAAGCACGCGGGCGCAGGCACCGCCGTACCCATTACGGGCTTCGCAAACTCAGTGGTCTCCCCTGCGGTAGAATTTTCTGCCGAAGGCAAAATTCTCGGCACCGCCGCAAAAATGTTCAACCTTGCAGGCCCCGTTATCGTTTACGGTTGCTCCGCCGCAAGTCTGTATGGACTTGTTTATTGGATAAGTAAGATGATGTAAAAGGTCTCCGCTTCGTTGAAGCGGAGACCTTTTGCTTATTTTGTGCACTCCTCTAATACAGGCAAATCGTAGCAAGGAATATAGATTCCGTAGGATTCGCCATTATGGTTAATTTCCAGGATGTGATACTGCTTGCAATGAATGCATCCGAAATTGTCCACGGTTAGTTTATACTGTTTATATATACCCTTATTATATTCTTCGTTTTTATTCCATGCGGCAAGACGCACATGCTTCTTAACTGTGTGGATCTTTACGATGGAAGATAAAGGGAATGCAAATTTTTCCTCTAAATTTGCTAAATAGAGATTTTGGTCATCTGTAAAGATTTTGAACTCGGGGTTAAAATACTGAGCCATTTGTACACCCTTCTCATGAACCTTAACTTCTCCATCCTTGATTTTATAGAAAAAAGAAAGGACGTCAATGTCTTTTGCATCATGAGGAACGGAGAACTCCGTATATATGGCATTGGCAACTCCATCAAAATGAGAAAAAGTCTGTGCACTTTCATCTGTATCCAAAACAGCCTTGGCCTTCTGCTTACCAAAAAGCCACAAAACCGCCCAAAGCACAGCACAAATACCGCCGCCCCAAAACATCCACGGCGCATTTTGATAGCCTTCCGCAAAAGATATGTCAGCCTTCAATATACCGCTGGCAATAATAAGCGCGGCAATACCGCAAACATATTGAACAATACGCAAAGGCAGAGGTAACTTGGACTTGTCAATAGTTTTTTTCACCTTATCAGTTGACACTTCCAACGATTCTGACAATGCAGAAGAAGCGGTCTGAACTAAAAACTCATAACCGTTTAATTGTTCGTTATTCTTGTTTTCTGTTAAGTCTATTCCTAAAAATGGTTTCATAGCAAACGCTCCTTTTCTTTATTATACCATATTCTCGATTTATTGTAAACAATCCGAAAAAACACACGTCAGAAGAATAGTAAATATTATACTCCTTGTTAATTCCTCTTTCTTATGATAGAATGATATTATAAACCATCCCCAAGGAGGTTACTCAATGAGAAAGTGGAATTTTTATACTACAAAGGAAATAAAACCGTCCGGTTGGCTAAGAGATCAGCTTGTTATTCAGGCAAAGGGTCTCAGCGGCAATCTTGATAAGATATGGCCCGATATCCGCGACAGCGCGTGGATTGGCGGCGACAAGGAGGGCTGGGAGCGTGTACCATATTGGCTTGACGGCTTCATTCCCCTCGCCTATCTTTTAGAGGATGAGGATATGATATCCCGCGCAAAGAAATATATCGACGCTATCCTTTCTTATCAGAAGGAAGACGGTTGGATATGCCCTTGCAAGGATGAGGACAGAGCCCGCTATGACACATGGGCTATTCAGCTCATTTCAAAGGTACTTACAATCTATTACGATTGCTCCGGCGATGAGCGTATTCCCTCTGTTTTATACAGAGTTCTTAAGAATTACTATGATTTACTGAAATCGGAAAAAATCAAGCTTTACGATTGGGGTAAGGCTCGTTGGTTCGAATGCTTTATCGCCATCAAATTTACATACGATCGCTACCCCGAGGAGTGGCTCAAAGAATTAGCAATCATCCTCAAGGAGCAGGGCACCGACTATTCGCAGCATATCGAAAAATGGAAGAGACCCCTTAACAAATGGACCTTTGAAACTCATATAGTAAACATCGGTATGATGCTCAAATCAGAAGCCCTTGTATGTGATTTCCTCGGTGAAGAATACACCGATAAAACCGAAGAGCTTCACTCTATTCTTCGCCAATATAACGGCACCGCAATAGGGCTCTTTACCGGTGACGAATGTCTTTCGGGTCTTAGCCCCATTCAGGGCACTGAGCTTTGCGCTGTAGCAGAGCAGATGTACTCGTACGAGCATCTCTTCGCATATACGGGTGATAACAAATGGGCAGAACGACTTGAAGATATCACCTTTAACGGTATTCCTGCTACTATAAGTGAGGATATGTGGACTCATCAATATGACCAGTTGAGTAATCAGATCGCTTGTGTAAAATTCCCCGGAAAGCCTATTTTCCGTACAAACAGCGAGGAATCTCACCTTTTCGGTCTCGAGCCCAACTACGGTTGCTGTACCGCAAACTTCAATCAGGCTTGGCCAAAATTTGCTCTTGCAACCTATATGTACAACGGCAACGATATTATAAATACTATCCCCGTACCTTGTGTACTCGAAACCGATACCGTCAAAATATCACTTGAAACAGATTACCCCTTCAACAATTCGTTCAGATACGTTATCGACAGCAAGACTGACTTTAATTTCACCATAAGAATCCCTTCCTTCGCGGAAGATCCAACGGTAAACGGAAAAGACGTTGAGAACGGAGATATTGTTCTTCCCATAGAGAGCGGCAAAACTACGGAAATTATCGTTTCCTATAACGTGTCACCCCGATTTATCGGCAGACCCAACGGTCTTAAATCTGTAAAAATGGGTAGTCTCGTATTTTCGTTACCCATTTCCCACGAAAAGAAAATGCTCGAATATGAGCGTGACGGTGTTGAGAGAAAATATCCCTACTGTGATTATGAGTTAATTCCTACAAGTGATTGGAATTACGGCTTTAGCGGAGAGTCCTTAGTGCCCGAATATCACGGAATCGCATCCGCACCCTTCTCCGAGACAAATCCCCCTGTCACAATAAAAGCAAAGATCCAAAAAATAAATTGGGGATTGGAGGATGGCTACGAATACGTATGCGCCAAAACCCCCGAATCAACCGAGGCTGTCTCCGACACAGAGGAAATTGAGCTTTATCCTTACGGTTGCACGAAGCTCCGTATGACTGAAATGCCTGTTGTAAAATATTAGGGTGACAAGAGTAATCCGAACCTGTTTTTAAAAGGCGGATTTTCGCTCACTCTACGTTAAAATACTCGTTAATCCGAAAGGATTAACTGCGTTTTGTGCCTTGATTGACCAAAAATCCGCACTTTTTAAAATCTTCGA
>JAZUSK010000034.1:0-30034 GCA_045606645.1 Acutalibacteraceae bacterium | reverse complement strand
AAGACCCCTCAAGGACTATGAGGTTGATAGGCTGCGTGTGTAAGCATGGTGACATGTTCAGCTAAGCAGTACTAATAGGTCGAGGGCTTGACCATTTCGTTTGTTTCTTCGCTTCTTCTTCGTTCAGTTTTCAGGGTATATGAAGACTAAGACCGCATTAGCGGTCTTTATTTTTTTATTTTTTATTGACTTTTTTATTTAATGGTGCTAATATTGTAAAAAAATGAGAGGAACAACGTATATGAAGACATTTATCGCAGCTACATACTATTATTACTATTGCTTAGGTTAATAAGTGATAGTGATTTGTGCTGCTGTTTTTTTATCGTACGATATCCCTTGCAGGCATTTCGCTGCAAGGGATTTATTTTTTATTTTGGAGGAATAGATATGAATATCGGTATAGTTGGTCTTGGTCTTATAGGTGGTTCTCTTGCAAAATCTGCTAAGAAGAATACTAAATTTAAGGTTTACGGCTACGATCTTAATGAAAATGTAATTAAATCTGCTATTGAAGAGGGTAGTATTGACGGAGAATTGACGGAAAAGCGTCTCGCATCCTGTGATTATGTATTTATTCCTTTGTACCCTGAGGCTGTTATAGAATATGTAAAAAAGAATGCCGGTATTTTTAAAGAAGGTGCAGTTGTCATTGACTGTGCAGGTGTTAAACGTTCAGTTTGTGATGAGTGCTTTAAGATTGCAGAAAATTCTAATTTCTCATTTGTAGGTGGACACCCAATGGCAGGTACTCAGTATTCCGGATTTGAGAATTCCAAAGATACAATGTTCTATAATGCACCGTTTGTGCTTACTCCTAAGGAAAATGAGGATATTCTCATTCTTGCAAATGCAAGAGAGGTTATAATGTCCCTTGGTTTCGGTCGTGTTTCTGTTATGACACCTAAAAAGCACGACAAGCTTATTGCATTTACTTCTCAGCTTGCTCACATCGTATCAAATGCATACGTGAAAAGCCCGTCTGCACTTGAAAGAAAAGGTATTTCCGCCGGTAGCTACAAGGATCTTACACGTGTTGCATACCTTAACGAGAATATGTGGACTGAGCTTTTCCTTGATAATAAGGAGAATCTTATTTTTGAGCTTGATAACATTATTGCCGAGCTTAAGAAATACTCTGATGCAATGAAAAACAACGACCCCGAAACCCTCCGCCAACTCCTCAAAGACGGAAAGGAAATGAAGCTGAAAGCTGACTAAAAAATTTCAAATTTTATGGATCTTTAAATTCATAATTTTAAATTAAGGGTCTGCGACGATTATCAAATGCAAAATTAACGGGAAACTCCGCTTTTGAACAATTATAAGCTCTACAACAACTTGCACCTCCCTGCTTTGGAGGGAGGGGGACCAACGCTTGCGTTGGTGGAGGGTCCTTATAACTTCCTGTTACAATCAACAAAAAAATATGCGGAGCTGTAGTGAACGCATTCATGCGTTCAATTATGAAAATATTTAAAGCTAAAATAAAAACAAAGCAGAAGACCATAAAAAGTTTTCTGCTTTGTTTATTTTTTGTCCGTTAAGCCTAATAAATAGTCGGTTGAAACACCGTAATATTTGCTTAATTTGATTATATGTCGTACAGGTATCTCATTTGCACCGCGCTCATATCGGGCATACATTGTTTGTGAAGTTCCCAGATATTCGGCAATCTGTGTCTGCGTCAGATCATTATCTTCGCGCAAATCGCGAATTCTCTTTAAATAATTCTCCATAAAATCACCTGATAATATAATACATAGTAAAATTATTTACTGTTGACTTTAGTAAATATATTTACTATAATTATTTTGCAGTTATCCATATTCTATTATTACAAGGAGAATATTTATGAAGAAAGTATTGAAAAGCAGTCTATCGCTCTTTCTCGCTATAGCGCTTATCTTCGGCTCTGCTGCGGTAGGGCTTTCTGAGATTGACTTAGGCAGACTTTTTGCGGTGAGGGCAAATGCTGCAGGTGTTATTGCTAGTGGTACATGCGGAGATAATCTTACATGGACTCTTGATGAAGACCGTACTTTAACTATTAGTGGTTATGGTGATATGGACGATTATACTGACTCTTCGTCTGCTCCATGGGTTTCGTATAGGTCATATATTTGGGATGTCGTTATCTCTGATGGGGTTACAACTATATCTCGGTATGCTTTCTATGATTGTACAAAAATTTCATCTGTCACAATCTCTGAAAGTGTGACTAGTATAGGTTCATATGCCTTTAGTGGTTGCTCATGTCTTGAAAAAATATATTGGAACGCCAAAAATATTGCGGATTTCACATCCGATTCATATGTGTTCCAATACGCAGGAACAGCAGGTAAAGGAATTGACATTGTTTTTGGTGATACAGTAGAAACAATTCCCGCATATTTATTCTATATGAAGTATTCTACAGAACTTAAAGTAACATCGGTTACGATTGGTGAAAACGTAACAAGTATAGGGAATGACGCTTTCTATGGTTGCACAAGCCTTACATCCATCACTATCCCTGATAGTGTGACACGTATAGGTGCTTCTGCTTTCTGTGGTTGCACAGGTCTTACATCTGTTATAATACCAGACAGTGTAACAAGTATAGGTGGTTGCACTTTCTATGGTTGTACAAACCTTACATCTATTACAATAGGCAGTGGTGTAACAAGTATAGGTGGTGGTGCTTTTGGTGAATGTAAAACTCTTGAGAAAGTATATTGGAACGCGAAGAACGTAACAGACTTTACTTCTTCTTCCAACGTGCTTGCTTTGGCTGGTACCGCTGGTTCGGGTATAGAAATTGTTTTCGGAGACACCGTAGAGAAAATCCCGGCATATTTATTCTATGCGGTCGGTAACCATGGTAGCAATATTAGGCCTAAAGTAAAATCAGTTGTTATTGGTGAAAATGTGGGAATTATAGGAAAGCGTGCTTTCTATGATTGCTTAGAGCTTGAAAAGATATATTGGAATGCAAAGAATGTTTCCGACTTTACTACTTCTTCTTATGTCTTCTATAATGCAGGAACATCAGGTGCGGGAGTTAAGGTTGTATTTGGTGATACTGTAGAAAAAATCCCGGCATATTTATTCTATGTAACTGCGGATTCTTCGTATAAGATTAAGATAACCTCCGTTACTTTTGGAGAGAATGTAGTCAGCATAGGTAACTTCGCTTTTCATTATTGTTTAGGCTTTACCTCAATTGTGCTTCCTGACAGTGTAACAAGTATAGGGGGTAGTGCTTTTGCTAATTGTACAAGAGTTACCTCTATTACTATTCCCGTAAATGTAACTAGTATAGGGAACGGTGCTTTCAGTGGTTGCACAAGTCTTAACAAAATATATTGGAATGCAAAGGATGCTTCTAAATACTCCTCTTTCCGTTCTATTTTCTACGATGCGGGAAAATCGGGTGCGGGAATTGAGGTTGTTTTTGGTGATACTGTAGAAAAAATCCCGGCAAATTTATTCTATAGTAGTGATTCGTACATACCTAAAGTTGCTTCAGTTACCATTGGTAAAAATGTAAAAAGTATAGGGGGGTATGCTTTTTATAATTGCACAGATATTACTTCAATTGTACTTCCTGACGGTGTAACAAGCATAGATGCATATGCTTTTTATAATTGCACGGGTATTACTTCAATTGTGCTTCCTGATAGCGTAACAAGTATAGGTAGTTATGCATTCGAAGATTGCACAAACCTTACGTCTATTGCTATCTCTGATAGTTTAACAAGTATAGGAGAATGTGCTTTTGTAAATTGTAAGAGCCTTAAATCTATAGTCATCCCTAATAGTGTAACAGAGGTAGGCACAAGTTTATTTTACGGTTGTTCTTCTTTAACAAATGTTGTACTTTCTGAAAATATATCGGAATTAAAACCAATATGTATAGGCTCTTCAGATGGTACTGTAAAATACGAGGGATTTTTCGAAGGGTGTTCAAGCTTAGAAACCATAATAATCCCAGACAGTGTAACTTGTTTAGGTTATAATACGTTTAAGGGTTGTACAAGCCTTAAATCAATTACAATCGGCAAAGGTGTATCAAACATAGCCGATAATGCATTCTACAGATGTGTAGGGTTAAAGTATGTATATTATCGTGACTTGCTGACTAATTGGGATGATATAACAGTTGGTACTGGTAACGATTGTTTATTAACTGCACGTTTCTCACATCTTTGTATATATGAGAACTGGATAATTGATACCGATGCAACATGTACAGAAGCAGGTTCAAAGCATGGAACTTGTATAGTTTGTGGCGAGGAAACAATAGAAGAAATCCCCGCAATGGGTCATGCTTCATCTGATTGGATTTTCGATGGAAATAATTCCTGTATAGTAGATGGCTCCAAGCACAAAGAATGTACTGTTTGCGGTGAGATTCTTGAAATTGAAGAAGTGCCTGCTATAGGAAGTCATACTTCATCCGAATGGATTATTGATAGAGAAGAAACTTGTACAATTTCTGGTAAAAAACACAAGGAATGTACTGTATGTGGTGAAACTCTTGAAACAGGTGCAATCCCTGCAAAGGGACACGCCACATCTGATTGGATTATTGATTCATTCGTATCATGTACAGCAGAAGGCTCCAAGCATAAGGAATGTACTGTTTGTGGTGAAACAATCGCAACAGAGACAATCCCTGCAACGGGTCATACCTCATCTGATTGGATTCTTGATACCAACGCAACAGTAAGTGCTCCCGGTTCTAAGCATAAGGAGTGTACAGTATGCGGTGAGACGCTTGAGACAGTAGCGATTGCTCAGCTCAAGCCTGCAACACCGAAGGTAGCAACAGAAAACGCTCTTACCGGTGTTCTCGTTAAGTGGAATGCGGTAGAGGGTGCTACAAAGTACAACATTTACCGTCGTCAGGGTGGACAGAGTGCATGGGTGCTCGTTGGTACAACTACAGGCACAAGCCTTACTGATACAAAGGTATCAAGTGGTATTTACTACGTGTATTCCGTTCGTGCATACAATAATGCTGGTCAGTACAGCGATTTTGTAAGCGCTAACACTCAGACTCGTAAGTATATGGCTGTACCTAAACTTAAGGGTATTTCCAATGCAACAAACGGCTTGTACATTACTTGGAATCCCGTTGCCGGTGTAACAAATGGCTACCGAGTATATCGTCGTGGTGCAGGTTCAACATACTGGACATATCTCGGCACAACAAAGAATACTTACTTTACAGATACACAGGTGAAGAATAATAGCGGTGAATACTTCCGTTATACAGTTATTGCTGACGGTGGTTATCACAGTAAGTTCGATACTACAGGACTTTACCTCAGAAGATTGAGCAATCCCACACTTAAGAGTGCAGTAAGCTCTAAGACGGGTATTACTGTTAAATGGACACCTGTTAAGGGATGTCTCGGTTACTACGTATATCGTAAGACCGCTAATTCCGGTTGGGTACGCGTTGGTGTGGTAAATGGTGTAAACTCCTCAAGCTTCGTTGATAAGACAGCTAAGAAGGGTGTAACCTACACCTACACAGTCCGCGCAGTTTGCGGTAGCTACATAAGCTACTTCAATTCGGGTATATCCTGTAAGGATAAATATTAATCATACATAACAGAAAGCCACCTTCTGGTGGCTTTCTTCTTTTGGTTTGTTATTGAAATGTTGAACGCATAAATGCGTTCACTACTGCTTCGCTACAAATCACCCAATTGCGAAGCATAAAATCGCGTCGCAGACCCTTAATTTTAAATTTTTAATTGTTAATTTTTAATTATCAAAAAAAGGGAGCAAAACCTCGTTTTATGCCGTGGTTTTATCGCATTTCAGCATATATTTTTCTCATTTGTTATTTTGCCTATTTTGTTGGATTATTAGCACAAAAAAGTTGGTTATATTTTAGCGATTTTGCTACTTCCTTAATTATAAAAAAATGCTATAATATAGTAGTAAAATAATATACCCATAAAAGGAGAAGTATTAAATGAAGAAGGCATTAAGTTTATTTTTAGCAACACTTATGTTGATCTCCGTTTTCAGCTTATCCGTTAGCGCAGCAGCTATGCCCGTTATTTCCGAGGCAGTTGCTACATACGACGGTGTTAAGCTTGAGTGGTCAGCAGTTGCAGGCGCTTCAAGTTACGTAATCTTACGTGAGGACGGTTCAGGTAATGAGCCTATCGTTGCAGGTAAGACAAGCGCTACAACATTTGTTGACAAGGACGTAGCTTACGGTAGAACATATACCTATGCGGTTGCAGTTAACAGCGCAAATCCCGAGGTTGATTTCGGCAGAGGCGCAGAGGTTACATACAATCACGTTATGGTTAAATCCGTTAAGAAGAATTCCGATGCAGTTACTCTTACCTGGGCAGCTGTTACAGGCAACGTTGAGTATGCTATCTTCCGTCAGGACGATCCCAATAAGAGACCTGTTTGTATCGCAACTACAAAGTCAGCTTCCTATGCTGATACAGATGTTGCTTACGGCAATGAGTACAAGTATGCTATTGCTATCCGCGAGGCAGACGGTGGTTACGACGTTCTTGACTTTGATAACGCTATCGTAGTTAATTACGACGTAGTTGATCTTAAGGTTCCTACCTGCACAAACAACGGCATCGTTCTTGAGTGGGCAGCAGTAAGCGGCGCAACAGAGTATCTCGTTTATCGTAGAACCGGTGGCGTTGCTCAGGGCGAGCTTATCGCTACTACAACAGAGCTTTCCTACGTTGATACAAAGGTTGCAGATAGCAAGTATTATGCATACGTTATCGTTGCTAAGGATGCTAACTATGATGCAAATGCAGTTATCGACTACACAACAGGCAGACTTATTCAGTATCAGAAATTTGCTTTCCTTTCAAATGCAAGCACATTCAGCGGTATCAAGCTTACATGGACCGCTATGGCAAATGCTGCAACATACTACGTTTATCGTGTAGATACAAGCAATGGTGATTATACACTCGTAACATCAACATCCTCCGCTTCTTATTACGATACAGACGTTGTAAACGGTGTTACATACATTTACGGCGTTGCAGTTCAGTACAAGAACGGTAAGCTTGTTGCAGCAGATTTCGATAACGGTTACAGTGTAAGATATTCAAGACCCATCTGTAGCAGAGTTTCAAGCGGTATTCATAAGTACTATGAATCCGATGAGTGCGTAATTGATGCACATGCTTCCGTATATGCTCCCGGTGCAAAGCACTACGTTTGCCCCATCTGTGGCGATGAGTCAGCTCAGTACGTAATTCCTCAGCTCGCTCCTGAGGCTCCCTCTATCACAGTCCTTTCTAATACTTACAGTGGTGTATATATTAAGTGGAACAAGGTTGACGGTGCAGATCTCTATGCAGTTTATCGCCGCGGCGTAAACGGCAGCTGGGAGCTTCTCAAGATCCTTGTTGGCGATTCAATGTTCGATGCAAGCGTTCAGACAGGTCAGTATTACAGATACGCTGTTAGAGCTATCCGTAGAACAGACTACGTTGCTTCTGTAGTTACAACTTCCGGTTCTTCCAAGGTTGTTACATGGAACACAATTCCCAGTACTGCAAACGCTTACTACGTATATCGTAAGGACAACGCTTCCAGCAACTTCTGGAACACACTCGCTTACGTGGCAGGTACAAATGCTAAGAACGGTAAGATTAGCTTCACAGATTCTAATCCCAATCCCAACGCAAAGGGTTACCTTGTTCGTGGTGTGATGGCAAGTAATCTTGGCGAGAGCAAGTACCTCAGAGCAGTTGCTACTCCCAAGGGTCTCACAGCTGCAAATAATGCAACGGGCATCCTCTTCAAGTGGAACAAGGTTGCAGGCGCAACAGGCTACAGAGTATATCGTAAGGCTGACGGTGCTTCCGAGTGGACATATCTCACAACAACTAAGAACCTCTTCTATCCTGATTACAAGGTAGAAAACGGTGTTACTTACACATATGCAGTAAGAGCTGTATGCGACGGTTGGTATAGTGATTACATCCGCGCAGGTGTTTCAATCGTAAGACTTGGCAATCCTGAGCTTCTCGAAGCTGCTGCATTGAGCAAGGGTATCAACATAACATGGGCAGCTGTTGACGGTGCAACCGGATACAGAGTTTACAGAAAAACTGCTAACTCAACATGGGTATTGGTTGGTACTGTAAAGGGCGCAAGAGTAAGCTACATTGATACAAGTGCTGTGGCAGGTGTTAAGTACACATATACAGTTAGAGCTACTAACGGTTCTTATATCAGCAACTATGATGCTGCAGGTATCAGCTGTACTAAGAGATAAATAAACTAAAAACAGAAGGTGTTCAGAAGAAATTCTGAACACCTTCTTATATTTTCTTGTATTCTAATATAACATATCTAATATCTCGATAGCGTGGGCGATGCAACCGTCATTATTTGAGCGAGTTACGTAATCGGCTACCGATAAGGCTTCCGCTGAACCGTTTTCAGGAACAAAGCCACCCTTAGCGGCTATAAGCATTTCAACGTCGTTATAACCGTCTCCTGCGGCATATACGTTGTTATGATCTATACCAAGCGCTATAGCCAGCTTTAAAAGTCCCGTGCCCTTATCTACACCTTTTTTTAGAATCTCCACGTAATCTCCTGTTGTTTTTAGGTAATTGACTTCGGGGTGCTTTTCTAATATTTCCTGCACCTCTTTTGAACATCCGTGAGCGGCAATCATAACTTTCGTCCACGGTAGGGGAGCCTCCTCCGGGGATTTTACGTTGTGAAAATCAATATCCTGACTTGTAAAGTGGTGCTCTGAATGCTCGTTGATATTCACGGCACATACCTTATTAATATTGTAAAATTCAATGGGTACATCGGGGAAATTGGCGAGGATATCATTTACGGCTTCAAGACCTTCTTCACCTATTGCATCGTTGAATATGACTTCGTTTCTTTCGTAGTCATAAGCCATTGCTCCGTTGCCCAGTAAAACGGGGGCGTTTATATATTCCGGATCGTAGAGATGAAAGCCTTGATGTATTCTGCCTGTGCATACAGTAAATCTTCCGCCGTTGGTTATGAATGCTTTGATGGCATCTTTTACGTCGTCGGTTATTACGCCGTTGTCGTCTTTTAACGTGCCGTCAAAATCACTGGCTATTAATACGTTTTGGAATTTCATAATTATCACCGAGGTGATTATATCAAATGTATTATCCGAATTCAATAATATACGTCAAATTACATAAATGTGATATGCCTCGTTTGTGTAAATTCTATTAGAAATAAGTGAAAAAATCTTGATTATCCATAGATACAATGCTATAATATTTAACTGTATTATTTCAATTAATTGTATTAAAAATCTTTACGGAGGTAACGGTATGCTTGTTTTAAAAGACAACTACAAAGCAACTCTCTCTATGAGAGACACACAGAAAGCGATTAAACTTACAAGGGATACATTCCAGAATAATCTCTGTGCGGCTCTTAATCTTGAGAGAATTTCAGCACCCCTTTTTGTTACAAGATCAAGCGGTCTCAACGATGACCTTAACGGTGTTGAAAGAGCGGTTTCCTTCGACGTGAAGGCTATGCCCGAGGAAGGTGAAGCTGTTATTGTTCACTCTCTTGCTAAGTGGAAGAGAATGGCTCTTCAGAAATACGGCTTCAATCCCGGAGAAGGTCTTTATACAGATATGAACGCTATTCGCAGAGATGAGGATATGGATAATCTTCACTCCATTTACGTTGATCAGTGGGATTGGGAGCGCGTTATTCTTCGCGAGGAGCGTACAGAGGATTTTCTTAAGGAGTGCGTTATAAAGATTGTAAACGCTCTCTGCGATACACTCGATACAGTAAAGGAACGTTTTCCTTCGGTAACTACAAATATTGTGAGAGACGTTCATTTCGTTACAACTCAGGAGCTTGAGGATATGTATCCTGACTTTACTGCTAAAGAGAGAGAAAAGGCAATCGCTAAGGAGTACGGCACAGTATTCGTTATGAAAATCGGTGAGAAGCTTAAGAGCGGTAAGCCGCACGACGGTAGAGCACCCGATTATGACGATTGGCAGCTTAACGGCGATATTATTATATACAACGAAGTGTTAGAGGATGCATTTGAGATTTCATCTATGGGTATCAGAGTAGATGAGAACTCTCTCGATTATCAGCTTAAGGCGTCCGGCAAGGACGAAAGACGTGCATTCCCTTATCACAAGCAGATTCTTAACAAGGAATTACCACTCACTATTGGCGGCGGTATCGGTCAGTCAAGAGTATGTATGCTCGTGTTAGGTAAGCTTCACGTTGGTGAAGTTCAGGCGTCATTGTGGCCTGAGGAAATGAAGAGAGTTTGTGCAGAAAAGGGTGTAAACCTCCTTTAAGGAAAGGTGACATTAGTGGATAGAAGAGAAGATATAAGAAACGTGGCTATTATTGCTCACGTTGACCATGGCAAAACAACACTTGTTGACCAGCTTCTTCATCAGAGTGGTATTTTCCGTTCAAATGAGCAGGTTGACGAAAGAGTTATGGACTCCAACGATCTTGAAAAAGAGCGTGGTATTACCATACTTTCCAAAAATACGGGTGTTCATTACAATGGCGTAAAAATTAATATAGTTGATACGCCCGGTCACGCTGATTTCGGTGGCGAGGTTGAGCGTATTATGATGATGGTTGACGGCGTTCTTTTGCTCGTTGACGCGTTCGAGGGTTGTATGCCTCAGACAAGATTCGTTCTTAAAAAGGCTCTTGCTTTAGGTAAAAAAGCAATCGTAGTTATTAATAAGATCGACAGACCCGGTGCGAGACCCCTTGAGGTTATAGATGAGGTTCTCGATTTGTTCATCGAGCTCGGTGCTAATGATGAGCAGATTGAATTCCCCGTGGTTTTCGCATCTGCACGTGACGGATATGCATCTCTTGACCACGAGGTAAGAGAAGGTGATATGAGACCTCTTTTTGATGCGATTCTTGAACACATTGAACCTCCATGCGGCGATATGAATGGCCCCTTGCAGCTTCTTTTCTCAAGTCTTGATTATGATGATTACATCGGCAGAATCGGTGTAGGCAGAGTTGAAAGAGGTAGCGTAAAGGAAGGTCAGCAGGTAGTTCTTTGTAAGCAGGATGGTTCGACTCAGAACGCTAAGGTTGTAAAACTTTATAATTTCGAGGGCCTTGCAAGAGTAGAATGCTCTGAGGCTAAGATGGGTGACTTGGTTGCCGTGTCCGGTATTACCGATCTTAATATCGGTGAGACCGCTTGTGACAAGGATCATCCCGAAGCTCTTCCCTTCGTTGAAATAGATGAGCCTACCATCTCAATGAACTTTATGGTTAACGATAGCCCCTTTGCAGGACAGGAGGGTAAGTTCGTTACTTCCCGAAATATTCGTGCAAGACTCTTTAAAGAGGTTGAAACGAACGTTAGTATGCGCGTTGAAGAAACTGATACTACCGATTCCTTTAAGGTTAGCGGCAGAGGTGAGCTTCATCTCTCAATTCTTATTGAGACTATGCGTCGTCAGGGCTACGAGTTCCAGGTTTCCCGTCCTCAGGTTATTTATAAAAAAGGCCCCAACGGTGAGATTTTAGAGCCTATGGAGCTTCTTATAGTAGAGGTTCCCGAAAACTACGTAGGTGCAGTTATGGAAAAGATCGGCTCCCGTAAAGGCGAGCTTGAAAATATGGATGTTCGTGACGGTGGCTCAACTCATATTGAGTTTAAGATTCCTGCTCGCGGTCTTATTGGCTATCGTACTGAGTTTATGACAGATACTAACGGTAATGGTATTATGAACAACCTTTTCGCAGGCTACGAGGAGTATAAGGGCGACATTCAGATGAGAGAGCGCGGCTCTATCGTTGTTCACGAAGCCGGTGAATCTACCGGTTATGGTCTTTTCAATACTCAGGACAGAGGCAGGCTCTTTATCGGTCCCGGTGTTCCTGTATATGAGGGTATGATCGTTGGTGAATGTGCTAAGAACGAGGATATTGTTTGTAACGTATGTAAGAAGAAGCAGATGACCAATACCCGTGCATCAGGTAGTGATGAGGCTCTTCGTCTTGTGCCTCATACGGTTCTTTCCCTCGAACAGTCAATGGAATTTATCGGTGATGACGAGCTTCTTGAAATCACTCCCGAGAGTATTCGTCTCAGAAAGAGAATTCTCTCCAAAGAGAAGCGTATGAAACAGCAGTTTGGACACAAACAATAAACGGAAATAACCGCTTTTAAAAGCGGTTATTTTTACACTCAAAGAGGTGATATTGTGGATAGAAGAAACTTTAATAACAACAGAGATATGAATATAAACGACGATTATCTTGAATTGTTAAATAAGGTTGACGAGTACGAGGATGTTTATAGCGATTCTTCAGATGATTTTGAGGATATCAGTAGCTCATCCGGTGACATATACATCGGCAACGGCAGAAGAACGTCACACTCACAAAATGACGTATATTTTAACGATTCCCGCAGAATGTCTGACAGAGCGGCTCAAGAGGATGACTTCGAGGATGTTCGAATATACAGACCGTTAAATGGTGCAAATCAGTATTCTCAACAGCCCGCAACAAGAAATGAACAGGGTTACGCTCAACAGAGTTACGGATATCAGAATTATGCTCAACCGGTTAACGTTCAAGCGGTTTCAAAAAGAGCACAGAAGTTCGCTACCGGCGAGTTGAGTGATGAGATATCGGATCACGAGGCACGAAAGAAGAAGCGTAAGCGCGGACCCAAGATATTCCTTGTAATCGTTGCTCTTTTCCTTGCTGTTACCATAGGACTTGTGGGTTATGTTACGTCTATTGTAAATGGTATAGTAGATAACTTTAACAAGGCTGAGGAAATAGAGCATATAGACGACGTTGAGTCTCTCACTAAGGAAGATCACGTTCGTAATATATTGCTTATCGGTACAGATGCGGAAAAAGGCGGTTCTGCCCGAAGCGATAGTATAATGATTATTTCTGTTAATAAACAAACCGGCAGAATAACCGCTTGTTCTGTTCTTCGTGATACTCACGTTGATATTCCCGGTGAATGTGAAGCAAAAATAAATTCGGCATATTCATGGGGCGGGGCAAATCTTCTTATTCAGACTATCGAGGAAAACTTTGGCATATATATTGATGATTACGCTTCGGTGGATTTT
This sequence comes from Acutalibacteraceae bacterium, assembly GCA_045606645.1. Classification (GTDB taxonomy): domain Bacteria; phylum Bacillota; class Clostridia; order Oscillospirales; family Acutalibacteraceae; genus DTU089. The sequence goes on along the minus strand of JAZUSK010000034.1, from coordinate 16,901 downwards.
GAAATGTTTACTGCTCTTGTGGATGCCCTCGGCGGTATCGACGTAGAGGTTACCGAGGCTGAGGCAAGATATATTAACGAACAACATCGATACGGTAACGAGGAAAAGCCTGAGGAAGTACCTTATGGTGATGAGGTTCATCTCGACGGATATCAGGCGCTCTGGTACGTGCGCATAAGAAAGCTTGACTCCGACTGGAACAGAACCGAGCGTCAGAGAAAAGTAATCGGTGCGGTTATGAAGGGGATAACATCGAAGGTTGAGGCAGGCGAAATAGACGAGCTTATCGAGTTGGCAAATGAGGTAGCGCCTTATATAACAACGACTCTTGAATCTTCTGATTTATGGAATCTCTTATTCAGTCTTGCGTCTTGTTATACAAAATCCGGCGGAGATATGGACAAGCTTTTCGTTTCTCAGCAGCTCCCCTTTGAGGATACTTGGGAATACACCAGTGAATGGGATGGTTCAAGTATATCCCTCGACGTAGAAGAAAATAAGGTTCTTCTCTACGAGCTTCTTTATGAAGATTATGAAATAGAGGCTTCTCAAGGCGAAGAATAAGTAATATTAAAATAAACTCCCGCATATATTTTCTTGAGAATATATGAAGGGAGTTTATTTTTTATGGACATCTCATTAAAGCGTGAGGATTATAAATTTCTCAATAAATTATGGGAGAATACTTTGGAGGAGAGTGTAGAGTGCGATATTTCTTTGCCCGACTATATGCCGGAAATATTGCGGATTATTAAGGCTACCGCCACACCTAAGGTATCCTCGTGTCGATTGTCGGGTGATCGGGTTACTGTTGATGGCTTGTGCGAAATGCGAATGATATATACAGCGGAAGATGGCGGATTATATACCTATTCTCATACACAACCATTCACTAAATATTGTGAAAATGATACTTTTTCAGATGCTTTGGATGTTACGTCACGAGTGTCGGTTTCTTTCGTTAATTGCCGTGCAACAAATAACAGAAGGGCAGAAATAAAGGGCGGAATATCGGTTAATATATGCGTATTTGGTGTAGAGTGCAATGAGGTTATATATTCTGCAGAGGGCGACGGGTTAGAACAGAAGCTTATTCCGCTTGACGCTATGTCATTAGGGTGTCGCAAAACCAATCATTTCTCTATGAGCGATACCGTATCACCTCAAGAGGGTGCATCGTATATAGTAAGCGTACACTCCTCGGCAGTTTGCACCGACGTAAGAAAGATAAATAATAAAATGATGATAAAAGGCGATGCTGTTGTTTCTGTTTGCTATGTAAAAGACAGAGAAAAGGCAGAGACCGAAACCCTTAAACACTCTATACCGATTAATCAGATTATGGAATTTGAGGGTATGGAAGAGCGATTTACAGGAAACGTGGTGCTTAACGTTTGCTCTACGGATGTTATTCCTAAAGGGGAAGCATCAGGCGAGATTACAAGCTTCGATATTTCTCTCGGCGTTGACGTTACTGTTAATATGTGGGATTTAAAATCCTTGTCTGTTATTTCTGATGCTTACGGAGTAGGTACAGCTTTGAGCTTGAAAAGAGTACCGAGAAAATATTATTGTGCTTTGAATGAGATAAGAGATACCGTAATTGCACAAGATAGCTTTACGATGCCCGGCGAAGGTGTAAATTGCATCCTCGATTGTTGCGGCGAAATAGTATCCAAGAAATTTAAGTGCGAGGACGGAAAGGCAACTGTCAGCGGCAGTATTAACGTATCGATGATAGTGAAAGACGGGAACGGGAATTTCAATACACAGTTAAAGACACTTGATTATTGCTACTCTGTGGATATTGATTCGGATGACAAAACAATTATTTGCGAACCGTACGTTTCGTTGATAACTATTGATTGTGCATTGTCAAACGGTGGCATATCCGTAAGAGCAGAGCTTTCTATCGTTGGTACCATTTTCGAAGAACGAGTGATTGATACAGTTACAGATATAACGGAAAGCGACGTACCAAATACGCGAAAAAGATATGCTGTAACGGTTTATTTCCCCGAGAAGGAAGAAAGCCTTTGGTCAATTGCCCGACGATACAATACTACGGTAAACGCTATTGCGGATGAAAACGGATTAGACGGAGATACAACCGCGGACTTAAAAATCCTTTTTATTCCGGCTGTTTGATATTGAAAATATACCGTAATAATACTATAATAGACAGGTAAGCAATTACCTGTCTGTTTGAGGTGTTTTTATGGATTATAAGAAAATACTTACCTTTAGCTTTGATGATGGTGTTACACAGGATATTAGATTTATAGAGCTGCTTGATAAATACGGCTTGAAGTGTACTTTTAATCTTAATTCCGAGCTTCTCGGAAAGGATGGGTACCTTACAATAAACGATAAGAAAATAAACCATAATAAGATTCAGCCTGATAAGGTGAGGGATGTATATAAAAATCACGAGATTGCCGCTCATACACTTACCCATCCGCACCTTACCACCGTTTCAGAGGATGAAATAATCCGTCAGGTGGAAAAGGATAAAGAAAATCTTAGCGTGCTTGCAGGGTATAACGTAAGAGGTTTTGCGTATCCCGGTGGCGGTGTTAATTGTAACAGATTTGTGGCAGACGTTATAAAAGATAAAACATCTGTTGAATATGCACGTACAATAATGCATAGCTATAATTTTGAAATACAGGACGATATGTATCTCTTTAAGCCTACGATAAGCTTTCTTAAGGAAAAGGATGAAACTGTAAGACTCTGCAACGAGTTTATTAACCTTGAGACAGATGATGTCAAAATGTTTTACATCTGGGGACATAGCTATGAGATGGATATAAATGATGATTGGGCTTTTGCGGAGGATATTCTCAAAAAGCTCGGGGGCAGAGAGGATATTCTCTACTGTACTAACAGCGAAGCATTCGATTATATAAATAAATATAAAAAATAATAAAAAACTGTTGCAATTTGCGAAGTCTTGTGATATTATACTTAGGTCTATGTGTGCGTTGTTTCCCGATTAGGGGTCAACGGCAGTTAATGGCAACATTAAAGCTGGCGGTCCGCTGCAATTAATATTGTATGAACGCTTGAAAAAAACGGAGGATTATTATGGACGCATTAAAACTTATTGCACAGGACAGCCTTAAGGCTGAGAAGCCCGCTTTCGAAATCGGTGATACTATCCGTATCGGCGTAAAGATTCGTGAAGGCGAGAGAGAAAGAATTCAGGAGTTCGAAGGTACAGTTATCGCAAAGCACGGTAGCGGTATCAGCGAGACATTCACAGTTCGCCGTGTATCTTACGGTGTAGGTGTGGAGAGAGTTTTCCCTGTTCACTCACCCAACGTTGCAGACGTTAAGATTGTTCGTCGCGGTAAGGTTCGTAGAGCAAAACTCTACTATCTTCGTGACAGAGTTGGTAAGGCTTCTAAGGTTAAGGAAAAAATCGGCTAATAAAGTCGGAAGGTTAGGGCAGATAGTATTATCTGCCCTTGATTCTTATTTAGGAATTTACAAATAATACTATATTTTATTATACCCATGGTGTATAATAGATATATTAGACGTATATGAGGTGAGCTTATGCGCAAAACCGAAGAATATAATATCGACCTCAGGGATGAAAATCCGAAGCTTAAAAAGAAACTGAAAAAGAAAGACAGACTTGGTGTCTTTGATATCTTCAGTTCAATAGTTGCGGCATTGACTGTTGTAACCATGCTCTTTCTTTTCTGCTTCAGAGTGTTTGACGTTGACGGACCCTCTATGGTTCCTACGCTCGAGGATGGGGAGAAGGTTATAGTATCCACAGTAGGATACAAGCCCCAGCGCGGTGACGTGGTTGTTATTTCAAAGGCGGGTGCCGACAATAAGCCTATTGTTAAGAGAATTATTGCCGTTGGCGGCGATACTGTTAATATTAATCTGACTACGGGCGTTGTTACGGTTAACGGTGTGGAAGAGCACTATTCTGATGATCTTACAAACCAGACTATTAACACGGCGTATCCTATGGTTGTGCCCGAGGGAACAGTTTTTGTTCTCGGTGACAACAGAGAGTTGTCTCACGATAGCCGATATAAAATTATCGGTTGTATTGATGAGCGGCTCATTGTTGGCAAGGTTGTAATGAAGCTTTCCTTTGGTGATTGGAGTGTAGAATGATGAGCGAAGAGAACAAAAAATCTTCATTTTCCTCGGAAGAAGAAATCGTTGAAATAAAAAAATCAGCTGTCGTTCGCGGTGAGGAAGAGGAAATCTCCGCTACTGACAGTGAGAAATTATCTGAGGAAGCAGATGCTAAGAAGAAGCTTTATGCTGCCGCTTACGATTTAGTTTCCGTGGTGATGAGCTCCTTTATTATAATTGCTATAGTTTTCTCGTTTGTGTTCAGACTTGTGGGCGTTGTTGGCGGTTCTATGAACAACACTCTCCAGGAAGGCGATTGGCTTCTCACTGTTACAAAGAGCGAATACGTTCAGGGTGATATAATTGTTGTTACTCAGGATACAGGTGTTCACGAGCCCTTGATTAAGCGAGTTATTGCTACGGGCGGACAGACCATAAGCATTGATTATATCACAAGCACAGTTTACGTTGATGGCGTCGCATTAGACGAACCCTACGTAAGAGATGATTTTATTGAGTATAATTTAGGTGATTGCGATTTCCCTTATACAGTACCCGAAGGATATCTTTTCTGTATGGGTGACAACAGAAACCACTCAACAGACAGTAGATCACCGTTGGTAGGACCGATAGACGAAAGACAGATTTTGGGTAAGGCTGTTATTAGAATTTTACCCTTTGGAGATTTTGATATTTACGACTATGAATGATAATCAGAGACAAGTAGTTCAATGGTTTCCCGGTCATATGGCAAAGACGCGCAGGCTTATAAAAGAAAGCCTGCCTTTTGTCGATTTAGTGACAGAAATCGTTGATGCCAGAATACCTATGAGCTCGTCTAATCCCGAGTTGGGCGAGATGATAGGTAACAAGCCGAGAATAGTATTACTTAATAAATGCGACGTGGCAGACGAAAAGGCTACCGCAAGATGGATCGAGTATTATAAGAGCAAGGGGATGTTTGCTATTCCCGTGGATTGTCGCTCGGGAAAGGGGCTTAATGCTTATCTTCCTCTCGTGCGTCAGGTGCTTAGGGATAAAATTAAGCGTAACGAGGAAAAGGGTATGGCGGGAAAGCCACTTCGTGTTATGGTTGTAGGTATTCCCAATACCGGTAAATCTTCGTTTATAAATAAGATGGCAGGACGTAATCGCGCAAAGGTAGCGGATAAGCCCGGTGTTACCCGCTCAAACAGTTGGTTTGCCGTAGGTAGCGGAATAGAGCTTCTTGACACGCCCGGTGTTTTGTGGCCCAAGTTTGAGGATAAAGCAGTTGGCGATAAACTGGCATTTATCGGCTCAGTAAAGGACGAAATTCTCGATAGCGAGACGTTGGCTCTCCGGCTTATAAACGTCCTTAAAAACGGCTACAGCGAGCGTATCGCGGAGCGCTTTAAGATTACAGGATTTGATGATAAAGAGGATTATGAGGTTCTCGAAATGATAGGACGAAAAAGAGGTATGCTTATCTCCGGTGGCGAGATAGATTACGAGAGAGCATCTGTTATGCTTCTTGACGAGTATCGCGGAGGTAAATTGGGTAGGCTTACTCTTGAATTTCCTGAATAAATGTATTAAAATTAACTCGAAACAAGACTTCTTGTTTCGAGTTTTTTATGAGGTGTTTTTATGCTTGATTTTACATATGAGACAGAAGCCCACGAAAAAGGTTATGATGTAGTTTGTGGTGTTGACGAAGCGGGTCGAGGACCTTTGGCAGGTCCCGTATTTGCGGCTGCGGTCATTCTACCCGAAGGTTATTCTCACGAGATTTTAAACGATTCGAAGAAGCTTTCCGAGAAGAAGCGTGACCTTGTGTATGACGATATAGTAAGAGATGCGGTTGCCTATTCTGTTGGTATTGCTACAGAGAAGGAGATTGACGAAATTAACATTCTTAACGCTACCTTCCTCGCGATGAAGAGAGCGGTAGATGGTTTGTCAATAAAGCCGGATCTTGCGTATATAGACGGTAATCAGTATCCTAAAACGGGCGTTACGGAGGTTACTATAATAAAAGGCGATAGCAAATGTATGTCCGTTGCGGCGGCATCTATTATTGCGAAAGTAAGCCGAGACAGATTTATGATGAAGGTAGCGGAGGAGTATCCTCAGTACGAGTTTCCGAAGCACAAGGGCTATGGCACGAAGCTCCACTACGAGATGATAGAGAAGTATGGTGTTTCTCCGGTGCATAGAAGGAGCTTTCTTAAAAAGATATTGGGTGAAGACAAATGAATGCCAGAAATGCTAAAGACCCAAGGCTTATAGGAGCTCTCGGTGAATATACGGCGGCACGGCTTCTCCGTATGGATGGCTATGATATATACAGTACAAATTTCTCCACACCTGTTGGTGAGATAGATATCATAGCGTTCAAGGAGGGTTTACTTTGTTTTGTTGAGGTTAAAACTCGACAGAACGACAGCCTTTACAGTCCTGCAGATGCGGTTGACTTTCGCAAGGCGGAGAGAATAAAAAGTGTAGCCGCAACATATATCAATAGATATAAATTGAATTATAAAATAAGGTTCGATATTATCGAGGTATATATTAATGAAGCGGGTAAGGTGACAGATACCCGACATATTACTGATGCCTTCTGAGGTGAGTATGAATTTATTTGATTTACATTGCGACACTATCGGGGAATGTTATAAAAAGAATAAAAGTTTTTACGATAATGATATGCACGTATCATTGAAAAGAGCGAGGACGTTTGATGAATATAATCAGGTTTTTGCTGTTTGGATTCCCGATGAATTAAGAGGGCAAGCGGCGGCAGAGTATTTCGACAACGTTGCCGATTTGTATTACAAAAATCTTAATATGTACGGCGACGCGATCTCCTCATATACCGATAAAAAAACTACTGCGATTAAATCGATTCTCGCTGTTGAGGGTGGCTCTGCTTGTGGTGGCACAGAGGAAGGGATATACCATCTTTATAATAGAGGTGTTCGTCTTATTACTCTGACGTGGAATGATAATAATGAAATTGCCGCAGGCGCATTTGCCCACGGCGGTATAACCGACTTCGGTAAAAGATTTATATCCGTTTCACAAGAATTGGGTATAATTCTTGACGTATCCCATCTTAACAGAGAAAGCTTCAAGGAGCTTCTTGATATATACTCTCTGCCGTTTATTGCGTCACACTCTAATGCTGATATAGTAGATAATTATTATGGTCACAAGAGAAATCTCGAAGACTGGCAGATAAAAGCCATACGTGATAGGGGAGGGCTTATAGGTCTCAACTTCTGTTCTGATTTCATTGACAATCCAAGTCACCCCGGTGCAGAATCCTTAGCTGATCAAATACGATATTTATCGTCTGTGGGTTGCGATGATGTTATAGCTCTCGGAAGCGACTTCGATGGTTGTGATATGCACGAGGATTTCTCGGGAATTGAAAAAATGCAGCCGCTATATGATAAGCTTTTGGATTTAGGAATAAGCGAAGCTTTGCTATATAAGGTGTTCTATTCCAACGCCAAAGGATTTTTTGATAAGTATATAAAGAAATAAAAAAGAGTTCACTTCATTGGAAGTGAACTCTTTTGTTTTGATTACATATATGAGCCGTATGATGCGTTGTTCTGAATGATACGATCGATGATCTCTTCGGTTCTCTTTGTGAAGAAATTACATACAGCAGTCTTGCGAACAAGACCTTCTCTGATCTGCTTTGATGTGCCTAATACGAAATCTTCGTATGCCTTAGAACCGATTGCAGAACGGATATCGCTTTCCCACTTGGGAGTTGTATCGCCGCCAACGTAATACATAACGTGATAACCATAAGTTGTCTCAACGATTTCAACGTCACCCTTAGCGTGATTTCCGAGTGCCCATTCAAGGAATTCGGGAACGTAGCTGCTGCTTGAGTTGATGCCTTCGTAGAGACCGCCGGTGCTTGCAGAACCTGTATCGTTTGTGTTTGCGGCAACGAGGTCAATGAAAGCCTGCTCGGTAGCACCTGCATCCTTCCACTTCTGAACAACTTCTTCTGCCTTAGCGTAAGCGTTGGTCTTGTTGAGGTCGATTGTTTCCTGGGGAAGAGCAGCGCCTTCTTCTGTTTCCTTGGGAACTTCAATAAGGATGTGACGAACGTCGATGCTTGTGGGGGTCGTGTTCTTTGATGCAGGAGTTTCAAGCATGATTACGAAGAAAGTCTTGCTTGTCTCAAGGTCGATGATGTAAGTATCTCTTGCCACACGCTCTGCAGCAAATGCCCACTCACCAAGACCCTCATAAATACCCTCGAGAGAGGACTTTGTCTGGTACTTCATAAGAGTAGCAGACTTATCCTTGTAGTCTTCCTTCTGAGAGGGAGCTGCATACTCAACTGCGAGATTTGCGAAGTCTGCGCCTGTTGCAAGCTTTGCAACGAATTCATCGCAACGAGCCTTTGCTTCGTCTTTGGTATATTCGGGATCGGTTGAATCCTTTGCAGCTTCAGCGTAAGAAACGCCGAATACACGGATTGTAGCAACATCGATGTCTGCTTTGTTTTCTGCGTAATAAGCTTCAACGTCAGCATCAGATACGTTGTCTGTTGCATTTTCCTGGTACCATGCAAGATAGAGGTCAGCTATTGCTTCCATTTCAAGGAGCTTTCTGTAAAGCTCTTCTGTAACACCTTCACCGTATGTCTTGAAAAGATAGTTGTCAAGAGCATAGTCCTGAGCGGTAGCCTGTTCACGGAATTGGTTGATCTGCTCATCGATTGCTGTCTTGATCTCTGTGCGCTCTGCATCGGTGATCGTGAAGCCTGCCGCCTTTGCTTCATCACTGTTTGCCTTTTCGTAGAAAGTCTTTACGAGGAAAGCTCTTTCGGGAGCACAGTATTTGAAGTAATCAGCCCAAGTAACAACACCTTCGGGGAGGTCAGTTTCCTGACAAGTCTGCTCTGCGGGGTCCTTGGTTGCGTCGAAGTACTGAGCACCCATACCGGAGTAGTACTGATCATACTGCTGTGCGGTATTTGTAACCTGGTTGAAGAGTGACATGTAGAAGTAGTTGTACTCAGCAACCGTAATTTTGTAGTTGCCGTATTCAGCTGCGGTGAGGACTCTCTGAGGTGCGCAGAAAGTAGAAGTAAGTATGCTTCCTACGAAGTAGAGAACGATAGCCGCAACAAGTAAAATACAAACAAGCTTAACGAGTACGCTTACAAGCTTGTCGTGCTTGCCATGTTTTTTCTTTTTCGCTGCCTTTGCAAGACGAGCCTTGCGCTGTTCACGATAAATCTCGGCATTTGTTTTTGTTTCATTGTTTGCCATAAGTTTCATCCTTTGCTTTCTTTTGTGGCACGTCTCATTTGAAACGTACCAATATTGCATACTATTTTATAACAAAACAAAAAAATTTACAATACTTTTTATATATTTATTTATATATTATACAATAAATTCGAAATATTAATGGTTTTGTAATATTTATACTGCATTTATTAATATCTATTGTTTGACATAGAGCTACAAATCGTGGTAATATATATTGAATTGTTTTGTTACGAAAAGATTTTTGAAATTGGTGTTTATATGAATTTTATCAAATCTAAGAAATTTTTAATATCAGCGGTAGCCGTCGTTTTGGTTGCGGCAATTGTGGTTGCAATAGTTGTCATTTCATCTCGCCCCAAGGTGTTGAAAAATTATTCTTACATTGCCGAAAATCAAGCCTCCGTTAATTTTGACGAGAGTTTTGATGTTGTGATAGAGGGCTTAAACTCTGAAAAAATGCTTATAAACGGCACTAACGGTGCAGTTGCACTTGTTACGTCCGAAGGTAAAACAGTTTTTAATTCCTGCTCAGCGGATGCATCGGAGTATTCTCTTGCGACTGTATTAAGCATACGTCTCAGAGACGGGGCGGGTAACAGCTATACTATGAATTCCACCGACAACAGCGTGTCGTTTAACGGAGTATCCGTAGAGGATACGGGCGATGGAAGGGTATCTGTAAAATTCGATATCTTCCCCGATGCCGAAAGAGCAAAGAAGGGTGTAGGAAAAGCAGATGTGTTTGCTTCCGTAACTGTTGACTTCTCTTATGAAAACGGTGCGTTTAAATCCAACGTTGATACTCGTAAGGTTGTTGTGCCCGAGGGCTTTTGTCTTGAAAAAATCAGTGTTTTACCCGGTCTTTTTTCAATCAATACGGGCACTTCGGGTGACTATTATCTTGTGCCCGACGGTTGCGGTGCGCTTGTACAGTTGAATGCAGTGAATGAAGCTGATTATTCTCTCAATCTCGGTATGTACGGTACTGATAATGCGCTTTACGGATATTCAGTCGGAGCGTATCTTCCGTACTATTCATATATCAAAGGTAATTGCTTCATAAATACGATTATAACAGAGGGTGACGCTTTATCGGAGATTTCTTTTAAAAAGTTTTCTCGAGGCGGCGGATACCTCTACAATACCTTTACGGTTACCGCTTGTGGTGTGGTTGGGAGAGAGTACGTTTGCGGACCTTCCTATCAAGGTGATATTACTCAGATATACTATCTGACTGAAGATAACGATGATTATAACGAAATCGCACTCCAGGTGCGAGACGTATTAATAGGAAAAGGCTATCTATCCGATGGTCTCGGAGAGGTTTATGCACAGCTTCCCGCATACGTCAGCGTAATTGGTAGTGAAAAGGGCAACAAACCCGCCACTACCTTTGAGCAAGCGGCAGAGATTACTACCATGCTCAAATCAAAGGGTGTATCCAATATAGCTCTTCGCTTTATTGGTGGTGGAAAGGACGGCTTTTCTACTGTTGCGGGTGATTCTTTTGATTTCTCGTCGTCTGTCGGCGGCAAGGACGGGGCGGTATCTCTCGGCAATAAAATGAACGAGCAGGGCAATGCTTTGTATGTTGACTACAATATGTTTGTGGGTAAAGCAGAGTATCGTAAAACGACCGCTAATATATATGGCGACTTCACCAATTATGCGGGATATGGTAATGTGGATTTTACCGTGCTTGACACAGAAAAGGTGAATTCAAACGTATCAAAGGCATACAAGTTCCTTGAAGATAAACCTAATCTTAATATTTGCCTTAATGATGGTTCTAAGCTTTTATATACCGATATTGAAAGTGGCGTAAATCGTCAGTATGCTCTCGGAAGTGTTCAGCGCAACCTTAATTCTTTGGTTGCTTCATCGAATGTGATGCTTTCTTCTCCTGCGGTATATTTAATGAAGTACGTTGACGGTGTTTATTCATTACCTGAAGCCGCTTCTTTGCAGAGCTATAGTGGTGTAACGTCCGTGCCGATACTTCAGATTGCACTTCACGGAAGTATAGTTTACGGCACTAATCCCATAAACGTATCTGCTCTTTCCTCGGGGGATGCTCTGCTTAAGTCGGTAGAGTTCGGTGCAGTACCTTCGTTTGTGTTTACTCATAGCGAACTTGAATCTCTCGGATACAGTGCTTACGTGAATGATACAGCCTTGCTTTACGAAAAGGCATCCCGTATGCTTCCTCTTCTTGGTATGAGCATAAGCTCCCATGAGCTCGTAGTACCCGGTGTATATAAGATCGTTTACGACTATTCCAAGATAGTTTATGTAAACTACAATCCGTCTGTTGTAGAGGTTGAGGGTATTATGATAGCTGCAAAAGACTTTGTTATAATTTGATTTTTTCCTCGTCTCCTTGTGATCGGGAGATGGGGATATTTTTTGCGAGTTTTGTTATCTTTTTAACAAAAAAGTATTTGCATTTTTTGTTAAATGTGATAGAATAAAGATGTCTAATTGCATTTCAAGAAAGGATGAACGAAATGGACTACAAAATGGAATTAACCCCCGAACAGGCCGCCATTCTTAATGGCGAAAAAGGGGAAGTAATGGCAAAGGTTATGAAGACCCTTGTTATGTACGGTGAAGCATTCGGCGCAACAAAGATGGTTCCCGTTACAAGCGAAAAAGGTCACCTTGTTACAAGCTTCGGTCTTAAGGTTATGAGCCCTGTTTATGATCTTATGGATCAGCTTATCAACGCAGGCATCACTTCAACACAGAAGTTCTCTGTTGACCCTAAGCCCGTTGACCCCAAGGTTCCTTCAAACTTCCTTAAAAACGTTGTGTTTAACAAGTTTATGTACACAAAGCAGGATAGCTATGATGAGCAACTCAGAAAGCTCGGTCTCGTAAGCGACGATGCTTATACATGTACTTGCTATATGGATGAGGTTGGCAACGCTCCCAAGAAAGGCGATATCCTCTCATGGGCAGAATCAAGTGCGGTTGTATATGCAAACTCCGTTCTTGGCGCTCGTTGCAACCGTAACTCCGGTATTATCGAGCTCTTTGGTTCTATTGCAGGTTGCGTTCCTTACTTCGGTCTCGTTACCGATGAGGGTAGAAAGGCTACTTGGGTAGTTGAAGTTAAAACAACTAAGAAGCCCGAAGCACAGATTCTCGGTAGCGCTATCGGTATGAAGGTTATGGAGGATGTTCCTTACGTTAAGGGTCTTACCGATTGGATCGGTACAGAGCTTGACGATGCTACAAAGGCATATCTTAAGGATTTCGGTGCAGCTACTGCATCAAACGGCGCTGTTGGTCTCTACCACATCGCAGGCCTTACTCCCGAAGCAGTAGAGCAGGGTGAGAGCCTTATCGATGAAAATGCTCAGGTTTACGTTATCGACGACGCAGAGCTTGAGAGAGTTTATAAGTCATACCCTGTTATGTGGAAGGATGCATCAAAGGCACCTCAGCTTTGCTTTATCGGTTGTCCTCATCTTTCTCTTCAGCAGCTTAAGGAATGGACAGACAACGTTTGCGAAGGTCTTAAGAAGAGCGGTAAGAAGAAGGTTACTATCCCCACAGTATTTACTGCTGCTCCTGCAGTTTGCGACGAGTTCAACAAGACTGAGTATGCTGCAAAGCTTGCTGCTACCGGCGTAACTCTCAGCTACATTTGTCCTCTTATGTATATGAATAACCCTCTCGCTAAGAAGGGTAGAGTTATCACAAACTCAAATAAACTTCGTACATATACTACATCTCGTTACTATACAAGCGACGAGATTCTTGACATCATCACTAAGGGGGTAAAATAAAATGAAGACATTTAAGGGACGTCCCGTAGTACCGGGCACAGCAGAGGCAACAGCTCTCGTTTCTCATGGCGGTTTTAATACCCTTGCATCTTTCCAGAATGCACTTCAGTTCGGTGATAAGGAAGCAAAATGCGGCGACCAGAACAATAAGGATATCTTTGAGAAGCCTATGGTAGGAACAGCTCTTTGCCTTCCTCAGACGATCGGTTCAACAACCGGCGGTATGGTTCTTTATTGCGCAAAGGTTATGGAGAGAAGCCCCGCATGTATGCTCTTCTCCGAGCATATCGACTCTCTTGCTGCAGCAGGAGCAATTCTCGGCTCCGTATGGACTGATACTCCCATGCCCACTATCGACTGCCTCGGTGAGGAATTCCTCAACACAGTTAAGACCGGCGATAAGATCAAGGTTTACGAAGACGGTACTGTTGAAGTTGGTTAATGAAATCATAAAAAACCTGATTCGAGAGAATCAGGTTTTTTTGTATCAATTTAAAAGATATACGCTGAAATTCAATACAGCCGCAAATGCAACCCATATAATATAGGGAATCATAAAGTAAGCTGCTTTTGGTTCGATCTTATAAAATTCAAGTGTCGTAAGAACTATAAAGACGAGCATAGCAAGAAGCCATAGAAGAGCAAGAAGATAATTAGCCCAGGAGAAGAAAATAAAACTCCAAAGGAAATTAAAGGCTAACTGAATATAATAAAGCTTCATAGCGTATTGCTTGTTTTTGGCAGGGGGTGCTGTCTCAATTATATAGGTGGCAATACCCATGAAAATATAGAGAATAGTCCAAGCGATAGGAAATATAATGCCCGGCGGTGTAAAGAAGGGCTTTTCAACCGATTCGTTAAATTCCTGCACTCCGCCACGGGTCAGAAAGCCCGATACAAGTCCCACCAAAAGGGGAATAGCGAGATTTTTGATTAACTTTTTCAAGTCTATTTTCATTACCATAAATACACCTCTTCCAACTTAGTATTACATTATATGTGTGGAAAATGTGTTAAATTATAAAAAAATTAAGAATCCGCAACGATTGAAAGAATCACGTTGCGGATTATTTTATATACTCTTGTATTTGTATGAATGGAAAAGCTCCTCTGCTTCCTCGGTATAGCTTCCGTCGGGATTTTCGAGGATAAGAGGCTCTCTTATTCTGAAGCCGGGGGAAGAACCCTTCTTTCCCTCTACCATAACGAGATTGGGCTCCTTGCCGATTCTCTGAATGACCTCTCGCATTGATTTGGGCTCTATTTTAAATTTTCTCATAGCCTCGAATATATCGGGAAGCCTTTCCGGTCGCTGACAGATACAGAATCTGCCGCCGAATTTCAATATCTGCGATGCGGCTTTTGCACAATCCTCGAGAGTGCAGGTGAATTCGTGGCGGGCATTCTGGTAATCTTTTTCGGCATTTACGATACCCGTACCGAGCTTTTTATATGGGGGGTTAATGCTTACTATATCAAAATATTCGTTTGGCAAAACGCCTTTTAAGGATCTTAAATCGCAGTGAACGGGCTTTATCTTATCTTCTATATTGTTCTCTTTGAGTGTTTTATTAAGAAGCGCAACTGCACTATCCGCAAGCTCAACACCTACTATCTCCGCGGGCTTAAAATCACGAAGCCAGAGAAGTGGAATGATGCCGTTGCCCGTTCCTAAATCACAGCACTTGTCCTTGTGACGAGGGGCACAGAAGGCTGCAAGAGCAATAGCATCGGAAGTGAAAATATGAGCATCACTTACGTATATATTCAGATTTGTAGCTAACGCTTCGGTGCGCTCTTCTCTCGATGCCATGGTTATCTCCTTGTCAATAAATATATTACGTATATTTTATCATAAGAAGACGGTTTTATCAATATTATTCTTCCATCTGCTTACCGAGGAACGCGGCGGCAACCTGAGCAAGCTTGATTTCTGTATCGGTGAGATTTATCTTATCGTCTGATTCGAGGAAAATAACACAGCCCGAAATGTCACCCGATGCAATAATAGGACATGCTACCGCCGCGGTCACCTCAAGACCCGTAATAGGGAAGAGGGGCTTCATTTCCTTGGATTTTACGAAGTTTTCGCGGTTTTCCATATATTCCTCCAACTCGGGGGAAACGTGTCTGTCCATAGCATCCTTCTTCGGAAAGCCGGATACGGAAATCACGTGGTCTCGGTCGGTAATAATAACAGGAAGCCCTGCCGTGCGATAAAGCACGTCCGAATACTGTCCCGAAAACTCTGAAATCTCACCCATAGGTGAATACTTCTTAAAAATAACCTCTCCGTCACTTGCTGTGTAGATCTCAAGCGGGTCTCCCTCTCTTATGCGGAGGGTACGACGAATTTCTTTTGGTATTACAACACGACCAAGGTCGTCGATTCTACGAACTATTCCTGTTGCTTTCATATATAAATCAATCTCCTTGTTTTAGTAATAGTGATACTATTATCTGTAAAACAAGGAGATTTATACTTTGTTTAGTGAATGATTTTCTCAATGAATTTATTTATAATTTTTGAAACTCTTCTTTTATATTTTTTTTAAAGTCATTGAATGTTCTTTGGGTTATTTTCCCATTTATATAATCGTCTTCTACGGAAGTTATGTATTTGTCTATTAGGCCTGTTTGAAGAATTTCTTTTTCCAAAAAATCATTATAATCCTGAATGAAATCATAGTATAATAACTTGGCTTTATCAATAAATGCTTCTTGAAATTTACTAACAAGAGGCCCCTTTGCTTCGTGTCCGGTGAATGGGTCAAACATTTTAGGCACAAAACAAATATTCCAAGGACAGACAAATAACAATGGATTTTTGGTATGACCCCAAATATGCGAAACTTGGTAATTTCTTAATATTTCTAATGATGCATTTTTTGCTGTGCTTTTTTCGTGTCGACTTTTATCATATTTGACTTTTTGTGTAATATATTGAATTGTTTTTGTGGGCATTTCATTATTGGTTTTATCAAAATTTATATCCTTACCAAATTGTTTATAGAATTCTGTATATAATTTTGAGGATTGTCCATTTCTGCCTGAATTGCGAATCCATAGATTAGTATTGTTGTGCCAATTATTCTTTATGTTTTCCCATTCTTTTTCTGCAGCTACTTTGTCAGCAAATATAATGTGGTTAAGTCCCCAGTTAATAAAAGCATCTTCTGAGAATTTGTTTTTAGAAAAATATTCAACAAATAATTGATAAGAATCGGTTGTAGGCATAGTTTGTTCTCCTTTATGTATTGTTGTACTTTATGATAGCATAATTATTTGAGCTTTTCAATGCTTTCGCATATTCCACCACACTATGTACCGCCCAACAAAATCTGTCGAAAAGTGTCAATGTTGTCAGTAAAGGGTCTCCCTCACGAATACGAAGCGTTCTTCTGATTTCTTTAGGAATAACAACCCTGCCTAAATCATCAATTCTTCTCACAATACCTGTTGCTTTCATAATATCAAAATCTCCTTTTTTTCTACTCTGAAAATGTGCCAAAAACCCAGCATTTGTGCGGGTTTTCGGGATTTGTTGATTTGCTCAAATTACATCTCGTCTAAGCCAATTTTACCTGTTTTTCGTTTGTCCTTGCTGGACATAAGGGGTTAGAGGACTTGGGTCGAGTTGTTATTTTTGTTCTTTGTTAGTATCACACTTTTTGTAGAAATTATGAGTAGAATTTCCAATTGTTTT
>JAZUSK010000033.1:0-41859 GCA_045606645.1 Acutalibacteraceae bacterium | reverse complement strand
TGCTTTTCACCCAATTTATTCTTGCAAGGCGACAGCCTTGCTGCACCTAAATTGAGCAAAAATCCCTCGAAATCTCCTCGCCTTGAGGTCGGAGATTTTAAAAAGTGCGGATTTTTGGTCAATCAAGGCACAAAACGCAGTTAATCCTTTCGGATTAACGAGTATTTTAACGTAGAGCGAGCGAAAATCCGCCTTTTAAAAACAGGTTCGGATTATTCTTGTCACCTTAAAATAAAGGGGTTGTTTATATGAAAACTGTTACAGATTATTTCGGTTGTGACGTATTCTCTGCTTCCGTAATGAAGGAGAGATTACCTAAAGACGTGTTTGAAGAATTTCAGCGCACGTTAGATACAGGCCATAGACTCAATATTGACGTTGCTAACGTTATTGCAAACGCAATGAAGGATTGGGCTATCGAAAAGGGCGCTACCCACTACACACACTGGTTCCAACCTCTTACTGGTGTTACTGCCGAGAAGCACGATAGCTTTATCTCCAGCAAGAAGGACGGCAGAGTTATAATGGAGTTCTCCGGCAAGGAGCTTATCCAGGGTGAGCCCGATGCTTCTTCCTTCCCCTCCGGTGGCCTTAGAGCAACCTTCGAAGCTCGTGGCTATACCGCGTGGGACCCCACCTCCTTTGCTTTTATTAAGAATGGTGTTCTTTGCATTCCTACCGCTTTCTGTTCATACGGCGGCGAAGCCCTTGATAAGAAGACTCCCCTTCTTCGTTCAATGGAAGCTATCAACAAGCAGACTCTTCGTATCCTTAAGCTTTTCGGAAACGATGACGTATATGCCGTAAAAACAACAGTTGGCCCTGAGCAGGAATATTTCCTTATAGATGCAGGTTTATTCAACAAGCGTAAGGACTTGGTATATACCGGCAGAACTCTTTTCGGTGCTATGCCCCCCAAGGGTCAGGAGCTTGACGACCACTATTTCGGTGCCATCAAGCCCCGCGTGCAGGCATTTATGAGAGACCTTGACGAGGAGCTTTGGAGATTAGGCGTGCTCGCCAAGACAGAGCACAACGAAGCCGCTCCCGCTCAGCATGAGTTAGCACCTATCTTTACCACAACAAATATTGCTACCGACCATAATCAGATTACTATGGAGACTATGCAGAAATGCGCAAAGCAGCATGGTATGATATGCCTTCTCCACGAAAAGCCCTTCGCAGGTGTAAACGGTAGCGGTAAGCACAATAACTGGTCAATTTCCACCAACAACGGCACAAACCTTTTAGAGCCCGGTGAAACTCCCGCAGAAAATGCTCAGTTCCTTCTTTTCCTCTGTGCGGTTATCAAGGCGGTTGACGATTATCAGGATCTCTTAAGAATTTCTATTGCATCGGCAGGTAACGACCACCGTCTCGGCGCTCAGGAAGCTCCTCCTGCAATCGTATCAATGTTCCTCGGTGAGGAGCTTACAGAGATTCTTGAATCTATCGAGCGCGACGAGGACTACGACAACAAAGAGAAGGAAATGCTCAAGGTCGGCGTTCACGTTCTCCCCCGATTCCCCAAGGATTCTACTGACAGAAACAGAACCTCACCCCTCGCATTTACAGGTAATAAGTTTGAGTTCCGTATGCTCGGCTCATCTGCTTCCGTAGCGGGTCCCAACACTACTCTCAATACTGCAGTAGCAGAGGTACTCAAGAACTTTGCCGACGAGCTTGAAAATGCTGAAGATTTTGAAAACTCTCTCCATAAGCTCATTAAGGGAGTTATCAAAAACCACAAGAGAATCATCTTCAACGGTAACGGCTACGACGATGCATGGGTTAAGGAAGCTGAAAAAAGAGGTCTTCTCAATCTCAAGACTACTCCCGATGCTCTTCCTTATATGCTTCACGAGAAGAACGTTGCCCTCTTCACCGCTCACAAGGTATATAGCGAGACTGAAATCAAGGCACACTACGAAATCAAAAACGAGAAATATTGTAAATATCTCAACATCGAGGTTCTTACAATGATAGATATGGCTAAGAAGGATATTCTTCCCTGCGTTAGCCGTAATATCCACGAGCTTGCAGATACAGTTGTTGCAAAGCGTAGCGTAAGCGTTGATATTGATACAACCTACGAGGAAACGCTCGTTAAAAAGCTTTCCCTACTTTCAACGGTTGCCTTTAACAAGGTTGCTTCTCTTGAGGAGCTTTCCAAGGAAGTAAAGACTATCGAAGAAAGCGACGCAAAGGCTATGTTCTATAAGAACAGAATCATTCCCGTAATGAATGAATTAAGAGAAGCCGTTGACGAAATGGAAACACTCTGCTCCTCCGAGCATTGGTGCTATCCCTCATACGGCGATTTACTCTTCAGCGTGAAATAAAAAAAGACCGCCGATGGCGGTCTTTTTTTAATGCAAAGTGCAGAATACAAAATTAAAGGGGCACCTTCGCGCCGAATTATTTTATTTCTTGTTCAAGGTCATCAAATAGCGGAGAATCAAAAAACTCTCTGACTGTTATATCCAATCCATCACATATCTTTTTAACTGTAGAAACAGTAGCACTATTATTTCTGCCGCTAACGATATTGTTCAAAGTAGATTGAGTAATACCCGAAATAGTAGCAAGCTTGTTTATGGTAATATTATTTTCATCTACTAATTCTACTATTCGTACTCTTAAAGCCTCACCAACAACCATATCTCAACCTCACAAAAGATTTTTATATGATTATGTTAACTTTTTTGAGTTTGTTTTATTACCTCTTTTGAGTTGACTTTTGCTTTTATTTTTGTTAAACTTCATTCGAGGTGAGACTTAATGTATAAAAAAATGTATATCACGCTTTTTAATGCGATTACCGATGCCATTAACGAAACAGATGTCAATATTATCAAAGATATCCTAAAACAAGCACAAATCAAATCAGAAGAAATTTGTATTAATAGTGATGAAGAAATATAAAAAGACCGCAAATGCGGTCTTTTTTATTGTATATATTCCTTATACTTCTCCAAAATGAATATCTCTGCCGTAATATCAAGGAGGAGACCGTCTGCGGTATATTCCTCCGAATGTACTACGCCCGTCTTTCTCAGCTCTGCACCTGCTGCACCGTGAGAGAAAGGAAGCAAAATCTTGACCCTCTTTCTCGTAGGCGGAAGAGCCTTGGCAATTCTCTCCAGAAGCTCCTCGAGACCTTCTCCTGTCTTTGCCGATACTCTTACACAATTATTCATAAGAGGGATTTCTTCCTCGCTAACAAGGTCACTCTTGTTAAGAACGGTTATAATTGGCTTATCGCCGCATTCAAGCTCCTCTAAAAGCTCCATTGTTACCTTATAATGCTCCGAGCATTCCTCACTTGAAGCATCACAAATATTAAGAATAACGTTTGCGCTTACAGCCTCGTCAAGAGTTGATTTAAATGCTTCAACTAACTTATGAGGAAGTCTTCTTATGAATCCAACAGTATCTATAAGAAGTACGCTACTGCCGTCGGGAAGAGTTAAGGCTCTCGCAGTAGGGTCAAGAGTAGCAAAGAGCTTATTTTCAGCAAGTACGCCCGCATCGGTAAGAGTATTCATAAGAGTTGATTTACCCGCGTTAGTATATCCTACGAGGGCTACCGTTATAACCCCATCCTTCTTACGGCGCTCTCTGTAACGGGCTCTGCGCTCGTCGAGAGCCTTCAAGTCCTCAGAAAGTGCGTTAATTCTTCGTCTGATGTGACGGCGGTCTGTTTCAAGCTTAGTCTCACCGGGACCTCTTGTGCCGATACCGCCACCGAGTCTTGACATCTGCGTACCCTTACCGCCGAGACGGGGAAGAGAGTATTTAAGCTGTGCTAATTCAACCTGCAATTTACCCTCACCCGAAAGTGCTCTCTGAGCGAATATATCAAGTATAAGAGTTGTTCTGTCGATTACTCTCGTATCTGTAATGGTCTCGATATTTCTCTGCTGAGCAGGAGACAACTCGCCATCTACTATGATAATATCAGGCTTTTCCGCTTCACAGAATTCGGAAAGCTCTTCTAACTTACCTTTACCAAGATACGTACCCGCTTCGGGTGCTTCACGCTTCTGCGTCATCTGGCAGATAACCTCCGCACCTGCTGTACGTGCAAGCTCTGTAAGCTCGAGAAGAGAAGAATCTACGTCAAATTCGCCTGTATCTACCGACACGAGCACCGCTCTCTCTTGTTCAATTTTATTCTCGTAAAACTCCATAAGAAAATCCTTTGTACAAATCTCTGTTATATGATACCCAAAGTGGTCTGAAGTATATACTTCAGACCACTAATTTTAAACTTTTACTTTTCGTCTTGCCTTTTTGTTGCGTATATTTACCTTAACAAGTGTAGCCGATATACCTAAGCCGCACATCATAAATACCGCAAGACATCCGATACCGACACCCCTGATATCCTCATTCAAACAATATTCTGCAATGATTATAAGAGGCTTAAGCATTACTCTGACGGTTGCTCTCAAACCCTCATGCTCGGCAATGAAATCCGCAAGAGGAGGAGATACAGTGTAATATGCCTTTACAAAAGCCTGACCTAAGGGGTTAGTAAGTAATACCTTATCTCTGAATTCACAGAGCATACCTACCTCTCCCGAATCTGCACCGTAGGATGCAGTTGCAACGAAGCAAAGCTTAGGAATAGCAACGTTTGTATTTGTATTATCACCGGAGATAATAGAGTCGCAATAAACTCTCAAACACACGCCGTTATCGTCAACTGACTCAACGTACTTGTTTGTTGAGCCCTCTCTTTGGAAATTACCGTTTGCATCGTAAAGGTCAGCAGTAGAGCGAATACCCTTTTTAATATAGTTAACTGTAACACCGTTATCGCTGGTAACCATATTGGGGAAGTGATACGCTACGTCGAGACTATAGTAAATATCGTCCGATTTAGGCGGGTCTATATGACCGTCGCCGTTACCATCCTCATATGAATAGGTATCCTCAAGAGCCGCAAGGGTGATAATAACACCACACTGGTTTTCAGGACTACCGCCATCGTAGCTGGGAGCTATGTACGCGTCGATAGACACGTACATAGGTACGTCGGACAACTGAAGTGCATCAGCTCTCTTCTGCTCCTTGTTCTGAATATAGAGGAAGTAGCCGTCAACATCGCCTGTCTCCTCGTCTGTATGAGGCTCGAAGAAGAGATAAGAATAAGAGTCGTCAATAGCTTCGCCCGTCGGCACGATCTCCGCAGTTGCAAATACGTCTGCCGTCTGTGCCGCAGATACACTATTGGAGCCGGAGCGAAGCATCTCGGCAACGGATTTAACCGCCTCCTGCTTGAGATATCGCTCCTCGCTCTTGTCGAATGATTTATACGCAACCTTAACAAGGTTGGCAACAGCGAAGACTCCTAATCCCAACAGAACCAAAACTATCATAAGCTCTACAATAGTAAATCCTTTTTTAGACGTAAGGAATTTATACATCTTCGGAGTCTCCTTTCATTAGTTAGTTTCTCGTCCGCCTATGGCGTAGATTTTATCACCTGCCCGAGCATACAAGACGTGGTCAACCTCGATCGATGAGCACGTATTTGTCTCTCCATCGTATGTACCACCCCAAAGAACTGCACCGTTACCGGCAGCTCTGAGTGTCTCCATACTTATAGCTGCAATATAACCTTCACCGGCATCAACACCGAGGTAATAATAACCACCAACTGAGAACGCTGCTGTAAGAGGTAAGCCACCGAACTCAGGGAGGAAATAAACTATTTTCCAATTCCAGTTACCGGCGGAATCCTTCGTTGCAACGAGGAATATATTTTTACCGTGACCCGGTGCGGGTGTTCCCGTAATAATAACGATCTCGTCCTTAGCATCTATAGACACGATGTCTGTAAAGTAGTAGCTTACAGGCTGACCGTTAACCTTGATTTCTGAAGAAGCAAGCTCAGTATCCTTAACTCTTCTGAGTGTTACTGTTTCTGTTGCTGATGCACTGTCACCTGAACCGGTTGCAGAAACGTTAGCAGTAGCAACAAGCACTCTATAAACCTTACCGTTATTATCAGAGAAGTATGCGTAATAATTCTTTGTACCCGTAGTTTCGGAAGTCTTTGTTGTTTCGGAATTAAGACCAATCTTCTCAAACCTCACGCTTTCACGGGAATGAAGATCAGCATTGGTAAATTTCGGACTCTTATAATATAGCACGTTCTGGAAAATAGTAGTCTGTCCACCCAAAGAGGCGTTGAGATTAACCTTATTGCCTGTGCTCGTATATGCTGCAATAACACCATCATTGTATATGCTACCGAGAGCCGTGCCATAGTACCCGGACGATCTAACTGATTCCTCCATAAAGGTAGATCCGGAAACAGTATAACCGCAAGCTACAGTAACCTCGTCGCATGTTGCTGTCTGAGTAAGGGTATAGTGTTCACCGGGGAACCAAACATTATAGTAAATATTATCTTCTGTACCCTTGTTAATACCGGGTGTACGAGTATATCCTGCAGTGGTACAGCTTGCAAGGTAATATTTTTCGTAAGATTTTGTTTCTTCTTCTGCACCATTGTAGGTAACGTCACCAACAGTCATTCTCCAACGTGAGCAATAACCAAATGTAAAAGCAAGATTAGAATCAATATAACAATAAACCTTATCATCATGATTTTGGCCGCGATTTAAATAAAAAGTCGTTGCATTGTCGCCGGTGGTTACAGTTACATCGATACCATTTTTTAAATTATTATGTGCATCAACAACGTCATTCCATTGACTATGAGAAGTTCTAAATATTTTCGTCGTTGAGTAATCAGTATCGTTAGGATCGCTCCATACAAAATAACCTGTAGCAAGACTATTTTTTATTTTATCGTTATTATAAACCTTGGTAGTACCATCCACCATATCTGACGATTGTCTTATTAATGTATATGCAGGAACAGCACCAAAGTAAACGACCTGACCCTGACCATTACTACCTGCCCCTTCGAGATATACGGCAGATGTAATATTGGTTGTATTGGCATAACTAGTGTTTAGATAGTTGTTTATTGTACCGCCTTGACCTGAAAACTTAGCGTCATTATATCCTGCAAAAAAATAACTACCACCGGCGTCTCCATTATTAAAGAAACTGGATTTCAAATAACTATCTAATGAACCATATGGATTTATGGAAGTATACGCAAAGGCACTAAGATAAGCTAAATTTCTTTCATAGTGGGCCATACTTGAGAAGGCACCACTATAAAGATATATTGCCCTGTTATCTTCTGTGTTCTGAGTGAAGAAGCTGGAGGCGTAATCGCAATAATGATCTTCCGTAACACCACGTACTCCTTTTGGGGGTTCCCAACGAGCGGTATAGCCATTAAAATCGTTTTCGTCATCCTTCTTACCGGCCAAACGGAACGACTTATTATTCGCTTCAGTAAGTACGTACGAAATACGTCGAGTTGCCTGCTGACGATAGTAGTATGCAGTTCTACCGCCACTGAAAACCATAAGATACTTCAGGTTTTTATCAATAGTGTTATACTTTGTTTCCGAAGAACAGTCATATTTATTATCGTATTCAACGCTATATCCCATACCATCGTGCTGAGTACGGAAATAGTACTGGTCAGCCATATCACCGCTCCAGAAATCCTGGTAAACACGTCTGCCGTCAGAAAGGTCGTAATCATTATCTTTGGTATCAGGAATGGAATTTGCACCGCCTAAAACACTCTGAGGTGTAAGCTCCATAGAATCATAGCGATACATACGATATACTCGACCGCTGGTACCCGCCATAACGTAGTATGGCTTGATGAGTCTGTTTTCGTCCTGTCCTATCCAGGTAATCGTATTTATCTGAGTGCCCGTACTCTTAGGGCTATCGCTTGGGTTCAAGAAACCGCTGTTATCCAGTCGCATAGTACGTCCTTCTAAAGTAAACACGTACTTTGTCTGTTGATTATCGCCATCCACAGAAGCGTCAACTTGCTGTACACCTGCAGTAGTATAATAGTCATGCATACCTGAGGAGCCGGCGGCAATAATCGTCGGAGGCTCTATGTACAAGTAGTCAACAAGCTGCTTTGTATATCCGCGTTCATTCTTATAATAAATAATTATCTTAATTGGCGACTGAGTAAAGTCAGCACCGCTGACCGTAAAGGTTATTCGACCCTTTGCGGAGTTATAGCTTGTAATTACAACATTTGCACTATTGGCGTTAGCATAAACCAATTCGTCGGTTGTAGTGCCACTACCCGTCTGCTTATCGGGAATACGGGCATCAATTAAGATAAGATTCTCAGGCATATCCTCAAGTTTACCTGAATACTCGGTAAATTTCTTTACTTCATCGTAAGCGAGACCCGTTGTCTGCAAGATAACCTCGTGAGTGGTACTATCATCATTAACCGTATCGGATGAGATAATATCAATACGTGCTCTTACACCGTAGAAGATAGTCTCCAGACCCTCCTGAAGAGTAGAAACGATCTTTCTACCTGTAACATTTATGTTTTCAAATACAGTTTCTGTATTTTTCTTAAAGTTAATTGCCAGATCTGTAGTTGTAGTTGAACTACGAACGGCAAGACCTTCCTCAATCTGTTGCTGAGAATTATACACTGCCTCGGTCTTTTCGCCGGCTTTGTATAATGACTCATAAGAAGTGAGGAGCATGGGTGTGAAGCAAACTACTATGAGAGCAAGAAGTGCCAATGCGACAAGCAACTCAACGTAAGTCAAACCGCTTTTGTTAAAAAGCTTTTTTACACTTTTGCGTTTATTCATAATGTCCACCCTTTCTATCAAAGATAGTAATCGAAGAATATCAGCTATCCCAGATTACGTAGAAGTCGTCAACAACAGGAAGTGAATCACCTGTACCGGATCTTACGTTACCGATCCATTTGAAGTCATCCTCATAATAAGTTCTTGTAGCAAAGTTTTGAACCAACATATTGAACAGAGCAGCCTTTGCATTTGAATAGAACTGCCACCACTCATTATTATTGAAGTCATCTCCGTGCTGGTTGTATATAACGTCAAGGAAATAACCCGTAAGCGAGAAACCTGTATTTGTAGCCTTACCGTCAACAACCGTTTCTATTTCGGAATTGAAGTAATAAATATCGCCGGCATTGGCTATCTTATAGAGAATAATATCATCGTTTTTATAGTAAACGGTTGACGTCTTATAACTTGAACCGTCTTCACCGTAGGGAACGAGCCATATATAAGCATCCTCAGCGAAGTAAACCTTACCCGCCTTAACCGTACATCCTCGTGAAGCATTAAGGTAGCTATACGGTGTACTCTGAGGCGCCGCAAACATTATAGATGTCATACGATACGCAGGAGTAAGCTCTAAACTGTCTTTATATAGGGACACGAAGCTTGCTACGCTATCGTTAAATACTATAGTTGGTGCTTGGAAAACCAAAACCTTATACAGAGACGAGTTTTGAGCAAGACCGTCACCGATTCGGAAGGTACGCGCCGGGTTTACTATCAGGTTAACGGGAAGGTCAACCTGAATAGCGTTTGTTGCAGTAAATGCAACGAAGTTGTCAAGCTGAGCATCATCCGCCCAGGAGTTCATATTATAAGTCGCAAGACACGAGAATGTGGGGTCGTTCTCGGGGTTCTTCGTACCCGTCTCGGGATGAAGACCAAAAGACATATCCTCGGGTCGATAGTTTGAATTGTTCTTACGAAGGTAATCGCTATATGGTATTTCATTGCCGGTTTCGGGATCCTTAACAAGCTGGTCCGTAATACCTTCGTCAGAAATAACCATATTACCGATACAGGAGAATATGTACAAGGGCTGCTTAAGAGCAGAGCCGTCCATCATAACACCTGCGCTATAATTAAGAACAGTTTTACCCGTTGCATAGTCTGTATCCGGGAAAATCTGATTACAACCGATCTCAAGGTTAGCGACCGAGATCCAATCCTGCTCCGCCGGCTTAGTAGGAAGAACGAGAATACATCTTCTTGTGCCACCCTTACCGTTTACAAGAGCACTTGACTGGAAGATAACGTTTTTATTGTTAATCTGTATGTACTGAGTTTCACCAATAACGTTCTGACCTGCGCTTATCTTAGCTTCAAGCGCTGCAGAACCGGTATCAAACTCAGCTTTAGTAATAGCTACCGTATTGCCGTTCGGCTCAATAGCGTAATACGCAATATCATTGTTATAAGTAACCTTGCATTCCGCGGTACCTATAAGCTCGTACCCCGCAGGAACCGTTGGATCGCTTGAGTACTTAACACCGTTTGCCTCATAGTTCTCAAAAGCTACATTGTACTCTTCCATAGCCTCCTGATATGCATCGTCAGAGGCAAAGTCGATTCTGAGAGGCTCAATAGGGAATTCCATGGTAGTAGAGCCGTACATATACAAGGTCTGAGCATCCATTTCCTTGTAATTTTCAAGGAATTTCTTTAACTCGCTCCAGTATTTCTGATTCTGCACACCTTGAGGAGTAGTGGAATCACCCGTCTTTTCGTACTCT
This sequence comes from Acutalibacteraceae bacterium, assembly GCA_045606645.1. Taxonomy (GTDB): domain Bacteria; phylum Bacillota; class Clostridia; order Oscillospirales; family Acutalibacteraceae; genus DTU089. The sequence goes on along the minus strand of JAZUSK010000033.1, from coordinate 31,379 downwards.
TCTGCCATATCGTACACAGTTTGGAACGAAGCAACGGTCATTTCAATCATTGATCGTGCAAGATACGATGCCTTCTGCTGATCTGTACCCTCCATAGCCGCCTTTGTTGCGGTTTCAGACATTGTAAATAATGCGGGAATAAGCAATGTGAGAACAAGCAAAATAGCCAGTACCGCTATGAGAGCAACACCGTTTCTTTTTGTTAAAATACTCATTTACTATCACCCTTTACAATTTCACTGTACAAAATAAATAGAAAATCAAACGAGAACACGAAGAACCTCTTCAACGGAAGATGAACCGTCGAGAATCTTGTCAATACCCTCTTGGTGAAGTGTATGCATACCCTGGCTTATAGCCAACTCTTTAATCTCTGCAACACCTGCACGCTTGAGGATAAGCTCCTTAATTTCATTGGTAACCTGAAGGAATTCGAATACACCCTGACGTCCCTTATAGCCGGTATTACTACAAGCAATACATCCCTTAGGTCTGTATATAGTAGTTGTATCATCGAGAGTCTTACCCTCGGGAATTGGGAAGTCTTCGATACTGTTTCTAAGGTCACGGTAAGTTATCTGTACCTCCTCCTTACAACGAGGACAAAGCACACGGATAAGACGCTGAGCAAGAACACCTACAAGAGATGATGCTGTAAGGAAAGGCTCAACACCCATCTCGTCGAGACGAGTAATGGCGCTGGACGCGTCGTTAGTATGGAGTGTGGAGAAAACCATATGACCTGTAAGAGCAGATTCAACGGCGATCTTTGCAGTCTCGCCATCTCGAATCTCACCGACCATGACGATATCGGGGTCGGCACGGAGAACTGAACGAAGAGCAGCGGAGAAGGTCATACCTGCACGATTATTCATCTGTACCTGACAGATACCTGACATACGACGCTCAACGGGGTCTTCAAGTGTGATTGTATGCTTAGTAATGTCTGACACCTCTGCAAGAGTTGCATAAAGTGTAGTAGATTTACCCGAACCGGTAGGACCTGTAACAAGCAGGAAGCCGTAGGGTAAACGAATTGTTTTAAGGAATCTGTCAGCCTGAGCCTGTGAGAAACGGATATCCTTAAGCTGAACTGACTTAGCACCACGTTCAAGAAGACGCAAAACGATCTTCTCGCCGTAAACAGAAGGAAGAACCGCAATACGAATATCGAACGTACGGTCATCAACCTTAACGGTAGTACGACCGTCCTGGGGAATACGTCTCTCGGCAATATCCATACCGCCGATAACCTTAACACGGGATGCAACGGATGAATGAAGCTTGATAGGATTCTGAAGAACCTCGTGAAGAACACCGTCTATACGAAGACGAACTCGCATAGTCTTCTCCATAGGCTCGATATGAATATCGGATGCGCCGGACTTAACGGCGTTTGTAATAACCTGGTTAACAAGCTGAACGGCAGGCTTCTCGTCGTTTTCGAGAGCCTCGAGAGCAGAAAGATCCTCTTCCTGTACCTCTTCCTCATCATACGTGTCGATGTTATTTGCATTATTAACAATAGTATCAATAGCCGCATTAAGCTCGGATTCCGTAGCAATAAGCGGAACGATCTCAAGACCTCCGGTACGAACGGAAAGGTTATCTCGCGTAAAGATATCATCCGGGTCGCGCATTACAACAAAGAGCTTCTTCTCATCCTGATACAAGGGAAGAACGCGACGCTTTGCGATAAGATCTGCGGAAATAATGTTAGCAACGGCAAAATTAATACCAACCTCTTCGATGGATACTAACTTGTGCCCGGTCTTCTTCTCTAAAGCGCGTGCAACGTCAAGCTCTGTACAAAATCCGCGTGCAACGAGCTCTGTACCGATGAGATTCTTAGTCTCCTTCTGACCTTCCTGTGCTTCTCTTAACTGTGCTTCTGTAATAATACCATCTTTTATGAGAAAATACTCAATACTACCGGGTATTATAACGTTTGTGATCTCTGACAATGTAAATAACCCCTAACGTTTATTGATTTAATCTTAAGCAGCGGTATCTCCCATACCTACTACAACACCATCTACAGGTTCCTCTGAGAGAATAGCAAGTGTGATAACTGCCGAATAGATGCCTTCTGAATCCTTAGTAAGATTAAGGGAGTCGATTCTGTGTACCTGTTCCATATTAGAATAATAATTCATAACGCTGTAGATGCTCTCAAAGCTACCGCTACAAGTGATGGTGAACACGATCTCATTTGTCTCGTTCTTTGTTGTTATAAACTCGATAGCGGTAACGCTTGCACCAAATGATTCAAAATTGTTTATAACATCTTCCTGAAGGTCGTATGCATTGCCTAAGGACTGAGGAAGAACACTCTCACATTCCTCAAGACGAGCACTTGCCTGATCGCTCTCTTCTTTAAGCTTACCGAGAATATTTGCATCTTTCTCACATGCAACGTTAAGCTGACGAGCTGCGGTAATATCCTTCTTTGTATTATTGATATCAAGGATAAAGAACACGAGAGCTGCAATAGTGAGCGCAATACAAATACCCATCAACGCTGCAACAAAGTAGGGAGAGGATGTAATATCTTTAACGTCTATCTGCTTCTTAGCTGATGCTTTCTTAGCCATAAATAACCTCCCCTTTCTTACTGTGCTGCTGTTGTGTCGGCAATAACTGCGGGAGCCTTACCGCCGGAGCATGTAATAACTAAAATAAACTGATATGTGGTAACACCGTCAACTCTTGTTGTTGAGAACTGAGATGTAGTTACGTTTGTAACACCCTCAATCTCATAAAGCTGATTCACATACGCATCGTATGCTTCTGCAGAGTGAACTGTTCCTGTAAGTGTGCATGTTCTTAAAGATTTCCAATCTGTACAATCCATTGTTTCGATGGATATGTCGGGTCTGTCGATATTACTTAAGGATGCTACGAAATTATAAAGAGCAGGCTCATCGACCTGAATACTTTCGATAAGAGCGAGCTTATCCTTCAAGGTCTGGTTTTTAGCCATATACATTTCTTTCTCCATAACAACGTCTGCATACTCAGCATTCTTGGTTTTTTCCTTCAAAAGAACTGCATCTGCAAGGAACTTCAGGGAAACTGAAACAAGAAGTAAAACGAGCATCATGCAAAGAGCGATAAGCGAAACAACTTTAACTTTTTCGGCCTTTTTCTTACTATTTATACGCTTCCGATTTTTCTCGGGAAGCAAACTAACTTTATACTTCACGCTTATCCCTCCAATGCTACCTTCGCAAGGCTTATGCAACCTGCGTAGTTTTTAGGTAAAAATGAATTTGTCATATACTCATTGTAGAATGACGGTACCACAAGCGGTACGTATGCCTTCTCAGCAAGAGCCTGGGCGAGATTGCCTTCGAGAGGTGTCGTAGCGGAGAAAAGAACTGAATCAATAAGTATATTTGTCTGCATCTGGAAGTAGTTCATTGATGAGGAAAGCTCTGAATGAAGAAGCTCGTTAACTACCTCAAGCTCCATAGGAGAAACCTCATTGTACTCATTGAATACCTTTTTAACCTCAACCATAGCACGGTCGGGGATATTGATAGAACGAACCATCTTTATGTCGCCGTCGGAAATAGCAACGAAGTTAAGAACGTCGTCTGTGAGCTTAAGGAAAGCAAATGTTGAACCGGGCTGAGCCTCTTTGATAGCGACACGAGTCCATGCAAGGAATGAACTGTCGATATCTATTACCTCGTATTTTGAACTTTCAAAGTTCGAAACGAGATTCTCAAGCATCATATTTTTCGCACCAACGAGAAGTACGTTGAGCGCCGGCTGATCGTCATCATCTACTGTCTCGTCAATAACAACATAGTCGAGACCAAGCTCGCTTACGGGTACGGGAATGAAGTCCTGTGCCTGCATCGAGATAACACTTTTAAGCTTATCATCGGGAACCTTAGGGAAGGTTGCATAACGCATGATAACGTTTTCGTTATTAACACCTAAAACAACAGGTGAAGTATTCTTGATACCCGATGCCTTCAACATATCTTCGAGAGCCGAAGTGAAAAGCGGTGCATCATAGATCATTCCGTTGGATATTACACCGTTCTGGAGAGGTGCAGTACCAAAACCTGTAACACGGTATGAACCGTCAACATTCTTTAAAAGCTCTACGGCTCTGATTTCGTGTGAATCGAATTCGATACCGATAGCACTGTTTACTTTTGCCATTTATATCATTCTCCCTTGCAAAAGAATATGATTTTCTTATATTTTTTGGCTTTCTTAAGCCTGGTAGGATGTTGTTGCCTGGAAAACTGGCATGTAAAGAGCGATGATAAGGAAACCAACGACAGAACCAAGACCAACGAGCATAATGGGCTCAAGAACAGAACCTAAGTTCTTCGCAATGGTATCAACGTCTTCCTCGTAGAATTCCGCAACCTTATCAAGCATGGTGGGAAGAGAACCTGCCTCCTCACCGATTGATATCATACTGATAACCATAGGCGGGAAAAGTTTTGATTTATCAAGCGCTTCGTGAATGGTAACACCGTTTTCAACGTCTGCAATGGCTTCTTCAACTGCCGCTTCAACCAGCTTCGAGCCGGATGTAGGTCCTGCAGTTTCAAGAGCCTTAACCGCCGTAACACCGCCGGCAACGAGAGTTGCGAAAATACGGCAGAAACGAGCGTAGATAGTCTTGGAAATAAGCTCACCAACAATAGGAGCACCCATTTTATGGTTTTCCCATATTTTTTGAACGGGCGGAGACTTTATAATACGTATAATAACGAATATTGCTGCAATAACAATGGGGAAAACTATATACCATTTGCTTCTGAGAAGCTCAGAAAGGTTAAAAATGAACTGAGTAACAGGGTTAATATCGGTAGCACCCTGAACCATTCCCTGGAATGTGGGAACCATGAAGATAATCATGAACAAACAGATTACGATAGCAAGACAACCAACCATCTTGGGATAAGACGTAGCAGATTTAATAGAGTCCTTAAGCTGCTTATCCTTATGTAACTGGTTAGACATAGCAAGAAGAGTCTTGTCAAGCATACCGCCCATCTCACCTGCTGCAATCATTGAGCAGAAAAGATCTGAGAAAACGGGCTTCTGATTTGAAAATGCCTCGGAAAGGTCAAGACCGCCCTCAACCTCTTGCGCAACGTTTTTAATTGCATCTGCGAGAGTAGGATTAGTAGTCTGACCTACGAGAGTTGACATAGCCTGGGTAACGGGAATACCGGCACCGATCATAGCCGCCAACTGACGAGAGAAAAGGGACATATCTGCAAGAGTGACCTTCTTACCTCTCTTCTTCTTTGTCTTTGCTTTTTGTTCACTAAGAGTTGTAACAACAACGCCCGCTTCACGTAGCTTTTCGTACGCCTCTGCAGTAGAATTAGCAACAACCTTACCATTTATGGCCTGACCTTGTCGGTTCAGGGCTTCATAGGTAAATTCCAAGAGTTTACCCCCTTATGAAATATATATAATAGTATAGCGATTTTTTCAGTTTGCAAGATTAATACATCTGCAGCTGACGAAGGATCTCTGCTCTCTCTACACAGTTTTCAAGAACTGATTCACGAGAAATCTTCTGCTCTCTGAGGAGTTTGAGAAGAGCCTGGTCCATAGTCTGCATACCCTCTTTTTGAGCGGTCTGCATTGTAGAATAAATCTGATGGTCCTTACCCTCACGAATCATATTACGGATAGCAGGTGTATCAACCATATACTCAACCGCAGAAACTCGACCACCGCCGAGACGGGGGAGAAGCTGCTGAGAAATAACAGCTCTAAGTGTATTTGAAAGCTGGTTTCTAACCTGATTCTGCTGCTCGCTGGGGAAGGAGTCAATAATACGGGCAATGGTAAGAGGTGCTGTCTGCGTATGAAGTGTAGAGAGCACCAAGTGACCCGTTTCAGCAGCGGTAAGAGCGATACTGATACTCTCGGCATCACGCATCTCACCGATCATAATAACGTCGGGGTCATGACGAAGAACCGTTCTCAAAGCATTGTTGAAGCTAAGAGTATCGCCACCCAATTCACGCTGTCTTACGATAGAACGCTTATGTGAATGAAGGAATTCTATAGGGTCCTCAATGGTAACCATGTTGTACTCAAAGTTAGAATTCATATGGTTGATCATCGCCGCAAGAGTAGTGGATTTACCCGAACCGGTAGGACCGGTAACGAGGATAAGACCACGAGGAAGAGTGCAGAGACGTCTAACGTCGGCGGGAAGCCCCAACTTATCGAGGGTAGGAACTTCGAAAGGAATTGCTCTGAAAACCGCAGCCAAGGTGCCGCGTTGAACTATCACGTTACCTCTGAATCGAGCACACTGAGGAACTGAATAAGCAAGGTCAAGCTCAAGAGTTTCCTGAAGATCTCTCTTGTTCTTTTCACTCATAATCGGCATAAGCATATTTTCAACGTCAGCAGGCTTCATGGGGGGATAATCCTGCTTAATGATGTCGCCGTCTATACGGATACAGGGCGGCATACCTACAACGATATGAAGGTCAGAACCTCTCTTTTCCACAGTAAGTCTTAGCAACTGTTCGAGAGTTACGGGATACTCGCTTGGCTGATTTAAAAAATCCATTATGATTCAACTCCAAAAAGTGTTATGCAATTTTGCCCCACATATCAATGATGAGGTCAATGTTTTCAGGAGACTCAAGAACGTAAAGAACGTACTTAACGCCTTCATCTGAAGGATCGAGGTCACCGGAAAGAGCAAATGATGCAACTGAGATTGAAGGATTATTGATAAGCTTAACAACAAGCTCTTCCTTAGCAGCGAGAACTGTAAGCTCGTTGGGATCTGTAATAGTTGCGATGGGGTAATACATATCGCCCATGTTGTTATCAAGAGAAGCGATGATATCCTTAACCTCTTGAACATCCTTTGATGAACAGTAAACCATTACTGATTTTGTAAGCTGAGGATATGAACCGAAGTAGAACTCAACGTTTTCAAGATCAATGAATCCAATCTTGCTCTGGAGCTCGGAAGCTACGATGTTCTGGAGCTCGTATGTGAAGAATGTTCTGTCTGTATTGTTGTCAGGGGTATCGTTCTCCTTGATTCTTGCTACTGCCTGAGTTACTTCGTCGCTTTCACCGCGAACCCAAAGTCTCTTCTCATAGAGGTCAAGACCGAGAATCTCAACGTCGTAGCCGAATGTGCTTACGATGTTCTCTGCAGTTGCCTTGTTGATATACTGAAGATCAACCTTAACAAGAGAGGTTGTGCCGTCGGTGATTTCTACCTCACCGGTAGTTCCGCCTGTTGTGCCGCCCTCGCCTGTAGGAGCGTTAGCATCCTTGTAGTCAACAAGTCTCTTGATGTTTATGATATCGTTGTAAGCGTCACCGGAAGCATAAACGTAAAGTGTCATGGGGTGAGCATCCATTGTAATACCTGCATGAAGACCGAGTGTTGAAAGCAATGAGCTGAACTCGGATGCTGTTATGTAGTTAAGCTCGATAGCAGTGAGAGAAGTGCTGATATTTGCACTACCTACTGTGAGGTTCTCTCTGTTGTCGAGAGTATTGATAAGCTGATTAATCTTAGCAAGCTCTGCGGGATAACCGCTTACCCAGAATTCTCTGATGTTTTCGTCCATCTTAACGATCTGAGGGTTAACACCGAGAGTACCCATCTGATTTGTAAGAGCTTCGATTGAAATGTACTGAAGTTTGAAGCTTGTGAGCATCTTGCTGTCAACGAAGGTTGAGTTAAGGATGTCTGCAGTACCAACGTAAAGAAGGTTGTTATCCTTGATGTATGTAAGGTCAACCATACGAAGTACGTAATCGATAGCCGTAAGCGGTGTAACGTTCTCCAATGAAATAGCGGGAACAGTAACTGCAGTGCCCTTGTAAATCATTGTGTAGTTAGTGTGAGCGAGAATCGCATTGAGAACACCTACGAGATCCGCATCCTTAGCGAAGCTGATTGAGATTGTGCTTGATGTACCAAAAACTGTGGTATCATCCTCTTCGATGGAAGAAGCACCGGGAATAAGAATTCTCTGTCCCTCGTAGAGCTCTGCGGAAGCTGACATACCGTTTGCTTCAACGATGTCTGCTACTGTTACGCCGTACTCGGAAGCGATGGAAGATAATGTATCGCCATCCTCTACAACGTAAGTACCCGCGTGATTTTCGCTTGCACCTGCTGTAAGCGGTAAGATCGAGCTTACAAGCAATACAAGTGCAAGGGCGAATACGCCGATTGACTTGGTTTTACGGTTTCTTGTTTTCATTGGAAAATCCCCCTAATTTATGTGAAATACATAGATTACTAAAAAATTTATTTGAAAAGCCAAATTTTATTTGAGCTCTAATTTTCTTTCAACCTCTCCTGCTTCAACGAGAACGTACTCAGGATTGATCTCAGTTACTACCCATTCGGAATCGCCGATCTTCTCGCCGAGAGAAAGTGTTAAGGTCTGACTGCCGTCCGCACCGATCTGCACCGTTGCTGTCTTAAGACCGCTGGAGCCTACTACGTATCCCTTATACACTGCCGTAGCAAGAATATCCTCGGAAAGCGGATCTTTCTTGATAAGCTCAACAATCTCGGGATCCTCGATAGGATCGTTGCCGCCGTCGTATATTCCGACGTAATCCGTTGAGGCTACGTTATCGCTGCCAATGTTACTGTCGTCAAGAAGAACACCGTCGCCCAGTACAACGAATACGATAACACCAACGAGCACAACAAGGAGCACGACCGGAACAACTATTTTCATCACGGGATTCTTATCGAAGAATTCCATTATCTTCATTGTAACGTCAACCTTAGGTTTGCCGCCTGAACCTTTACCGTCTTTTTTCCCAAACTTAGGTAATTCGAGAGCCATATACTTTACCTCCAAATATGCTGATGAACTCTATTTTCCCGAAAATAGATTCATGTCATTTTCTCAAAATTTTATCAAACTTTCCTCCAAAAGGGTATAATTATCCCATTTAGATTATTACACATTATTAATATACTATAATATGTCAAATTAATCAATACTTTTCGCCTATAACGTTGATTAAAAAACGTAAAATTTCAACGGGTTTTTTTGGTGATTTTTCACCTTTTACACAACGCTTTCTCAGATTTATGTTGTTTTTTTACAAAAAAGAAATCCCGTGGAGAAACCACGGGATTTAAAATGAGTATTGTTATTTTATCTTCTGTGTCTTGAGTGTCTCTTGCTGCTATGGCTTCCGTAGTAGTAGGATGAGCCGTAGTATCCGCCGTAACGGTTAGAGAAGTAACCACCGGATTTCTCAGTAGCCGCCTTAAGTGTACCTGTACCCGCACGGTTATAGATACAACCCATAACGTCTGCCTTTGTGGTCATAATATCACTGAGTGCGTATTCGATCTGAGGAATTGCAACTCTCTCCTCTGCAGTAACGAAGATGATAGTATCTGTGTAGTTTGCAACGATAGCTGCGTCGGCAACAACACCTGCAGGAGGACAGTCAACGATAACGTAGTCAAATTCCTTTTTCGCCTGCTCTACGAGTTTTGCCATTCTGTCTGAAGCAAGTGTTTCAGAGGGATCTGCAACTGCTGCAGATGCAACGAGAAGATAGAGATTAAACTTTTCGATATACTTAACTGACTCTTCAAATGTCTTGTATCCGTTAACGATATCATAGATACCCTTTTCACCCTCGATAGAGATACCAAGAGTCTTACATACAGCGGGCTTTCTAAGGTCGGCGTCTATAAGAAGAACAGACTTACCGCTCTTAGCAAGAGAAAGCGCAATATTACTTGAACAGGTTGTTTTACCTTCACTCTCCGTTGAGCTTGTGATCGCAAATACGGAGAAGCCCTTCTTAAGCTTAGCGTTTTCAAGCTTTGTTCTGATGAGCTTAAATGTTTCGATGAAGGGAAGACCAACGTTTCTGTCGGTAATAAGGAGTCTTGAACGATCACCCTTTTTGCCCTTAATATCGGAAACTGTAGCAATAATATCAATATTAAACTTGTCCTTAATGTCAGCTGTAGAGAGAAGCTTGTTCTGAATCTTCGCTCTGATAAGGATAAAGAGAACTGCTATTGCAGCACCTGCAAGGAAGCCTGCGATAGTGTAGATAAGAGTTGATGAGTCGTTTGCAAGAACAGCAGGTGTAGCGCTGTCCGCAACTGTAATATTAGCTGTGGGGAAAGCATCCTCGGTAACGTCGAGATAAACGCTCTCAATAGCAGTTGCAATCGCGTATGCGAGCTCCTTGTCTGTAGATGTAACCTTAACGTTTACAAGTGTTGTATCCGCAACAAGCTCAACGTCAATAAGACCTCTGAGATAGCCCTTGTCGTAGTCCTGACCCGTTGTGCTTTCAACGGCAGATTCAACCATTACGATAAAGTAGTCACCGCGCTCCATAAGTGTCTTGAAGTTGTTAGCGATAGTAGCGGAAGCCTGCATATCGCTGGCGGTGTTATACATGTTGAAGTCCTCACCCGCCTCAATTTTGTTTGAAACGTTGAAGATAAGTGTGGAGCTATATCTTTCCGTATAGGTAGCCTTAGCTACAACAAAGCCCGTTGCAGAGAAAGCAACTACGAATGCCAGAACGATATACCACTTTGCAAGTATCTGACGAATAAATTTTAATATAGGCTCAAGACCTGTTTCTTCGTCATGACTTCTTTTTTCTTCGTAAGCCATTATGTCAATTCTCCTTTATGAAATCATATTCGCTTTATTCTATCATATAACCCATACAAGTACAATAGTTTTTTTGTATAATTTACAATCCGTTTCGCTCCAAAAATTCAACAAATTGACTTTTTTCTGCATCAGTTGCAGAATTAACGGTCTTCATTTCGGTTTTCAGATTTTCTTTATCAAGGAGTGCCGAAGCAAGACGCACTAACCAGAAAATCGGCAATAAAAACGGCAACCTTTTCAATACAGGGTATCTTATTTTCATAGACTTGAGCCCGGGGAAAACACGAGCGATAAAATACGAAGATTTTTTCTCCGAATATTCCCCTCTCCTGATACCGCTGAGGTACTCGTTTGCCTGGGTTCCGTACACACCGCTGAGAATGATATAATCCGCGATTTCATTGGTGTTTTCGTCACTCTCGCCACCGCAGAACCAATAGTCACAAAGCTTGTCTAAGCGCTCTGAAAACGTAGCGAGTCCGGTAGCGGAAAGACCCTCGGAAAGCTTCTTTTCGTCGCATTCGGGACGAAGCTTTTTACGCAAAAAATAATGGTCAACTACGCTTCTTATACCCGTTCCTGCGGTCTCAAAATGGTGGGCGGTATGGGACAGAATATACACGTAAAAATCCTCTTTTTCCATATCCAAAGCGAGAGAATTATCTGCAGATTTCAAGCGTTCAAAGGCACCCTTATAGTAGTCGTAGCCCTTGTCATAATCGTACTTTAATTCCTTGTGAAGCTCGATATTCAAGAAAGGCTTTTTGGTAAAACCGATGTCCTTATCGTCCTCTGCTATATAGATTTCGTAGCCTCTGTTTTTCATTATTTCCGAGGCTTTTTCTATCTTGGAAGGCTCAATATACACGTCCATATCAAGCATAAATCGCATTTCCGGCTCGTCATAGTAACGAGAAACCTTAGACCCTTTAAGGAAGCAATGCTTGATACCCGCATCGGTGAAAACCGCCGTCAATTCCTCCCTCTCCTGCTCCTGAGCCGTATGACGGGCGGCACAACGGAAAAGCTGTTTTTTAAACTTAGCCTTTATTTCGTCGGGAGCGTCAGACTCAGCGATAATTGGAGCAACCATGGAGGTAACTTTATGAATTTCGCAGAGCTTGTAAAGCTTCGCAAAATTAAGGTCAACGGGTAACGAATAATCGTTGCCCGTTATCTGTGCTCTGAGGATATCTATGATAATACCGCCCATAGCAAGTACTTCAGTTGTCGCGCTCTTTTTATCTTCCATGTCTTACTCCGTAAAACCAATATCTGAATCGACGAATAGGATATCGTGTACGAATATTCTTCACGTACTTGTCTTTATGCTTTATGTACTCGGGATCATTTACGTCGATAGTCTTACCATCTATACACATAGACGTAACAACGCCGATGATATGGGAATCTGTGATTCCTTCCTCTAAAATAAACTGATTATCTCCCGTCAAGGTATATCCCTTTACACCCTTTTCGACCACTCTATGAAGCACAAAAGCCCCGTTATCGCGCCTATAAAGAGGAATATCCCCTATTTCCAAGGGAAATGTCGGTTTCTCAATAAACACGAAATCCCGCCCCTCGTAAAGAAGCGGATTCATACTCGTTCCCGTAATCGGGATCTTAAATTTTTGTCCCCTCTCAAATGCCTCTTCGATAAAAGGAAGGAGAGACTCGAGTTTTACTTTATTCATAATTAGGAATTAGGAATTAGGAATTAGGAATTAATGGGCCTGCGGCCGGCATTATATTACCTATTCGTAAAACCATACTCTTTTTTCACATCCGATTCATTCTATATTTTCTCTCATGGTTTTTGTAATTGATGAGAGTAATTTTTTTAATTCTTCACAATCATTCATCAAAGAGCTATATTGCCTATTCGTTATGTAACCACTCTCAAACAACAAATCGAGCCAATAAATTGTTTCGGCAGTCTCCTTGTACGCAATATACATCTTGGCAAGAAAATCCTTTTCACTGAACGCACATTCAGCCTCAGCGACATTAGCACCGATACTTGTTCCCGAGCGTACAACTTGTTTTGTAATAATAAATTCCTTCCTCTGAATAGTTAAATATTGACCTAATTTAACAATCCTTAGCGCAAACTTTTTGCTTTTGTTCTGGACAATCTCGTTCTTCATATTTAAAAACCTACAAAATCAAGGAATCATTAATTTTCAAAATAAACCGCCCACTCGCAACGCTTATAATCAACGCGTAGCGTTCCGAAATTCCTAATTCCTAATTCCTAATTCCTCATTCAGAAACGATCTTATACGCCTTCAACTTCTCCATAAACGCTGTGAGATCTTTACGCAAAACTTCCTCAGGGGCATCGTATTCAGCCTTAAGCTGAGCCACGATACCCTCGTAATCCATATTATTCTCCAAACATTTCCAAATAGTCTCAGCGGGGCCGTTGAGAGTGATCATCCCTCTTATATCGTTAACGGCATCGCCAACGGGTACAACAACGGGAGTACCCGCAACAGTCTTTAAAATAAAATTTTCACTTAACTTCATAGTATACTCCGATAAATTAATTATTACTCATTACAATGGGGACAGGTACAGAAAACGGTACCGTCCTCAAAGATATAATATCTGTAGTCGTCGTCTGTTTTATTGTTGTCAAAATCCGCAAATGGACATACAGGTATTTCCTGGTTAGTGAAATGGAGATAGAATTCCTCGTCTTCCAAAGCCTGTTTTTTAAGATAGTAGCCGCGCTCAACACCTAAATCGTATTTTTCCGTATAATATTCATCATAAGAGCCGTGAACGCGAACAACCTCGGGATAGGAATTCCATGCATTCTGACCGAAATATCCGCCGCGGATATCGCCGATCGTAAAGGCGATCTTACCGGGAATACCCTGATCCTCAATAAGCACGAAGCACTCCTTACCTACGTAAGTATCATCCTTAGTTCCATTTACACCGTCACCGGGATAGGTAGCCTTATGGTCTGCCTGAACTCGGCTGAAATCAACCTTATCCTGGGTAGTACCGCTATCCATCATACCGGTGGTAACCTCACCGAACAAAGTGGAAATAATAATCTTCTGATTATTACAGTCCTTTATAGCATTGGCTCGATAGCCATTATAAAAGACAGGTACACCAATAGCTACAAGGATACCGAGAACAACCACTACTATAAGTACCTCAACAAAGCTATATCCCTTCTTAGATAACAAGAAGCTGTAAAGCATATGATCACCTCATATATTAATATATAACATATCGCAATATATTTTATCACAGTGACTATTTAAATGCAATAATTAATTAAAAACAAAAGAGACTCTTCGGAGTCTCTTTAAAAAATCTTAATTAAATTATGAGCCGTGAACCTCTTCGGAGCCAGATTTGTTACAAACAGTTGTAACCTTATAACCTTCTTCATCTGCGCCAAAATTCGTCTGACCTATTGTAACCACAATCGTATTACCTGCCACAGGACAAATAGGCGGCTGTTGGAAGAGGCTATCAAGAATAGTGATATCCAATGTTGCACCCGAACTTACTGTCCACGTACCTTTTTCTCCTTTAGCGTCTGTGGTTATAGTATAAACGTCGCCTTCCTTCAACTCAAGAACGCCGCCCATCTCTGCATTATTAAGCTGAGACTGAATCTCACGCTGGTTACCGAGGCAAGTCTTGGTACGGGCATTCTTTGTAACAGCAGAGAAAATCGGAACGGCTACCGCAACGAGAATAGCCATAATAACAACAACGATCATTAACTCGACGAGAGTAAAGCCCTTTTTGGATTTTAATAACTTAAACATCGCAAACATCTCCAAAACTTTATTGCGTGAATAAAACGAAACTTTCACGAGAAGATTATACCACATATTAACATATTTGTAAATAGTTTTCAAGATGGTTATTGCATAAATTTACACCATTTTAGTTATCCAAAACAAACACTTTGCATAAAAAAACTCCCGGGATAACCCGGGAGAATCTTTAAGCAATTAATTATGAACCGTGAACTTCGTCAGAACCAGTCTTATTACATGTTGTTGTAATCTTGAAAGACTCTGCTTCGTTTGTTGCACCGAGATCAGCAGCTGCTACTGTAACAACGATTGTGTTGTTTTTAACGGGGCAATAAGGAACCTTCTGGAAAAGATCTTCGATAACTGCAATCTGAGCAGCTGTGCCGCCAGTCCAATCGCCGCCGTCGCCGTTAGCGTTTGTTGTAAGTGTGAATGTATCGCCAGCAGCGAGGTCAAGAATACCGGACATTGAGTTATTATTGAACTGTGCCTGGATCTCTCTCTGGTTAGCGAGACAAGTCTTTGTACGAGCGTTCTTTGTAACTGCTGAGAAAATCGGAACAGCAACTGCTACAAGGATAGCCATAATAACAACAACGATCATCAATTCAACGAGGGTGAAACCCTTTTTGCTCTTTAAAAGTTTAAACATATTAAAGAACTCCTTTCAAAAAATTAAATAATTTTTTAATATTACCGGTAAGTATTTCACCCCACCGTAATACCTTGTTTAACGAGCGCCAATACTTCAAAACCCTTACGGGAATCTTCCGTACCTTCGCTACACCCACATAATAGCACACGTTCCACAAATTGTAAACACCTTTTTCAACTTTTTTGTATCTTTTACCATTTGCACAACTCAACACTCGTTAAATTGGTGATTTTTGACGATAGTTTTTCGTATTCTAAGCGGGAATATTCCGAAACCCAAAAATAAATTACCAATAGCAAATTGCAAATCAAAATTCGTAATAATCTAAATAGTAGAGAAACATACCTCTCCGACTTAAGAAAGGTCAAGCGTCTCCCCTAATTATTAATTATTCAATATTCATTAAATAAAGCCTCGCGATACAATATATGCATCGCGAAGCTTTAAAATGTTCGGAAGTGAAGCTTCCCCTTAATTTTGAATTTTTAATTTTGAATTTTCAATTTGAAGCCTCTTCTTAACCTTCTTCATCATTACAAAATACGCCGGGATAAGGAAAACGTCTGCCGCTACCCAGGCTATAGGGTTTGCAATACATGCGGCGGAGTAGCCTATTGTATTAACAAAGCCGAAGCCCATTACTGCTCTCGCGCCCAACTCGAAGAAGCCTGCAAACATTGCTACGGCACTGTAGCCGAGACCCTGAAGAGAGTTTCTGAATAAGAAAAGCACGGATAAAATGAAATAGAAGTAGCTACCCATATTAATGTATTCCTGAGCGAGGTTAATTACTACCGTCTCACTTCCGTCAATAAACAATTGAGAAATATATGGGCCAAGGAACCTTGCTACACAGAAGCCTACTACAGTATATATTGCCGCAAGGATAACACCCCTGCTTACACCCTTCTTGATTCTGTCATATTTACCTGCACCCAGATTCTGTCCGCAATAGGTTGCCATTGTTGCGCCGATAGTCTCGGAAGGAAGTGTTATCATAAGCTGAGTCTTACCACCTATGGTAATAGCGGCAATAGCGTTTGAGCCCAGACCATTAACGCACGACTGAAGCATAACCGAGCCGATGGCAGTTATGGAAAACTGCATAGCCATAGGAAGACCATTGGTCAAAAGATTTTTTATGAACTTGAAATCGAGTGCTCCGGTCTCCTTAGTAATATGTAATATAGGAAATTTCTTCTTAACGTACACAAAGCAAAGCATACCCGACACAAACTGCGAAAACACCGTCGCGATAGCCGCACCTCTCACACCCATATGGAATACTGTTATAAGAACAACGTCCAATGCAATATTGAGTATAGACGAGAAAATAAGGAAATACAGCGGTGTCCTGGAATCGCCCAGGGAACGCACAAGGGCCGCAAGTATATTATAGAGCATAGTAGCTCCTATACCGGCAAATACTATTATAATGTAATCATAAGCATCCTTGTATATATCATCAGGGGTATTAAGCATACGAAGAAAGGTATTCGTAAGGCATACTGATGCCGCCGTGAGTATTACACCGAGACCGAGTGTCGCATAAATTATATTAGCAACGTATTTTTTCAGATTAAAGGTATCCTTGGCACCGAAACGTTGAGCCACGGGAATTGCAAAGCCTGTACATATACCGAGAACGGAGCCTATAACGAGGAAGTTAAGCGAACCTACTGATCCCACGGCAGAAAGAGCCGTCTTACCAACGAAACGACCAACAATGATAATATCCGCCATATTGTAAAACTGCTGAAACAGATTACCTAACATAAGCGGCAAACAGAATTTTATGATATTTTTCATAGGACTGCCCGTTGTCATATCCTTGGTCATACGCTCACTTCCTTTCAAACAACTATGATAATTTATCACAATAGAGAGTTTTTTGTCAACACAAAAGCCCCGTTTTCAGCGGGGCTTTTACAATTATTTCGCAACGATATTGATAATCTTACCGGGAACGTAGATTTCCTTGATGATTGTCTTACCGTCAAGGAATTCCTGAACCTTCTCGTCTGCCTTTGCAGCTGCGATTGCATCGTCAGCAGTTGAATCCTTTGCAATTGTGATAGTTGCTCTGAGCTTACCGCAGATCTGAACAGGCACTTCGATAGTAGCATCTACTGTCTTAGCTTCGTCATATTCGGGCCACTGTGCCACAGCAAGAAGACCTTCTCCGCCTACTGCTTCCCAAACCTCTTCTGCAACGTGAGGTGCAAAAGGATCAAGAAGCTTAACGAATGTCTTAACCTCACCCTTTGTGATCGAGCCTGCATCGTAAATTTCATTGAGAAGAGTCATAAGAGTAGCAATAGCTGTATTGAACTTCATATTTTCAATATCCTCTGATACCTTCTTGATTGTCTTATGGAATGAAGTCTCGAGCTTCTGAGAGTATTCTTCGCCCTCAACCATAATATCGAGAAGATTCCATACTCTGTCAATGAATCTCTTACAGCCCTTAACGCTGCTTTCGCTCCAGGGTGCTGCCTTCTCATAGTCACCCATAAAGAGTACGTATGTACGAAGCACGTCTGCACCGAGTACATCAACAACCTCGTTGGGGTCAACAACGTTACCCTTGGACTTACTCATCTTCTCACCGTCGGGTCCGAGAATAAGACCCTGAGCAGTTCTCTTCTTATAAGGCTCTGCAAAAGGTACCTCGCCGATATCGTAAAGGAACTTATGCCAGAAACGAGAATATATAAGGTGACGTGTTACGTGCTCCATACCGCCGTTATACCAGTCGATGGGACCCCAGTAGCTGAGCTTATCCTTATCTGCGAATGCGTTTTCGTTGTGGGGATCGATATATCTTAAGAAGTACCATGATGAACCTGCCCACTGAGGCATTGTATCTGTCTCACGCTTTGCGGGAGCACCACACTTGGGACAAGTGCAATTTACGTAGCTTTCGATACTTGCAAGGGGGCTTTCGCCGTCTGAACCGGGCTGGAAGTTATCAATCTCGGGAAGTCTTAAGGGAAGTTCCTCAAACGGAACGGGAACGATACCGCACTTATCGCAATGAACGATCGGAATGGGCTCGCCCCAATATCTCTGACGGTTGAATGCCCAATCCTTCATCTTGAACTGAACACCCTTCTCTCCGATACCCTTTTCGCCGAGGAATTCTATCATCTTTTCGATAGAATCAACCTTCTTGGTCATACCGTTGAGGAAGTCTGAGTTAACCATCTCGCCGTCGCCGGTATATGCCTCAACTGCGATATCTCCACCCTTAATAACCTCGATGATATCAATACCGAACTTCTTTGCGAATTCATAGTCACGCTGGTCGTGTGCAGGAACAGCCATAATAGCACCTGTACCATAGCCCATCATAACGTAGTCGGATATGTAGATCGGAATTTTCTTGCCGTTTACGGGGTTAATAGCCTGAAGACCGTCAATGCAAACACCTGTCTTATCCTTCACAAGCTGGGTTCTCTCGAACTCTGTCTTCTTAGCGCACTCTGCACGGTAGCTTTCGATATCAGCCATATTGCCGATCTTATCCGCATACTTGTCAATAAGAGGATGCTCAGGAGCCATAACCATAAAGGTTACACCGAAAAGTGTATCGGGACGGGTTGTGTAAATCTTCAACTGCTCGTCTGTACCGTCGATGGTGAAGTTTACAAATGCACCGGTTGACTTACCGATCCAGTTCACCTGCTGAAGCTTGATGTTGGGAAGATAATCCACCTCGTCAAGACCCTGAAGAAGCTTGTCTGCATACTCTGTAATACGGAGATACCAAACGTCCTTGGACTTCTGAATAATATCGCTGTGACAGATGTCGCACTTACCGCCCTGAGAGTCTTCATTTGAAAGAACAACCTTACAAGAGGGGCAATAGTTTACGAGAGTCTTGTCACGGAATACGAGACCCTTCTCGAACATCTTAAGGAAAATCCACTGAGTCCACTTATAGTAGCTCTCTTCTGTAGTATCTACTACTCTGTCCCAGTCGAATGAGAAGCCTACCTTCTTAAGCTGAGAAGAGAATTTCTCGATATTCATATCCGTTACCTTACGGGGATGAATACCGGTCTTAATAGCATAGTTCTCCGTGGGGAGACCGTAAGCATCGAAACCGATGGGGAAAAGAACGTTGTAGCCCTGCATTCTTCTCTTACGGGAAATAACCTCGAGAGCTGAATAAGCCTTGATATGACCAACGTGCATACCTGCTCCGCTGGGGTAAGGGAATTCTACGAGGCCGTAAAATTTCGGCTTGTCGGAATTATCCTGTGCATGGAAAACGCCAGCGTCTTCCCACTTTTTCTGCCATTTCTGTTCAACGGCTGAAAAATCGTACTTCATTTCTATCACCTTTCGTTACGAAAAATTTACTTATTATTCTATCATTCCGCTAATATCAATCTTCTCTGCATCTTCCCAGAGACGCTCCAGATTGTAATAGTTTCTTGACTCTTCAAGGAATATATGAACAACTACACCCTGATACTCGAGGAGCAACCATCCTGTTGCTCTGCCCTCTACGTGGTCGGCTGTAATTCCTGCTTCTTCAAGCTGATATTCAACCTCGTCTGCAAGAGATCTCACGTGGGTGTTGGAGTTTGCAGTAGCGATTACGAAATAATCTGCTACTATTGTAAGCTCCCCTGTCTTCATAACTTGTATATCGTTAGCCTTCTTATCATCGAGGGCTTTAACAATCATCTTAACTATATCTAAGCTCATCTTATCTCTCCCTTCTGGATTTTTCAACGTTAATGATTGCATCATTGTAAGCATCTAAAGTATCTGTATGCACAACTCTGCCTGCATCGATAAGATCCTTTATCGTAAAGCTGAGACCCTCAACGATTGCTTCATCAAGAGATCTTCTTGCTTTTTCTCTCATTATATCTACGCCGTTGTAATCTCTCTCCTCGCTTATAAAATCCGCGATAAAGACTATCTTTTCAAGCAACGACATATTTTTTCTGCCGGTGGTATGATACCTTACAGCATTTATTATTTCCTTATCGTCTATACCAAATTCCTTTTGTATAAACATACTTCCGCACATAGCATGGTAAAGCTTGGCGGTGCTTATCTCCATATCGGTAAGAGGCATACCGCTTTCAAGCATATATGATAGCTGAAGACCTGCAGGAGTATCCTTACAGCAATCGTGAATGAGACCCGCAGTATATGCCTTGTCTTCATCATAACCGTAAATTCCCGCAAGTTCCTTGGCAGACTTTGCCACATTAAGAGAATGGTTAAATCTGCGTTCTGTCAATCTTTCTCGTAAAATTTCAGTGTATTCCGCATCTCTATTCACGATAAAGCCCCCTTGAACTTATGTATTCCATAACCTCTGAAGAAACGTACTCGCTTTCACCCGAGAAAAAGTGCTGTCTTACTTGGGTGGAGCTGATTTCCACAGGCACGTTTTCACATATAATGACCCTATCACCGCCATTATCCCCAAGGACGTCCCGCGCAAAATCTTTCATAAGCTGAAGCTTTTCGCGATTTTCCGTCCTGCAAGCCGCCACAAGAGTACACATAGACAAAATATCTCTGTATCTGTACCATCTGTCAAAGGAGAGAAGCATATCATCCCCCATAAACAGATAAAGCTCTGCATCGGGATACATAGCCTTTACAGCCGTAACCGTATCAACGGTGTAGCTCTTTCCGCCTCGGGATATTTCTATATCGCTCACTTCAAACACCTCATCGGAAAATGCCAGACGACACATCTGCAATCTGTCCTCTGCCGAAGCTCCGCTACTGTTCTTGAAGGGCGACATAGCCGTGGGTATTACTATAACCTTAAGGGCGCCGCAGGACTTCATAAGATTTTCCGCAAGAAGTCTGTGACCCTTATGGGGCGGATCAAACGAACCGCCGTAAATTGCGATTTTATTCATAAAATCAATACATCGTTATTGATGAAAGCTCAAGATTTCCTCTGTATGAGGTTATCTTTACCTTAACTCGCTCAACCTCTACAGGATGAATCTTATGTATTCTCTTGTATCCGACGATTCCGCCTGAGCCAACCTTTTTGAACTTACCTGTACCCTCGTCGATATATACCTCGTATCCCTCTACGTGCTGACCGTTTGCAATATTCTCAGTGATGACAAATCTGTCGAACATATCCTTCTTAGAAAGAGTGATAATAATTTCGGGTTCTTCATCACCTGCAGCAGGTCTCCAGGTCTTTGTCTCGTCATCGGAAAGGAGATTTTCCGCCTTATATTCGGGAGAAAGCTCACTTGTAGCCTGAGCAGTACCTATCTGAGAAACCTTGTATGTATATGATCTCTTAAGGTCTGAGCCGAAAGCCTTGAGAATCTGAGTATCCATATCAGAGAACTTGCCGTTCTTCATAGGCGGAACACCTAACATAAGTGCACTATTATTGCCCACTGTGTCTATATAGAGTTTCAGGAGCTTGTCCTTGGTCTTTGCGCTGTATTCATCATCCTTATGGTAGTACCATCTGTCACGAATAGACACACACACCTCGCAGGGATACCAAATAAACTTATCTTCTTTTTTGATTGCTTTTCTCGAGCCGAGATCAAGCTCGAATTTTTCTTTTTTCTTTCTTGCCTTTTTGGATGTATCCTTGCTTCTCTCAAACGCACTATAGATACTATGTCTCTCGGGCACTACACTCCACTCATTTTCACGGAGCACACCCCATTCGTTGCCGTACCAACGAACGTCGGGACCTACGAGAGCAATTACCGCACCGGGCTGACACTCTCTGACTACGTCATAGTATCCTTCCCAATCGTATTCTTGAACGTTTCCGTCCTCGTCGGGCTCTGCGGCACCGTCGAAACGAACGTAGAATATATCGCCGTACTTAGTGAGCACCTCTCTGAGAAGATTTTTGAAATACTCGTTATACTCCTCACCCTTGCCGTAGCATTCCTCGTGACGGTCAAGAGGTGAAATTGAAATACCAAACTTCAAGCCCTGCTTAGCACACTCTTCGCTGAGCATCTTAACAATATCGCGCTCTTCAACTTCCCATGCAGTAGCACTTTCAACAGAGTAGTCGGTGTACTCCGAGCACCACAAACAAAAGCCGTCGTGATGCTTAACGTTGAGCACCATACCCTTAAAGCCTGCATCCTTGAAGAACTGTACCCATTCCTCTGCGCTGAATTCATCGGGGATAAAGTTTACCGCGTCAACGTCGCCGTTTGTCCATTCGCCGTTAACAACAGTTGCAAGTCCAAAATTTATAAAACCGTAAAACTCGGTTTTCTGCCAATTAAGTTGTCTCTCGGAGGGCTTTACCTCCGCAGCAATTTCGTAGGGTTTCATATAAAATCCTTTCGAGGTTTATTTACCGCTGTCGCAATTAGTCGCAACGATATCGACTCCGAGACCGAGAATATTCTCAATCACTACGTCACCGATATTGATCGGCGCTTTAACCGTAACCCCATTGATTTCCTTCATACAGTCAAACATTTTCCCCTTGGGGATAGCACCTGATGACTTTACGGGAACTACGGGATGAATACCGCCCTCAACCTTAACGCTTGTAGTAAGGCTTCTTACGGGGTTTGTAATTTCTGTACGAGCGTAGGCATCACCGCGCTTGCAGGTATTACCCTGCACGGAAACCACCTCGTTATTTTCTATTTCCACTTCGATAGAGCAACCTAAGGGGCAGGCTACGCATATAAGATTTTTTTTCATATATCCCACTCCTTATTTCTCAATGCGAACGATAATTTCGCTGTTTTCGTTCATTTTCTTAAGCATTTCGGGTGTAATAACCACATTTTCCATTTCACCGGGAGCAAGCTTCGGCTTCTTGCGGGAGGAAAGAATCTCTCCGTCGCACTCTACTACAACCTTAGCGCCCATAAACACCTGACCAACGCGGAAATAAAGCTTAAGCTTTTCTTCACCTTCGATATTCACTCTCTGAGGTACAACATAACGTACTCCGTCGATACCCTTGGTATTAACGAAGGTACCGCCCTTTTTCTTGCCAAAGATGTAGTCTGCCGCACCCTTACCTGCTATCTGGCTTTCCTCTGTAACGTAATCAACAAGGTCATGCACCTGAAGCACGTTACCGCAAGCAAAGATGCCGGGTCTGAGAGTTTCTCTGTATTCGTCAACAACGGGGCCACTTGTTACCCTGTCGAGAGCAACACCCACGTCCTTGGAAAGCTCATTTTCAGGAATAAGACCTACAGAGAGAAGAAGAGTATCACATTCGATATATTCCTCTGTACCGGGAATGGGCTGAAGCTTTTCGTCAACCTTAGCCACAGTAACACCCTCGAGTCTGTCCTTACCGTGAGTCTTAACAACCGTACAGCTAAGACGAAGGGGAATACCGAAATCATCAAGACACTGTACTATATTTCTCTGAAGTCCGCCCGAGTAAGGCATAAGCTCGCAAACGACCTTAACCTCTGCGCCCTCAAGAGTCATACGACGAGCCATAATAAGACCGATATCACCGGAGCCAAGAATAACTACCTTCTTACCGGGCATATAGCCGTCGATATTCACATACTTCTGAGCAGTACCCGCTGTCATAATGCCCGCAGGTCTGGAGCCCGCAATAGAGAGAGCTCCTCTCGGTCTCTCACGGCAACCCATAGCGAGAACAACCGCTATTGCCTGAAACTGCATAAGACCCTCTTTGTTGTTGATAGCAGTTACAACGTTTGTATCGGAGATATTAAGCACCATAGTGTCGACATAAACGTCAATATCAGTAGCCGCTACCTGCTCTATAAATCTGCCCGCATATTCGGGACCTGAAAGCTCCTCTCCGAAATAATGGAGACCGAAGCCCGTATGGATACATTGCTCGAGAATACCGCCGAGAGTTTCCGCTCTCTCTAAAATAACGATCTTCTCTACGCCTTCTTCTTTCGCTTTAAGGGCCGCCGCCATACCTGCCGGACCGCCGCCGACAACAACTAAATCGTAATTCAACATATCGCTTCGCCCTCCTTACTTTGTTCTGTCGTAGATGATCTTGGAGTCGCCACCGAACTTTGTAATCTCGTTCATAGGTACTCCTAATTCTCTCGCGAGAATTTCAACTACCTTACTGCCGCAGAAGCCACCCTGACATCTGCCCATACCTGCTCTCGTTCTGCGCTTAACGCCGTCAACGTCGCGAGCGCCTGCGGGGGCGTGGATAGCGTCGATAATCTCGCCCTCGGTGATAGTTTCACAACGGCAAACGATTCTGCCGTACGCTTTATTTTCAGAGATAAGCTTTGCTCTCTCTTCTGTAGTCATATGTCTGAAACGAACGGGCTCGGGACGGATGGGATTATAATCCGCCTTCTTTTCAAGGCCTCCCATAAGGTCACTTACGATACCCTCTACCATTTCCGCAATAGCGGGAGCTGAGGAAAGACCGGGAGACTCGATACCTGCCGCATTGATAAACTTTTCATTTACAGATGATGAGCCGATTACAAAGTCGTCGGACTTTGGGTGAGCTCTGTTGCCGCTGAAGGAAGTAATTGCATTTCTGAGAGAAACTGCAGGAACGCTCTTCACCGCCATGGAATAGATCTTATTAAGTCCCATTTCTGTTGTAGCAACGTTGTCGCCGTCGTCGATATCCTCTGCAGAAGGTCCGACAATAAGATTGCCGTCAACGGTGGGAGATACGAGAACACCCTTACCCATAACGGTAGGACACTGGAATATTGTTCTTGAAACGAGAGTACCCTGTGATTTATCAAGAAGATAGTAGTCGCCGTGACGAACGACAATCTCAATAGAATCATCGCCGATAAGCTTTGCCATCTCTCCTGAATGTACACCCGCCGCATTGATAACGTAATCGGCCTTTATCTCGCCCTGAGTAGTACTGAGAACAAACTCGTCATCCTTGTACTCAATACCCTCTACCGCGCAATTTCTGATAAACTCTGCGCCGTTTGTAACAGCGTTTTCAACGCCCGCAATAGTAAGCTCGTAGGGGCAAACTATCGAAGAGGTAGGAGCAACAAGCGCCGCAACCGCCTCATCGCCTATATTGGGCTCCATCTCTACAAGCTCATCTCTTTCAACTATACGAAGGTCAGGAACTCCGTTCTCGATACCTCTGTCAAGAAGCGTCTTGAGGTGTACCTTTTCCTCCTCCGAAAAAGCGACTACAAGAGCACCGATATTCTGAAGAGGAACGTGTAATTCCTCACAAAACTTTTTCATCAACTCAACGCCGCGAACATTAAGCTTTGCCTTAAGAGTGCCGGGCTTCGCATCAAAGCCTGCGTGAACAATAGCACTGTTGGCTTTTGTAGCACCCATTGCACAATCGTTGCATTTTTCAAGTAAGGCAACCTTGATGTTGTATTTCGACAACTCTCGTGTAATAAGAGAGCCTACAACACCGGCGCCGATTACCGCAACATCGTACTTCATCTAAACATCTCCTCGTAGTAAGTGGCAAAAAACTTCTGAAAAAGAAGTCACAATGCCGGAATTTAAGAAGTTTATTATAGCACAGTAAATATAAAAAAATCAAGACATTATAATGTATATTATGCCTTGTTTTTTATTGGAAATTAAGTTATAATGTTTTGTTGTAATATTTTTGCGAGGTATGTATATGAAAAAGCCCGAACTTCTCGCCCCTGCAGGGGACATAAATTGCTTAAAAGCCGCCGCCCGATTTGGTGCGGATGCAGTATATATCGGAGGTCCTCTTCTCCAGCTCAGAGCGGAGAAATCCGCATTTACGGAGGAGGAAATCGACCTTGCCGCCAAATATCTCCACACCATGGGTAAAAAGCTTTACGTAACCGTAAACAGCTTCACGAAAAACTGTGAAATAGAGCCGCTCAAGGCATACGCACGTACGCTCTACTCCCTCGGTGTAGATGCGGTAATCGTTGCTGACTTAGGTGCTCTCAGAGCCATAAAGCAGGCGGAGCCCCGATTAGAGGTACACATAAGCACACAGGCTAACTGCTGCAACTATTCTGCCGCTATGGCATATTACGAATTAGGTGCCTCAAGAATCGTTGTTGCCAGAGAGATGACTATAGACGAAATCGGCGAGATGCATTCTCTTATTCCGGATGACCTGGAAATCGAGGCATTCGTACACGGCGCTATGTGTATGGCGTATTCGGGAAGATGTCTAATCTCCTCATATATGAACGGCAGAAGCGGTAACAGAGGCGAATGTACTCAGCCCTGCAGATGGGATTATTATCTCGTAGAAAGAAACCGCCCCAATGAATACTTGAAGGTAGAGGAATACCAAGACCACACGGCGCTCCTCTCCTCTCACGATATGAAGGCAATCGGCTTTCTTGATAAATTGGCCGCGGCCGGTGTTGATTCCTTCAAAATCGAAGGACGAATGAAGACTGAATACTACGTTTCCCACGTAGTAAATGCATACAGACGCGCCATAGATAAGAGTGCTCCCATGGAAATTCTTGAGGACGAGCTCAATGCCATAAGCCACCGCCCCTACAATAGCGGTTTCTACTTCGGAAACCTCGTTTACGACCACAAGAACGATGGTCTTTATCATTGGGATTGTACCTTTGCGGGTGTTGCTCTCGAGGATGCTAAGGATGGCCTTCTTAAGGTACAACAGAGAAACTTCTTCAAGGTAGGAGACAAAATAGAAATTCTTTCCCCCGACACAATCGGTAAGTCATTTATTTGCGAGGGAATCATCAACGAAAAGGGCGAAGAGTGTGAAACAGCCTGTCATCCTCAGGAAATTCTGACACTCAGATGCTCTGCGGACGTAAAAGAGGGCGACATTCTTCGTGTACGCACAGAAAAACAAAAAATCATAACAAATATCTGAATATGAATTTTCACGAAATTCTCGCTCCCGTTGGAGCAGATGAGCAGTTAAGAGCCGCCGTAAGATGCGGCGCAGATGCAGTATATCTCGGCACAGACGACTTCAATGCCAGGAGAAACGCAGACAATTTCAAGGGAATTGACTTAGACGAAGCCGTAAAGTATTGCAAACTGAGAAACGTCAAGGTATATGTTACACTTAACACGCTCATATTCGATAAAGAAGCCGAAAAGCTTTATAAAACAGTAGAATCCATTTGCAGAAGCGGTGCAGATGCCATTATCGTGCAGGATTTTTTCTCGGTAAAGGTCGTCAGGGAAATATGCCCCCAAATGCAGATACACGCATCAACACAGATGGCGGTACACAACGTAGCCGGTGCGAAATTCTTAGAAGAAATGGGCTTTTCGAGAATAGTACTCGCAAGAGAATTGTCTCTCGCCGAGATAAAGGAAATACGAAAAAACGTCAAAGCAGAGCTTGAGGTTTTCGTCCACGGCGCTCATTGTATGAGCACATCGGGAAACTGCTATCTCTCGGCTATGCTTGGTGAGAGAAGCGGTAACAGAGGTCTTTGCGCTCAAGGATGCCGACTCAATTGGCTCTCCCGCCAGGGCAGAGAATATGCTCTTTCCCTTAAGGATATGTCGTACCTTGACTCTATCAGCGAGTTGGCAGATTGCGGCGTAGAATCCTTCAAGATAGAGGGAAGAATGAAGCGCCCCGAATACGTTGCCGCATCGGTAACAAGCCTCAAAAAAGCTCTTAAAGGCGAATTTTATGACAAAGAAACTCTCAAAAGTGTCTTTTCAAGAAGCGGCTTCACCGACGGATACCTTAAGGGCGAAAGAAATCTCTCTATGTTTGGTTACAGACAAAAAGAGGATGTTACATCCGCTACAGCTGTATTAAAGGAATTGGAATCACTGTACAAGAACGACATACATCCCTTAAAAGCAACCGCGAAATTTACTCTTAAAGAAAAAGAGCCTTGCATATTAGAGTTATCCGCAGAGGGTAAGACAGTATCGGTTACGGGCGATATCCCCGAGACACCGAGAAACGCTCCCCTCTCCTACGAAATCGCTTTCAGAAATCTGTCCAAGCTGGGAGATACGTCTTTCCACCTTGATTCGCTGGATTTCAATAACGAAAGCGAACTTACGCTCTCTGCATCATCTGTAAATGCCATACGAAGAAATGCAGTAGCTGAATTAGAAAAGGAGTTCCTGAAAAACGACCTCAATATCACTTCGGCTACACCCGAAAGAATACAGACTTACGCCCCTGCTTCACCGTTAAAAGCAAGGGTAAGATTAGAGAGCTTTTCTCAGTATTCGGAAAAATTTGACAATGCAGAATTCATAATTCTGCCAATTGATGAAATAATAAAAAACGAAGAGGCAATCACTTCCATTTCAACGCGAATCATTGCAGAATTACCCTACCTTATATACCCTCACAATGAGCAAAAGGTCACAGAAAAGCTCAATAAAATCAAAAAACTCGGTATCTCTCACGGAGCTACGGGAAATATCGGCGGTATAAAGCTTTTGAAGGATGCGGATTTTACTATTCACGGCACTCACGGGCTCAATGTTACTAACACCGCCGCTCTCGATACTTACGAAAGCATCGGTCTTACTGATGCTACTCTTTCCTTCGAATTATCCGAAAGAAGCATAAACCAATTAGGCGGCGCAATCAAACGAGGCGCGTATATCTACGGATATCTCCCTCTTATGCTTTTACGTGCTTGTCCGCAAAAAGGTGCAAAGGGATGCGGTGATTGTAAGGGGATATCATATCTTACAGACCGCAAAAACATTCAATTCCCCCTTGTATGCAGCGGAAAAGAATACAGTGTGTTGCACAACAGCGTCCCCCTTTATATCGGTGACAAAAATCTTCGTGCACTTGACTTTGCAACCCTTTATTTCACCATAGAAACACAGGAAGAATGCAAAGAAGTGTACAACGCTTTCTTGCATAGAAAGACCATCCCCGGCAAGAAAACAAACGGACTTTTTAACAGAGAATTACTCTGATTTTAGGGTGACAAGAATAATCCAAGGAGCAAAATTATGGAAAACAAAACCGCAATAATAATCGGCGCGGGCCCCGCAGGTCTCACGGCGGCTTACGAGCTTTTAAAAACCACGGATATTAAACCGCTTATTATTGAAGAGAGCCCCTATATAGGCGGTATTTCAAGAACCGCTGAGCATAACGGAAACAGAATGGATATAGGCGGTCATAGATTTTTCTCTAAAAATGAACAAGTAAATGAATTATGGAAGGAGCTTATGCCCCTGCAAGGTGCTCCCTCCTACGATGATATTCGTACAGGCACCGAGAAGGAGCTGTCTCCTACGGGACCCAATCCCGAGGTTGACGACAGAGTTTTCCTTCTCAGAAACAGAGTATCTCGTATCTTTTATTTAAGAAAATTCTTTGATTACCCCATTTCCCTTAAGCCCGAGACCTTCATAAACATGGGGCTTAAGAGGACTATGAAGGCAGGCTTCGGATACATCCATTCCTGCATTTCCAAGAAGGAAGAAACCTCTCTTGAAAACTTCTACATCAACCGCTTCGGCAGACCTCTTTACGAGATGTTTTTCGAGGATTATACTGAAAAATTATGGGGTATAAACCCATCTCAGATTTCTGCGGATTGGGGCGCACAGCGAGTAAAAGGTCTTTCTCTTACGAAAGCCGTGCTCAACGTTATTACAAAGCCGTTCAAAAAATCCGGAAAGGTAGAAACCTCTCTTATAGAGCAATTTTATTATCCCAAAAAGGGCCCCGGTCAGCTATGGGAGACCCTCGCTTCCGAGATTGAGAAAATGGGTGGTAAAATCATCAAAAACGCAACCGTCAAAACTCTCGAAGTAAAAGACAACACAATCTGTAGCGTAGGTGTGGAAACCTCGGACGGAAAAACAAATCTCAAGGCTGATTACTATATCTCTACAATGCCCGTTAAGGATTTAATCGAGGGTATGGGCGACGTAGTCCCCGAGGACGTACATTCCATAGCAACCGCACTTCCCTACAGAGATTTCATTACAGTAGGTCTCCTCGTAGATAAGCTTCTCTTAGAAAACAAGACTGATCACAAAACTCTCGGCAACATAGTCCCCGACTGCTGGATTTATATTCAGGAAAGAGACGTGAAGTTGGGAAGACTTCAGATATTCAACAACTGGTCTCCCTATATGGTAAAAGACCCCGAAAACACAGTATGGGTTGGTCTTGAATATTTCTGCTCCGAGGGCGATGATATGTGGAATATGTCCGACGAGGATTTCATCGAATTCGCCAAGGACGAGCTTTCCAAGATCGATATTATCAAAAAAGACGACGTCAAGGATGCGGTAAGAATCAAAGTAAAGAAGGCATACCCCGCATACTTCGGCACGTACAAGGATTTCCCCAAGGTAAGAGAATATCTCGATTCCATCAATAACCTTTACTGCATCGGCAGGAACGGTATGCATCGATACAACAATATGGATCACTCTATGCTCACCGCCATAGAGGCTGTTAAGTGCATACGAGACGGCTCTACCGACAAGTCACCGATATGGAATGTGAACACCGAACAGGAATATCACGAGGAAAAAGAAAACTAAACATCAACAACGAGAGAGAAAGGCATAAAAACTTTCTCTCTTTTTTCATAAAATTATGAGAAAAATTTAACAAACTTTTTTATTGCTCAGCTCCCAAACCCACTTTGTCACCTATTACACAGACGTTATCAGTTCAATACCTTTATGCATATTGCACATAAACAACGTCATCTGTTTGTTTAATTAGTCAACACGCTAAAAAACTTTCAACAAACCTGCGTTTGTGCATTTTGCACAAGCCACAATGTGTTTGATTGTGCAATTTCACTTGACATTTTTGGGTTTATGAGTATAATAAAGACATAAGGTAAACGAAAGCGAACCTTAAACAAAAAAGTTAAAGAAAGGAGTCCATAACAATGAGTGACTTACGTATAATCGAACAGAGACTTCTCAAGGAAATTGAAGAAGAAAAGGGCTTTTCTTTCAGAAAGCTTATGAAGATTATAAGCCTCGACGGTGTTTACAGAGAGATGCAGTAATCTTCAGCAATCTCCGATAATAATCTTTATTATCCCGCTTAGGGTGACAAGAGTAATCCGAACCTGCCTCAAACCGGCATATTTCGGTGCTTTTCACCCAATTTATTTTTGCAAGGCGATAGCCTTGCTGCACCTAAATTGAGCAAAAATCCCTCGAAATCACCTCGCCTTGAGGTCGAAGATTTTAAAAAGTGCGGATTTTTGGTCAATCAAGGCACAAAACGCAGTTAATCCTTTCGGATTAACGAGTATTTTAACGTAGAGTGAGCGAAAATCCGCCTTTTTAAAACAGGTTCGGATTACTCTTGTCACCCTA
>JAZUSK010000032.1:0-14338 GCA_045606645.1 Acutalibacteraceae bacterium | reverse complement strand
TGAGCTGCACCGAAAGCATCGTTAACATAAATATCGCAAAGTGAAGCAAGTTCTTTTGAGAATGCTTCGCCATTTTTTGTTTCTTCTGGTCTGAAACGAGGGTTCTGAAGAAGAACTACATCGCCATCCTTCATAGCTGCTACTGCCTTCTTAGCATTTTCGCCAACAACTACGTCGTCTGCTGCAAATACTACGTCCTGACCAAGAACCTCTGTAAGTCTCTTTGCAACGGGAGCAAGAGACTCCTTCTCGTTAGGTCCATTCTTAACCTTACCGAGGTGAGAGCAAAGAATAACCTGTGCGCCGTCTGCGATAAGCTTCTTTATTGTGGGAAGAGCTGCTGTGATACGGTTTTCGTCTGTAATAACGCCATCCTTAAGCGGAACGTTAAAGTCGCAACGAACGAGAACCTTTTTGCCTTTTGCGTTGATATCATCAACTGTTTTCTTGTTTAAAAGACCCATTTTGTGTAACTCCTTTATTTGTTAATTTTTTACCGAATATATTTTATAACAAACACGTCTTTTTTTCAAGTGTATTTAGTACATTTCCCTTTATCATTTTTTACATTCTTTGACATCATCTTCTAAGTATTTTTGGTGATTGTTTTGAGATATTCTTAAACACTCATTTTCTCCCGTATTTCTCTTAATATTCGCTTTTCTCTTCTTGAAACCTGCACCTGTGACATACCCAATTTTTTAGCCACCACGCTCTGCGTCTGCGCCTTGTAATACCTAAGATCGATTATACGTCTGTCACTATCGGAAAGCGTTTCAAGACATTCCTCGAGACAAATTCGGTCTTCCAGTCGTATTTCCTCTCCCTCGATTGGAATATCGATCTGTTTTTCTCCTGAATCCTCATCCTGAGAAGTAAGAGAAATCACCGGTTGAGATACCAAAAGAAGCTCACTTACGGTACAGTAATCAGTATCGGTAAACTCCGCCAATTCTTGCACGGTCGGTTCTCTGCCCATAATATCCGTAAGCTTTTCTTTTTCACGGCGTATCTCTCCTGCCTTTTCCTTTAGACTTCTGGAGACCTTAATTGCTCCACCGTCGCGAAAAATACGCTTTATCTCACCCAGTATAGCGGGCACAGCATAGGTAGAAAAAACGAAGCCTAAGCTTTCGTCATATCCTTCTATTGCTTTCAAAAGACCGACACAACCCGCTTGAAATAAATCGTCATACTCAACGCCTCTATTTCTAAAACGATTAGCACAGGAATGAACAAGCCCAAGATTATCTTCTACAAACCGCTCCTTATCCGTCATCTCGATTTACCCTTAATAATCTTATCAAAGGTAACGGTGGTTCCTTTACCAACAACCGAGCGAACCCTAAGCCTATCTGAGAAGCTTTCCATAACGGAAAAGCCGAGACCCGAGCGTTCTCCGCCAACGCTTGTATATAGCGGCTCTCGAGCCTTTTTGACATCGGGTATTCCGCACCCGCGGTCTCTGACAGAAACACGTATCACACCCTCCTCAAATACGGTGCAAGTTATGTATATCTTACCTATTTCATTTTTATAAGCGTGTACTATACAGTTAGTTACTGCTTCGCTTACGACCGTCTTGATATCGCCCATTTCTTCCACCGTCATATCAAGCTGCGCAGAAAATGCGGCTACTGCCATTCGTGAAAAGCTTTCGTTTACCGAACAACTGTCAAATGTCATTTTTAATTCATTTATTTTTCTCATGTTTAACCTCCATATTTTCATCCGATTTCATACTGATATCCGCTATTTTTTCAAGTCCCGACATTTTAAAAATCTTATAATCTCTCGCTGTTAGATTGACAACCGAAACGGTCTTTTTATTGGATAGGGCAAGTCGATATCTGCCCATAACAAGACCTACTCCCGAGCTATCCATAAAAGTAACATCATTGAAATCGAGAATGATTCTTTTGGCAGATTCATTCACTATTATGGCATCATCGATAACCTCTCTTATGGCGGGGGCAGAGTGATGATCCACATCCCCGCTTATAATTGCGGTAATAACGTCATTTTTATTCTTTATGGTAACAGGCATAAATGTACCTCCTTTTTAATATGATATAAGTTTACAATCATATCGCTGAAAATATTGTCGATTGCTTGTGTCATAAAAAAAGTGTATTTAAATTTTATAGTAGAAATTTACATATATATGTGATATAATCTTTTTACATATGTTTTACATTTGGAGGGTCACAATGTTAAAGAGGATTTTAAACATGTTAAAATTCAAAAAGATCTCTAAGGCTATCGGCTTATTTATTCCACACGCCATGTATATAAAGTGGGTTAAAAAGCTTGCTATCAACCCCTTGCTCATATTAATAGAGGCTCAGCACGGTGGCGAAATAAGCGGTAATATGTTTTACCTTCTCAAAGAGCTTGCAACAAACAAGGAATATGAGAAATATACTATTTACGTAAGCTGCCGTAAAAAAAGCAAGAAGAAAATAAAAGCAATTCTCGACAGCTATGGCATCGAAAACTGCAAATTGGTGCATTGTTACTCATTACCTTATTTAAAGGTCGTAGCATCAGCAAAATATCTTTTCAACGACAACACCGTCTTACCCTTCTTCATAAAAAAAGACGGTCAGGTTTATCTCAACACCTGGCACGGCACTCCCCTTAAGACTTTAGGTAAGGGTATCAAAAATGCAATGCACAACATTGGTAACACACAGAAAAACTTTGTTTGTGCCGATTATCTCCTTTATCCCAACGAGTACACTATGAATCATATGATTGAGGATTATATGATCGAAAACATTTCGAATGCACAATGTGTACTTACGGGTTATCCGAGAAACGCTATATTCCTTAACAGGGATAGGGCCAACGAAATCCGCAAGAAGGAAGCCGCAGGCTACAACAAGGTATATGCATATATGCCTACTTGGCGCGGTGCTATCGGTTCAATCAACAAGGAAGTTAACGACATTCTTAAGGCTTATCTTGAGGAATTAGACTCCCGCTTCAATGATGACGAAATCCTCTTCGTTAACCTCCATCCTATCGCCGTTAAAGACCTTGATTTAACTTGTTATAAGCATATCAAGAAATTCCCTGCCGGCTACGAAACATACGATTTTCTCAACTGTACAGACTGTCTTATCACAGACTATTCAAGTGTATTCTACGACTACGCTATAACAGGCAACAAATGTGTTCTCTTTGCATACGACGAGGAAGAATACTTCGCAGACAGAGGCGTATATATGAGCCTCTCAGATCTTCCCTTCCCCAAGGTTTACAACGTTGACGATTTATTAAGCGAGATTCGTTCTCCTAAGAATTATGACGATACCGCATTTTTAAAAGAGTTCTGTGCATACGAATGCGAGGATGCTGCTAAGAAGGTACTTGACCTTGCTCTCAACGGAAAGCAATCTGACGGTATGAAACTTCAGCCGATTCCGTCAAACGGTAAGAAAAACATTATAATGAACGCAGGTAACCTGGACAGAAACGGTGTTACAACTGCTATATACAATCTCTTAGGCAACATCGACAGAAACGAGGCTAACTACTACATCTGCTTCCCCACAGTATGCGGCAAAGTCCACAGTGACACTCTCGCGGCACTTCCTGAGGGCGTCGGCTACTTCCCCTTAATAGGCAGATTCAACCTTAGCCTTTATAAGAACCTCATCTGGTACGCTTTCCTTACACTTACTTTATTAAAACTTAAATTCATTAAAGCAGATTATGTAGCAAAGATTCTCAAGGATGACTGGAAGTACGAAATCAAGCGTGCTTTCGGCGGAGCTAAGTTCGATAACGCAATACAGCTTACGGGCTACGGCGCTAAGATGATTATGATGTTCTCCGAGTTTGATTGCAAAAAGACAATATACGTTCATAGTGATATGAAAAAGGAAATCGAAACTCGCGGAAATCAGCGCGAAGACATTTTGCGCTACGCTTACAAGAACTACGACAACATAGCACTCGTTACAGAGGATATATGGGACGCTACGGCACATTTCACAGATACAACAGATCATTTCAAGGTTGCTCACAACATCATCGCCTACGAGGATATTAAGGCTCGCGGCGAAGCAGAGGTTGCATTTGACGAGGATATCACAAAGAGCAACAAGACCTTTGAAGAGGTTAAGGCAATCCTCGATAGTGATGCTAAAAAGATTATCAGCGTCGGCAGATTCTCCCCCGAAAAAGACCACAAAAGAATGGTTGATGCTTTCACTAAAATTTGGAAAGAAAACAACAACACATACTTCATCATCATTGGCGGTAACCAGTACAACGGACTTTATGACAAGCTTCTCGAGTACGTTGATACTCTTCCCAGCAAGGATCACATCGTTCTTATTCTATCAATGTCCAATCCCATGCCCATCGTAAAGGCTTGTGACGGTTTCATTCTTGCATCTCATTACGAAGGCTTCGGTCTCGTTATTGCCGAGGCAGATATTCTCGGTCTTCCCGTAGTATCAACAGACATTACAGGTCCGAGAACCTTTATGCAGAAGAACAACGGTACGCTCGTACCCAATACTCCCGAAGGTGTTGAAGAGGGCTTCAGACTTCTTATAGACGGCAAGGTGCCTATGCTCACAACCGATTATAAGAAATACAACGAGAACGCCATCAACGAATTCTATTCACTTTTAGATTAATCAACCCAACAAAAAAGGTTCACATCATTGTTTGATGTGAACCTTTTTATTATGTCCTGTTAATTCAATTATGTCTGAGGAACCTGATCAACACCTTCAACTGTCTCCTGAAGCTGAAGGTCATTCTTAATCATACTTGTAGAGATACCGGGTGTTCTCTCGAGGAAAACAACTTCGCAATACTCCTTAAGATAGTCGAACTTATCGCTACCTGCCCAGTCGGAGCCCATTACGCAAACATCAATCTTATAGTCCTTGATATCATCAATCTTCTGCTCCCAACTATTCTCCGGAATAACGAGGTCAACGTAACGGATTGCCTCGAGCATCTTCTTACGTGTCTCGTAGCTGTGATATGCTTTCTTACCCTTAGTAGCGTTAAACTCATCAGTAGAAAGAGCAACCACAAGATAGTCGCCTAACTCTTTAGCACGCTTAAGGATACGGATATGACCATAATGCAATAAATCGAATGTACCGTAAGTTAAAATTCTCTTCATAATCAAATCTCCTTCAATATAAACCGAGCGAGTCGCTCAGTATTATCCGTATTAATATTTTCCACATACCTGCGACGGAAGTCAGCAAGATTTGAAAAATCGTATTCCTCACGCTCTATGGCGTTTATAAGGCTTTTTGCATCTCGGTATGATACTTCGGGCATCTCCGTCTCTAGCTCCGTATTAAGGCCTTTCTCCGCCTTGTATGTATCATAATCGGGAATATAGAAGTAAAGGGGCTTATTAAGAATAGCACCCTCAATAGCACACGCAGAATAGTCGGTAACTATTACGTCTGCCAGCTTCATTATATCGCGGCTACCGAAGTTACCATTTAAGGTAAAAACACCGCTCTCCGCAGTCTTGCTGAGAGGATGAGCAGATATGGCGAGGGCAATACCTTCCTTGCCGCCAAAAGCCTCATTAATCTCGGCAGCATACACCTCGTCATTATCACGGAAGGTAGGAATATATGCTACAATCTTTTTTCCAATAAAACGAGGATTTTGTGACACAAACTCCTCTCTACGGTCTTTACCATCGAGAAGAACATCCACACATGGAAGTGATAAGACTTTTATGTTTTCCTTACTGCAGCCGAAAGCCTCGGTATATATCTCCCCTGTCCTTTTGGAAGGTGCGATAACGTAGTCATAATTTTTATGCATACAGAGAACCTTCGAAACGCCCTCATCTCTACCCTGTGCCTTACCGACTGACTGAAGACCAAATTTCTTAACCGCGCCCATAGCGTGCCAAATCTGTACGACCTTCGTATCCTTTTTATGAGTAAGGCAAGAAACAGGAATAGAATACGTATCAACAATAACAGTCTTAGCAGAAGCAAGCTCCCACATATCGCCGAATATAGCCAATATGTACGAAAGAGATATAGCACTTTCGTCCTTAAGACGACGGAGTCTGAATACCTGACGAATGTCAGGAGACATTTCTCTTATAGCACTCTCCAGCATAATCATATCCGATGATTTTTCATTACTCTGTCGGGAGAGCCATAATATTTTATTTTGAGTCTTTCTCATTTTCATAAAGGCATACAGTATTCTTATACCGAAAACATACACCTTGAGAATCAATAATTTCATATACTCACCGCATAGCAATAAAGCCATATTTCAACATTTTCATTTTATGATATCGTACTCTATTTGTCAAGCAATAAAAGACCAACAACGCTCGTTGTTGGTCTTAAAAGCATTTATTTTGTCATCTTTTCCTGCTTAACCTTATGGTCGATAACGTGACGCGATGCAAGCTCCGTCATAATATCATCTACGGAGATACCCATTTCGATCATAAGCACGAGAACGTGGTACATAAGGTCTGCAATCTCATATACTGTTTCCGCTTTATCGTCAGCCTTACCTGCGATAATAACCTCGGTACACTCCTCGCCTACCTTCTTGAGAATCTTGTCTATACCCTTCTGGAAGAGATATGTTGTATACGAGCCTTCCTTGGGGTCGGACTTTCTGCCCTCAAGCATCTCAACAAGACCTGCTACAGAGAAAGAAGGTGCAATCTCGTCATTTTCCATAACGGTATTAAAGAAACAGGATTCTTCGCCGGTGTGGCAAGCGGGGCCGTCCTTCTTAACTCTTACCGTAAGTGCATCCATATCACAGTCAGCGGTAATGCTTACGATATGCTGATAGTTACCGCTTGTCTCACCTTTAAGCCAAAGTTCCTGTCTTGAGCGACTCCAGAAGCAGGTGAGCTTCTTTTCGAGGGAAATCTTAAGACTCTCTTTATTCATATACGCGAGAGTGAGCACGTTACCCGTTGCATCATCAACAACTATAGCAGGGATAAGACCCTTATCATCAAATTTCAACTTTTCTATATCAAACATAATTATAACCTCACTGTGATATTATTCTCGTTAAGAGTTTTCTTTAAATCCTTTATAGTAACCTCGCCGTAATGGAAGATAGATGCGGCAAGGCCTGCGCTGACACCGGGCACAGTATTAAAGAGATCTACGAAATCCTGCTTACAGCCCGCACCACCCGAAGCGATAACGGGAACATTTACTATATCGCAAACCGCTTTAAGCATCTCTATATCAAAGCCGTTTTTCACTCCGTCGGTATCTATAGAATTGACAACTATCTCGCCCGCGCCATTTTCCACACCACGTTTAATCCATTGAAGAGCATCAAGACCCGTGTTTTCTCTGCCACCCTTAGCAAATACCTTAAACTGACCATCTACCCTCTTGATATCAACGGAAAGGACTACGCATTGATCTCCGTATTTCTCAGCGGCGGCGTGAATAATATCAGGGTTTCTGATTGCTCCCGAGTTCACGCTGACTTTATCAGCACCGCACTTTAACACTCTGTCAAAATCCTCGAGAGTGTTTATACCGCCACCTACAGTAAGAGGTATAAACACCTTCGATGCTGTTTCAGTAAGAATATCTGTAAAGAGCTTTCGTCCGTCGGATGAAGCGGTTATATCATAGAAAACAAGCTCGTCCGCACCGTTAGCACTATAGTACTCCGCCAACTGTACGGGAGAAGAAATCTCTGAGAGGTTCTCGAAATTTGTACCCTTTACCACAGTACCGTTACGAACATCGAGGCAGGGAATAATTCTCTTAGTTATCATTTCGCCACCTCCAAAGCATCGCTGATTTTAACGGCACCCGTATAGTAAGCCTTGCCGATGATAGCGCCGTACATATCCATTTCGGAAAGCGCCTTAATATCATCAAGGCTTGAAACACCGCCTGATGCTATTATATTCATATTAAACTTTGCAGAAAGGTCTTTATATAACTCTCTGTTAGTGCCCTGCATTGCGCCGTCCTTGGAAATGTCGGTGCAAATAACAGTTGAAACACCTATTTTACTAAGCTTTTCAAAGAACTCAAAGGTTGTATATTGGGATTTTTCAACCCAACCCTTTATAGCTACCATACCGTCCTTGATATCTGCACCTACAGCGATTTTATCTCCGTAGAGCTTTACCGCTTCAAGGAGGAACTCCTCATCGGTTACTGCGGCAGTACCGAGGATAACACGGCGCACACCTGCATTGAGATAAGCCTTTACGACCTCCATAGAACGGATGCCACCGCCAACCTCTACGTTAAGATTGGTGTTCTCAACGAAGCTTTTTATGATTTCGATATTGGGCGTACCGCCGTCGCGAGCGCCTTCAAGGTCAACAGTATGAAGCTCTGTAGCACCCTGACTTTCAAAATCCTTCGCTATTTCTATAGGATTATCCGAGTAAACGGTAACCTGATTATAATCACCCTTATAAAGGCGTACTGCTTTGCCTTCGTAAAGGTCTATTGCGGGAAAAATTTTCATTTCATTACCTCATATTTCGCAAAATGCCTTAAGTATATTGAGACCTACATCTCCGCTCTTTTCGGGATGGAACTGACAACCGTAGATATTGCCCTTTGCAACGGCAGCGGTAACGTCAATACCATACTCCGCAGATGCAATAAGAGAACTGTCACAACCCACGCCAAAGAAGGAATGAACGAAATACACACAATCGCCCTCGTTAATATATTTAAACAATTCATTTTTACCATTGTGGAATTTCAGAGCATTCCAACCCATATGGGGAATATCGAGATCGTTAGGTATTTCACCCTTTAGAGGAACAATCTCGCCTTCTATAAGCCCGAGACCCTCGTGCTCTCCGTATTCGTAGCTCTTTTCAAAAAGCATCTGCATACCGAGGCAGATACCCATAAGGGGCTTGCCCTTCTCTGCTTCTTCAATAACAACCTCAAAGAGACCGCTCTCTCTGAGCTTTTTAACAGCATCACCGAATGCGCCCACACCGGGAAGAATAATTCTGTCTGATGCTCTTATTATATTTTCGTCGCTTGTAACAACCGCCTCTGCACCAATTTTCTTAAGAGAGCATTGGAGAGAAAAGAGGTTGCCTACACCGTAATCTATTATAGCTAACATTATAAAACTCCTTTAGTTGACGGAATCTCGTCCTTTGCATTTTCGTCTATTGCTACCGCTTTTTTCATAGTACGGGCAAGTGACTTAAATGTACCCTCAATAATATGGTGACTGTTATCTCCGTCGAGACGTCTCACATGGAGAGTTATACCCGAATTAAAAGCAAAGGCAATGAGAAACTCTCTGAGAAGCTCCGTATCAAAATCCCCTACCATAGGTGCGGGAATCATCATTCTGTATCTGAAATAAGGTCTTCCGGATATATCAACCGCAGTAAGGATAAGAGTTTCGTCCATAGGAAGAATTGTACTTCCGTAGCGTGTGATTCCCCGCTTGTCGCCGAGAGCCTCTTTAAAAGCCTGACCGAGAGCGATGCCGATATCCTCTACCGTATGATGACCGTCAACCCATACGTCGCCGTCGCATTTTACCACGAGGTCAAATCTGCCGTGTTTACTAAAAAGAACGAGCATATGGTCAAAAAATCCGACCCCTGTCTTGATATCGCTCTTGCCTGTACCGTCAAGATTGATTTTAACATATATATCCGTCTCTGCGGTTTTTCTGGAAATTTCTGCTATACGCATTTAATTTTCCTCCAAAATCTCTTTAACTGTCTTAATAAAGGCTTCCATCTGCTCCTGAGTACCGATGGTGATTCTGTTGAAGTTCTTAATTCTTTCACTTGTAAAGTGACGAACAAGAATTCCTTTTTCTTTTAACTTAAGATATAAGTCTCCGCCGTCGATCTTATCCGTTTCGGCAAAGAGGAAGTTTGCCTTTGAATCGAGAACAGAGAAGCTCATATCCTCAAGAGCATCCTTTGTATATGCTCTTGCAGACTGAATCTCAAGGCAATTATTATCGTAATAATCCTGCGAATCAATAGTAGCTGCACCCGCAACGAGAGTGAGTCTGTTGATATTATAGGGATTAGTGGAATAACGAAGCTTATGAAGGTCTGCAATAATATCCTCACAGCCGATGCAGAAGCCGAGACGCGCACCCGCCATAGAACGAGACTTTGAATAAGTCTGCACAACAAGGAGATTATCGTATTTTTCAATGAGATTTACGGCACTATCTGCACCGAAATCCACGTATGCTTCA
Source organism: Acutalibacteraceae bacterium (assembly GCA_045606645.1). GTDB lineage: Bacteria > Bacillota > Clostridia > Oscillospirales > Acutalibacteraceae > DTU089. The sequence continues at coordinate 4,108 of JAZUSK010000032.1, read as the reverse complement.
TCAATTACAACAACGTTATCCGTATTAGTGGAAACTATCTTTTCAACGTCATTGAGAGAAAGAGCGATACCCGTAGGTGCATTGGGATTGGCGATGAATACACATCCGTCAACGCCGCAGAAAGCATCAACGTCTATAGTAAAATCATCCTTAAGCGGAATCACGGTGTAATCCGAATTATGGAGATTTGCGAATACACTATAGAAACCGTAGGTAATATCTGCAAAGTATGATTTTCTACCGTTGGCACCGTATGCCATAAACGCAAAGTTAAGAATATCATCAGAGCCGTTGGCGAGCATAATATTTTCGCTCTTTACTCCGTAAAAATCCGCAAGCTTCTTAGTGAGCACTCTGCCGTCGGGATCGGGGTAAAGACGAAGAAGCTCTGCCTCCTCCGCCCCTAAAGCTCTGATAACCTGAGGTGACGGCGGAAAAGGAGATTCGTTGGTATTTAATTTTATATATTTCTTATCCTGCGGCTGTTCACCGGGAACGTATGCCGCAAGACCGCTATAGCGTTCATCAAGGAATTTGCTCATTATTTATTCTCCGTTCTAACACTTACGCTTCTTGCGTGAGCATCGAGACCTTCTTCTTTAGCAAAGCGCACAACCTTGTCTGCAACGGCGGTAAGTGCTTCTCTGCTGTAATATGAAAACTGAGTTTTCTTAACGAAATCATCAACGGAAAGAGGGCTTGAGAAACGAGCCGTTCCGCTTGTAGGTAATGTGTGGTTGGGACCTGCAAAATAGTCGCCTAATGCTTCGGGGCAATTCTTGCCGAGGAATACGGAACCCGCATTCTTAACGAGACCGAGATACTCAAAAGGATTATCCACGCAGATCTCAAGATGCTCGGGGGCGAGTATATTGGAAACCTCCATAGCCTTCTTAAGAGAATCCGTGATAATGATCTTGCCGTTTGTATCAATAGAGCAACGGGCAATTTCTTCTCTCGGAAGCATAGGAATCTGCTTTTCAAGCTCGTCGCTCACCTTCTGTGCAAACTCAGCACAATCTGTAATAAGAACCGCCGTAGCCATCTTGTCATGCTCTGCCTGAGAAAGAAGGTCTGCGGCAATGTGAGCGGGGTTATTTGTTCCGTCTGCTACAACGAGAATCTCGCTGGGACCTGCAATCATATCGATATCTACCATACCGAAAACCTGCTTCTTAGCCTCTGCTACGAAAGCATTACCGGGACCCACGATCTTATCGACCTTCGGTACACTTTCTGTACCGTAAGCAAGAGCTGCAACTGCCTGAGCTCCGCCGATTTTGAAAATCCTGTCAACACCTGCAATCTTAGCGGCGGCAAGAATTACAGGCTTAACCTTACCTGCCTTCGCAGGAGTAACCATAACTATTTCACTGCATCCTGCAATCTTAGCGGGTACACAGTTCATAAGAACCGATGAAGGATAGGATGCCGTACCGCCGGGCACGTAGAGACCTACCTTCTCAATAGGAATAACCTTCTGACCGATGATAACACCATCGTTTTCATTAATAACAAAGCTGTTACGAACCTGTCTTGAATGGAAGGCAGTAATATTCTCCTTTGCCTGCTTAAGAATATTGATAAGCTCGTCATCAACGAGTTCAAAAGCTTCGTCGATTTCCTCGGCAGTTACTTCGATAATATCATCTACTGCGCCGTCAAACTTCTTGCAATACTCCACGAGGGCTTTATCGCCGTTTTCACGGACGTTTTTAATAATATCGGTTACGATACCCTCAACATCTATTGTCTGTTCAGAACGCTCGAGGATCTCATCAATGGATATCTCGTTGCTGTTGTATATCTTAATCATTTCTTTTCCTCCACAATCTCGGACAAGGAGTTTTTAAGCTTGTCTATAAGATCAGATTTAAACTTATAGCTTGCTTTATTTGAAATAAGCCTTGCGCTAATATTTACTATTGTTTCCTTGGGCTCTAAGCCGTTTTCAAGGAGAGTTGCACCCGTCTCAACAATATCTACTATTACGTCGGAAAGACCGAGAATAGGCGCAATTTCTATAGAGCCGTTAAGCTTTATAATATCTATATCACGGCATTTATCCGCATAGTAGCTCTTTGCGATATTTGAAAACTTAGTCGCTACTCTGAGGGTACTGGTGCCGTTATCGGTAAACTCTTTTTTACCTGCTACACACATACGGCATTTACCCATATCAAGATCGAGAAGCTCGTACACGTCGGGAGCGTACTCTAAGAGAATATCCTTACCCGCTACACCTACGTCAGCGGCACCACGTTCAACGTAAATAGCTACATCGGAAGGCTTAACCCAGAAATATCTTACCTTCTTCTCGGGATTCTCGAATATAAGTCTGCGGTTTTTCTCGTGTATCTGAGGACATTCAAAGCCCGACTGCTCGAACATAGCGTAAACCTTTTCACCGAGTCTTCCCTTAGGAAGAGCAACGTTGAGATATCCGTCGTTGTATTCAGCGGATGTGTTTTCGTCGTCCTTAGCATCGAGAATACGATCAACCTCGTCAAGATAAACAGCGAAGCCGATTGCACCTGCATCCTTATTGACACGGCTCATAAGTCTGTCGTAACGACCACCCGAAAGAACGCTCACGGGTACGCCGTGGATAAAGCCCTTGAAAACAATACCGTTATAGTAGTTCATATCATTTACAACAGAGCAATCTATATTAATATTGTCTTGATAGCCTTTGTCGGTAAGCTTAGCGCAGATTGCGGAAAGCTCGTTGTAAGCATTCTGCATTTCTGCATTCACTATTGCGGACTGAATCTTGGAAAGAGCATCCTCAGGCTTACCGTAAGCATTAAGAAGATCTATGAGTTTTGAAGAAAGAACCTCTCCTACCCCAAAGGCTTTACATAGATCGAGTATAACACCCGTATTCTTCTCTGCAACGGCAGAAACAAGCTCTGCCTTATTACTCTCGGTGATACCCATAGCGTTGAAAAGACCGCTAAGAATACCCATATGTGAAACGTCGAGAACATAATCCTCGCTTATAGCATAGAGACTGCGAGCCGCGAGAGTGATAACCTCGGAAACCTCAGTATCGGTAACGTCGCCAATACACTCAACACCTGTCTGCATAATCTCGCTGAAGCCGCCCGCCTTTTTAGTTACACGGTAAACGTTTTCATTATAATAAACCTTCTGCACTCCGCCGAGAGAATCATCAAAGTTTTTAATAATTGAAAAGGTAACGTCAGGCTTAAGAGCAAGAAGTCTGCCATCAGAATCGGTAAAGGTGATACAATTATCACTTACAAGGAAATCCTTATTACTTCCGTAAAGGTCATACTCCTCAAACTTGCTCATCTTAAATGGCTTATAGCCATACTTTGAATATAATCCGCGAAGCTCGAATATGATCTTCTCGGAATTATTAAGCACAGATAAATCGAAACTCATTTCTTCTCCTCCTTGATTCTGTCAAGCACCTTTCTGTAACCGCCGGTGCCGTAAGAGAGACACTTGTTGACTCTTCCGATAGTAGCGGAGCTGGCTCCCGTCTCAGAGGTGATAACGTTAAAGGTTTTACCCTCGTCAAGCTTCTTTGCAACACTAAGACGCTGTGAAAGAGAAATAAGCTCGTTTATAGTACAGAGATCTTCAAAGAATTGATGGCAATCCTCTCTGTTTTCAAGGCTTAATATGGCATCGAAAAGTTCATCAATGCAACTGTCTTTAAACGGTGTCATAATTCATACCAATGCAACAAAACGTTGCTCCCTTCATTATTTTGGACACGAAGAGGATACGACATCCCCTTCCAAACAAAAACGTGTTCATATGGTAGCACACTAAAGTGCTAAAGTCAACACGTTTTTTAAATAAAATTAGAGTTTTTTTGTTTTTTTATAATATATAAATAGTAGCAAACGTTTTGAAAAACAAAAAAGAAATCAACAGACTTTTCCAAATAAAACACTTGAAAAACGAGAAACAATTATATATAATATAAAAGCATTTTAAATAACTCGCTGGAATAGCTCAGTTGGTAGAGCAGCTCATTCGTAATGAGCAGGTCGCGTGTTCGAGTCACGTTTCCAGCTCCAGAAAAGAAGCACCTTTCTTCGAAAGGTGCTTCTTTTCAACTAAATCCACC
>JAZUSK010000031.1:0-10250 GCA_045606645.1 Acutalibacteraceae bacterium | reverse complement strand
TGACGGGCAGAGCCCGTCAAGTCCGGTCACCGGCACCAAATAGAGAGATATCACTTTTGTGGTATCTCTCTATTTCGTTTTATATGAATTTGCAGGACTTGAACCGGTCCTCGGCGAAGGCGAACACAATCGGGTGTTCGCGAGGTACGAGCGAATGACGGGCAGAGCCCGTCAAGTCCGGTCACCGGCACCAAATAGAGAGATATCACTTTTGTGGTATCTCTCTATTTCGTTTTATATGAATTTGCAGGACTTGAACCGGTCCTCGGCGAAGCCGAACACCGCTCATATGTTGATGTTATCGTATAAGTTAGGGTAAGTTTTTATTGCGGTTATTTGAAATGCATGCTATACTTGTAAAAAGCGACTTTGGGGAGGAAAAGTGATGGAGCAAAGTATCACTTTGGATATATACAACTTTTTGAGATCACAGGATGTTGCTGATTACTGTAGGGAAATCCGTCATATATTTAACCCTTTGGAAATGGCGATCATCATAAACCGTAGTGAGAAAGCATTAGGAGAAAAATTGTTCGCATGGCAAATTTTGATTGACCATTATCCAGATATGCCACTGCACAATTCTGTGCAGTTTAAAATCAAAAACAGCTTACACGATTATTTACATGCACTGATCGCGTTCTATCAAAGCAGGATCAAACAATTCTATCAAATGGAACCAAACTCAAAATATTCGATAATCCCACCGCATGTTAATGATCTGTTAGGGATAGAGAACCCTGACATTTTGGAGCAAGTTCGCTCCAATCCCAATGATTTTTTCACTGAAAACCCAAAGCGAATATCGCATCCTTTAGCAGCAAAATATGATAATCCCGAAAATTTGTGGGAACAAATTCACTTGTATTGCGCAAAAAAACATTTCCATTCGATTCGTATTATGAAAGAAACAAAGAATAATACGCTGTTTATGGATTTTGATCGAAACGGTAAAATTGTTCATTTGGAAAAATGCCCGGATCCAGACTTTGGAGGTCCCGGCAATCTTAGGCGTTTATTTATCCATATTCCCGTTCCGTTTCAAAAGGGCGATTTAGTACGTATGAGTTACAATTGTGAACCGCTACTTCTAAAGCAGGTCAACAAGCCAACTTACAAAAAGTACACGAGCGGAGAGCAAATCGACCCTTGTGACTACCATAAAGAGGGATATGCATCTGTATTCACTTTGGAGAACGGACGCCTGATCGACTCGGACACGACCAATTTTCTCTATGAAACAGACAATATGTGGTACTACCGTCAACCCCTGCAGGGAGAGCATCAAATTCTTGACAAAATAAAAAACTACTCGAAATGTGACCCAGCCTCTCCAACAGGGCGAAAGTTCAAGAATTTGATGCGTTATCAAGAAGCGGTCCATGCAATTTCCGAATATCAATCTGTACTGAATGAATGTGAGTCAGAAAAAAACGAACTGATCGACTATTGGAAGAGTCTGTCTGACTAAACGGCTTCATTCTTTGTTAAAATCATTGATAAACCGACAACAATATAGTATAATATTATGCGACAAAAATGCGGTTATTTTTCCACCGAGAAAGAGAGACTTAATATGGCAAAATTAAGATTTATTTTAGCTCTTATAGCGGCTAAATTTGCTAAATTCGCTATAAAGATGCTTGGCAGAAATGCCTCTCACAATCCGGGCGTTATCGCTCTTAAGATATGCCCTGATTTTTTGAAGTTGGCGCCTAAGGCACCACTCGTAATCTGTGTTACGGGCACAAACGGCAAGACTACCGTTTCCAATCTTCTTACAGATGCGCTCACAGCAGACGGCAGAAAGGTTGTAAGCAACCGTACGGGCTCCAATATCGTGCCCGGTTGTACTACAAACGTTATTAACAGCCTTAAGTGGACAGGTAAGTGCAGAGTTGACGCTACAGTCTTTGAGGTTGACGAACGCGCTTCGAGACTAATTCTCCCCTATCTTAAGCCCGATTATTTGGTAGTAACAAACTTCTTCCGCGATTCTCTCAAGAGAAATGCTCACCCCGACTACATCTTCAGCGTTGTTGACACATACTGTCCCGACACCACAAAGATGATTCTCAATGCGGACGAGCTTTGCAGCTGCCGTCTTAAGAAAGATAACGACAGAGTTTTCTACGGTATTGCGGAGCTTCCTACAGATATCAAGAAATCAATCAATATAGTTGCAGACTATTCTCTCTGTCCCGAGTGCGGTACTCCTCTTGAATATGATTACCTCAGATATCATCATATCGGTCACGCAAAATGTCCCGCTTGTGACTTTGAATCAGAAAAGGCAGATTACCTTGTAAGCAACGTTGACAAAGAAAATAAAACGCTTACTCTTTCTCATAACGGCGTTGATACGGTATTCCCCCTTATAAGCGATATTACTTTTAATATCTACAACGAATTGACGGTTATAACCACTCTTCTTGAGGTAGGGATTCCTATGGCGAAGGTATTGAAGCTCGTCGAAGCTATCCACGTACCCGACTCCCGTCTTAACCACACCGAGGTAAACGGTGTTAAAGTTACTCAGGCTATGAGCAAGGGGCAGAGCTGTATTTCCTCTTGCCGTACATTCGACTTCGTGTCAAGCGAGCCCGGCAAAAAAGCGGTTGTTATTGCCGTTGACGACTACTACGACAGAAAAGAAAGCATCGAATTTTCCGGTTGGATATATGACGTTGACTATGAGTTTATGACTCGCGAGGGCGTCGAGCAGGTTATTGCTACCGGTCCTCGTTGCTACGACCACAAGGTAAGGCTTCTTCTTGCGGGTGTACCTGAAGAGAAGATTTCCTGCGCGACAGACGAAATGGTGGGTATCGACCTTATTAAGACAGATGCGGTTGATTCCGTATATATTCTTTACGACACATCCACATATAATCTCTCATGCAGAATGAAGGATAAATTATTAGCGATATTAGGAGGGGCAAAATGAGAATAGAAGTTTTATACCCTCAGTTATGTTGCCTTTACGGTGACAAGGGAAATACATTGTTTTTACAGAAATGCTTACCCGATGCAGAGTTTATCTTTACTCAGTTAAATGATAAGCCGCTCTTTTTAAGCGAGGATATTGACCTGGTTTGTATGTACTCTATGAGCGAGCAGAGTCAGGAGCTTATCCTTTCAAGACTTATGCAGCACAAGGGCGAAATAAAAGATAAAATCGAAAATTCAAAGACCTTCTTCCTCTTCCTCGGTAATGCTATGGAGCTTCTCGGTAACTACATCGAGAGAGAAGATGATACAAGAGTTGATGCTCTCGGTATTTTCGATATTTACTCGTTACGTCACGCTCCCCGAAGATTCAACACACTTATTCAGGCTAAATTTAACGACATCACTCTTCTTAGCTACACAAGCCGCTTCGCAGAGACCTTCGGTATCACAGCGGATATGGCTATGGCTAAGGTAGAAATCGGTACAGGCTCATGCCCCGACACAAAGCTTGAGGGTATTTGCACGGACAACCTTATCGCAACATATATGTTAGGACCGATTCTCGTTGCTAATCCCGATTTCAGTAAATGGTTATTGAAGAAATTAGGTGTGAGTGAGCCCGTACTCCCCTTTGAAGATGCACTTTACGAAAGCTACGAAGCAAAGAGAAAGGAGTTCCAGAGACCTGATTTGGCTTTGGACTGATTTATGGAAAATTATCGTCCTACAAGGGCATTGGTTAACCTTGGTGCTATCGAAAGAAACACACGCAGGATAATTGAAAAATACAGCGGTTACAAGTACTATACCGCTGTGGTAAAAGCCGATTGCTACGGATACAAGGGCTTCGAGGTAGTAAGAGCCATGATAAACGGCGGAGCAAATTTCCTCGCCGCAAGCCTTCTTGAAGAAGGTATTGCACTCCGAAACGAATTCCCCACTCTTCCTATCATGCTCTTTAATCCTGCAGAGAAAAACAACCTTCCTCTTATGAAGGAAAACGACCTTATAACAACCGTCGCTACCCTTTCACAAGCAGAGGACGTCTCTTCTATAGATGGGATTAAGGTAATGATTCGTGCCAACGGCGGAAGCGATATCTTAGGCGGCCCCACAGACAGAGAAACCTTCCACAAGATATGGAATATACTCAAAGACGGCAAATGCTCTCTTTACGGTATATATCTTCACTCTTACAACGCAGAGAATGAAGCAGACACAATAAAGGAATACGAAACCTTTGAAAATATCACAGAAGGGCTTGACCTTTCTTCCCTCTCAATAGTCAGCGTTTCAAACAGTCTTTCACTCCCTCGCTATGGGAAGAAAGAATACTGTAACGCTTGCAGATTAGGTAATATAATCTACAAGATAGAAACAGACGACGAGAGCCTCGAAAACACGTTTGCTCTCGCAACAAGGGTATTTGATACCTTCACCCTTAAAGAGGCTCAAAGCCTCGCTTACGGCCACGCTTATGTATCAAAAAAGGATAACACCCGTATTGCCGCAATACCCATCGGCTTCGGCGACGGATTCTCTAAAACAAACATTGGCAGAGACGTTTTTATAAACGACAAAAGATATCCCATAGTAGCAATTACCATGGACGTTTCTCACATTCTAATAGACGAGACGGTAAAAAAAGGCGACGAGGTCTTCTTAATTAAAGACACCCATCACCTTGAAGAAATCTCTGCTCATATTCACGGTGCAACTGAGGAAGCAATATGCGCCCTCAACAGCCGTGTGCCGAGAGAATATATCAAATAAACTGAATCAAACAAAAAATGCTTTAGCCCAACCGAGCTAAAGCATTTTATTTTATATCACAAATCCGCCGTTTACGGATAAGACCTGTCCGGTAATAAACCGCGCCTTGTCAGACGCAAGGAAGCTTACCGCATCGGCTATATCGGAAGCCTCACCCAATACGTTAAGCGGTGTCTCTTCCTTAAGTGATGCTTTATCCTCATCCGAGAAGGTACTCATCATATCCGTAATCACCACGCCCGGAGAAACCGCGTTTACACGTACGCCCGAAAGACCAACTTCCTTTGCCAGTGCCTTTGTAAGACCGATAAGACCTGCTTTAGCGGCAGAATAATGCACCTCCATAGATGCACCCACCTCGCCCCACATAGAGGCTATGTTTATTATATTACCGCTTTTATTGTTTATCATAGAGGGAAGTGCTCGTCTGCAACAGTTAAAAGCACCCGTAAGGTTTACACCTATCATTCTCTGCCACATATCGTCGGTAATATCGGTGAAGAGCACCTGCCCCGCAATACCCGCGTTATTCACAAGCAAATCAACACCGCCGAAAAGCTTTTCTACGGCATCAAACATCGCGTTCACCTGCTGAGAGTCGGACACGTCTGCTTTGAAAATTTCCACCTGTGTTACATCAGACAGGATTTCTTTGAGCTTCACAGCTTCATCGTACGATGAATTATAATTAATCGCTATATTATAACCGTCCTCTGCAAGGGTACGGCATATAGCCTCGCCGATACCCTTAGCGCCACCGGTTACAAGCGCACACTTTTTATTATTCATAGAGCTCGTATCCTGCAGGAGGTGCAAAGAGGGAATCGGGCACATCAGTACAGATATCCTCGAAGTAAATTGCAGAGCCGTCTTCAGCAACGCTCTTTATCATAGTCTTACCTATGAGATAAACCTTTCTGCCGGACTCATACTCTTTAACGTCATACACAATACCGTCGATAGTTTCTTTATACTCAGCTGAGGGAACTTCATCCTCACCGCCGTACTGAATATCTGCCAACATATCATCAACGTTTAAGCCTTCAGATTCAAGAAATTCTTTATCTAATTCAAGGTAAAGTTTTGTATCGTGCATGATAATATATGCTACATCGCTTGTGATAACGATAGCAACAGAACCCTGTTCGGAATCAACGTTCATATATATCTTATCGCCTTTAACTGCCATTTCCATGGGAGTAATTCCCTCACCCATATCAGCTTTTGCGATAATGTGATAAACACCTGATTTAATTACTGCTTCGTCATCCTGAACCTCAACAGTTGCACCGGTGTTACCATTACCTGCATCTGCGTTACCGTTGCCGTCGCCGCTACCTTCAGTAACGTTATCGTTACCGGGTACAGTAGTTGTTCCCTGAGCATCCTCGTACGCATTAACGTTGTTGTTAAGCATTGCGCTATTTACACGATCCATAGAAATATGGTTATTGCTTACAGGCTCGGTAGTTTCAGTAACCTTAGTAGTTGTTGCAGTAGTGCTCTCACCGTCTGTTTTAGGCACTTCCTTCTCACAACCCGTAAGAACTACGAGCATTAATGTAACGAGTAAAGCGATTATTGAAACCAATCTCTTATTCATTTAATTCACTCCTGAATTTATTTTCCTTAATTTTATCATACGTAGATGTTAAATACAACAAGCCCACGTATTTTTACACTTTGTTCAAATATCCGAATCAGGATATTTGTCTTCTTTGACAAGTTTTCTGATATATGCGAACGTTTCCTTTTCTCCCTTTTCAGAGAGCATGACCAGCAAGCTTTCTATAAGGTCGGATGTTTCCTTATGAATAACTCTCCTGCCCTTACCACCCATAAAGTACTCTATGGGAGACCGGTCATTATAGTTAGCGCCCTTATATATTTTACCTGCCGCTACTCTGTCGCAGAACATTTCCGCTACGTAACGAATAGGCATTCTGACAGGCTCCACAACCTTGCTTTGGGGATTGTAGTCAGTCCAATATTCAAAATGATGCTTGTTCCTGCCCTTATGATGAATCCAAGCAAGAGAGTGTCCGAAAAGAGCTCTCTCTTCTTCGTTAGGGCTATGTGTTCCCGAATAATACTTTGCTCCGGGAATAAATTCCGTAGGAGTATATTTGGATAAATCGTGGCGCAACCCTTGCCAGAAAATACCCGCTCTACGGCAATGACCGATTACAACGTGTCGATGCTTGGTAATCGTTTTGAAATGCTTAAAAGGATGTGCCATTATCTAATCTTAAATACATAAAGATGCTCGCAGGCAACGTCCTCAGGAGAGCAGATATCTGCTCTGAGAGAAAGCTTGCCGTCAACATTCTCCGCAATAACCTTAGCATCGCTGCCAAGAAGCGAAAACTCAAGACCATCTTTGTATTCTATCTCATTAAAAAGGGTTGCCTTTGAGGGGAAGCGAGCTGTGATAGCGTAGATATTCCCGTCGCGCTGTGTATAATAAACACCTTCGTCAGACTTCTTTGAGTAAACCTCGCTATCGTAGATCGCCTCGCCGTTAACGTCGAGCCATTTACCCATACCGAGAAGACGCTCTTCCATAAGAGGAGGAATAGTACCATCTGCATCAGGTCCTATATTAAGAAGGAAGTTACCACCCTTACTTACGAGGCTACAGAGAGTCTCGAGAAGTTCCTTTACAGAAAGATAGTTTTCACAACCTTCTTCCTTATTTATACCGAAGGAACGACCTATACCGCGACACTCCTCAAATGGTCTGTCAAGCTCAACATCTTCTATTCTTCGCTCTGTGCCGAGATAAACGTCGATGATGCCGTACTCAGTAGTAAAGTTACCGCCCTTTCTGCCGCGGGTTTCCTTGCCCCAACGGTCATTAGGAACGATTGTATCCTTAACACTTGACTCATTATAAAGCCACTGCAAGAACTCCGTTGAATGCCAAACGTCGCTCTCGTGCTCCCACTCACCATCGGTAAAAAGTGTGTAGGGCTGGTATTTCTCAACAAGCTCCTTAAGCATAGGATGAAGATGCTCAAGCGCGTACTTTTCAGGATCCTCAAGATAGTAAGGATGCCACCATTCGTAAACGGAATGGTACACACCAAACTTAACGTCCGTGTCCTCGAGAGCATTCTTTAACTCCATAAGGAAGTCTCTCTTGGGAGCGCATTCCACAGAGTTAAGATCGGGAGCATACGCTGTTTCATACAAACAATAGCCATCGTGATGCTTTGAAACGAAGTTTATGTACTTAGCACCCGCTCTCTGAAAGAGTTCTGCCCATTTTTTAGCATCAAAGCGATGACCTGTAAACTCATTTTTAAAATCATAATAGGGTCTGCCGTTATAGTGCTTCTGATGAAATTCCTTATACTTTCCCTGTGCCTCCGTCTGAGGCTCATCCATATTACAAGCGTAACCATACCACTCCGCGTAATCCTTTATAGGAGCATATGCAGGGATACTGTAAAGACCCCAGTGAATAAAGATACCGAACTTTGCTTTGCCAAACCACTCGGGCACTTTTCTCGAATTAAGGGATTCCCAGTTATTCTCAAACATGTCCATTACCTCTTTTTATATATTTCAACGTTAAAATGCACCGTTGTAGTCAATTCTGTCATAGAAAGAAGCTTTTCACTTTCTTCTCTTCCGGTTTTATAGTAATAGGGCGTCATCTTAAAAAGATTGCCTATTGCTTCGCTGTCTTCGAGCTGAATTTCGTATTTAATTTCATTTTCAGAAACCAGTTCAAACAATTCGTCATTTCGTTTTTCAGGCTTATTCTTGTACGGCTCTTCATAAAGTGCGCACTTGAGACCCCACAAATGATCCTCCAAAGGCACCGCCTTAATGAGATATCCATCACTTTTCAATATCCTATAAAACTCCTCGTAAGCAGAGGGCGCAAAGATATTAAGAATACAATCCGCACTCTCGTCCGAAAAAGGAAGCGCAAACGCACTCGCCACGGCAAACTCGCCGTTTTTCAATGCCTTTGATGCAAAACGAAGAGCATCTTTGGATATATCGATTCCGTAAATGTCATAAGCTCCGCTATCCATAATCGCACCTGTATAATAGCCCTCACCGCAACCGATATCGGCAATAACGCCGCCATCAGGCACAAATACAGACACTGTTTCACACAGCTTACGACACAAGGGCTCGTAATAGCCACCCGAGAGAAAATCTCTGCGAGCTTTAACCATAAGCTTGTCATCACCGTGACGCTTCAAAGACGATTGCTGCGACATCAAAAGATTCACGTAGCCATCCTTTGATATATCAAAGGTGTGGTTATTGGGGCAACGGTAGGATTTGTTGTCTATATTCAATTTTTCCTTACATACGGGACAAATAAATTCAGACATAGCATTACCACGAATTAAAGGCTGTTTATAAAAAACAGCCTCGAGTTATCATTCCTCAATAAGGAGCTTCTTAAGCTCACTCATAAACGTATTAATATCCTTAAACTGACGATAAACGGATGCAAAGCGAACGTAAGCAACCTCGTCAATATCCTTAAGCTTATCCATAACGCATTCACCAATCTTAACAGAGGTAACCTCTCTGTCGAGAGAATTCTGAAGCTCTGCTTCGATTTCGTCGATAGCCTTTTCAATAACGTCAACAGATACGGGACGCTTCTCACAAGCACGCATCATACCGTTGAAAAGCTTGTCTCTATCGAACACCTCGCGTGACTTATCCTTCTTAACTACAATCACGGGTACGCTCTCGATGATCTCGTAAGTGGTGAATCGCTTGGCACAACTCATACACTCTCTGCGGCGGCGAATACGCTCACCCTCGTCTGTGGGTCTGGAGTCGATAACCTTGCTCTCCTCATAACTGCAAAAAGGACACTTCATAAAACTGCACCTCTTAAGATTAGAATAGAGTAATTATACCAAATACGGCTATTTAATTCAAGTCTTTTACAATATTTTGTGTTTTAATGACCTTCATTTTCCATTGTATAAATGGCGGTAATACGCTATTATTTTATAGGTGATTAAATGAACAGTTCAATGGATAAAACAAACAAAAAATATAATTCTTCAAGACAATACACAAAACTCATCACGAAGATAGTTTTGACATTCCTTTTATCCTTATTAGCGGCGTATATTTATATTTCTCACTCAAATAACTTCTCACTGTTACTACTCTCAGATGATATGGCGTACGCTATTAGAAGCGGAGCTGTAATAGGAGTAATAGGTCTTTTGATAGCAAAGCGCATGGAGAGGTAAAAAACAAAAAATGTCTGCTTTGCAGACATTTTTTATTTCTCTTGAAGCCACTGAAGCTCATTTGCAGGAATGACCCTGTATTCTTCCGGACCGTCACCTATTCGATAAATTGGAATTTATTGCTCCGTTAAACTGAAATTTATCTTCCTGCCAATGATTTTCCAACAACATAAACTCCAACCAGCATTTCTGCAATTGACAATCCCAATAGTAAGCCTGAAATAAAATCTTTAAAATTTGAACCCCCAAATGCATATGAAAGAGCCTGTAATGCAATAC
>JAZUSK010000030.1:0-59702 GCA_045606645.1 Acutalibacteraceae bacterium | reverse complement strand
GACAAATTGGAGTAGCAACTCCTTGGCTCACAGAACGACATGGCTACGATCCGACTTTAACCTCAGAGCATCAAGAAATAAGAACAGCAAGATGATCGGCGCTCTTATGGCTCAGGGCAAGAGAGACGAGGCAGAAGAGATGAAAAAGCAGGTTGCCGCAGATGCTCAGCGTCTCGCAGAGCTTGAGAAGATGGAAGAAGAGCTTTCTGCTAAGGTTAACGATATTATGATGGTTATTCCCAATATCATCGACCCCTCCGTGCCGATCGGTAAGGATGATTCCGAAAACGTTGAGATTGAGCGCTTCGGTGATCCCGTTGTACCTGACTTCGAGATTCCCTATCACAGAGAGATCATGGAGAGCTTCGAGGGTATTGACCTTGATAGCGCAGGTCGCGTAGCAGGTAACGGCTTCTACTACCTTTGCGGCGATATTGCAAGACTCCATTCTGCAGTTATTTCGTATGCTCGTGACTTTATGATCGACCGCGGATTCACATATTATATTCCTCCCTTTATGATTAGAAGCAACGTTGTAACAGGCGTTATGAGCTTCGCTGAAATGGATGCTATGATGTACAAGATCGAGGGCGAGGATCTTTATCTTATCGGTACAAGTGAGCACTCAATGATTGGTAAATTTATCGATACAATCGTTCCCGAGGAGAAGCTTCCTCAGACACTTACAAGCTACTCTCCTTGCTTCCGTAAGGAGAAGGGCGCTCACGGTATTGAGGAGCGCGGTGTTTACCGTATCCACCAGTTTGAAAAGCAGGAAATGATAGTTGTATGTAAGCCTGAGGATAGCCCCTACTGGTTTGATCAGCTTTGGAAGAATACCGTTGACCTCTTCCGTTCACTTGATATCCCTGTAAGAACTCTCGAGTGTTGCTCAGGTGACCTTGCGGACCTTAAGGTTAAGTCCATTGACGTTGAGGCTTGGAGCCCCAGACAGCAGAAGTATTTCGAGGTAGGCAGCTGCTCTAACCTTTCCGATGCTCAGGCAAGACGTCTTAAGATCCGTGCGGGCGGTAAGGATAAGAAATATTTCCCCCACACCCTCAACAATACGGTTGTTGCTCCTCCCAGAATGCTTATTGCGTTCCTTGAAAATAACCTTAATGCAGACGGTAGCGTAAATATCCCCGAAGCATTAAGACCTTATATGGGCGGTAAGGAAAAGCTTATTCCTACAGTTTAATTCCCATAGATAATTGAGGATTTTTTATGTACAAGGACAGAAAAGATAACAGATTCAATGACCGCAAGAAGCCCTTTGTGGAGTCAAGAGACGGTTTCGACAAGGGCAACGAGGGTCAGAATGAAAAGGATATAATCTTCGGCAGAAATTCCGTGCAGGAGGCTATTAAGGCAGAGCGTCCTCTCGACAGTATTATGGTAGCGAGGGGAGAGCGCTCGGGCTCTATCCCGAAGATTCTCGCAGATGGTAAGAATGCAGGTATCCCTATCAAGGAGGTTGACCGTAAAAAGCTTGATTTTATGTGCGGTCACGGTAATCATCAGGGTATCATAGCCGTAGGTGCAGTTAAAGCGTACTCCACCATTGACGATATATTCGCTACTGCAGAGGAGAGGGGAGAACCCCCTTTCATTATCGTTTGCGATGAAATCGAGGACCCGCATAACTTGGGTGCAATTATACGAACTGCAGAGGCATCAGGAGCTCACGGTGTGATTGTTCCCAAGCGCAGAAGCGCATCTCTCAGCTTTACTGTTTCCAAGACTTCTGCAGGTGCGGTTGAGTTTATGCATGTTGCACGTGTTACCAATATTCCCCAGACTCTCGAGGAACTTAAGGAGAGAGGACTTTGGATTTACTGTGCCGATATGGATGGTGAGACCTTCTACAACGCAAACCTTAAGGGTGCCGTTGCTCTTGTAATCGGTTCCGAGGGTAAGGGCGTCGGCAGACTTGTAAAGGAAAAGTGCGACGTAGTTCTCTCAATGCCTATGAAGGGAAAAATAAATTCTCTCAACGCATCCGTTGCGGCGGGAATACTTATGTACGAGATTTCTAAGCAAAGAGACCTTTGATTATTAAGCGAGGCACGAAAATGGCAGACGAACGCAAAACACCGAGAAAATGGTCGCTGGAAGAGATTGACGAGCTTCTGCAGGATAGCGGTATGCTACCCAGAGACGTGGATGACGTAAGTGACGTGGAGGAAATTGCCCCCGCGCAGAAAACGGCACCCTTCAATCCCCGACCCTCTCATAATGATAAAATTGAACATCGTATCAAGACGCAGGTCATCGAACGTTCAGACAGCGTTGCAGAGCCACAGGTTTACGGCAACTTCGTCAGCGAGAAGTACAGAGACCGCTTTTTCAATAAGCCTATACAGAATTTGGAGAAAACCGCGGAGCATACCTTGGTTCCCGAGGAGGAGCAGAAGTATGAGCGCGGCGGCTTCGTGAAAAAGCAGAGTAACTTTACACCTACTGCGGAGTTTTCTCCCGTGCCGAACCTTGTGCCTGACCATAAGTTTGATACTAAGATTGCTTCCGGTAAGACTATGGTCTTCGACGACAAGAAGCATACTAAGACAATCGCTCTTCGCTCCCTTGCAGTTACCGACGGCGATGCTCACGATATCGAGCTTCCCGAGGAAGAGGAGGATTTACAGTTATCCTTCGAAGGCTTCCATTCTCCCGACGGAGTAGATACGGTAGATGAAAGGGAGGTTGAGGCAGAGCTTCTCCGAAAAAGGAAAGAGACAGTAAGTAACTTTACTATCGCAAGCGACGCTATCGAGCCCGACGTTACCGAGGATGTAAAACGTTACGGCACAGATGAGTATCGTACTCCTAACGATAAATTCAAGGTTGCTTATTATCTGAAAAAGAAAAAGAATACCGCTCTTGCGGGAGCAGTAATCTCTATGATATGCGCATTCTTCCTCATAATTCTTTCCCTCGTTGCGAAGGGATTTATTGACGGCGGAAGAATATTTGCGATACTGTCACTTGTGTTGACAATTATACCCGTAGCGGTGAATATAAGTACGCTGTTTGAGGGCATAAAGGTTCTGAGAAAACTAAAATTCAACAGATTTACGGGTAGCTTTATAGCTATTCTTTCCACAATTATTCAGAACATCGTTCTGATGCTTTACGAATCACCCTTTGAAAAGGGTATGAGTATTTTTTCCGCTGTTGCGGTTATCTCCTTAGGGCTCAATATGATAGCGGAATATTACGAGCTTAATCGTATCGGCAAAAACTTTGATTATATGGTGTCACGAGAAGAGCTTTATTCCATTACACCTATTGAAAAGACGGAAGTTGCCTTTGAAATAGGCAGAGGTCTCCTTTTAGACGACCCGTCGGTGCTCTGCTCACAGAAGACTCTTTTCCCGAGACGCTTTATTGAGCTTTCGAGAAGGTATTACCCATCTGACGACATAAGCGCAAAGCTTACCCCTCTGGGTATTGGTGTTTCCGTGCTTATAGGTGTTATAACACTCCTTGTTTCCAAGGACATAAGGACTTCTGTTACCGCATTCAGTGGTTGCATATGCCTTAGCGTACCTTACTTCTCTGCTCTTGCAGAAAGTATTGCCATAAGCAAGATTTCCAAGAAATCCTATAGCAGGGGTGCTATGATCGCAGGTTGGGAAGCGTTCAAAATGTGCGAAAGCGGTAACGCGGTAGCCATTGATTCCGCCGACGTATTCGACAGCGAGGGCGGTAACGTTTTCGGAATACATCCATTCTACGATATAGGAATTGACGAGGCTATTATTTATACAGCTACACTTCTTATTGCATCGGGTGGTCCTTTAGGTAATCTCTTCAAGAGAGTTATCGTAGGTGAGGTTTCGCTCCTTCCGCCCGTAGATACCTTAGCTTATGAAGATAAACTTGGTCTTTCTGCTTGGATATTCAATCGCAGAATATTGGTTGGTAGCAAGGATTTGCTTCGTAATCACAACGTTGAGATCCCCGAAATTGCTTTAGTCGAAAGACATCTCACAGAGGGAAGATACCCGTTGTATCTTGCAATAGACGGTAAAGCCGCCGCCGCATTTATCGTATCCTACGATATTGAAGAGGTAAATGCAAAGTATCTCAGAGACATTGAGAGCAACAGTATCTCATTACTTCTTCGCTCCGATGATGCTAATATCACCGACGAAATGGTGGCGAGAAATCTTGACCTTCCTCAGAGCGGTGTGAAGGTGCTCTCTGCGGTATCCGGCGACCTTTATAAGTCCTATATCGCCGAGACAACGTCTTCTGCAGATGCGCTTTTAATCCACGACGGAAAAGCAAAGAGTCTCCTTCGTGCTATCAGAAGTGCATTGTCTCTCGGCTCGTTTAAGAGAGTGCTTAGTCTCATACAGATATGCGCTATGGGAATAGGTGTAGCCATAGTAGGTACACTTGCTCTCGTTTCGGGTCTTGAAAATCTTAACTGTATCGGATTAATAATAACTCAGGGCTTCTTTACCGCACTTGCAATATTTGCGGTATCCGGAAGCAACAAAATTAAAAATTCCGAAATAAAGAAAAAGTAAGGGTTTCATTAAAGGTCATCTGCATCCTGCACGGGCATACCACCGTCAAGAGGGTGACCTGTATATGAGCCGTCGATATCGCTTGGTGTGGAGTTTGGTGTATCGGCGTCAAGGGGCTTTGAAAGCTCCGACAAGTTTTTGATTTCTTTGTTTCGATTATTATTTTTCATATATAAACACCTCGGTTTTACTTTAACCGATTAAAGGAGGAATATACTTGAAATATACCGATATTATTTCTCAGCTTACGCTCGAAGAGAAAGCCGCTCTTTGCTCCGGCAAGGATTTCTGGCATCTTGTTGACGTGGACAGATTGGATATCCCCTCAATAATGGTTACCGACGGACCTCACGGTCTCAGAAAGCAGAATCAGAATAAAACTGCCGCGGGTGACATTCTCGGAAATAGCGTACCCGCTACCTGCTTTCCGCCTGCAGTAGCTACTGCTTGCACCTGGGATCCCGATCTTATTTACGAGATGGGTGTGGCTCTCGGTGAAGAGTGCCTTAAGGAGAACGTAAGCGTTCTTCTCGGCCCCGGAATCAATATCAAGCGTTCTCCTCTTTGTGGCAGAAACTTCGAGTATTTCTCCGAGGATCCCTTCCTTGCGGGTAATATGGGTGCCGCCTTCGTGAACGGTGTTCAGTCGAAGGGAGTAGGCACTTCTCTTAAACACTTTGCGGCTAACAATCAGGAGTGCCGCAGAATGAGTATCAGCACTGTGGCGGATGAGAGAGCTCTTCGTGAGATTTATCTTACCGCGTTTGAAATAGTTGTAAAGAATGCGCAACCGTGGACGGTTATGAACGCATACAACAAAATAAACGGCACTTACTGTGCGGAGAATAAATGGCTCCTTACGGATGTTCTTCGTGACGAATGGGGCTTTGAGGGTATCGTTGTTACCGACTGGGGTGCAGAAAACGAGATCGTTGACGGCATCAAGGCGGGAAAAAATCTTGAAATGCCGGGTTCGGGCGGATACGGTCCGAGAAAGATCGTAGCGGCAGTAGAGAATGGTACTCTTGATGAAACCGTTCTCGACGAAAACGTTGATGCGATCCTCACTCTTATTATGAAGAGTAAGGAGAATCTCAAGGAAGAGTATCAATGTGATATGGAAAAGAATCACGCTCTTGCAAGAAAGATTGCGTCAGAGGCTGTAGTTCTCCTTAAAAATGAAGATAAGGTGCTTCCTCTTACGGATAAAGAGGTTAAGATCGCCGTTATCGGTGAGATGGCAAAAGCGCCCCGATATCAAGGTGCAGGCAGCTCACTTATTAATCCCACAAGGGTTGACGATGCTTATTCCTCGCTTCTTAAGGAAGGCTTTAATATTGCTTACAGTCAGGGTTATGACAAAACTACTGACGTGCCTGACGAAAAGCTTATAAATAAGGCAAAGGAGCTTGCTGCAAGAGCAGAGGTTGCTCTTGTTTTCGTAGGTCTTACAGAGGTTTACGAGTCAGAGGGCTTCGACAGAAAACATATCGATCTTCCCCCGTCACACAATGAGCTCGTAAAAGCCGTAGCAGAGGTTAACGATAACGTTATTGTTGTCCTTTCGGGCGGCTCTGCTGTGAATATGCCGTGGATAGGCCGGGTTAAGGGCGTACTTAACGGACTTCTTCTCGGTCAGGCGGGCGGCTCTGCAATAAGCGACGTGCTTGTGGGTAAGGTTAACCCCTCGGGCAAGCTTACGGAGACTTATCCTCTTTCTCTCGAGGATACCTGCTCTCGCGAAAACTTCCCCGGAAAACAGCTTACAGTAGAATACAGAGAGAGTATTTTCGTAGGCTACAGATATTACGATAAGACCGCAAGAGAGGTTTTATTCCCCTTCGGTTACGGTCTTTCATATACAGAGTTTGAATATAGTGACTTAAAGCTCAGTAAGAAGAAAATCAAGGATACCGATACTCTTAAGGTATCCTTCAAGATAAAGAATATCGGTGACAGAGCGGGTGCTGAGATTGCCCAGCTTTACGTTGCCGCTCCCGAAAGCAAGATTTTCAAAGCACCCAAGGAGCTTAAGGGCTTTAAAAAGGTATTCCTTGAGCCCGGTGAGGAAAAGAAGATTGAACTTGAATTATCTAAGAGAGCATTCGCTTACTACAACGTAAACATAAATGATTACCACGTAGAAAGCGGAGATTATAAGATTCTCGTGGGTGCATCCTCTAAAGACATAAAGATGGAGGAAGTAATTAAGGTGCAGTCAACGGTAGAGGCAGAGGTGCCCGATTACAGTCAGTCTGCTCCCGAATATTACGTCGGTGATCCGGCAACCGTTTCCGATGCATCCTTTGAGGCGGTTCTCGGTTTCTCTATTCCTGAGGGCGACAGAGATATGTCTCTTCCCATTACTCCCGCAGATACCCTTGAATTAGCGGCGGGCTCCAAGCGTGGCGATAAGATCATTTCTCTTATTACTGCAGCAGTCGAGAAGATCGGCGGTGGCGGTATCAATAGCGAAATGATGAGAAACACCGCATTCCAGATTCCTATCCGTTGCTTTATTACTATGAGTGGCGGTGTGGTAAACGACGAGATGTGCGAAGGTATATGCGACCTTCTCAACGATAAGCCTTTAGGTAAGAGCTTTATTAAAATCGGTAAAAATATTCCCGGTGCGCTTCTTAAAGTGCCCGCGATGATAAAATCAATGTGAGGTAGATAAATATGAGCAAAGTTAAATTAGGTATTATCGGTATTGGTAATATGGGTTCAAGCCATATTAAAAACTATTTAAAGGATACAATGCCTGAAATCGAGATTACTGCGGTTGCAGACATTAAGCCCGACAGATTAGCGTGGGCAAAGGAGCAGCTCCCCGAGGTAAAGACATACAATACTGCATCTGAGCTTATGGATTCAGGTGAAGTTGAGGCTGTGCTTATTGCTACTCCTCACTACGATCATCCTCCTCTCGCTATTGAGGCTCTTAATAAGGGGCTTCACGTAATGAGCGAGAAGCCTGCAGGTGTGTATACAAAGCAGGTAAGAGAAATGAACGCCGTAGCAGATAAGGTTGACAAGAAGTTCGCTATTATGTTTAATCAGCGTACAAACTGCCTTTACAGAAAGGCTCACGAGATCGTACATAGCGGAAAATACGGCGAAATGAAGCGCGTTACATGGATTATTACAGACTGGTACAGAACTCAGGCTTACTACAATTCAGGCGGATGGAGAGCAACCTGGTCAGGTGAAGGCGGCGGCGTTCTTCTTAACCAGTGTCCTCATCAGCTTGACCTTTGGCAGTGGATCTGCGGTATGCCCGAGAAGATTACCGCAGTTTGTCACGAGGGTAAGTGGCACAACATCGAGGTAGAGGACGACGTTATGATCTACGCTCAGTATCCTAACGGAGCAACAGGTACGTTTATTACTACTACCGGCGATTACCCCGGCACAAACAGACTCGAAATCACACTTGATAAGGCAAAGCTTATTTGTGAAAACGGTAAGCTTATCGTAAATGAGTTGGCTGTGGGCTTAAACGAATTCACAAAGAATGCGCAGGATGGTTTCGGCAGCATCGAATACAAGACCTTCGAGGAGGAACTTGACGGCAGAAACCTTCAGCACATTGAGGTTATGAATAAGTTTGCCGCTTCAATTCTTCGAGACGAGCCCCTTACCGCCGCAGGTCAGGAGGGTATCAACGGACTTATGATATCCAATGCGGCTTTCCTTTCTTCATGGTTGGGCGAGACAGTATCTCTCCCCATCGACGAGGATCTCTTCTATGACCTTCTTCAGAAGAAGATAGAGAACTCAACCTTCGTTAAGGAAGTAAAGGAAGTAATTAACGAGAATATGGATTCTACATATTAAGGCGATGAGTATGTTTAAAAAGAATTTAATTTCATTAATTGCGATCATTATTTGTGTGTGCGTGATAGGTTCGGTTGTTTCTGTTTTTGCAGATCCTGTTCCGCCCTTGAATATAGACCCCACGGGTGGCAGCGGTTTCCTTGAGGATACTACTGCACCGCCCGAGACTACAACTCCTCCTACAACCGAGGTTATAACAACTCTTCCTCCCACCACCGAAGATGAAGAGGAGGAAGAGGTTACCGAGGAAGAAGAGGAAGAGGAGGATGAGGAGGAAGAGGAAGAGGCTACCGACGAGACTACACAGGAGGATGACTCCTTTAAGGTGTATCTTGAGCTTAACGGCGGTAAGATAGAAGGTATCCCTCTGGAACAGGGAAAGACTTATCTTACTACAGATATGCCTGCTCCCGGTCTCGTACCTATTCCCGCTACAGTGCCTACAAAGGCAGGGTATCTTTTCGACGGTTGGTATAGTGACGAGGAGTTTACTAAAATATGGAATCCCACCTCGAGCTTCGCTTTTGAGGAAATGACAATCTATGCTAAGTGGATAAGAGACCCCGCCGCAATCCTTTATAATATTACAGTCGTTGCGGGTAAGGGCGGTAAGATTACCGTAAGACCTCAGAAGGCGGCTGTCGGTGAGACTGTTCTTATTATGATTCAGCCCGGAGAGGGTATGAGACTTAAGAAGGGTAGCCTTCTTATTAACGGAGAGCCCTCAGATATTCTCAGCTTTGAGATGCCCGCAGGCGATGTTGTGGTAGAGGCAGAATTTGAGGTTACTCCCGTAGAGGCCAAGAAAGAGGATCACTCCACCGTAATCGTAGCTTGTGTAGCGGCGGCGATTATTATTGCTATCGTAGTATTTTTCATAATAAACAAGCGCAGAAATGCTATCATAGTACCCGAGTTTGACGAAGACGGTGCTATAATCATTGAAGACAACGAAGAGGTTTGGATTGACGAGTCTATCGTTGTTGAGAGCGGTTTCCGTGAAGGAAAGAAAGCCAGCGACATCAACCCTCCTAAGATAGAGGACTTTGATAATACTATTTCAATTGATGATCTAAAAAAGCAATAAATAAAGAAACCACTTGAATGAGCATTAACTCGTTCAAGTGGTTTTTCGTTGGTAGAATTTTTTAGTGCTTTTGATGCCTTTAATATCCTATATAAACCATAAGTGCCATAATAGCCGCAGAGAAAGCGAATTCTGCGACGAAAAGCTTCCAAGACCATTTGATCCATTTTGTATAGGAAACAGATACAAGGCCGATTGCAATAATCATAAGACCGTTGGTGGGATAGAGGAGGTTTGTAAAGCCGTCTGCAATACAGAAGGTGGTTACAATGCTCTGTGCCGATACTCCGATAAGGTCGGTGAGAGGAGCGAGCAGGGGCATAATAAGGAATGCCTTTGCAGTGCCGCTTCCAATAAAAAATTCCAGCAGAGCGATTACGCCGAATATAAGGAATATAGCGGCGAGTGGAGATACGCCTCTCATATGCTCCGATACTGTGTAGAGGATAGTGTGCATTATTTTGCCTTCCTGCAATACATAGGAAATAGCGATAACGAATACTATAAGAGGTATAGCGGGGGCAATAGTCTTTGCGCCGTGAAGGAAGCTCTTGAAAAGTTTTTTCCCTTTAAGACCCGTAAAATAGCCTGCAAGAAGTCCGCCGGTTGTAAAAAGCACTGCCATTGCAGGAAGTGACAAAGCACCGCCGGTGCTGAGCACGAAGTCCAATATTATAAATCCGAGGTCAATGAGCATACAGGTCAAGAATGCTTTTGTGCCTTTTTTTATACCGGGGTCGGAAAGTGTAGCGTTTGCATCCTCGAGAGAATATTTCTTCCTCAAAGCCTTGTCTGACTCATATACGGGGGATTTTGTGGGGTCTTTTTCAATCTTCTTGGCGTAGGTGTAGAGGAAGAGGAACAATATAACGTAAACACCTGCAAAGATTATAAGTCTCAGCCAAAGACCCGAGAAAACGGGCACACCCGCCAGTTTTTGAACTGTAACAACGTTAAAGGGATTGAAGGTTGCGGCGGTAAAGCCCCAAGCGATAGATATAAGGCTCATACCCAAGCCCACGAGAGAATCCCACCCCATGGCAAGGGATACTGCAACGGCTATGGGCACGAGAGTCAAAGACTCCTCTAAGATACCCGCCGTAGAGCTTAAGAGCATACATACGAATACAACTACCGCCATAAGTGTGTATTTCTTATCGCTGAATTTATTAATGAGAGTAGCCATTATGTATTTGAGAATACCGCACTTGTCCAATATGAGGAAAGAGCCACCTACAAATATAATAATAGCGATAATACCGATACCTGTAGCCGCCTGCTCACTGCCGAAGCAGAGAATAGGGGAAAGGATGATTTTCCATATGGGCATCTTGTAATCGGGTAACACCTCGTAGGTGCCGTCAACGATACCCTCGTGACCGTTCTCTATTACTGTATCGTATTCACCGCGTGGGAGAATCTGAGTAAGAGCACCAATTAGAATGAGAAGGGTGACGAGTACAAGGAAAATTGCGGCAACCGTCTTTTTATTCAGCGTTAAGCCTAAGTCTTTGTTTTCGTTTTCCATAAAACCTCTCAAGAGCGAAAATTCACTCCGCCTTTAAAAATAATAAACAGATTATATACAATTATATATAATAAAACAAGATGAAAAGAAGAAAAAGCCGTCCTGCGAATTGACAAATTAAAACATAAAAACTATAATTGTTTGGTAATATTTTATAAAAAGGTGAATTATGAGAGTACATAAGAAGAAACACGGAGCAGAGCGTCTTGAAGCTTGCGGAAATATTGTTATAAAGGATTTGAGAGCAGAGGGCAACTCATCTCAGGCTCTTTACGGGAATGATAAGCCCCTCAGAATAGAAATCGGATGCGGTAAGGGTGACTTTATTGTTGGTACTGCTGCAAAGGAGCCCGACGTTAATTTTCTTGCTATTGAGAAGGTTTCGGACGTCCTGGTTATTGCGGCGGAAAAGGTAAAGGAAAGCGGCCTTTCCAACGTAAGAGTTTGCTGTATAGATGCTAAGGAATTGACCGAAATATTCCAGCCCCATTCCATTGATAGAATTTATCTTAATTTCTCCGACCCGTGGCCCAAGTCACGTCACGAGAAGAGACGACTTACATATAGAACATTCTTAGAGATATACAAGACCATATTGAAGGAAGATGGCGCTATATATTTCAAGACCGATAACAGAGGTCTTTTCGATTTCTCTCTCGAGGAATTTGAAGCTTTCGGCATCAGAATGGAAAAGCTCACCTTCGATCTTCATAACTCTGAATATAACGAAGGTAACGTTATGACCGAGTATGAAAAGAGATTTTCCTCTATGGGTGTGCCGATTAATAGAGTGGAGTGCTATTTTAACTAAAACAAAACAAGATAGCGGAATTTCCGCTATCTTGTTTTAGCTTTGTTGATGATAAACTCGCTATATCGCAATTTTAGGCAAAAAAATAGCCACCCGATTGGGTGGTTACTCTTATGTATGTCGGCGTCGCCCTATTTTCCCGAGCAGCTTCCCGCTAAGTATCTTCGGCGCTGTTGAGCTTAACTACCGTGTTCGGAATGGGAACGGGTGGACCCTCAACGCCATCAACACCGACTGCGAAGAACTATTCGTCCTCCGAAGAACAGTATCTATTATACCAAACAAAAAAGAAAAGTCAAGAACTTTTTTTAATTTTTTTGCAAATTTTTTGGAATTTTTGAAAAACGAGCGAAACATATAAAAAGACGAAAAAATTTGACAATTAACTGTTGATTATTGACAGAAAATAGTGCATAATGTATATTGTTACTATAGCGCAATACGGAGGAACAGATATGGGTAAATACGCAATCAGTTATGATATAGGTACTACGGGTGTTAAAACCTGTATTTTTGAATTAGGAGAGTCTATCAAGCTTGTTGCCGCCGCTTCAGCGGGATATAAGCTTTATGTTTTCCCCGATGGCGGTGCGGAGCAGGAGCCCCAGGATTGGTGGGATGCTATGTGCTCCACTACGAAGATTGTTTTAGATGACAGTAAGGTAGATATTAATGAGATTTGCGGTATTTCATTCTGCTCACAGATGCAGGGTCTCGTGCTTGTTGATAAGGATGGTAAGCCCGTGCGCAGAGCTATGAGCTATATGGACCAGAGAGCCCGTCAGGAGCTTAAGGAGGGTATTGCATACGGACCGCAGATTGCAGGCGCATATATCCCGAAGCTTCTCAAATCTCTTATGATTACAGGTGCGGTTTCCGCTTCTGTTAAGGACCCTGTATGGAAATACAAATGGGTAGAGAAAAATGAGCCCGAAAACTTCAAGAGAGTACATAAATGGCTTGATGTTAAGGAGTATTTCATTACTCGTATGACAGGCGAATTCTGTATGACTCACGACTCTGCTTTTGCAACTCTTTTATATGATATCAAAAAGCAGAAGTTCAGTCCCGAAATGTGCAAGATGCTGGGCGTAAATCCCGCTCATCTTCCCGATATTAAGAAATCAACCGAAAAAATCGGTGAGCTTCTTCCTCAACCTGCATCTGAGCTTGGTCTCGCTCCCGGTACACCCGTTTTCGGTGGCGGTGGTGACGCTTCCCTTATCGGCGTAGGAGCAGGCTCTGTTGCTCTCGGTGATACCCATATCTATAGCGGTACTTCCGGTTGGGTTTCTACTGTTGTTGACAAGAGCGTTGTTGACGCTTCTGCTATGATTGCCGCCGTTGTGGGCGCAGAGGCAGGCAGATACAATTACTTCGGTGAGCTTGAGACGGCAGGTAAGTGCCTTGAGTGGGTTAAGGATCACCTTGCTCTCGACGAAATCGGTGTTTATCTTGAAACTAAGAATATTACCGATGGCTATGAAGCAAAATATACAAGCCTTTACGACTATATGTCCGCAGTCGTTGACAAGGTTCCTGCAGGCTCCGGTGGAGTTATCTTCACTCCCTGGCTTCATGGCAACCGCTGTCCCTTTGAGGATCCCAATGCAAGAGGTATGTTCTTCAATATAAGCCTTGAAACAGGAAAGAGCGAAATGATCAGAGCCGTTCTTGAAGGCGTTTGCTATCACCTTCGTTGGTTCCTTGAAACAGAGGAGAAGAAGGTTAAGGCTTCCGAAAAGGTTCGTTTCGTAGGTGGCGGTGCTCTCTCCGACGTTACGTGTCAGATTCTCGCTGACTGTATCGGCAAGGTAGTAGAGACTGTTGATACACCTCAGAACGTAGGCGCTATGGGTGCTACTGTTCTTGTGGCGGTTGGTCTCGGTATGTGTTCCTCCATTGAGGAAGCAAAGAAGCTTATTCCCGTAAGCAAGACTTTTACTCCCAATATGGAAAATAAGAAGGTTTATGATAAGTACTTCGAAGTGTTCAAGAAGCTCTATTCTTCTAACAAAGATAACTTCGCAAAGCTCAATTCATAAATGTATATTTATTACTAAAAAGATTAAAAAAATGTTGAAAAACAAGGGTTTTTCTGTTACAATATTATCATTCTATTAAGGAGCGTGATCTGATGAATATTGCATTGATAGCACACGATTCCAAGAAAGAGCTTATGACACAGTTTTGCATAGCTTATTGCGGTATCTTAAGTAAGCATAGCCTTTGCGCTACCGGTACTACCGGCAAGCTTGTTGCAGAAGCAACAGGTCTTGATATCGAGAAGTATCTTAGCGGTTCTCAGGGCGGTGCTCAGCAGATTGGCTCAAGAATAGCATGTGACGAGATCGACTTGCTTCTCTTATTCCGCGATCCCCTTAACCCGAAGCCGGGTGAGCCTAACGAAGCTAATCTCTTAAGACTTTGCGACGTTCACAATATTCCCGTTGCTACCAATATCGCAACAGCAGAAGCGCTCATTCACAGCCTTGAGCGTGGCGACCTCGATTGGCGTGATATCGTTAATCCGAAGTCGTAATCAGATTTTTAATCGGGTGCATGAGTAATCTCTGTCACCCGATTTTTTGTTGACTATATCGAATTTTATTTTAGGAGCTATATTATGGCAGCAAGTATTAAAGCAATCAAGGGTACTAAAGATACTTTACCCTCAGAAAGTTACAAATCTCAGTATATAGAGCAGGCGGCTCTTGACGTAGCAAAGGCATACGGCTTCCACGAGATGAGAACACCCGTATTTGAATACACAGAGCTCTTTGACCGTTCTGTAGGTGAGACTACCGACGTTGTACAGAAGGAGATGTACACCTTCAACGATAAGGGCGACCGTTCAATCACCTTGCGTCCCGAGGGCACAGCGGGCGCTGTAAGAGCATTCCTTGAGCACGGTCTTTTCAACGAGCCCCTTCCTCAGAAGGTATGCTACCTTACTTCCTGCTACAGATATGAAAAACCTCAGGCAGGCAGACTCCGTGAATTCCATCAGTTTGGTGTAGAGTGCTTCGGTGCTTCATCACCCTTGCAGGATGCAGAGATAATCGCTCTTGCTAACAGCTACTTTAACTTTATCGGCATCGAGAAGCTCAACGTGGAGATCAACTCTATCGGTTGTCCCGAGTGCCGTAAGAAATATTCCGAGGCTCTTAAGGCATACTTTGAGGAGAGCAAGGATAAGCTTTGCGAGACATGTCTTTCAAGACTTGACCGCAATCCTATGAGAATCCTCGACTGTAAGAGCCCGATTTGCTCGGAGATTGCCGCAGGAGCACCTGTTGTGCTTGACTATATCTGTGACGATTGTCGTGACCACTTCGAGAGTCTTAAGAAATATCTCGGCGCTCTCGGTATTGATTACGTAGTTAATCCTCAGATTGTTCGCGGTCTCGATTACTATACAAGAACAGTATTTGAATTCGTTTCTCAGGACGAGAAGACAAAGGGTCTCGTTCTCGGCGGCGGCGGTCGTTACGACGGTCTTGTAGAGGAATTGGGC
The DNA here is from genome assembly GCA_045606645.1 of Acutalibacteraceae bacterium. Lineage (GTDB taxonomy): Bacteria > Bacillota > Clostridia > Oscillospirales > Acutalibacteraceae > DTU089. The sequence goes on along the minus strand of JAZUSK010000030.1, from coordinate 44,378 downwards.
GGAGCTCCCACTCCCGCTTGTGGCTTTGCAATGGGTCTCGAGAGACTTCTTATTGCAATGGAGGAGAGCGGAATTCCTTTCCCCGAAGCACCTAAGTGCAACCTCTCAATAGTTACTGCAGGTGAAAACGCAGTGCTTAAGGCACTTGAAATCTCCGCTGATCTTCGTGCTCAGGGTTATTGTGTAAATATCGATACTGTAGGCAGATCAATCAAGGCGCAGATGAAGTATGCAAATAAAATTAATTCCGAGTTTACAGTAGTTATAGGTGACAACGAGTTAGAAGCAGACGTTGCTCAGCTTAAATGTATGTCAGACGGCTCTCAGACAGAGGTTAGCCTTTCCGAGTTTTGTGAGGGCTTTGAGAGAGCATATATGAATAATGCGGTAGCCGCATTTAATGATGCCGACTTCTCAAGCCTTACGCAGGTTGATATTAACAACCTTTTAAAATAATCGCCAACGTTGAATCGAGGTGCAGAAATGGAAATTATTGATATTTCGAGAGATTTATTTAAGACTCCCGTTTATCCCGGTGACCCCGAAGGGTATATTGACCCTATAAAGTCAATGAGAGAAGGGGAGGTCTATAATCTTAATTCAATATATACGTGCCTTCACGCGGCAACCCATGTTGACGCACCTCTTCACTTTATTGACGGTGGCAAGACTATAGAGCAGATGCCCTTGGAAGCGTTCATAGGTGAATGTCTCGTGGTAGAGACGCCTCCCGGACCCATCACCGGTGCCGCCGCAGAGGAGCTTTTCCCTTGGGGCGGATGCGAAAGAGTGCTTATAAAGGGTAACGGACTCTCGTATCTTATGGAGAGTAGCGCATACTATATGGCGGATGCAGGCTATAAGCTTGTCGGTACGGATTCACAGACCATAGGAAACTCCGGCACGAATCAGACTATTCACAGAGCTATCCTTTCTGCAGATATTCCGATTCTTGAGGGGCTCGATCTCTCAAACGTCAAGCCCGGCAGATATTTTCTCGTGGCTCAGCCCTTGAAGATTGCAGGAGTGGAAGCATCACCCTGCAGAGCGCTTCTTATAAAGGACCATTTATTTTGGAGTTATAGATAATAGAGGTTTATTTATGCGATTAGATAAATATTTAAAGGTATCACGAATTATAAAAAGGCGCACCGTTGCCAACGAGGTCTGCGATGCTAAGCACGTAGAGGTAAACGGCAAGATAGCGAGAGCATCCTACGAGGTAAAGGTAGGGGACGTTATCGCTATTCAGATGGGCTCAAATCTTACCAAGTACAAGGTTTTATCCGTTAGCGAATTTGCTAAAAAGGATGAGGCTGCAAATATGTACGAGGTAGTATCTTGAATCTGAGACCCGACCTACAATGGACGGGTCTTTTGTTGTATATGTCAACAAAACAATATAGCCACAAGAAAATATGTTGAATATGCATAAAAGTTATTGACAATCATACTTTTTGATGATAATATGAAGGTGAAAGGAGAGCAAGTTGGGTGAATACTTAACTTTCTCTCCTTATTGCATTTCAGAATCGGAATACGCCGATTCTTAAGAAAGGGTGTTACTATGAATATTACTATCGTTGGTCGTAAGTGCAATCCTCGCGAGGATTTCAGAGAGCGTGCAGAAAAGAGACTTGCAAAGGTTGAGAAGCTTTTCGGAGATGAGATCTCCGCTAAGGTTACCGCCACGGTTGAGAAGTCTTGTCATATAGTTGAAATAACGGTTACAAAGGGCGGTATGATATTCCGTGCCGAAGAGAGCGCAGAAAATATGCTCGATGCCCTTGATGTGTGCGTAGATTATCTTATCAGACAGGTGAGAAAGAATAAGACAAGGCTTGATAAGAAGCTTCATTCTGCGGTGATAGACGATTTCTTTACCGACGAGGTAGAGGAAGAGAAGGAATTTGACGTTATCAGAGAGAAGACAGTTGTTCTTAAGCCTGAGAGCGTAGAGGAAGCAATACTTCAGATGAATCTTCTCGGACATCAGTTCTATATGTTCCTAAATGCTGAGACAGATGTTATTAACGTGGTATATAAGAGAAATGCCAACGGATACGGACTTATTGCTCCGGATGTAGACGGATAATATCTGAATTAATATGATTTATCCCCCCCGACTGATTAAGTTCAGTCGGGGGGATTTTTCTGAAAAAGGATTATTTTGGCGTATATATGTAATTTTATACAAAAAATTCGTTTTAAATAATAAAAAATCAAGATTTTGACAGTTGATTATTGATTTATATAAGAATATAATTAGAATGATATTTTTATAACACTTGAAAGGGGTATATATATGAGCAGAGTATTTAATTTTTCTGCAGGTCCTTCTATGCTTCCTGAGGAAGTGCTTAAGAAGGCGGCAGCAGAGATGCTTGACTACGAGGGTTCAGGTCAGTCGGTTATGGAGATGTCCCATCGTTCCAAGGTTTACGATAGCATTATAAAGTCCGCAGAGTCTCTCCTCAGAGAGATTATGAACATTCCGGACAATTATAAGGTTCTCTTCCTTCAGGGCGGTGCTTCAACTCAGTTCGCAGCTATTCCCTTGAACTTTATGAATAAGTCAGGTAAGGCAGACTACATTATTACAGGTCAGTGGGCAAAGAAGGCTTTTGCAGAGGCACAGAAGTACGGCGACGTTGTTGCTACGGCTTCATCTGCTGACAAGACCTTCTCTTACATTCCCAAGGTATCTAAGGACGATTTCCGTCCCGATGCAGACTACGTTTACGTATGTCTCAACAACACAATCTACGGTACAGTGTATCATCAGATTCCCGACACAGGCGATATTCCTCTTATTGCGGATATCTCAAGCTGCTTCCTTTCAGAGCCTCTTGATATATCCAAGTTCGCAATGGTATATGGTGGCGCACAGAAGAACGTTGCGCCTGCAGGTCTTACTATTGCAATTATCCGTGAGGATATGCTCGGCAACGCACGTGATATCACTCCCACGATGCTTAACTATCAGATCCACGCTGACAACGATTCTCTTTACAACACACCTCCTTGCTATACTATTTATATCTGCAAGCTCGTTCTCGAATGGATCAAGTCTATCGGCGGTCTCGAAGCAATGGCAGAGCGCAACCACAAGAAGGCTGCTATGCTCTACGATTTCCTCGATAACAGCAAGCTCTTTAAGGGCACAGTAGTTCCCGAGGACCGTTCTTATATGAACGTACCTTTTGTTACAGGTAACGAGGAACTTGATGCGAAGTTCGTTAAGGAATCAACTGCCGCAGGTTTCGTAAACCTTAAGGGTCACCGTACAGTTGGCGGTATGAGAGCATCTATCTACAATGCAATGCCCGTTGAAGGCGTTGAAAAGCTTATCGAATTTATGGATAAGTTTGAAAAAGAAAATTCCTGAAAGGAAGATACATAATGTACGATATCTTAACTTTAAACAAGATTTCTCAGATCGGTCTTAAGGAATTGGACGACAAGTACGCAGTAACAGATAACTGCGAATGTCCCGACGGTATTATCGTTCGTTCCGCATCTATGCACGAATATAATTTTTCCGATAAAACTCTCGCAGTAGCAAGAGCGGGTGCCGGTGTTAACAATATCCCCGTTGACGAATGTACAAAGAAGGGTGTTGTAGTATTCAATACCCCCGGTGCAAATGCAAACGCTGTTAAGGAGCTTGTAATCGGTGCTCTTATGCTTTCCTCAAGAAAGGTTGCAGCAGCTTACGATTGGTGCAAGACTCTCAAGGGCGAGGGCGACAACGTAGGAAAGCTCGTTGAAAAAGGCAAGTCACAGTTTGCTGGTCCCGAAATCCTCGGCAAGACTCTCGGTGTAGTTGGTCTCGGTGCTATCGGCAGACTCGTTGCAGTTGCCGCAAACGGTCTCGGTATGAAGATCGTTGGCTACGATCCCTTCCTTAACGAAAACCTTAAGTCAGAGCTTCCTGCGGATACAGAGTACGTAGCAACTCTCGACGAGGTTTATGAGAAGGCAGATTATATTACTCTTCATCTTCCTTGCGTAGCAGATACAAAGGGTATGATTAATGCTGATACAATCGCTAAGATGAAGGACGGAGTAAGAATCCTTAACTTCGCTCGTGGTGAGCTTGTTAAGGGCGCAGATATGGTAGCGGCTCTTGAGAGCGGTAAGGTTGCAGCTTACGTTACAGACTTCCCCTCTGATGAGGTTATCGGTGTTGACGGCGTAACTGCTCTTCCTCACCTTGGCGCATCTACTCCTGAAAGCGAAGAAAACTGTGCATATATGGCGGCGGTTGAAATTCGCGAATATCTTGAAAAGGGTAACATCAAGAATTCCGTAAACTTCCCCAACGTAGAGATTGATGCAGAGGGCGAAAGAGTGGGTGTTATTCATCATAACGTTCTTAACGTGATGAACGATATCCTGGGCGCATTTATGAAAAACGGCGTTGAGACAAAGGGATTCAATTCCAAGGCAAAGGGCGACTACGCATACACACTTGTTGTTGCAGATTCAATTCCCGATGCAGTAATCAAAGCACTTGAGTCAAACGAAGATATTATCAAGGTTAGAAAGATATAACGATATAACCAAAAGAGGTGGTCGAAAGACCACCTCTTTTTAAATTGAAAATTCACAATTCAAAATTCAAAATTGAGGGGCTACGCCGATTATAAGCTTTGCAACAAGGCGATTGATAGCGAAGTTGTAGTGAACGCATTTATGCGTTCAGCAGAATTACGATAAAGGGATGTTAGCGAAGCTGTAGTGTTTTTTGCTATATTTCGTCATTGCTATTTATACAAATTTCTTCAGCATTAATTTGAGCGTTTTTTAAAATTTCTTTGATAATATCAAGATTGTTTTCTTTTAAAGCAGCCGTAATTGCATTAAAAAGTGTAAGATACATTTTTTTGTACATAGCTTTACCTCCTCGTAAAACAAAAAGCGCGCTGACTGAAGTCAACGCGCTGAAAAAGTGTTGACCCCGATTAATTGCTACACTAATCGTCCCACACAAGAGGATGAGGAAAACACCTTTTACCGTGATATTTTCCTCCTGGTGGGGCGTATTATTCAGATTAGTGTAGCATAGACATTGTAGCATACATTATTTTTAAAATCAAGGTTAATGATTATCAAACGGAGAACGATTCGTGATTGAGAACTAATTAATTTAAAAACCCCCTTGCGGTGATTTACCGCAAGGGGGTTGGTTTTTTGTGTGAAGTTCTTTACGGAATAACATTTCCTGCGCTGGAGAAGATATCGTACCATTCCTGCTTTGTGATGGTGATATCTGCCGCGGCGGCACATTCTAAGAGTCGCTTGGGGTTCATTGTGCCGGTGAGGGGCTGCATCTTTGCGGGATGACGGAGAATCCAAGCCATAACGATTGTTGACTTTGTTACTCCGTATTTGTCTGCCAACTCCTGAAGTTTAGCGTTTATTTCGGGGAAATCGGGGTTATCTACGTAAACACCCTCGAAAAAGCCGTACTGGAAGGGAGACCAAGCCTGAATGGTAATGTCCTCATAACGGCAGAATTCGAGAATACCGCCGTCGCGGTCTATAGCATTATCCTCGCGCATATTTACGTAAAGCCCCTGCTTTATAATATGGCAGTCGGTGATGCTGAACTGAAGCTGATTTGCGCAGATAGGCTCGTCACCGAGATATTTCTGAAGAAGACGAATCTGCATGGGATTCTGGTTGGATACACCGAAATGGCGCACCTTTCCGCTTTCCTTAAGAAGTGCAAAGGTCTCCGCTACCTCTTCGGGCTCGTAGAGTGTATCGGGTCTGTGGAGAAGGAGAAAGTCAAGGTAATCTGTTCCCAGTCTCTTAAGAGAGCCCTCAACGGATTCCATAATATGCTCCTTTGAAAAGTCAAACATAGTTTTTCCGGGACAAATTCCGCATTTGGACTGAAGAATGATTTTCTCTCGGATATCGTCATTCATACCGATAGCTTTTCTGAAAACCTCCTCGCTCTTACCTCCGCCGTAAAGGTCGGCGTGGTCGAAGAAATTGAGGCCTGCATTAAGAGAGGTATCGATTATTTCCCTCGCTTCGTCAACAGTCTTGTCTGCCATTCGCATACAACCTACTGCGATTACGGGTACGTCAACACCGCTCTTTCCTAATTTCATAGTGCGCATAATATTACGTTCCTTTCTAATATACCTCGCATAAAATTCTGATGCGACCCTTACGGGTATCGCCTGAAATTTCCTTGAATCTGAATCTTCCCTGACCTCTTACGGAGATAATGTCCTCTTCCTTGAGAGGTGCAGAATTGTTTGTAGTAAGCTTACCGTTTATAAAAACTCTCTCGCCGTCTATAAGGGCGGAGCTTTTGCTTCGGGATAAATTGTAAACTCCCGAAATAATACCGTCTAACCTTAGAGACGAAACTATTACTGTCTTTTCCGTAGGTTGAGGTAGTGCATCCGTTGGAAGTGAATCGCATTTTTCACAATAAACGCTTGTATGCCTTACCTTTGTAAGGTTATCAATAATATATTGAGCGATATTCTCAAGGCAAATCACGTAGCCCTTGTTGTTACTTATAATAATATCACCGATAGTTTCTCTCTTTATTCCTAAACCTAAGATAGATCCTAAAAAATCTCGGTGAGTAAGGTCGTCGGAAAATTTCTCCGAGAGGGGAGCCACCAAAAGAATTGACACGGGCGGTTGCGGAGCGTAACCGAAATCATTTTCATCACCGAAGCAGACGATTTTTCTCTCGGCATCCTCGTATCCACCCCAAAGAGTGTAGCCGTATTTCATTTCCGAGAAGAGTACGGTCTGCTCGTGCATATTAAGGAAATCGCTGTACGTATATATTCCTCTGTTGTGGGAGCGGTTGTATAATTCTTTGAATCTGTTTCGTAATATCTGAGTTTCGTCTGCCATAATTCACCGCCTTTGCTCATTAAAATTAAGTATATCATACGGACATAAAAAAATAAAGGGAAATCGAATTTCGATTTCCCTTTAAAATCACTTTTTCTTTTTACCGCCGAAGAAACCCTTCTTCTCTTCGGGCTTAACTGCTTTGTTACCCATAACCTCGTTGAATTTAAGAAGTGCGTTCTTCTGCTCTTCGTTAAGATTCTTGGGAACGTCAACGATGATCTTGACCAGCTGATCGCCCTTTCTCGTAGAGTGAGGCATCTGAATACCTCTGCCCTTGAGCTTGAATACTGCGCCGGGCTGAGTTCCTGCGGGAAGCTCGTATTCTACCGTACCGTCGATAGTAGGTACTCTAAGAGTATCGCCGAGAGCCGCCTGAATGAAGGAAACCTTCATATCGTACCATACGTTATAGCCGTCGCGCTCAAAGAAAGCATGAGGTTTAACTGATACGATTATCTTAAGGTCACCTGAAGGACCACCGTTTACACCGCTATTGCCTTCGCCACGAACGGGATATACCTGACCGTCGTCAATACCAGCGGGGAAGATAACGTCTCTCTTTTGAGTCTTTCTTATTCTGCCGGCGCCCTTACAACGGGTGCAGGGGTTGGGGTTAAATGTACCCTTACCGCCGCAACGCTGACAAGTCTTGGAGGTACTGATTACACCGAAGGGTGTGCGCTGCTGCACGTTTACCTGGCCTCTGCCGTTACAATCGGGACAGGTCTGAGGAGACGTACCCTTTGCGGCACCTGAGCCGCCACATTCGTCGCAAAGCTCTATTTTCTGAAATTCTACGGATTTGGTACAACCCTTTGCCGCTTCTTCAAATGTAAGTACAACGTGAGCCTGAATATCGCTACCGCGACGGGGAGCGTTAGGATTGGAACGCGAGCCGCCACCGAAACCGCCGAAGCCACCAAATCCGCCTCCGCCGAAAATAGAGCCGAAGATATCGCCTAAGTCGAAATCCATATCGCCGAAGCCACCGAAACCGCTTCCGCCCTGACCTGCACCGTAGCTTGGGTCAACACCTGCAAAGCCAAATCGGTCATACTTCTCTTTCTTTTCGGGGTTAGAAAGAATCTCGTATGCTTCGTTTACTTCTTTGAATTTTGCTTCTGCCTCTGCGTTGTCGGGATTAAGGTCGGGATGGTATTTTTTGGCAAGCTGGCGATAAGCCTTTTTTAATTCGTCGGGTGTAGCGCTTTTTTCTACGCCTAACACCTCGTAATAATCTCTTTTATCTGCCATGGTTAATTCCTTTCACCATAATATCCTATCAAAGACGGCTCGTGGTGAGCCGCCTTTTTGGGTAGTTATTAATTAGTCAACGTCTGTGAAAGGAGCTTCCTGATAATCTGCGCCCTGAGCACCTGCTGCTGCGTTGGGATCAAAACCGCCTGCTGCGTTGGGATCAAAGCCCTGAGCACCGCCTGCTGCCTGATAAAGCTTCTCGGAAATCTCGTAGAACTTCTTCTGGAGAGCATCCTGCTTCTCTTTGATAGCATCGATGCTGTCACCCTTGAGAGCTTCCTTAAGGTCTGCAACCTTAGCATTGATTTCGTTCTTGTCTGCTTCGTCGAACTTGTCTGCGTTATCCTCAAGAAGCTTCTCTGTCTGGAATACGATCTGATCTGCACCGTTGCGGATATCAACCTCTTCCTTGCGCTTCTTGTCTTCCTCTGCAAACTGCTCAGCTTCCTTAACTGCGCGCTCGATGTCATCCTTGCTCATGTTTGAAGAGGATGTGATGGAGATTGACTGCTCCTTGCCTGTGCCGAGGTCTTTAGCGGTTACGTTTACGATGCCGTTAGCGTCGATGTTGAATGTAACCTCGATCTGAGGAGTGCCACGACGAGCGGGGAGAATACCGTCAAGGTGGAACATACCGAGAGTTTTGTTATCTTTTGCAAACTCTCTTTCACCCTGAAGAACGTGAACCTCAACAGATGTCTGATTGTCTGCAGCAGTTGAGAAGATCTGGCTCTTCTTTGTGGGGATAGTTGTGTTTCTCTCGATGATCTTTGTGCAAACGTTACCGAGAGTTTCAACACCGAGTGAAAGGGGACATACGTCGAGAAGAAGGAGACCTTCAACGTCGCCGCCGAGAACACCTGCCTGAAGAGCGGCACCGATAGCTACGCACTCATCGGGGTTGATGCCCTTGAAGGGCTCTTTGCCTGTGTATGCCTTAACTGCGTCCTGAACAGCGGGGATTCTTGAAGAACCACCAACCATAAGAACCTTGCTGATCTCGCTTACGCTGAAGCCGGAGTCTGCAATAGCCTGGCGAACGGGTCCCATTGTTGCTTCAACGAGGTCTGCTGTAAGCTCATTGAACTTTGCTCTTGTAAGAGTTGTGTCGAGGTGAAGAGGACCTGCCTCTGTCATTGTGATGAAGGGGAGGTTGATTGCAGATGATGTTACGCCTGAAAGCTCGATCTTTGCCTTTTCTGCAGCTTCTTTGAGTCTCTGCATAGCCATGTTGTCAGAAGAAAGGTCGGAGCCTGTTTCCTTCTTGAATTCCTGAACGAGCCAGTTGATGATTCTCTGGTCAAAGTCGTCACCGCCGAGACGGTTGTTACCTGCAGTAGCCTTAACCTCCTGAACGCCGTCGCCCATTTCGATGATAGATACGTCGAATGTACCACCACCAAGGTCGTAAACCATAATCTTCTGCTCTGCTTCCTTATCAATGCCGTAAGCGAGTGCAGCAGCTGTGGGCTCGTTGATGATTCTCTTTACCTCGAGACCTGCGATCTTACCTGCGTCCTTAGTAGCCTGACGCTGAGCGTCTGTGAAGTATGCAGGAACGGTAATAACAGCTTCTGTAACCTTGTCGCCGAGATAGCTTTCTGCGTCAGCCTTAAGCTTTGCAAGGATCATTGCGGAGATTTCCTGGGGAGTGTAGGTCTTATCGTCGATAGTTACCTTGTAGTTTGAACCCATTTCTCTCTTGATTGAGGAGATTGTTCTTGTGGGGTTCTGAACTGCCTGACGCTTTGCAACCTGACCAACGAGTCTCTCGCCGGACTTGGAGAAGCCTACTACTGAGGGTGTTGTTCTGTTGCCTTCTACGTTAGCAATAACTACGGGCTCGCCGCCTTCGATAACTGCTACGCAAGAGTTTGTTGTACCTAAGTCAATACCAATTGTTTTTGCCATGATTGATTACCTCCATGTATATGTTGTTTGTTTATAGATTTTTTTAGTTTGTAACCTGTACGGTTGCAAATCTGAGAATACGATCACCCATTTTGTAGCCTTTTTCAAAAACACCTGCTACGGAGTTTTCGGGAAGGTCGGGATTTTCAACAGTCATTACTGCACTGTGAATGTTGGGGTCGAATTCGTCTCCGACTTCGCCGAAGGATTCAACCTCAAGATTCTTGAGAAGCTCACCTAACTGAGCGAGTGTCATCTCAATACCCTTGCGGTAAACCTCGATGTCGTCGGTCTTATTATCAGCCGCTCTGTCAAAGTTATCTAAGACGGGGAGCAGCATCTTTAACGTATTTGCTTTGGCATCTCCGTAAGTTGCCTCTTTTTCTCTCTGAGAGCGTTTGCGGAAATTATCGTACTCTGCCAGGACTCTGAGATGAGCGTCCTTCATGGTAGCGATTTCTGCGGTGAGAGCCTCAACCTGAGAGGTGAGGGCTTCAATCTCGCTCTTCTTGTCTGATTTTTTCTTTTTCTTTGGTGCAGTCTCTACTGCTTCTTCCTGAGTTTCAGGAGTTACCTTTTCTTCTGCCATTTCTTATCTCCTATTCATCCAATGTTTCCGTAAGCATATTGCCGATGATTCCTGCAAGATATCTGATAGTAGGTATCAGTCTTGCGTAATCGAGACGGGTAGGACCGATGATTCCTATAGAACCCGAATCCTTGTCGCCGACGGAGTATTTGGAAAATATCGTTGTGCTGTTTCGTAATTCGCGGTAAAGATTTTCTGTACCGATTGAAACGTTAAGGGGCTTCTTGTGGGAATTTATAATGTTTTCGAGGGGAGTTTCCCGATGGATGAAATCCATAAGTCTGAAAGCATCCTGGGATAATTCCTCGTGAGCTAAAATGTTATTCTGACCGTTTAGGTGAAGGTCGGTTGTCTTAACCGCTTCGCATAGGTCGGATATTGCACAGAGGAAGGGGGACATAATGAAAACCTTGTCACCCATAGATGCTACTAACGTCTGTATAAACGAAATAGTAATATCGGAAACGTTTCTGCCGTTGAAGTAGGTTCTGCAGATATTATAGAATATCTCGGCGATCTCAACGCCTATCTCCGAATCACATCTGACAACCGCACTTTTTAAAATACCGGATGTTGCAAGAAGTACTATCATTGCAGTGTGATCGCTTAACGGAACTAATTCTATACGGCGGATAAATGCTTCGCTGTCTGAGGGAGTGGTGGAAACGGCTACGCAGTTGGTAAGCTCTGCTAATATGCTGCCTGCCTTTTCCATTAATTTATCGGGCTCGCCCGAGAATGACCGAAGCCATATCTTGATTCGCTCCTGCTCGTCGATACCTAATTCGTAATCTGTCATAAGGTTATCTACGTAGTATCGGTAGCCTGCCTGAGAAGGAATTCTTCCGGCAGAGGTATGGGGTTGCTCAAGAAGACCGATTGCTACAAGGTCTGACATCTCGTTTCGGATGGTTGCGGAGGATACGGTGTTTCCCATATCGGCGCATATCGCCTTGGAGCCTACGGGCTCACCGGTGGCAATAAATCGCTCCACTATGATAGCGAGTATTCGTTGCTTTCGCTCTGAAAGGGTAGCCATATCATTCTCACCTGACCTTTGCTCAGTACCTTTAGCACCTCTTAGCACTCTCTTTGTGTGAGTGCTAACTCTGTTAATAATATACCCCGAAAATCATATAATGTCAACCTTTTTTGAAAAATATTTATGAATACTTTGTTAAATTATAAAAATAAAATACTTTGAAACGCATTTTGAAAACTATATATATTATGGTATATATATTTATATTAATTCCCTTAAATGTAATTTATGGCATAAAAAAACAACCTATCCGAAGTGGATAGGTTGTTTAAATACTTAAAGCAATTAATTACTGCTCAACGGGATAAACAGAAACTTTCTTTCTGTCTCTGCCAAGGCGCTCGAAACGAACCTGACCGTCAACAAGTGCAAAGAGAGTATCATCTTTACCCTTGCCTACGTTTGTGCCGGGATGAATCTTTGTGCCTCTCTGTCTTACAAGGATGTTACCTGCAAGAACATACTGACCGTCTGCTCTCTTAGCGCCAAGTCTCTTGGACTCTGAATCACGGCCGTTACGGGTTGAACCCATACCTTTTTTATGAGCAAATAACTGGATGTTGATTTTAAGCATTCGTTACACCTCCGTAGTAGTTATCGTAACATGTTTGGGATATTGCTTGCTGAGCTCTCTTATATGAAGCTCCAGACCGAGCAATATATCTTTTGTCTTTTGGGTATCTCCCTCGGGTACTGTCAAAGTCATAGCTCCGTTATCATCTACCGTAATGTCTGCAGATACGTTCATCACTTCCGTAATGGTATTTGCTACAAGATATGCGGCGGAGGATACCGACGCGCAAACGATATCGTTACCGCTTGTGCCGAAGCCTGCATGACCTCTGAAATCGAAACCTATGGGAATACCGTTCTTAGAATGAAAAATTACCTTAATCATTGATTAAGCGTTGATAGCTGAAATCTCAACCTTAGTGTAGGGCTGTCTGTGGCCCATCTTGCGCTTTTCATTCTTCTTTGCCTTGTAAGTTGCTACAACGATCTTCTTGCCCTTGCCGTTCTTAACAACCTTTGCTTCAACAGAAGCACCGTCAACGTAGGGAGCACCAACCTTGATGCCGTCGTCTGCACCAACTGCGATAACCTTATCGAAGGTTATAGTGGAATCAGCTTCAACTTCGAGCTTCTCGATGTAGATAACATCGCCGTTCTCAACTTTGTACTGCTTTCCGCCTGTTTCGATGATTGCGTACATAGATTTTTACCTGCTTTCTTTCAGTCTCGCTAACAAGGCATACGAATGAATTTCGTATTTATGGGCGCACCAAATCACCCGCCCTTAATATGCGGCAAATGGTATTTTAACAGATTGTACTCTGTTTGTCAACATAAAATTCATCTTTTTCCCATTATTTATCAAGATGAAAATCACGCTTTTCAAGTTCCTTTTTCATATCCTCGGGAAGGGGAGCTATAAATGTCATATATTCATTTGTAATGGGATGAGTAAAGGAAATCTCTCTGCAATGGAGCGCGGCTCTTTTAATGTTCTTAGTTGTGGGAGAGGAATACATCTCATCTCCTACGAGAGGATGACCTATATGAGCGCAATGAACGCGTATCTGATGAGTGCGCCCCGTTTCGGTAACTACCTCTATAAATGAAATATCACCTAAGTTCTTGATAAGCTTCCAATGGGTAATGGCTTCGTCACCTCTTGGGTCAACACATCGTATAGTCTTTCCCTTGTCGGGTCGGAAAATGGGAGCGTTTATTGTTCCGCTTTCGTCCATTTCGCCCCAGGCAATGGCATTGTACTTTTTCTCCATATTGCCGTTAAGCTTGGATGCGGCAAGAGAGTTTTTGGCAAAGACCATCACTCCCGACGTAACTTTGTCGAGACGACCTATTGCTCTGCCTGCGGCAGGCTCGTTATATTTCTTAATAAGATAGGTTGCTACCGCGTTACAAAGGGTGCCGTTAGGATGATTGAAGGTGGGATGCACCGATATCCCCGAGGGCTTATTTATGATAAGAATATCTTCGTCCTCGAAAATAATATCTAAGTCCATTTCAAGGGGGAGAGGTGGAGTGGTAATTTCGATTATATGAAGTGTAAGCTTTTGTCCTGCGCTCACTCTGTCAACCACTCGGAAATGTTCTCCGTTTATGAGTACCGTACCGCGGTTGTTTCTGAGTCTGCGGATAATAAAGGTAGATATTCCAAGTCCCTCTCTGAGATAATGAAGAAGAGGTCTGCCGTCGTACTCTTCCGGTATTACGTATTCTAATGTGCGCATAAATGACCTCTCCTTTCCCAATAAAAGCTGTTGTTCAAAAGTTTAACGAATTGCATACAGGAATGTATATGCAATTCGTCGATAAATGTAAAATGTTCAAAACTTTGTTCAAGTAAAGTTAGTTGCTTTACAATTTTTAAGGGTATTTAAATGTAAAATCGGAAAATAAGGTGAAGTTATAAACATTTTAGACACAGTTTTGAACAATGACAAGCCGTTTCCTTTACGGACATTCGTTCTGTTAACGGGGTGTCCAAAATGTATATTTCCGATTTTATACAGTATAAATTACCGATTATGCAGGAAATTATTTAATGGGAAATTCAGAAACCTTGCGGTTGTTGAACTTCGCGATGAAGTCGAAGCCTGCCTCTCGTGCAATCTCGTAAGCCTGAGGAATACCAAAACCGATACGCTCTGCGTAGTGAGAATCGGAGCCTACGCTAACGAGTCTTCCGCCTAATTCCTTGTATCTCTTTACAGTCTCAAGAGTAGGTGCAGGCATATTGATGGGGTACTTAAGACCACCCATATTAATCTCGAGAGCTTTGTCTTTTTCTGCACAGAGCTTTAAGATTTCGTCAACCTTTTTAGAGTATTTGTTGATGTCCTCTACGTAACCGCAAAGGTTGAAAATGTATCTGAAGGGATAGGTGATGTGGGCTAAAATATCGAAGTTACCCCACTGAAGCATATTGAGAAGCTCGTCAAAATACTCGTTCATCATATCCTCTATATTGATACCGTCAAAGGATTTCATATAGTAAAAATCTTCTCTCTCGCGAAGGTTATGAATAGAGCCAATAATAACGTCGTACTGCTGAGCGTTAATGATCTTCTCTGCTAATTCGGGAATATAGTGAGGCTGAGCAAGCTCAATTCCGCGGAGAATTTCAAGCTTACCTTCAAAAGCTTTTTTTGCCTTGGAAACCTCAAAGTAGCTTGATACAACTCGGCGGTCGTACTCATCCTTGTAGAAGTAATCCACTTCGCAATGGTCAGTAAAAGCAACGGTCTCGATACCGTTTTGAGCCGCAATCTCTGCCATATAGGTAGCAGAATGGTTGCCGTCGGGTGAATTATCTGTATGTGTGTGTAAGTCAATAATTTTAATTTCACTCATTATATAAAAACCCTCTTTCGTTGACATACATCTTTCCAAACAATTATTTTATCACATAATAAAACAAAATAACAGATAAAAATAAAAAAATATCCGAGAGAATAACCTTTTATTTTTAAATAGTATATGATACAATGAAAATCGGAAGGAGTGAGGTTATGAAGCTCACTATAAAGGCCAATGCTAAAATAAATCTTCTCTTAGACGTAACCGGCATTAAGGAAAACGGTTATCATAAGTTATTTACTGTTATGCAGTCGGTAAGTCTCGGCGATACAATCACCGTAAATAAGACATCGGGTGACGATATTACTGTTTCTTGTACCGTACCGGGTGTACCTACCGACAGTCGTAATATAGTGTATAAATGCGCGGCAAAGTTTTTTGAATACGCGGGTATTACTGAGGACAGAGGTGTCCATATACATATTGATAAGGTCACTCCCTTTTGTGCGGGTATGGGCGGCGGAAGTGCCGACGGTGCCGCAACTCTCGTGGCGCTCAACGAAATCTTTGGCACAAAATATCCCGAAAAAATATTATGCCGTATAGGTGTGCAGGTGGGAGCGGACATTCCCTTCTGTATAATAGGTGGTACGGCTCTCGCTCTCGATACGGGTGCGGTAGTAGCATCCCTTCCCGATATCAGCGAATATCATATCGTTATCGTAAAGCCCGAGGATGGCGTATCTACAAAAGAGGCTTACGATGCCATAGATTCTCTTCAGTATATGAAGCATCCTAAGAATAACGAGATGCTTGAGCTTCTTACGGATTCCCGCCATGACGAAGCAATGAAGCTTTGTTCAAACGTATTTGAACAGGCTCTCGAGGTGCCCGGCAGAGTAGATATCAAGGCTATCTGCAATAAAAACGGCGCCCTTGCAGCTTGTATGACGGGCTCCGGCTCTGCGGTATTCGGTATATTTAAAGAGAAAGACAGAGCAGAAAAGACCGCAACGGAGCTTTGCAAGAAGTTTAATAACGTTTACATTTGTACACCCGAGAAGTACGGTGTGGAAATAATAAATATTGAAAATTGAATAAAACAAATTAAACCGTCCAACAATTCTGTTACAGAATGAAAGGACGGTTTTTATGTTCAGTTTAAAAAACAAGATTTTTGACAGAAGACGAGATATAGCTTTTCTCTGCGTGGTGGCAATAGTAGTGAGTTTATACAGTGCGTATTCACTCACCTTTTTTGCTAAGGCGTCTGATATGGTAAGGCAGGATACCGTAAGGCTACATATTCTTGCAAACAGCGATTCCGAGGAAGATCAGAATGTGAAGCTTTTAGTCAGAGATGCTCTTCTTCGGGAGAGTGCGGTCTTATGCGGTGACTATACTACCGTAGAAGCGGCGGAGGAGTATTTCCGAAATAATAAAGATTCGCTTACGGAAATTGCAAATAGAGTCCTTATAGAAAATGGCTTAACATATACCGCCACAGTTACACTTACGGAAGAATATTATGAGACGAGACAATACGGCGATCTTACCTTTCCCGCGGGAGTATATACTTCTCTGAGGGTAATTCTCGGAGAGGGAGAGGGTCATAATTGGTGGTGCGTAATGTTTCCTAATCTGTGCGTACCCGTAGCGGGAGATATAGAAACGGACGATGATGAATTAGACAACTATTCTTCCGGCGGTAAAAAGGTAGTGGGAGAAAAATATCAAGTGAAATTCAAGATAGTTGAGTTTTATGAGAGATTGAAAAATAAGTTCAGATGAAATAAAAGACAGGTTGCTATCAGTGATGATGGCATCCTGTCTTTTTTTATATTTCAGCTTCCGCGTGTCTCGTTACGTGGCAGCCTACGTTTACTGCTACGGGGAGACCTGCTATGTGTGTGGGTGCGGTTTCGATATTTACGGCGAGGGCGGTTATGTCACCGCCAAAGCCTTGAGCACCTATATTGAGCTTATTTACCTCTTGGAGCATACGCTCTTCAAGGTCTTTGTAAAATTCATCGGGATTTCTTGTATCCACGTCTCTGCATAGAGCCTTCTTGGAAAGAAGCGCAACGCCCTCGAAATCGCTACCGATACCTACACCCAATACTACGGGAGGGCAAGGGTTAGCATCGGCGGTCTTAACGGTATCTACTACAAATGAAACAATATCGTCAACCGTAGCAGAAGGAGTAAACATCTTGATTTTGCTCATATTCTCACTACCGAAGCCCTTGGGCGCGGCAGTAAGCTTTATCTTATCACCGGGAACTATAGTTGTATGTATAATAGCGGGTGTATTGTCATTTGTGTTGCCGCGACGTATAGGATCTCTCACAACGGAGCAACGGAGCTTGCCGTCAAGGTAAGCCTTGCTTACACCCTTATTAACTGCCTCTGTAAAATCGCCACCAACGATATGCACGTCTTGTCCGATTTCACAAAAGAGCACCGCCATACCCGTATCCTGGCAGATAGGGATATTAAGCTCTCGCGCTACTTCCATATTGCGACACATATCGCAGAAGATACCCTTTGCAATGGCGTTAGTCTCCTCGGATGCTTTTTCATTTATTCTGTTTTCAAGAGAGGCGGGGAGTACAGAGTTTGCTTCGAGGAAAAGCCTCTCGACCGTCTCTTCGATTATATTGACGTTGATCTCTCTCAAAAAATTCACTTCCTTTAATAATATAACCGTGCCGACGGCACGGTTAATTTTACTTAAAAGCTACGGGGATTGCTACCGCCGCGACGGGGAGTAGAAGTACCGCGCTTAGCAGCAGAGTTCTTCTTAAGATCGCTCATCTTTTCATCGCTTACGGATTTGAACTTAGCCATCATATCCTCGAATGACATATTCTCGGGCTCGTTCTTCTGAGTGCCGGTCCATACCTGCGGCTGAGAACGCTTGTAGGGCTTTTCACCTGCGGGCTTTTTGGGTCTTGCTTCTTCCTCCTGAGGCTGAGCCTTTTTAATAGAGAGAGCAATCTTGCCTTTTTCGTTAATGTCGATTACCTTAACCTTAACCTCGTCACCCTCGGAGAATTTCTCGTGAATGTCCTTGATAAAGGATGAAGAAACCTCGGAGATATGTACCATACCGGTTGTCTTATCGGGGAGCTCTACGAATGCTCCGAAATTTGTAATGCCTGTGATTTTGCCTTCAAGAATCGCGCCGATTTCTACTGCCATACTTTCTGTTTACCTCTGTTGAAAAATTTATGCGTCGGGAGTAATGTCTATAATAACCTGCTCATCAGGCATAATATAGCCGTTTTCCCTGGCTTGTTCCTCGATAAGCTCGTCAATATCTCCGTTTTCTATTTGGTCTTCTTTAGCCTGGTTTTCTGCATTCTGGTCGGATAACTGACTCTCTAACTGAGCCTTTTCCTTCTTTTTTGCAGAATACTCGGAAGCCTCTTTGGCAATGGCGCCTACAATGAGAAGTACCAAACAGGAGCACAATACTATTTTAATTATGCTGAAAGAATTAATTTTCTTTTTCTTCTTTGCATTTGTGTTTGCCAAAACCACGACCGCCTTTCTTGGGATTATTTCGTCTTACCGACACCATACCAAATAAATTATACACATACATATATGCTTTTGGCAAGAGTTTTTTTAGTAATTTTTTAAAGAAATTTCCGATTTTCTTTACAAGACGAATTAAACCCTTAAAAATCAGTCGAATACCCTTGTATATAAGGCGAAAGGGAAGCGTTATTATCTTGAAAATCAAGGCAAAAAAGCCTCGGATGCCCTTCACGAGAAGGTCGGTGATCTTAATAGCGGCAAGACCGAATGAAAAGTAATAAAACAGCCAACCGATTATTTCGCCTATAGGGATGTAAATACGAACCTCACCCTTGTTCATAGCAAGTATAAAAAGGAAGGAAACAAAACCGAAAAAAATGAAATAAATGACATCGAAAATAATTATGCCAACGTTACTTTTGGTTATGGTCAAGCGTACGGTGCGCAATATATCATAAAAAATACCCAAGAGAAAGCCCAGACCGATAGACGCGAGAAATATTATCAACTGTTGGTTTTGCGGTACGGAATACATTATCTGAATACTCTCGAGAAGAAGCTACCGCTCTTCTGAATGACGTCGGTATAGTTGAGCCCCGATATATTACCTTCAATACAAAGCTCACCTATTTCAAGGGAAAGCTTTGTTATATGGAGATTTTCTCCGCTCACGGTAAGCTGCCCGTAGTCAGTTTCTGCTACGATAGTGGTCTCGTCAAAGCTACCTACCTCGTTTACTCCCGATACAGAAAGCTTCTTCCTATCCTCTAAAATACAGTTGTGGGGAATGAACCCCGTCTTTTTGTCGTCTGTCATAAAATGAACACCTCCGTTGTAATAAATATGCAGAGATGTCCGATAATATGAAAAACCCGTCTGTCGAAACAGACGGGTTTAAACGTTTAATTTAATCATCAAACTTGGAAATGAATTCCTTTGTTCTCTGAGACTTGGGATTATCGAATACTTCCTCAGGGGTGCCTGCTTCTTCTATAACGCCGTTGTCCATAAAAATAACCTTTGTGGAAACTGCCTTTGCGAAGGACATTTCGTGAGTAACGATAACCATCGTCATATTTTCTTCTGCAAGGCTCTTGATAACCTTGAGAATTTCACCTGTAAGCTCGGGGTCGAGAGCAGAGGTGGGCTCGTCGAAGAAGAGAATGCGGGGATTCATAATAAGAGCTCTCGCAATGGAAACTCTCTGCTTTTGCCCGCCGGACAATTCGCAGGGATAGTTGTTAAGCTTTTCGGAAAGACCTACCTTATTTAAAAGCTCCTTGGCTTTAGCCTCGATCTCAGCTATGATTTCCTTACGGTTTGATTTGTAATCGGGACGCTCCTTGGCAAGAAGCTTTGCCGCCAATGTTACGTTATCCAGTACGTTGTACTGAGGAAAAAGGTGGAAATCCTGGAATACGAGACCTACAAGCATCTGTCTCTTTCTTTTGTCGGCGGCAGATTCTTTCTTTGCCGTGCCGTCAAAGAATACCTCGTCGTCAACGCTGATGAAACCCGAATCGGCGGTTTCAAGCTGATTTATACAGCGGAGAATAGTTGTCTTACCGCTACCGGATGAACCGATGATGCTTAATACTTCACCCTCGTTAAGTTCAAAGGAGACGCCCTTTAAAACTTCGGTTTTACCAAAGCTCTTTTTCAATTCTTTAACTTCAAGAATAGACATATTGCTTCTCCTTTCTTTACGATTGATAGTAGTTCAGTTTTTTCTCCAGCTTGCCGAAAACAAGGGTAAGAATACCGTTGAAGGCAAGATAGAAGAGACCCGTGGTGAGAAGAGGCCATAAGAGACCGTTAAGCTTTATGAATACTTCACCTGCCCAGATGAGCTCGTAAACGGAAATAACTCGTGCGAGAGATGTGTCCTTTACGAGTGTGATTATTTCGTTGCTCATAGGGGGGAGAATCCTCTTGATAACCTGCAAGAGAACAACCTTGAAGAAAGCCTGAGACTTGGTCATACCAAGAACCTGACAAGCTTCGTACTGTCCCTTTGATATGCTCTCGATACCGCCACGGAATATTTCCGAGAAGTAGCAGGCGTAGTTGAGAGAAAATGAAAAGATTACCGCAACGGGTCTTTCCATACATTCCCAAGTAGAGAGCCATATTATTAAATCATTGGGCATTATTCCCTGGGCTACCTGTCCCATCATATATTCCTGCGCCATAGTAGCAATTAATCCGGGACCGTAGAATATTACGATAAGCTGTAATACTAAAGGTGTACCGCGAATTACCCATACGAGGACACGTACGAGGAATTTCAAGGGTTTAAATTTACTCATAGAACCGAAGCTAAGTATCAATCCTGCGGGTAAAGCGATTATTAAGGTCTCGAAAAAGATTTTGAGAGTTACCAGAAAGCCTTCGGATAACCTTAAAAAGACACTCTGTAAAATTTCTTGTTCGGGCATAAAAATTCTCCTAATATAAATCTCTTATTACACAAGAGTACGGCAGAGCGCGTAAAGCACTCTGCCGTGAGTCAACTGAATTTACTTATCAGTCAGCAAGAGTAAGGTTGTATTTTGCTGCAAGAGCATCGAGAGTACCGTCAGCCTTAAGCTCAGCGATGATCTTCTGTACCTCGGGAGCAAGGTCGGAATTCTTTCTGAAGCCGATACCGTAGTATTCCTCGGAAAGAGAACCTGTGTATGTAAGACCTTCGTAGCTTGTGCCTTCACCGGTCATAGCCTTAGCCATTGTGATGTCGATAACGCAAGCATCTGCTGTACCTGCCTTAACTTCCTTGAGAGCGTCGGACTGTGCAGCAACTGCAATAGTTGTGAGACCTGCAGCGATTGCTTCCTTCTCACCTGCGGAACCGCCTTCAACAGCAACAGTTGCACCTGCAAGATCTTCAACAGTTGCATATTTCTCTGCGTTAGCTTCCTTTGTAACGATTACCTGTGCGTTAACAACGTAAGGATCTGAAATAGACATTGCATCCTTGAGCTCGTCTGTAATTGTCATACCGTTCCATACGCAGTCGATGTTCTTGGAGTTGAGCTCGTTAACCTTCTGACCCCAGTCACCGATAATAAAGAACTCTGCTTCAACACCGAGCTTCTCGCAAACGAGCTGTGCAAACTCTGTATCGAAACCTGTCCAGTTGCCGTCAGCATCCTTGTAATTCATAGGTGCGTATTCGGTGATACCGATAACCATTTTACCGTTGTTCTTAACGTAAGCAAGGTCTTCAACCATTGCTACTGTGTCATCACCGGTGTTAGCATTGTCAACAGCATTCTGAAGGCTTTCCTTTGTGCTGTCAACCTTGTCGTCTCCGCATGCGGTAAAAATGCATACGATACCTGCAATAAGAGCGAGGCTTAATGCAAGAGCAATAATTTTCTTTGTCATAATAATTTCCTCCATAGGTGTAAGCCACCTTGATTTTTGTGTTGTCATTCTACCACTTTAGCGCGATAAAGTAAAGGGTTTTTTTAAAAAAATATAATGTTTGTTTACTTTATCATATTTCCATGGGGCGTTTGAGCGGATAGGTTGGTTATAATGTATATATCGTTAAAATATTCTTGACTTATTAAGAAAAACCAATATAATACTATTGTATATATTATTCATGGCAATGATGCGAGAATGATCTGTCTGTTCGTTTCACAGAGAGAGAGCGGTTGGTGTGAGCTCTCATACGGCTTCAGATTTGCTACTTGCTGAGCCTCGTCGGAAACGGCGCGTTGACGGGCGTTAACCGTCACAAGAGTTGGTGTGTTTTGCACAATTCGGGTGGTACCGCGGTTACTCCGTCCCGAAAGATGTAAAATACGCTTTTTTTAATTTCTATGAACGGAGTGAATGATTATGAAATGGACAGGACTTAATGAAATCCGTGAGATGTATCTTAAGTTTTTTGAGACTAAGGACCATCTCAGACTTCCCAGCTTTCCCCTCGTACCTCAGGGAGATAAGAGTATCCTTCTTATCAATGCAGGTATGACACCTATGAAGAAATACTTTACAGGTGAGGAGACTCCCCCCAGAAAGAGAGTTACTACTTGTCAGAAATGTATCCGTACACCCGATATTGAGCGCGTTGGTATTACCGCTCGTCACGGTACTTATTTCGAGATGCTCGGTAACTTCTCCTTCGGCGATTACTTCAAGAAAGAGGTTATTCCGTGGGCTTGGGAATTCTGTACTCAGGTTATGGAAATGGACCCCGAAAAGATCTATTGCAGCGTTTATCTTGATGATGATGAGGCTTACGATATCTGGACTAAGGACGTAGGCGTTAAGCCCGACCATATGGTGCGCTTCGGTAAGGAAGATAACTTCTGGGAGCACGGCCAGGGTCCTTGCGGTCCTTGCTCAGAGCTTTACTATGACCGCGGTGAGAAGTACGGTTGCGGTAGCCCCGACTGTAAGGTTGGTTGTGAATGCGACAGATACGTAGAATTCTGGAACCTTGTTTTCACTCAGTTTGAAAACGACGGCAAAAATAACTACACACCTCTTGCAAACCCCAACATCGACACAGGTATGGGTCTTGAGAGACTTGCTTGTATCGCTCAGGACGTTCATAATATTTTTGAGGTTGATACTGTTCAGAATATTATGAAGCACGTAATGGACATTGCAGGTGTTAAGTACCACGAAAATGAGAAGAGTGATATTTCTCTTCGTGTTATTACAGACCATATCCGTTCAACAACGTTTATGATTGGTGACGGTGTTCTCCCCTCAAACGTAGGCAGAGGTTACGTTCTCAGACGTCTTCTCAGAAGAGCTGCTCGTCACGGCAGACTTCTCGGTATCGACAGACCCTTCCTTGCAGAGGTATGTGAGACAGTTATTAAAGAAAATGAAAATGCATATCCCGGTCTTCGTGAGAAGGAAGATTATATCATAAAGGTTATCTCTATGGAAGAAAACAGCTTCTATAAGACAATCGACAGCGGTCTCGAGCTTCTTAACGAAATGCTTAAGAAGACAGAGGGCAAGATTCTCTCCGGTGCAGATGCATTCAAGCTTCAGGATACATTCGGCTTCCCCATCGACCTTACAAGAGAGATTGCGGAAGAAAACGGTATGAGCGTTAACAACGAAGAGTTCGAAAAGTATCTTGCAGAGGCAAAGGCAAAGGCTAAAGCCGCTCGTAACGTTGCAGGTACAGAGGGCTGGAAGGGCTCCGATGTATCATTTAATGAGTGTGGTGCTACATCATTTATCGGTTACTCTTCAACTGAATGTCAGGGCAAGGTTCTCGCTATTGCCGCAAACGGCGAAAAGGTTGACTTCGTAGGCGTTGATACAGAGGCGGTTATCGTTCTTTCCGAGACAGCTTTCTATGCAGAGAGCGGTGGACAGGTTGGCGACACAGGCTTCCTTACAATCGGTGAAAATGTATTTACAGTTACAAATACTACTAAGACTGCAGACGGTACTATTCTTCATCACGGTGTACTTACCGAGGGTGATGCTATAAACGTAGGCGATACGGTAAACGGCGCGGTTGACGTGCTTCGCCGTCAGGCAATTATGAGAAATCATACTGCAGCTCATCTTCTTCAGGCGGCTCTCAGAGAGACTCTCGGTACTCACGTTGAGCAGGCAGGTCAGCTTGTAAACGGCGATGCAGTACGCTTCGACTTCTCTCACTTCTCAGCACTTACCGCAGAGGAAATCACTACTATTGAAAACAGAGTAAACGAAATAATCCTCTCTGCCCTTCCTGTTGTAACAGAGGAGATGAGCATTGAAGACGCTAAGAAGAAGGGCGCTATGGCTCTCTTCGGTGAGAAGTACGGTGCAACAGTAAGAGTTGTTTCGGCAGGTAACTTCTCCACAGAGCTTTGCGGCGGTACTCACGTTTCCAATACAGGTAACATCGGTCTCTTCCGCATTGTTTCCGAAAGCTCTGTTGCGGCCGGTGTTAGACGTATCGAGGGTGTAACAGGTCTCGGTGTTATTGATTACCTCAACTCAAGAGAACAGCTTATTCACGATACAGCATCTGCAATGAAGCTTGCTAATATCAAGGATCTTGCAACAAAGGCAGCATCTCTTTCTCAGGAACTTAAGGCTAAGGAAAAAGAGCTTGAAGACCTTAAGGCTGAGATTGCTAAGAGCAAGGCAGGAGAGCTTTTCGACAACGTAAAGGAAATCGGTTCATTTAAGCTCATTACTGCTTCTCTCGGTGAAGCAGATGCAAACGCTCTTCGTTCAATGGTTGACTCGTCAAAGGACAAGGGTGATGATATCATCGTTGTACTTGCGGCAGAGCAGAGTGCAAAGGGCACTTGCTCATTTGCTTGCTACTGTGGTAAGTCTGCTATTGCAAACGGTGCTCACGCAGGTAACATCGTTCGTGAGGTTGCTAAGGTTGCAGGTGGCTCCGGCGGCGGTAAGCCCGATTCTGCAATGGCAGGCGGTAAGGATATTTCTAAGATATCCGATGCTCTCGCAGCGGCAGAAGAAATCGTTAAGGCTATCTAATTATATATATTGTATGTAATAGTAATAAAAGAATCCGATTCTCGTGGAGAATCGGATTCTTCATTTTTTATTATGTTTTATTTAATTTTTGTTATTTTATTTCCTTTTACGAGATAAGCGTTTTTGCTTATTTCTATAAGAGGAATATCATTTACAGAATCGGTATAGAAATTCTCGATTTCTGTATCGGGATATTCCTCGAAGAATGCCTTTACCTTATTTTCTCTGATGCAAAGCCTTGTAACCTCACCCGTCTTGTTATCAATAAGACTACCGATATATTTCTTGATTCCTAATCTCTTACAGATTATATCAAGGGATATTTCGGGTGAGCCGGATATTATGAGGTCATCGTCGCTTTGAATATCCTTATAAAAAGGCTTTATCTTGTGCATATGACCGTCCCAGAAGTCCGTAAGGTCGTCACCGATGCCAACTGTGTTTTTGTACCATTGACTGAATTTTCCGCCGTATGCGGAAAGCGCTTCCTCAATGGTGAATTTACCGCGCTTATATTTCATAAGTGCAATAAAAACGGCGGGTATCTGCTTTATGAGGGATTTATCCTTCTTGCAATAATACAGAAAAAAGTCAATGACGCTTTCGCCGTCGTATATAGTGTTGTCAAAATCGTAAACGTTCATATCTCAATCCTCACTATAGCGGCGGAGTATGCGGGAATATTAACGAAGCCATCCAAAGATGTATCCGTGATAAGCTCTCTGCCGTTTTTGAATTCCTCGGGAAGATTATAATCTATAGCGTGGAAGTTTTTGTTCGCAATTACGAGAATCTTTTCCTTTTCGTCGCTTCTGATATATGCAACGCAGGAAAGCATAGCGGAGTAGGGAACGAAGTCGCCTTCCTTAAGACAGGATAATCCTTTTCGTATCTCACCTAATTTTCTATACCACTCTAAAAGCTCTGAGTCTTCCTTTCCCCAAGGGTAGAAGGTACGGTTAAATGGGTCACCGCCACCCTGCACGCCCGCCTCGTCGCCGTAGTAAAGAGAGGGGAAGCCGGGGAGTGTGTATTGAAGCACCGCGGCAGTTTTTAAAAGACTTTTTGCTTTTCGGTAATTTTCCTCGCTTAATTTGTATTCCGCTTGAATATGGCGGGGTTTATGCTCAATATCGTCGTAAATAAGCGTAGTTAAGGCTCTTGCCGTATCGTGAGTTCCTATATGATTCATAAGGCAGTTGAGAGCGCATTTGGGGTAGTTTTCGCATATTGACACAATGCTTTCCATAAATGTCTCTGCCACGCCATAGCGCATAAAGGTTATGATAGCACTTGCGAAGGGGTAATTCATAACGCCGTCTAACTGCTTACCTAAAAGATATCTTCGTCTGCCACCGTGACTGAATTTATTTGAAGCATCCTCCCATACCTCACCGATTATAAGGTGGTCGGGATTTTTTGATTTAACGCTATTACAGAAGTAGTCTAAAAACTCGTCGGGTAATTCATCTGCCACGTCGAGACGGAAGCCGTCGGCACCCATACCAAGCCACTTATGAGCGATGCCATTTTCTCCCGCAATATATTCCATAAATGAGGGTGTGCTTTCGTTTGTCTCGGGGAGAGTTTCTATTCCCCACCAGCTTTCGTATTTGCCGTCGGGTTTAAAGGTGAACCAATCACCGTATTCGCCGTCTCTGTCGTTCCAAGCACCACCATCGCCGTATCTTTTCTCGCGATTGAAATAGATACTATCGGAGCCCGTGTGACTGAAAACGCCGTCGAGAATTATCTTTATGCCAAGTTTATGGGCAGAGTCACATAAAGATTTGAAATCTTCTTCAGTACCCAACATAGGGTCGATTTTTGAATAATCTGCCGTATTGTAGCGGTGGTTAGAATGAGCCTCGAAAATGGGGTTGAGGTATAACATAGTAACACCGAGAGAAGCGATGTAGGGGAGCTTTCCTTCGATGCCCTTGAGAGTACCGCCGTAATAGTCATTGTTAAGAATCTTTCCCTTTTCATCGGGCTTCCATAAAGGCATTTCCTCGGTAGAGGAGTGCATTACTCTGTCGGCGGGATAATCCTTGGGAGGATTAGCGCCTCTATTGAATCTATCGGGGAATATCTGATACATCACGCCACCCTTTACCCAATGGGGGGTAGAGTAATCCTTGCTATATACTGTCTGCTGCCAGTCGTGTCCGTCGGGGGATATTTTTCCGACACCCGCGGAGCGTTGGAAAATATTACCCGTACCGAAGGGCGTTTCATAAGTGAAATGGTAGAAGTAAAGACCTTCTTCGGGATAGGAAAATGTGATGTCCCACCATTCTTCATTGTCCCCGTTCATTCCGCACCAATACATATCTCTGTATTCATTGGGGCAACCGTCCTTATGCAAAACGAGAGTAACCTTACTGCAACAAAAGTTTCTCGGCATAAGAACAGCAAGCCGCAAGCTTACGCCTGCGGCTATACTGCCAAATATAGATTTATGCTTTAGTTCTCGTGAATTAAAGGGAACGAATTGCAAATAAATCAGTCCTCGTATCCGTTGGGATTCTTATGCTGCCATCTGTAGGAGTCGGCACACATTTCGTCGATGCCTTTTTCAGCTACCCAGCCTAATTCCTCTCTTGCCTTGGAGGGATCGGAATAGCAAGTAGCAAGGTCGCCGGGACGGCGGTCAACGATCTTGTAAGGTACTTTAACACCTGATGCTTTTTCAAATGCTTCAACAACCTGAAGAACGCTGTAGCCACATCCGGTGCCTAAGTTGTAAATAAATACGCCGTTTTCGCTGTAAGCCTTGTCGAGAGCCTTAAGGTGACCCTTTGCAAGGTCAACAACGTGGATATAGTCGCGAACACCTGTACCGTCAACAGTATCGTAATCGTTACCGTAAACGCTGAGGAATTCTCTCTTACCCTCTGCAACCTGAGTAATGTAAGGCATAAGGTTGTTGGGGATACCGTTGGGGCTTTCACCGATCATACCGCTTTCGTGAGCACCGATGGGATTGAAGTATCTGAGAATACATACGCTCCATTCGGGATCGGACTTGGAAATGTCCGTAAGAATCTGTTCAATAAAGAATTTGGTTGTACCATAGGGGTTTGTAGTACCGCCTGCAACCATTGTTTCCTTAAGAGGGGAAACATTGTGCTCACCGTAAACTGTTGCAGATGAGCTGAATACAATCTTCTTACAGCCGTGGTCTGCCATAGCCTGGCAAAGTGTAACTGTACCGCTGATGTTGTTTTCGTAGTACATCATAGGCTTCTGACATGATTCGCCAACTGCCTTGAGACCTGCGAAATGGATTACGGAATCAATATCGTATTTCTCGAAAACCTTGTCGAGACCCGCTCTGTCGCGGATATCGCATTCCTCGAAATGAAAATCCTTGTTTGCGAGCATCTTGATTCGCTCTAAAACCTTGGGACAGCTGTTGTAGAAGTTATCGAGGATAACTACCTCTTTGCCTGTAGCAAGAAGCTCTACTACTGTGTGAGAGCCGATGTAGCCGGCTCCGCCTGTTACAAGTACTGCCATAATATTATCTCCTTATTTCTATACGCTTTGATTAAATAATAATGTCGGGTTCTTCGGTGGTTGTTTCGGTGGGGGCTTCGGTAGGTGCCTCGGTGGGTGCTTCTGTCGTTGTTGTGTTGTTCTGAGGTCTGTACTGACCGCCGCCACCTCCGGGATTCTGGTCTGAAGTATTAATACCCTCGGGAAGAGTTGTGGGAATATCAAATTCACCTAAGGTGGTATCAGTCTCTGTCTCTGAGCCGCCGATGGTTATGATATCCGCATAGTCACGGGTTGTGTTGGGCGATGCAGTTGCGGGAGTAGTAGCCACGGGGTTAGCGGGCTGAAGATTCTCGTTCTGCGGAGCGTCCATGGGAGTAACGAAAACGTTACCGTATCTGAACGTGATGAAGAGACAAAGAGCAACTGCCAATACGATAGTAACGATTGCAGCAATGATACCTGTTTTGCTTACGGAAGCTTCAGGACGCACGTCGGAAACAACCTCTGCCTCGATTAATGAGTTTTCGTACTTTTCAACCTCTTCGTTAGAAGCGGTAAGCTTAAAGGAAAGCTCGTCAATGTATTTGTCGATCATTCCGTAGAGCTCCGTGGTAGCCTCGAGAACGAGATTTTCGATATTCTCGTTGGGGTCGGAAAAGAGCTTCTTAACAACGATTTTATCTGCGGTAGCAACACCTACGTAGGAGTAGTAGCCGATAACCTTGTCGCCCTTCTTTTCACGGAAGATATTTGAAATGGTTGCGCCGATTTCCGTACTTCTTAATTCTCTCGCGCCCTTGCAAAGGTCTGCTGTATATTGCTTAGGGTCGCTCACACCTGCATCGTTTACGAAAGGTGTGAAGAATACATATACGTCGGCATCGTCGCAGGACTTAAGATCAGATTTAAGTGCTTTTGCAGAGGGGGTTGAGGGGATAGCAAGTCTCAAATCGTATTTCTTAAGCTTTCCGATAATTGTGGAAGCCTTGTTGGAGGACTGCTCCGTATCAATAATAGCATCCATTAATTCGTTTGTATCCTCGATAGGCTTAACGAAGTCGAGTGCTTCTACTGCGAGCATCTTGGGCAATTCACTTTCCATAAGCGGGAAAACAACGATGTACTGGCTGTTTTCGTTGATATAGAAGCCGCTGTATGCTCCGTTATTTGTAAGGAGCACCTCTGCCTCGTCGGGAATATAAGCGTGAGCCTTCTGTACCTTGTCATCGGAAATATCCGCGCTTACGAGATTTGTTATTTTCTCGCTGTATGCGGGTGTGTATCCGAAGGCTTTGATGAAGATGGGCTTAAATTTAAGATAAGCCTTAGCTTCAACACCGATAAGTATAATGTCTGCATCATCAATTATTTCATTGATTTCTGCAAACAAATCCTTAGCATCGGAAAAGCTTTCGAAATATACTCCGGGGCAGGTCAACTGCTCTGCAACCGTGCGCTTTACTTCCGCAAGAGAGTGGCTGTTGTGTTCAAAAGAATATGCTTTAATATTCATATTCGCACCTCTTAATATAACATGAATTTTTTGTCGTCTTTGTAGGGGTTGTCGGCGGGATTGTCATAATATGCCGACGGATACTTTATTGGTGTGTCCTTGAAATCTGCGAGAGCGGTGTTTACTTCGGGGCTTTCGCCGGGGCGAACCTTACGGGCTACCACTATCAGTCTGCCGTCTTCGATTTTCTTACCCTCGTCACCTTCGTAGGTGCAGGTGCACAGAGTAAGTATCGTATCCGTAGGCAGAAGGTCAACTCCCGTATCGTAGATAGAACGCTTTTTGATTTCTTCTATATATTCCTCGTAGCAAGCATCCGAGCAATGATTAAACGTGAAATCGAAGAAGTAGCCGTTGTCACTTTCTGTGGAACCGTTTGTGATATAGCAGGCGACTATTTTCCACGTGTTCTTTTCGTAGAGAGTGTCAAACTCAATAGTAGGATGCTTCTTGTAAAAGTCTAAATTTTTGTAATTAAGAAGAGCGGCAAATCTGGAGCCGTCTTCCATATTGTGACCGTAGAGAAGAGTGTTTCTGTTAAGAGGACTCCAGGTATTCTTGTACGATGCAAATACTGCGCCGTAGCTTGTAGTTTTGCCGTAGAAGTCATGGTTGAGATAATACTTGTTGTTATCTGCCTGAGCTACGGGATAATCTACCTTTGTGCCGGGGATTCTTATATATCCGATGGTCTGCGGATTCTGATAGTAATAAACGGCATATTCACAGAGAATGCCTTGAGGGAATTTTACGTTAATAAGCTCAGGATATAATTCGTAGAGAAGAGCCCATTTTTGTTCTTCGGTCATACCTTCCATCTTCTCTAAAACGTCGTCGGGTATGTCGGCATATTGCTGACTCTTTACCTCGCTTTGGAGAATTACGAATTTCTCGTAGCCTCTCTTGGCGATAAGCGTACCCGATATCGCGATGGACAAAACAAGAAGAAAGGATACAAAGTTTAACGCAATTTTCTTGTATTTGATTTTCCTGATGGCCTTTGTTACAAGCATCTTCTGAGTCTCGTCGGTACGGAACACAGTCTCTTTAGAGCCTTTGTAATACTTGTACTTGGACTCAGGTTGATTATTTTTCTTCATATAAATCACCTAAAAGATCAATAGCATTTTCCATTGCTGATAATCTGTTGTTTGTTCGTACGTCCTCGGTGAAATTATTTCTCAATTCCTTTACGAGTGTTTTATTTCCGTCGGAAACGGAAATGTATATAAGACCTACGGGCTTTTCGGTGTTGTCGGATAACGGACCTGCGATACCGGTTATTCCGATGCCGATATGGGAGTTTAATGCCTTTCGCACACCCTCTGCCATTTCGCGTGCAGTCTGACTGCTTACGGCACCGAAGCTGTCGAGGGTTTCTTCCTTGACTCCTAAAATCTTCATTTTGATTTCGTTGGAGTAGGAGCATACACCGCCCTTATAAATAGCGGATATACCGCTTACGTCAGTGAAAATTTTGCTGAGCCAACCGCCGGTGCAGGATTCTGCGATTGCCAAGGTCTGATTGTTTTTCTTGATTAATTCTGCTTTTTCAGCGGCTTTCGCCGCAAGAATTTTATCATTCATCTTCTACGCCGTCCGATGTAATTGAGAGTCTCTTGATGCCGTCGAAGGCTCTCTGACAAAGAGCATCGATGTCAAGGGCTTTTTCTGCTTCGATAACGTCTTCAATATGAGGTCTTGTTTTAGGATGTTTGGGAGTAAATACCGTGCAGCAATCCTCGAAGGGCTGAATAGAAATATTGAAGGTATCAATCTTTCGGGAGATTGCGATAATTTCTTCCTTATCCATACCGATACAAGGACGGAATACGGGGAATTCTGCTACCGCATCAGTACAGCCGAGAGCAAGCATAGTCTGGCTTGCAACCTGCGCTACGCTTTCACCGGTAATAAGTGCGTGACAATCGGTGTGACGAGCGAGCATATTTGAAAGGCGCATCATAAAGCGACGCATAATGATTGTAAAATACTCCTCGGGGCACTTCTCTCGGATGACCTCTTGAATCTCTGTAAAGGGTACAGTATAGAGCCAGATTCTACCGCTATAGCGAGCAACCTTGGAGAGAAGGTCGTGCACCTTTTCCTCTGCTCTGAGAGAGGTATAGGGGGGAGAAGCGAAGTGGATACCTACGAGCTCAATACCACGCTTAGCCATCATATATGCGGCTACGGGGCTATCTATACCACCGGAAATGAGAATAAGAGATCTTCCTGATGAACCGCAGGGCATACCTCCCGCACCCTTAAGCTGATTTCCGCGGATATATGCTTCGTCACGAATCTCTACAGTAACGATGATATCGGGATTCTTAACGTCTACTCTTAAATGAGGGAAGCACTCTAAAAGTTTTCCGCCGAGAGTAGCAGATATCTCGGGGGATTTAAGAGGGAATTTCTTGTCGGAGCGCTTTGCTTCAACCTTGAAGGTCTTAGCTTCCATTAACTGGTCTCTGAGATATTCGGGAGCAAGCTCCATAATTTTATCCATATCCTTTTCGGCAACCGCGGCTCTTGAATAACCTGCTATACCGAAAACGCGAGAAATCTCGTCTGTTGCGGCATCCATATCTGCCTCCTCGTTAAGAGGAGTTACGATAACCGTTGACTGGGATTTTTTATAGTCAAACATACCGAGAGGCTTAAGACGTCTGCGGATGTTTTTAACGAGCATATCTTCAAAGGTGGAGCGATTAAGACCCTTAAGGGCTAATTCGCCGTCTTTGATAAGAATAATTTCCTTCATTTTCTTTACCTTTTCTTTCCGTACTTTGTGGCGGCTTCAATTACCGCAGAAACAAGGAGCTCAACCTCCTCGGAAGTGTTGTATCTTGAAAAACTGATTCTTACGGCGCTGTCGATAATCTCGGGGGAGAGACCCATTGCAGTAAGCACGGGACTTCTGTGACCCATCTTACAAGCGGAGCCTGCTGAGATTGCGATTCCCTTGTCACTCATAAAGTTTACGGTAGGTTGACTGGGGAGACCGAGAATCGAGATGTTTACAATATAGGGAATGGCGTCGTCGGGGGAGTTTACCGTTACGCATGGTAAATCCGCAATTCCGTCGAGGAATTGCTTTTTGAGAGATGCTACGTAATCGTAGTGTCCTTTGACATCCATAGCAACCTCTGCGGCAGCGCCGAGAGAGAATATTGCGGGAGTTGCTTCTGTGCCGGAGTGAAGGTTGCCCTCCTGACCTCCGCCGAGAATATAGGGCTTAACAAGACCCGAATTCTTGAGGTATATACCGCCTACGCCCTTGAGAGCGTGTATTTTATGACCGCTTACGGTGATTATATCCGCGTCTATTGTCTTTGGGGTAACGGGTATCTTTCCGAGAGCTTGAATACAGTCGGAGTGTATGATTGCGGGAGCGCCTGCTCTTTTAACCGCGGAGCGGATTTTACTTATAGGAAGGATTGAGCCTACCTCATTGTTTACCGCCATACAGGATACGAGAATGGTATTCTCTGTGATACTGCTGAGTAACTCATCCTCGTTGATTTTACCCGTCGAATCGGGGTTGATTCTTATAACCTCCACCCCTTGAGACTCCAGCTTTTTGATGGGTTCGCCTACACTCGGATGCTCGATAGACGTGGTAACGATTCGGTTACCCCGCCTTCTGAACTTTTCGAATGCACCGAAAATAGCGGTGTTGTTGGCGGTGGTGCCGGATGATGTGAAGAAAAACTGATTGTCCTGCACACCCATAAGCTTGGTTATCTGTTTTCTCGCCTTGCGAAGCCTTGCGGAGGCCTCGCTTCCGAGGGAGTGAAGGGAAGAGGGGTTCCCCCATATATCCGTAAGAGCAAGGGTTGCGGCTTCGATTGCTTCGGGACAAGGTTTAGTAGTGGCACTATTGTCAAAATAAGCTATCAAAAAAACACCGCCCTTTACTACAGAATTAAAATAATTTATATAATTACATATATAACCGCTTAATTATACTATATCTTATATTGAATTGTAAATGGTTTGGTTAACTTTTATTGCAAATTTATTGAATATTTTGTGAATTGACGGAAAAAATACAAACAAAATATTTCTGAGGAGCAGAATTATGAGAATTAGAAAAAGAAATCTCATCAGAATTGTGAGCTTTGCGTTGGCGGTAATAGTTGCTCTCGGTGCATGGGGAATAGTATCAAGCGTAAGGCTTAACAGAGCAAAGATGAGTATCCGTCAGTCTAACGAAAGAGCCCTTACTCAGTTGGGCACCTATCTTGACGATATTACCCTTAATTTACAGAAATCAACCTACGTAAGCGGTGATATTCTTTTGTCGGAAATTACTACCGACCTGTGGCGCTCGAGTGTGTCTGCAAAGGAGAGCCTTGCGGAAATTATCGGTTCCGATACAGAGGTGTCCGGTATATATAAATTTCTTTCGCAGGTAGGTGAATATACCCTTTCGCTTAACAAAAAAATATCCTCGGGGCAAAGTCTCTCTTCTACGGAAACGGAGAATATCAACAGACTTTTGCAATACTCGAGAAGTCTCAGTAATACTGTGAATTATCTTATTGAGCAGGAGGAGCAGGGCGGTCTCGATTTCGAGGAAATTCAAACTACTTTGCTTAACGCGGAGAGCGAAAATATCTATATCGGTGCAGGTCTCAGTGATGCGAATCAGTCTCTTGCGGATTATCCGACACTCATATACGACGGGCCGTTTTCCGACCATATCACGGATAAAAAATCCGCAATGCTTGAGGGCAAAAGCGAAATATCTCAAGAGGATGCGCTACTGAAGGCGGCAGAGTTTACGGGTGAAAAATCAGATAACCTAAAGTTTCTGAGTTATACCGAAGGAAATCTCCCTACCTACACGTTTTATAATTACAGGTTTACCGTTTCTGTAACTAAAAAGGGCGGTTATGTAAACTATATGCTTACGTCTGATTACGCGGGAGAAACGGTGCTTTCGCAAGAGGATGCTATATCAAAAGCAACGGAATTTCTTAAGTCAAAGGGCTATGTAAGTATCAAAGAAAGCTACTACTCCACAAGTGACGGAATATGCACAATAAACTTCGCTTACTATTCGGGCGGAATAACCTATTACACCGATCTTATAAAGGTAAGCGTTGCTCTCGATGACGGAGAAATAACAGCATTTGACTGTACGGGTTACCTTATGAATCACAAGGAAAGAAAAGTGCCCGAAAACATACGATACAGTCCTGTTGAAGCAAAGGATCTTATTAGAGATACACTTACCGTGAAGTCGTATAAGACGGCTTTTATCCCTACGGAATGGGAGACCGAAAATTACGTTTACGAATATCATTGCATCGATAAAAACAAACAAGAGGTGCTTGTGTATATTGACCCGGTTACCGGTGAAGAGAAGGATGTTTTATTGCTTCTTTATGCGGATGGCGGAGTGCTGACGAAATGAATAATTTA
The DNA here is from genome assembly GCA_045606645.1 of Acutalibacteraceae bacterium. GTDB lineage: Bacteria > Bacillota > Clostridia > Oscillospirales > Acutalibacteraceae > DTU089. Next base: position 8,870 of record JAZUSK010000030.1, on the reverse strand, counting down.
AACGAAAACGGAAATAATGAATATCGGAGTATAGAATTTATCTCCGGGAAGGTTGTGAAGATATGAAGAAGATGATTACTGTGCTTTCAGCGTTTTTGATTATAGGTTGCATAGCTATGGTATTTTACGGCTGCGGTGCCAAGGATGAGGAGATTACCTCAACTACAAATACCTCTATGACCGGCACCCAGACCGCTACTGAAAGAACAACCAACAGCGGTATGATTACGGATCGCTCGGAGCCCGGTGATAACGGTATCATCGGTGACGTTGTAACAGACGTATCCGAGGGTGTGTCTCAGATCGTTACTGATGTTTCTGAGGGTATGTCAAGAGCAATGAGATAAAAAGAAAAAGCATTTTGAGTGAGATACTCAAAATGCTTTTTTGTTTAGTTAACCGATACGGCATATTCAGCTACTACGTTTCCGCTTGCATCTGTGAGAATGAAGTTGATATCGTAGTTATGAGTACCGTCACCGCCGTATGTGAATACGTAGGAGGAATCCTCTGCGGTAAAGGTCTTTGAGCCGAGCTTCTCGCCGAAGTAGGTGTTCTCGTATGACATTGTTAATTGCTGATCATACAAGGATTCGTCAAGGCAATCGACGTGAACGTAAATCGCTCTGTCGCTATCAAATTCGGTAACGTTTGTTTCGGTGTCCGATTTGCTTGTGTTAGCGTAGATTGTTACTGTGCCTGTTGCGGGAGTATCTTGACCATCTACAGGGAGATCATCTCCGCCCTCGGGAGGAGTAACGGTCTGATCTGATGCAAGGTATTCTGCGAGAGACTTGCTGTCAAGATAGTTGTTTGCGGTAAGGTTTAAAATGTAGGTCTGAGTGGTTTCGTCCTCGGGATCAAGATGCTCCTTTACATAGCGATACTGAGCATCGAGAATCATCTCATTTACGCTCTCGTCGTAAGAAGTGATCGTCTCGAGGATTGCAACACCCTCTACAAAGTTGTGGTTTGCGATAAGTGACTCAGCCTTCTTGTAAAGGCATTTTTGTGACTGTACTGCACTGTCGGCGTATTCGGGGATACTGTCGAAGCCGGTCTTGGCTTCGTCGTACTTGCCGTCGTTGAGCTTAAGCATAGCATCGTTGTAGATGCAGAACTGCACTTTAAGAGCGCTATCCTTGTAGTCGCCGAGCGAAGTGTAAATGTCCTTAGCTTCGGCATATCTGCCGTGTCCCTCTAACTGAGAAGCGTAAGCATATGTGTTCTGGAGATAGAGGTCATAAGAGTCCTCGTAATTACCAAGCTCCTTGTAGAGTGCGGCAGCCTTATCATACTGCTGCTGCTGAACGTATGCTGCAGCCTTATCATACTTATCTGCCTTAAGCTTCGGCGGAATAACTCTGATTGCGATAATTGCACCGATACCGAGGATAATAAGGAGAATAGCAACGAAGGGAGCATAATGTGTTTTGTGCTTTCTTACGGGCTTTTCTTCCTCTTGTGCTTCTTCGCCTTCTTCCTCTTTTTCGTCATCGGGAATAACATCGACGTTTGCCTTGTCTATCTTTGTGAGAGCAGCGGTGTTGGAGAGGTCTTCCTTTTCGCCCGCCTTTGTCTCTTCTTCGTCTTCGATTTCAACAACCTCTGCCGTGATTTCTTCGGAATCGTCACTTGTCTCTTCCTCGGGTGCGGGTTCGGAGGTCTCTTCCTCTGTTTCTTCGATTACTTCTTCAGACGTCTCTTCCTCGGAAATCTCTTCGCCTGCTTCCGAGATCTCTTCATCTGCTTCTGAGATATCTTCGACTTCCTCTTCGGAAGCTTCTTCGCCGACGGATGATATATCGATTATCTCCTCCTCAGCGGGTTCATCTTCAGTTTCTTCAGTAGTCTCGTCTGCAACGGAGGATGATGAGATGTCTTCAAATTCCCGGGTCTCAGCTTCCTCGGTTGCTTCTTCAACCTCTGCCTCTGCGGGAATTTCGATTATTTCGGGTTCGTGAACGACAACGGTTTCAGTCTGGAGTTTTTCATCGTCCTCGTCGTGGTCCTTAAGGCTCTCCTGGAAGAAGTCATAAGCGGCGGATTTAAGCTTGTCGCCGATGGTGGAGGTGCCCTTGATGGTGTTGTACTGTCCTTCCTCTAAGCGCTTTGAAAGCTCTACGAACTTTTCTGCACTTGCCATAAGGAAATCGTATTTCTGTCTGTTTTTGCGGAAGAACATCACGATACAACGGTAGTATATTTCGAGATTCTTTATATCGGTGGAAAGACTACCCGTAAATACTGTGTGGGATGCTATATTGTTAAGAATTTTCTCATACTTGCGATTACCAACCTCGTCGGCAATTTCAGGCTCAACGAGGAAGCACTCGGAAAATCTTACAGAGATAGTATTCTCAGCGCGGTTGTTGTAGTCGTATGCAAAGTCGGTTAGCTTTTTTCGGAAATCCTTGGCATCATTCTGAAGAGTGATGATAGTGGTAACTTCCTTTTTGATCTTCTCTGCATCGGCATCCTCAAAGAGTGCTATGTGCTTTTCTGCCACTGACTTTTCAATCTTGGCGGTCTCGTCGTTTGCTAATCTCAAGTATTCAATAAACCACTCGTCCTCGATTTCGGCGAGAGATTCGGCGAGCTTTTCGTATAAGCCTTTGAGAGAATATGTATCCTCGTCGTACTCGGTAGCGTCGCAAAGAGCCTTTACGAACATAGCGCGAGGCTCGGCGCCCTCCTGTACGATGTATTTCATAAGATAATCCTTGGCATTCTCAAAGTCGCCTTCGTTGTAGTACTGAATACCCGTGAGGAGGTTTTCGTCCTTTGCGGAGAAAACTGCCTCGCAGGAAGGACAAGTGAGATTGCCGTCTGCCTTCTGAAGATAAGCATTTTTACATTTTGGACAAATGATTCTTATCATACTTTCCACCTTGAATTTTTAAAATAATTGTTGATGTAGCAATACATACACATCTTATCATAGCACATTTATATATAATTTTTCAATATAATTATCATAAAAACATTGGAAAAACGTTAAAACGCCCGACGCTTTTTATCGTCGGGCGCATTGTAGGTGCGAAAATTTTATGCTTTTTTCTTCTTTATCCACATTTCACATAATTTGAAGCCACTTAAAGGCTCGGAAATATTAAGCTCAATAGTGCCGTTTATAAACACGTCCTTGCTTATTTCGTACGACGCACTTTCGAAGCCGTCAACGAGGTATTTTCTGTCAAATTCTTCATTTTTCATACCGCCGAATTGAGGACCCTCGTAGATGGTAATTCCGTTGGCACAAATCTTGTGAAGTCGGGCATCTTCGTTTCTTGAACCCTTGTAAACTATTGTGAGAATGTAATCTGTATCTGCTTTAAATCCTCCGAATTTTGCATCAAAGGAAAAGTGGTCGTAAACCTTTGTCATACACATGGGCAGAGCGGTCTCGCGGGTGTAGGGGCGGTCGCCCTGGATATCCATATAAAATTCACCGGTTTGAGTTGCTCCGAGAGAGTCGAGACCGTGGAGGGCGACGGAGTAGTAAAGCTCGTCGTCATCAACGATATTTCTGTTGGCAAGACCTAATATGAATTCCTCTCGTTGGTCGGGGAAAAGCTCCTTCGCCATACGAAGCTTCTGGAGCAAATAGGCTCTGTCGGAAACGTTATTATCTATGGTGTCGAGAGTAGCACCGCGCTCCCATGAGTCAGCGAAATAGTTGTTTACGTCAAGCTGAATACCAATCAGCTTGAAGAGAACTTTTGCTATCTCGTCAAGCTCGTTTCTGAGTGAAACGTAATCGGATGAATAGCCGGAAATGAGACTGTTCCAAGCCTTGTTGAAGTCACCTGCTCGCATAGCGCGAAGGCTGTTTTTTATCATAGGCAGGTCGTGGATACGGCGCATTCTTACAAGCTTGTCGCAGCATGCTCGGAAGTAAAGGAGCATAAATCTCCAATTATCGGAAAGCTGCGGATAATCACTCTTCAATTCGCACATATTATTATAAACCACGTCGATGCAGGGATTTTCCGCAGGATCTCCCTGCCACGAGCGTTCAATCATAAGTATGGTGTCGGCGATTTTTTCAACGTCCGTGCCATACATAAAGAAACGTGCGTAGTCCAAGAGTATTTCTCTAAGGTCTGCGTTTTCATCCCATTCGAGGGCACCCCATATCATTTTGTTTACGTCGTCGTGAACACCCTCGGAATAAGATACACCGCCTATGGTGTAGGGGGCGAAGATGCGGTGAAGCTTACGAAGCTCGGTAGGACGAGGGTTTACGCTCTCTCTTGAAAGCGTATTTGCGAGGGCAAAATGCCAGTCGTCGTGAAGGAAATTTACAGGGTATTCGCAACGGAGGTTGTGAGTGATATCGGGATAAAAACGCATGGGATATTTCTCGGATATCTTAGCACGTAATTCGTGAATGGGGTAAGCGTGGTTTGGGCCCATAATGACCATATCTATTTCGTCGGGTTCATCTTTGAGGGAGTCGGTAAAGACCTTACCCCAATCAGGATAAGAGTGGGGTGCCTGCGCTGAGGGATGGAACTGCGATTCGGGATGGATTTCCTTTAAAAGTGACGAAATCTTTTTGCAACGGTCAACAAAGGCGGATGCCTCCATCTCACCGGGATCGCCACCGGGAACAAAAAGATAGTCGAGACGGGGCATAGAGGAGTAGAGTTCACGTCTTGAGAGAAGAGACTCTTCCTCGGTTTCGTTGTCATCATTTGCGTGCCAGAGAGATACGTCTAAATCTATTGCGTCCGCAAGGCGTGATGCTTCCGTGAGAAATTCGTATTGCTCGTATTTCATCAATGCATTACGGAAGTTTTTCGAGGGCTTCGTGCCGTTGTGTTCGCAGGTGTTCGTGCCGAATGCCATCATATCGAGATAGTATCTGAAGTATTGGTCATAATCCCATGCATCGTAGGTGTTGGGTGTGGTTCTGTATCCTATCTGATGACCGCGAATCATCTTCTGCGGCTTGTGGATACCGCAGATATCATCGCAAAGGTAGATATTACCTTTTCTGAAAATCGACTTTCTGAGAAAGAGGGAGTATGCGAAGATAAGTCCGCGTATGGTTTTTGCGCGGAAGACGTAAGCCGTACCGGATTTTGTGATGATAAAGGTATCTTTGTCGGATATGTTATCGTCGGCAATAAATAAAACGGTGCAGCCCTCGTTGCCCATACAGATGGGCGGGAGTGTGCCTGTTCTTACGCGGATTTCCTTGGCGAAAAGCTCGGCGGCAGAAAAGCAATTCTGCGAGGTAACACCGATTATAAAATCGCCGGAGCGTATGGTATCAAAAATATCAAGTGACATAAAATACCTCCGTTATGGTTTGTTTGGTCTATTCTAACATATAAATAATATTCCTTCAATATTAACCTTTGCGACTTGAAAAAATCTGTCTATATGATAAAATTAGTTATCTTTATCTCTATGAATAGAAAATAAAAAGGAAAATTAATTATGAATTTGTTTACAATAAAGTGGTTCGGTAAATTTCTCTCGTCTCTCGTGAAGCTCAACCCCGAGCTTAAGAAGGTGCAGAAATTAAAAAGACGAATGACATGGCAGGAATGTAAGCCCTATGCTGATGAGCACGTTTATAACTGGTTAAATCCCCTTGTGGATATGGCGGACGTTAAGTTTGAGGTTAAAGGAAAAGAAAAGATTCCCACCGACAGAGCCGTTATATATACCCCTAACCATGCAGGAGCATTTGATATTCCGGCGATTATTCTCAATACACCTACGGTGCCGATGTTTTTGGCTAAGAAGGAACTCAAAAAGCTTCCCATTATCAGAAATTGGATGGACGTGTTAGATTGCGTTTTCGTTGACAGAGGTAATAAGGATAGCGCAAGATCTTCTCTTCACAACGCAATCGAAAAGGTGAAAACGGGAAGAAGTCTCGTGATTTTCCCCGAGGGTACACGCTCCAAGGATGGAGAGATGGGTGAGTTTCGAGGCGGTGCTATGAAGGTTGCCATGGAAACGGGTGCGGCTATAGTGCCCGTGCTTATTGATGGCTCGAGGGAGCGTCTTGAGGCTACGGGTAACGTTACGGCGGGAACTGTTTACGTTACCTTCCTTGACCCTATTGAAACAAAGGGTATGACAAAGGAGGAATTTTTCGAGATGCCTCCGAGACTTCGCGATCTTATTCAGGCGGAGAGAGACAGGCAGAGAGCAGAAAAAACAAATAACAACGGTGACAAAATGTAATATTTTATTTTGTGGTCAAATGTTACAAATTGAAACCTTAAATTATTACAAAGCAAGCACTTTTTCGAGTGTTTGCTTTGTTTTTTTGGTTTGTATTATATATTGAAAGGTGCATTTTTGTGAAAATTGCACATAGAAAATGGGTTGACTTTTATTACAAATGATAGTATAATCATCCGCAGAAGATTACAAAATGTAACTTTTACGGAGGAATATATGACAAAAAGATTACTAATGTCTTTGCTTTTTGCCGTTCTCTTCGTTACCGTGTTCTCGGTTTCCGCCAGTGCCGCGTCAGAAAATGACCACGAGTACAAGGTTGACAGCAGCCTTGCTTATGCGGAAGCACACTGGAACGACGGTAAGGGCCTCTGCGCAGAATTCGTTTCTGATTGCCTCAAGGCGGGCGGTATAAAGGACGTATACGAGCGCGAGTGCGAGAATCTTTATAATCAGCTTTTGGCTCAGAATTGGGGCACAGCCTACAAGCTTAAGCTTACGGGCGGCACACGTGACCGAATTCTTATGGCTGATAACGCAAGCAAAGTACAGAAGGGCGATCCGGTTTTCTTCTACTGCAATTCATGCCGTGAATTTACCCACGTTGTTCTCTGCAACGGTGCGGATGCAAACGGTTATATGGTTGACTATGCTCACAATAACCCTCACAACGGCAGAAAAACGACTTATACTTATTATCATTGCGGTACCGATAATTGGACCATTTATTCTATTAGAATGAATGATAGTGAGACCCTTTATAACAACAATGCCAATATTAAAGCTCCCAAGGTAACAAGCGTAACTAATGCAGCGGGTGGTGCACTCGTTAAATGGAATAAGATAGAGGGTGCTACAAGCTACCGCGTATACCGCAGAGTAGCGGGCGGCTCATGGCTCTATCTCAAGACAGTAACTACCGAAAGCTATACCGATACAACTGCTATTAACGGCAGAGAGGTTTACTATACCGTTAGAGCATGTAAGGGTAGCGTATGGAGCGGTTATTTCGGCGGATATAAATTTACCTATATGAAGCAGGTGGATTTTACATCCGTTAAAAGCAACAACACAAGCATTATCCTCACTTGGCAGAAAAATACTGCGGGTGATTGCTACTACATTTACCGTCAGGTAAATAACGGCAAGTGGGCAAGGTATAAGGATATTACTAATCCCAATACCACATCCTTTACTGATACTAATGTAGTGAGCGGTAATACGTATCGCTACAGAATCAGAGTTGGCAAGGGATACAGTGTTAGTTCATTTAACTATAACGGAATCAGTACCATTTACCTCAGCGCACCCGGTATGACGGGCGTTATGAATGATAATGGCGGTATTACAATCACGTGGGATTCCGTTGACGGTTCTTCAGAATATCGTATTTACAGACGTGGTGCGGGTGAGACCTCATGGACTTACCTTACCACAGTAAAAGGCACCAGCTATACAGACAACAACGTTAAGAGCGGTGCTTATTACAGATATACCGTAAGATCCGCTTCCGGAAAGGTTTTCGGTGGCTACGATACAAACGGTAAGGTGCTTAGATGCATTGCAACACCCGTTCTTCTTGACGTAGTTGCAAATGATTCAAAGGTTACTCTTTCATGGAGTAAGGTTGACGGTGCTACGGGCTATTACGTTTATCATAAGCTCGAGGGTGCCAAGTATTGGACCAGAATTGCCGTTGTTACCGACGGTAGCACAAGCTACGTTGATGCAGACGTAGAGGACGGAAAGACATATATCTATACTGTAAAGGCCTTCTACGGCTACACAATGAGCTCGTACGATGCTGACGGTATTGAGTGTATCGTAACAGATGAGGTTGTACTTCCCTCAAATAATTCTCCCTTTAAGAGAGAGGATTATGAGGAACCGGAAAATGACGACGCTGACGATGCAGAATAAATTCTGAATAAACTGTTTGAAGCACTTCGCAGATGATTCTGCGGAGTGCTTTTTTGTGGCAAAATATTAGTTTGGCAAAATAAACAAATGGCGTATGAAATTTGGGGTAAAACACAAAAGAAAAGTAAAGCAAATAAACTTTACACCGCATAAAATTGCCATTTTTGAAGGTGATTATTCAAAATAAGAAAATTTGCAAAAAAGTGGTAAATCCCAATAGAATCAATATGTTAGCGGTGTGAAGCAGAATAACTTTACACCGCATTTTGTTTAATATTACCAATGAAATTGAAGATCGTGAGTTACAAATAGCAAATTAGCCTCGTGACACAATCGGTTTATCATAATGTTTTTTTGAGAAGGTCGCCGATGTCACCAAGGTCAAGGAAGTTACCAACGAGACCGAGAGAGATACCGTCTGATGTTCCGAGACCGTAAGCAATCTTTGAAACGATGCCTGCGTTGTCAGCGAGGAACTGGAGAAGTGAGTAAATGAAGTTTAAGTCGCCATTAGACCTCTGTTTACCTGCAATAGCATTAAAGTTCATATCGCCAAGATCACCGAGAAGACCCTTACCAATAGCCCATATAAAACCGCCGGTAAGATCATCGATGTCAGCAGCGATATGGTCAACGCTGTCAAGTCTCAATTCACCAACGATGGAAAGGTCAAGAGTTTCCATACCTGCAAGGAGATCATTGTCGACTAAGTCGAGAGCAAGGTCAGCAACCTGTTCAGG
>JAZUSK010000029.1:0-122872 GCA_045606645.1 Acutalibacteraceae bacterium | reverse complement strand
GAGAGGGGATTTGAACCTCCTCTTGCCCTCTTGCGGTGCCCGAAGAAATCATCGCGCTGTTCGCTTGCTCGATTTCTTCGACCGCTACGCCAACAAACGCTCCCTGTTTCGTCCACAGGACGCGGTCGCGTGTGTTGCCCCGGGAACCCTCGGTCAGGGGTGAAAGCTATCTGAAACGAAAAATGCAGGATATCAAATGATATTGCAGGTATAGACCGAAGCATAGCGCAGAAGATTAAGAATTTCATCAAAAACCTTGTCAACAGGCTTGATAAGGCTCTTCGTGGTTTACGAGGTCAATCTGTGGAAGCATCTCTTGTTCGTGAACTTAACGAAGAGGATATTCAGCAGCTTAAAGACTTGTGGCTCGATGCTCTCATTGACTCAAGAGAGAATGTGCTTGAGGCGAGGAAGAGGAACGTCAAGGCAGAAAAAAACACCACCGATGAGGGTGATGTGAAGTTTATGGCGAGATACGCAAAGCAGGGCGGGTTGTTTTCTAATGCTTTGACAGGTGCAGAATGGATTAAATACAATCATTCAATGACTACTGGAGTTGATGCAGGGTTAAGGATAAGTGACCACTCAATTTTGGTTGAGTGCGAAAAAGGTGATTATACCTATAAACTCGTTATATACGATAACCAATTTGACGATAGTCCCATTAATGGTGTTTACGGAATTGGGAAAAATTTGTATAATGAAGACATTTCAAATTTTGATGCAAAACTAATTGGTGAATTTATAACAAATTTAGAGGAGCAAAGATATGATAACAAGCAAACACTTGAAAGGATACTCAGATATTATTCTCGAAATGTTGGATATGTTCTCGGAAGATACAACAGTAAAAGCGGTCGCTTTAATAAATACGGACACAAAGTATCTCGAAATGCGAAAGGTTCTCGACAAAAAACCAACGGAGCAGGAGTTTCTCGTGGAGTTGGAAAAACTCAAATAAATTCTGATATTCGTTTTTCTCTTCGCTCAAATGTCGAGGAAACAAAAGACCTTGTTGCAGTTCATAATCTTTCCGAGGAAAATCTTTTGAAGAGCTTGAAACTCGGCGGTCTTCCTATGCCATCTATTGCTATTATCAAAGCGAAAAACGGACACAACAACTTTGGTGATATATCTCTCGTTTTTGATAAATCTACGATAGGCCCTAAATTGTCAAAGTATAATAAAGTGTTTACGAGTGATGCATATACTCCTACATACCCTCAAATTGATTATAAAATTGATAGTGAGGTTGTAGAAAAGGGTGTTGACGAGGTTGAACGCTTAATCAAGAGCAAAGGTTATAGTAAAGATGACTTCGGATATCTTTCTTCAATAAGCGGTGATAATTTTAGGTACGGCAATACGGATGAGGTTGCGAATAAAACAGCGTTAAAAGTTGGGAAATTTAACTTGCTTGTAACTTGCTGAAATAAACTATATTTTGCATTTTTACCACCAAATATTGCAACTATAATTTGCGGTTTTATTTCAAGGTTTTGACTTGCATTCTGACTTGCATTTTCGCGAAACTATAGGATATTTTGAGGTATTACAAGAAAATTGGGAACAAAAACAAAAACCTCGAAACCCCTTATTTATCAAGGATTTCAAGGTTTTCCATTGGTTGCGGAGAGGGGATTTGATGGGCTCTGCCCATCATTCGCAAGTGCCTTGCGAACACCCGATTATGTTCGCCTTCGGCGAGGGTCGGTTCAAATCCCCTCTTTTTTTAATTTTGTAATGAATAACAAACGGACACCTGATGGTGTCCGTTTGTTATTGGTTGCGGAGAGGGGATTTGAACCTCCTCTTGCCCTCTTGCGGTGCCCGAAGAAATCATCGTGCTGTTCGCTTGCTCGATTTCTTCGACCGCTACGCCAACAAACGCTCCCTGTTTCGTCCACAGGACGCGGTCGCGTGTGTTGCCCCGGGAACCCGTCGGTCAGGGGTGAAAGCTATCTGAAACGAAAAATGCAGGATACCAAAAGATATCCTGCATTTATTGGTTGCGGAGAGGGGATTTGAACCTCCTGACCTCCGGGTTATGAGCCCGACGAGCTACCTAGCTGCTCTACTCCGCGATATTTACTTGTGCTCTCTTTCGAGTGCTTATGAATTATATCACTATAATTATACGTTGTCAAGACTTTTTTATTCATATTTTTATTTTTTTAATTACAGATATTTATCGAAAGATAGGTTTAATGATTTCAGGGTATCAATAATTACTCTGAGTTCTTTTTCGGAGCAGGAATTAAGTATTTCGTTTATTTCAGCAATTGAGTTTGGTTTTTGAGGAAGATTATCGTGTATGAGGGTATCTGTAGAGACGTTTAAGGCATCGGCTATAGAGACGAGAACAGGGAGACTCAGCTTTTCTGTCCAAGATGAAAGATGCGGCGAATACAGCTGCTGAAAAAGCAAAAGAAGCAGTTGATACTGCTAAAACAGCAGGCTTGTGATAATAAAAAAGAGACAGAACCGGATGTCTGTCTCTTTTGCTATAATGTTTTATTACCCCTTTATTTCTTCTACAGTATAGCCTCTTTCTTTGAGCTGATTTGCGATACCGTCGTCGCCGACCATATGTGCCGCACCTACGACGATGAATACTTCTTCGCCTGACTTAAGGGCTTTTTCTGCGAAGTTTGTCATACCGCGGTTTCTCTTGGTCATCATAGCCGTGTTATATTCGCGGTAAAGTGCCTCTTCTTCTGCTGATTCAAATTCGTAATCATCTTCCTCAGCGAGAGCTTCGGCATTGCCGACTGCCCAGTCGTTTGCCAAATCATCCAAGCCCTTCTGATATTCGTCTATATTATCAAAATAATATACAGATGATTCAAGCATCATTATCTGGAGCTCTTCTGAATAGCCTGTGAGCATATCCATCTGAAATTCCATGGATTCGATATCGTAAATCTTTTTGTTTTCTTCGTGTGCAGTATTAAGGAAGAACATATCTATACCTAAGTCTGCATCGTAGTTTAATTGCTCTGTAATTAATTCGTCTATGAGCATTGACCACATAACGGGCTTGAATATATCCATTGAGGAGAAGTAATAACCGCTTTCTCTGAGTATTTCCTTTGCCTCTTCGTAAAGTTCCTTGTCGATGTGGTCGTCTATTTTACTTCCGTCCATATATGCCATATCCATCATCATGGAGGTTGTAAGCGCATCATCACTTACTTCGGTTACGTCAAATTCAACTGCGAGAGCATCTGATGAATTGTAGGCATTCAATACGTAGTCGGGAAGGGGATAGAAATATTCCTTGCCCACGTGAATGGAGCCAAAGAGCCAAAGCACGTTTCCGTTGGCATCGGTTACTTTGTAGAGCAGGGGTGTTATACCGTCTTCTACGCTTGCGCCGCCGTCTGCGTTGTTTCCTCCTGAGCCCTCAGGGGCTGTGGTGCCGTCGGTGCTTTCGGTTGTTTCTGATTCTCCGGCTGTATCTGATTCTCCGGCTGTATCGGATTCTTCCACAACGTTTTTCGTCGTGGTTTCTTTGGTGGTTGAATTGGTGCTGTCACCCTTACCGCAAGCGGTAAAATTAAATAACAAAGCCAATGATAAAAGAAGTGCTAATAATTTCTTGAAGTTCATACTAAAACCTCCCTATTCTAATATAATTATATATTTTACTGTCGCATATTGTCAATGAAATAGATGTTAACAAACTTGTTACCTTGATTACAATATTGTATTTTTTAAGGTTTTTATATAATAAAGGAAATATAAAATATCATATATTTGTATCTTTTTTCCGTTGACAACATATTTTACCTATGGTATATTTATAGCAACCGATAGAGGTGCATTTTGCTATCAGTACCCGTAGCGCTATATTTTGCCGAAAAATGCTATGGTGAAAGGAGCAGGTGCCGAAGTCGACCTGTGGTGGAAGGTCGGTCTGGCAATAGGGAATAATATCCGTATTGTTGTCACCCATTGGGGTGGAGAGCTATCTTACATAATATGATACCGTAGTAGGGTATTTTTGTGTGGATAGTTGCTTTTCGGCAACTATTATTTTTTTGAAAACAGGAGAAATTACTATGAAAAACACAGTTTTCACAGGTGTAGGTACAGCAATCGTAACTCCCATGAACGCAAACGGCGTTGATTACGAAGCATTCGGAAGACTTATTGATTGGCAGATCGAAGAGGGTGTTAATTGTCTCGTTGTGGCAGGTACTACCGGTGAGGGTTCTACTCTTACCGATGCTGAGCACAAGGAGGTTCTCCGCTTCGCTATGGAAAAGGTAGCAGGCAGAGTACCTGTTGTAGCAGGTACAGGCTCAAACGATACCGCTTACGCTATTGAGCTTACTAAGTTTGCTTGCGAGATCGGTTGCGATGCAATGCTTCTCGTTACACCTTACTACAACAAGGCTACTCAGCGCGGTCTCATTGAGTCCTTTACAGCTATTGCAGATGCTTCTACAAAGCCTTGTATCCTTTATAACGTTCCCTCAAGAACAGGTTGCAACCTTACACCCGCATCCTGCGCCGTTCTTGCTAAGCACGAGAATATCGTAGGTATCAAGGAAGCAAGCGGTAATATTTCTCAGATTGCAGAAATTGCCGCTCTTACAAAGGGTGAATTCGATATCTATTCAGGTAACGATGATCAGATCGTGCCTATTCTTTCTCTCGGCGGTAAGGGTGTTATCTCTGTTCTTTCCAACGTCCTTCCCAAGAAGACAGTTGAGATTTGCGATAAGTTCTTCGCAGGCGACGTAGCAGGCAGCCGTGATCTTCAGCTTGAGCTTCTTCCTCTCGTTAACTCTCTCTTCTGTGAGGTTAATCCCATTCCCGTAAAGGCTGCTACAGCCGCTATGGGCTTCGGCGACAATTACGTTCGTCTTCCTCTTACAACTATGGAGCCTGAAAACGAAGAGAAGATGCGCGGTCTTATGAGAGAACAGGGTATTAACGTATGATTTGCTCCAACCTCGAAATAAAAAACAACGTGCTTTTCTTCGGCGGAAAGAGTACAGTCGAGCTCTCTGAAAAGTACGGCTCTCCCATATACGTTATGGATGAGGTTACCATCCGTAAGAATTGCCGTAAATATCTTGATGCAATGAATAAGTACTTCGACGGAAATGCTAAGGCATTCTACGCAAGTAAGGCTTGTTCATTCAAGAAAATGTATGATATCGTAGGCTCTGAGGGTATGTGCGCCGACGTAGTTTCCGTTGGTGAGATATATACCGCAAAAAGCGCCGGCTTCCCTATGGAAAACCTCTGCTTCCATTCCAACAGTAAGAATGATTTTGATATTCGGTTTGCTATTGAAAACGGTGTTGGTTGCTTCGCTGTTGATAATCTTGAGGAGCTTGAATCCATTAACCGCATAGCAGGGGAAAAGGGCATAAAACAGAAAATCATCTTCCGCGTTACCCCCGGTATCGATACCCATACTTATGAAGCTGTAAATACAGGTAAGGTTGACTCTAAGTTCGGTTTCCCCATTGAAACGGGTGCTGCAATGAAGATCGCCGAGATTGCTCTTACTAAAGAGAATATCATACTTGAAGGCTTCCATTGTCACGTAGGCTCTCAGCTTTTCGAATCAAGCGTGTTTATCCGCTCTGCTGAGATCATGCTTCGGTTTATTGCTGACGTTAAGGCGAAGACGGGCTATGAAGCGAGGGTTCTTGATCTTGGCGGTGGCTACGGCGTAAGATATACCGAGAATGATCCCACTATCGATATCGAGGATAATATCCGTCAGGTTGCAGAATATGTTAAGTCAAAGTGCGCAGAGCTTTCTCTTAACGTACCCGAGGTACATATGGAGCCCGGAAGAAGCATTGTAGCCGATGCGGGAATTACGCTCTACAGAGTTTCAAACGTTAAGGTTATTGAGGGCTATAAAAATTACGTTGCAATTGACGGCGGTATGACCGATAACCCCAGATACGCTCTCTATGGCTCTGAATATACTGTTGTGGCTGCAGATAAGGCGGACGAGAAGTGTGACTTCCTTTGTGACCTTGTTGGCAGATGCTGTGAAAGCGGCGATATTATTCAGCCGAAGGTTATGTTACCTCAGTCTATCGGCAGAGGAGATCTTGTGGCAGTGCTTACAACGGGCGCATACAACTACTCAATGGCATCTAATTACAATAGAATTCCTCGTCTTCCCGTGGTTATGGTAAACGGCGAAACCGACTACCTCGCCGTAAGAGGAGAATCCTTAGAGGATATTATAAGAAACGATTTATAATTCTTTTTAAATCAACTCCCGAGGGTATTCCCTCGGGAGTTTTGTTGTTATTTCTTTGATTTGCTTGGAGCGCTTGCTGCCTTTCCGGTTGTTGCATATACACGGTAGGAATAAACGCCCTGAATATCTCCCTTAGGATCTGTATATGTTGTAGCGTTTGCACCTTTTACGTAAGCAATACGCTCCCAGGTTCTGTATAGCTCGGAATAACGGTCAACATAATATCCTGTTGCGCCCTTTATAGGTTTCCATGTTACTGTTGTTCTGTTATTGCCTTTACAAACAACGCTGGTAATCGTGGGTGTTGCTAAACGTTTGGTGTATAAGTAATCCTCGTAAGAGCTGTACCAACCATCTACAACAGCTCTGACTGTGTAGCGATAATAATTGCCGCTTTTGTTCTTTACCGCGGTGTCTGTATAACTTGTAGTTTTTACAGTACCTAAATATGTCCAGTATTTTTCACCGGCACCACGTCTGTAAACTCTGTAGCCCGATGCACCTGTAACGGAACGCCACGAAAGGGTTAATCCGGAATCGATGTTTCGAAGTTCTGTAAGATCGGGAGTGGCAATATATTTGAGGTATTTTCCGTTAGTGTCAAACGTACTTGCTCCGTTTTCGCTTATGGCCTGTACGGAATATCTCCAATATTGTCTATGATTTGCGGTTGTATCAATCGCGGACGTTTCGGTAGTTACTCCTAAAAATTCCCAATTTGTTGCACCGGCACCGCGTCTGTAAACAGCGTATGCTACCGCATTCTTGACGGGTGTCCAGGTGATCTTTACACCACCAACATGATTGGATGCTGCAGTAACTTTGGGTGTCGCCGGTTTTTGCGCTCTGTTTGAGTTACCAAAGATTATTCTTTCACTTAACGTTTCGAGGTTATTGGTGAAGTTGATTTGTGAAAATTCAGTCTCATTTCCCTCGTAGAATACAAAAACTATATTAGTGTCCTTGAATGCATTTTCACCTATCGCTTTAACTGATTTGGGAAGCGTTATTGATGAAAGTTCTTTTCTGTAAGAGAACGCAAGTGCATTTATATTTGTTGTTCCTTCTCTGATGGTAAGTGTTCCGTATATGTAATTTTTAGTTGAAATGAGATGGTTATCTACATAAAATGTGTTATTTTCCCAGTTTTCGGGGTTGTTATATATTTTCGTATCATTGAAAATATCCGACGCAATACTAATGACTGATTCTGGTAATGTAAATGATTCAATGTTCTTGCTTTTATCAAAAGCATTGCTTTCTATTTTAGTTACACCTTCGAGAACATTTACACTTGAAAGATTTTTGCAACTGCTAAAAACATATTCGTCAATAACTGGTACGCTTCCCGGAATGGTTACGTTGGTAAGACTGCTACAATATGAAAAAGCATTTCTTGCTATTATTTCTATTCCATCATGTAAAATGAGTGTTTCGAGCTTTTGGCAATTATAAAATGCATTTTCTCCAATTGATTTAACGTTTCCTGTTATCTCAGCTGATGTTATTTGAGAACAATAAAACACTCCACCTGCTATTGAGAGAGTATCTTCTTTTGTTACAAAGGTATCGTGTTTATAGTGAGTAGCAATAAGATGTTTACCAATATAGAGAAGTCCGTCTTGATCCCAATTATCGTCGGTCTGTATATATAATGTATTGCTAAAAACACCTTTACCTATTTTGATGGGTGTATCCGGTAAAGTGATATCATTTAATTGTGCACAGCCACCGAAAGCATCATTTTCAATTTCCTTTATGGAATCAGGAATAATTACCGATGTGATATTTCGATTGAAAAAAGCTCTGTCGTTGATTTTAGTTACAGGCTTGTTGTTGTAAGTCGCAGGAATTACTATTGGACCTTCTGATCTATGGCTACTGCCACTAACTGCATATTCTTTTCCATCGTTAATTGCGGTGAAAAATACATATTGTGAACCATCGCTTGCCGCATTTACATAGACGTGCATCGGCGTTGTAGCAAGTACCGATGCGGTTATTATAATCGCTAAAAATAAACTTACAAATTTTTTCATAAAAATACCTCCTTGTATTTTTGGGTGTTGTGTTACGGAAAAGAAAAAATAGGGATATTCTCTTTCTGTAACCGACAGATTTTTTAATCCGCCTACCTATATATGACAAAAAAATGAAAAGGCAACACATTTTTTGCTGTTTTTTTATTGTTTTTTTAAACTTTGTGCAAGTGCACAAATGCGGTGGCGGAGTTTTGTGCAGTTTTGCGGCTTTGTTTGGTGCATAACGGCGAATCTCTTAAAGATATGATCAGAAACGATTTATGAAAAATTAAGAAGTGCTTAACTCCTTTGAGTTAAGCACTTCTTTTTCTCATTTCTTTTCCGCTATAAATGCTCTGAAGAGGGGGAGACAGGCATCGAAGAAAGCCTTGTAGCTTTCGCAGTAGTTTCTGTCTTCCTTGGAGCGTTTACATCCGCCTGCGCGACAGATTGGATAATATTTGCATTTCTTGCAATCCTCGCTGTGGTTAAGGCTTTCTTTTAAGAATTTAATAGCCTTTTCACAATGGGCGAGGGTATGGAAGTTTTCGCTTTCATTATTTATATTTCCTAATAACCATTCGTCCGTACAGTAGAAGTCGCAGGGATATATGTTTCCGTTGCCCTCTGCCACAAACTGATGTGTGCAATGACCGCATATACCGCATTGCTCAGCGTGGTTTCCTAAGTAGAGATGAACTATATTATCAAAGTATCTGATGCTTGTATATTGATCTGTTACGTAGTCCTTAACGTAAGCGTTGAATCCGTGTATGAGGAAGCGGGTATATTGCTCCACCGTCATATAAAGCTCACTTTCCGTGGTGTCACCGAATGGTCTGAGGCAGGGGATAAACTGAAGGTATCTGAATCCTTTTTTCTTGAAGAATTTTAATATATCGTCAATGTTTTCTGCACATCTGCCCGTAAGCACAGTAAGGATATTGAAGTCAACCTCGTGCTTTGTGAGTATGTCCGCCGCCTTGATTATCTTATAATAAGCGTTATTTCCTTTTTCATCTATGCGGAACGAGTTGTTGTTAAAATCACCGTCAAGGCTAAGTCCGATAAGAAAGTTGTATCGCTTAAAAAACTTCGCCCATTGGTCATCTATAAGCGTTCCGTTAGTCTGCAAGCCGTAATAGATCTTACTGCCTCGGATGTTTAACTCTGCAACCTTTTTTACAAAGAAACGGAAGAAGTCGAGACCGCGGATAGTAGGCTCGCCACCTTGAAAGGCAAAGGCGACGCTTTCACCTTCGGCAAAATCCAATGCTTTTTTTATTAGGTTTTCTGCAGTTTCCTCTGACATCAGACCGAAGCTTTTTATGTCTCGATGGTCTGTAACGTCATGATAAAAGCAGTATTCGCACCGCATATTACAAAGACTTGATGCGGGCTTTATCATTATAGAAAGGGGTGGCATATTTTTCTTCCTTTTACAGCTTTTTAAATCAGCCCCGGAATTATCCGAGGCTGATAATTTTATTTATAGTATTCTTCGTTAAGACCGCGGCGGTTGTCCTTAAGACCCTTCATTATATCTGCCATATCCTGCTTCATTGTGTCGGCAATTGTAGGATAGGTTGTTGTGCGGTTAAGGTTTTCACCTGAGTCATCGTTGAGAATGTGTAACCAATTCTTTCTGAATTTATCGAAGAAAGCAATGTTATCATTCTGTATTCTCTTATAGTACTTGAACGTGATATATTCGTTATCCGTAAGAACGGGGTAGGTGTAGTCCTTGTACTCATCCATAGCGAGAATGTCATCTGTCTTCACCGTGTACTGTATAGCCATAAGCTTTTCGCGCTTCATATGGAGAATGGGATGCTCCTTGGTATGTACGGGAATATCATTCTCAAGAACGTCAACTATCGATACACCGTCAATAGTTCTGTCAAAGGGTAAGTAATTCTGTGTTTGTCCGTTGTTGCCTGTAATACCGCAAAGCTCAACGAGAGTGGGGAACATATCAACGAGAACTGCGCTCTGTTCACGTGTTTCGCCCGCTTCCCAAAGACCGCCGTTGTTGTCCCAACGAATCATAAAGGGAACCTTCTGTCCTGCTTCGTATGCCGTATATTTACCGCCGCGAAGCTCTGCGGCAGAGCCTTCGAGGGCAGGACCGTTGTCACTTGTGAAGATGATAATTGTATTTTCAAGCTCGCCTAATTCTTCGAGAGTTGTGAAAAGCTCACCGAGATAGTAGTCAAACTCTGTAATGCAGTCAGCGTACGTACCCATACCCGTTGCACCGTCGAAGTCTTCACCGACGAATACGGGAGCATGAGGCCAGGGGGTAGCATAATATGCGAAGAAGGGATCATCCGAGGTGGTTGACTGTTCTGTGATCCAATTTGTGATTTCTTCGTGAATCCATTCGGACATCTGAGACTGATCCTTCTTGCCGTTCTCGTCTCTAAGGTCATCGATGCCTTTCACGATTTCGTACTGACCGTTTTCCTCTGCTACGTGGTAAAAGGGTGTCATATCGTTTACGTGGTGGCTACCGTAGAAGTAGTCGAAGCCCTGATTTGTGGGGAGATATTCGCCGTAGTCACCTAAGTGCCACTTACCGAAAGCACCGGTGTTATATCCCGCCGCCCGGAATGTTTCGGCGATTGTAATTTCATCACCGAGCATACCGTCAACGTTGTTGCCCATTTCGATGGAGTTGAATATTCTCGTCTGAGCGAGGGGCGCAAGAGTACTTGTTGTGGGATAGATAACGTTATCCGCATATCCTCTGAAGGGATATCTGCCCGTCATAAGACCGAATCTTGCGGGTGAGCATACAGAGTAGCAGGAGTAGAAGTTTTCAAGATTGAGTCCGTTTTCGCCGATGCTGTCCATATTAGGTGTTTCGTAAATTGCACCGTTTAATGAGGTGTCACCGTAACCCATATCGTCCATAAGAATGAAAAGCACGTTGGGGCTGTCGTTCTTCGCCGCGTCTACACCCTTAAGATAGTCGTCGTGACCTTTCCAAAGTCTTACAACGTTGGGGTCGGAGCGAAGATTCATTGTGAGTACGTAGAAAATTGTTGTACCCGCAAGAAGAAGGCTTATACCCGAAGTAAGGAAATAGTGAAGGGATTTCTTTTTGAATTCCTTTCTCGCTACGATAACGAGAAGAACCATTGATATAATTACGGGAAGGAGGAGTAAGAGACCGCCTGCGAATCTTGTAAAGAAGTTACCGGGACCTGCGAAGAGAGGATTATCTGCGGAGGACCAACCGGGTTTACCGGAAATGAATGCGCCCCAGCCTGCATCTGCACCCCAGATAAGGTAGTAGAGGAATATGCCGATACCGGGTGCGCTGTAACCGATAACGAGCCATTTATATACCTTCTTAAGGATAATAACGCTTATGAGAGTCATAGCACAAACTATGCACATATACGCTACGCTTACAACCGCGAGAAGATTAAGTCTGAATATCTGTAATATAACCGCTAAGGCGATACCGATAATGCCGATAATTAAAGGGAATCTTTTTTTAGCGGCTTCAAATGTGATTCCATTTTTCATAATAAACTTCCTCGCTTTCAATCAGATGGATACTGAAAGTACGTAATCTTTTCCGCTGAAAAGAGAAGTAATATCTTCAGGAGAAATGTGTGATCTCGCCTTTATAACGTAAAGACAAACGTATTTATCGTTTTTCTTTTCGATGGAGCTTGATATGATTTCGTAACCGCTTTCCATAAACAGATTAGCAACCTTTTCAATGGCATCCGGGTCGTCAACAAGCTTCATTGATACAGAGTTTGTACTTGTGTTTTCAACGGGAAGAATACGGTGGATAACGATCTGCACCACGAGAAGAATAAGTGTTGCGTAAACCGCTATACCGTACATGCCTGCACCTGCCGCAAGACCGATACCCGCAGTAGTCCACACACCTGCCGCAGTTGTGAGACCCTTAACGGTACCCTTGTAAACGATGATACCTGCACCGAGGAAGGAGATACCCGTAACGACCTGAGCCGCAAGTCTTGCACCGTCAAGCTTAACGCTGTCGGAAAGGCTCATAAGATCGAAGAAACCGTACTTACTTACTATCATAATAAGTGCTGAGCCGAGACAAACGATAATATGTGTTCTGATGCCTGCCTCTTTCTGGCGAAGAGTTCTTTCTACACCGATTGCCGCACCGCAGATAACGGCGGTAACTAAAGCAAGGAAGTAGGGGAATACGCTTCCTATCTTAAAGGATTCGAGGAAGGAACCGAAAACGTCGGCTACCTCATAGCTGGGGGTAATATTAAGTAACATAAATACACTCCTTACAACTTCTTATAAATTTATATTATAATACTTATTTCGTCTTATGTCAAATTATAACGGGTATGAAAAATTTTTTTAGTTATAAAACTCGTCTGTCTGTCATAGTATTTTGTGAAGAAAGCTCTCATAATGGAGGTATATTTATGACAGAAACAAGCATTTACAAGGATATTGAGGCAAGGACGGGCGGTGATATATATATCGGTGTTGTCGGGCCTGTGCGGACGGGTAAGTCAACCTTCATCAAAAGATTTATGGACTCTCTTGTGATACCTAACATAGATAGCGAATACAAGCGAGAGCGCGCACAGGATGAGTTGCCCCAATCTGCCGCAGGAAGAACTATTATGACTACTGAGCCGAAGTTCATCCCCGAGGATGCTGTTAAGGTGGATTTGCCTGATAATGCATCACTTAACGTACGTTTGATTGATTGTGTCGGATTTATCGTACCCAGCTCTCTCGGATACGTTGAGGATGATCATCCGAGAATGGTGAAAACCCCTTGGTTTGAAGAGGAGATTCCCTTTAATATGGCGGCGGAAATCGGTACTCAAAAGGTTATAACAGAGCATTCTACCATAGGTCTCGTGGTAACTACCGACGGTACCATAAGTGATATTCCGAGATATGAATACGAGGAAGCAGAGGAAAGGGTAGTGGAGGAATTAAAGGCTATCAACAAGCCTTACGTAATGCTCCTAAATTCCACAGAACCATATTCCGAAAATGCTATTTCTCTTGCGGCTCGTCTCAGTCTTAAATATTCCGTTCCCGTTTTACCCGTGAATTGTGCAGAGATGAACGAGGGTCAGATCAAAGACGTTCTCAGTGCTATTTTATTCCGTTTTCCTGTAAGTGAGATTGGTATTGATCTACCGGGTTGGGTGATTAACCTTAAAAGAGATCATTGGTTAAGAGTTGCGCTTACAAATACAGTAAAAGAAAAGGCTGCGGAAATAAATTGTGTCGGCGATATCTCGATTATGATAGACGGATTCAGTGACAATGAGTATATTTCTTCTGCGGAGATATGCAATCTCGACCTGGGTAAGGGCTGTGCCGAGATAAAGGCAACTCTTTCACCGCAGTTGTTATACAAGATCATCCACGAGCAGACCGAACTTGAAATCAATGATGAGGAGGAATTGTTTACTTGTCTTAAAGACCTTGCAGATACAAAGAAAAAGTACGACAAGGTTCGTCACGCTCTCGATGAGGTGGAGGCAACGGGCTATGGAATAGTTATGCCCGATATAGATGAGCTTACCTTGAAGGAACCCGAGATAGTGAAGCAGGGTGGCAGATACGGAGTACGCCTTGCCGCATCGGCACCGTCTATACATATGCTGAAAACCTGTATAGAAACAGAAGTGGCTCCCGTAGTAGGAACGGAGAGCCAGTCTGAAGAATTGCTTAAATATCTGCTTGATGGGTTTGAAGAAGACCCCCATAAAATATGGGAGTCTGATATCTTCGGTAAATCATTAAATGAATTGGTGAACGAGGGTCTTCGTAACAAGCTGTGCCATATGCCCGTAGATGCACGAGGCAAGATTCAAGAAACTCTTGAACGAATAATAAATGACGGATGTAGCGGTCTTATCTGTATTATTCTGTGATTTAATCCTCGTCAGTAAGCTCACCATAGCTTTTATCAACAACCACAACTGCGTAAAGCTTGCCTTCACCGGCTTCCTTTACGCGGTTTTTTATCATATCGATAAGCTGGATGTCGGCATATTTGTATTCGGGAGGAACTACCACGTCAAAGAGAACGTTTTTGTTCTGGTCACCCGTAACTACTCTGAAATCGTGGAACGTGATGATCGGATCAATATCGTAAAGGATTTTAGCAACCATCTGCTTTAATTCGTTTGTTTCCTCGCAGTCGAGAACCGTCGGGTCAAGGTGTACTACGAGGTGGATGTTTTCATCGCTTAAGAAATCACGCTCGATATTGTCCATTATGTCGTGACATACGAGCACGTTGATTCGCGCATCCATTTCTATATGTGCCGATGCAAAGTAGCTGCCGGGGCCGTAGCTGTGCACCATAAGGTCGTGTACACCGAGAACGTTTTCGTAACTGAGCATTTTCTTTTCGATTTTTTCGTATATCTCTTTTGAGGGCGGCTGACCGAGAAGGGGACTTACGGTTTCTTTTACAAGACCGATACCCGATACGAGAATGAATATAGCTACTGCTACACCCATATAACCGTCAAGGTTAATGCCAAAGAAGTGTGAAATCAACGTTGAAATTAAAACAACTGTTGTAGCAATACTGTCGTTTCTGCTGTCTGCGGCGGTTGCTATGAGCGCCTTTGATTTTATCATCTTACCCAACTTTTTGTTGAATAAGCCGAGCCAAAGCTTTGCTAAAATAGAAACAACGAGTACTACCACCGTTGCAATATTAAACTGATTCTCTTCGGGCTTGAATATCTTCTCTGCAGAAGAGGTGAAAATCTCAAAACCAATAAGAAGGATGATGAATGAAATAATAAGTCCTGTTATGTACTCTATGCGGGCGTGACCGTACGGATGGTCTCTGTCGGCAGGCTTCTCGGACATCTTAAATCCGACCAGGGTAACCACCGACGACCCTGCGTCGGAAAGGTTGTTGGTAGCGTCGGCTGTAATAGCAACGCTGTTGGAAATAGTACCTACAACGAATTTCATAATACTGAGAATTATATTACATACAATTCCCACTATACCTGCGACCTTGCCGTAACTTTCGCGGTCGGATGCGTTTTCGGGATTTTTGTTTTTGAGAAAAAGAGACATGATAATTTTAGTCATAATACACACCTGAAAAAATAGTTACTACCATTATATGAAAATCACAGAAAATGTCAACAAAGTTTTAGGGTGACAATAACAATCCGAATCTGCCTCAAGCCGGCATATTCCGGTGCTTTTCACCCAATTTATTCTTGCAAGGCGTTATATGCTGGACAAAAGTGTTTTTATGTGATATGATTATAAAAATAATTAATCGAAAGGTCGGTTAAAAATGGATAAAACATTAGTAATTCTTGCGGCGGGTATGGGTAGTCGTTACGGCGGTCTTAAGCAGATCGATCCCGTTGGTCCCGACAACTCCATCATCATCGATTATTCAATCTTCGATGCCCTCAAGAATGGCTTTAATAAAGTTGTTTTCATTATTAAGAAGGAAAACGAGCAGCTCTTCCGCGAGGTTATCGGCGATAAGGTTTCTGAGCATATCAAGGTTGAATACGTTTTCCAGAGCACAGATAAGCTCCCCGAGGGCTTTACCTGTCCCGAAGAGAGAGTTAAGCCTTGGGGTACTGCTCACGCGGTATATTGCTGTAAGGGTGTGGTAAACGAGCCCTTTATGGTTATTAACTCCGATGACTTCTACGGCAGAGGTGCATTCGAGACTGTTGCTAACTGGATAGAGAGAACTGATTTTAGCGGCGATACATATAAGTTTGCTATGGCAGGCTACTATCTCAAAAATACCCTTACCGATAACGGTACAGTTTCACGTGGCGTGTGCGAGGTTGACGCTAACGGTCAGCTTATAGACGTTGTGGAGCGCACGAAGATAAAGAGGGTAGACGGTAAGATCAGCTATACCGAAGACGAGGAGAATTGGACTGCTCTTCCCGAGGATGTTCTTTGCTCTATGAACTGCTGGTGCTTCCCTGCATCTGTAATAGATGAGATCGAAGCATATCTTATTGAGTTCCTTAAGAATGAAGTTCCCAATAATCCTCTTAAGTCCGAATTCTTCTTGCCCTTCCTCGTTCGCGACTTGCTCAAAGAAGGTAAGTGCACAGTAGATGTTCTCGAGACTAAGGATAAATGGTTCGGCGTTACATATAAGGAAGATAAGCCCGACGTTGTGAAGTCTGTTCAGGCTCTCGTTGACGACGGCGTTTATCCCGAAAAGCTTTGGTAAATAATGAACACAAAGTGCACCCGAGAGGGTGCTCTTTTTAATGTGAAATTTAAAATTCAAAATTCAAAATTTCGGGTCTGCGACGCGATTATATGCTTCGCTTGTGGTTGATAAACAACATCTCTGACGGCGAAAAAATTTACCGTCAGAGATGGCCTCAAATTATCCGTCAATCACGGAGCCGCTTCTCTTCTTATCACGAAGCTTCAGTCGTTTCGGTTTTCCCTTTTATCTCAGAGTAACAATGATATCTCGGAGCGGCATACTCACGGGGGTGGATATCAAATCTTTCAAAAAAAGTGCTGTAAAGTTCTGTGCTTGTAAAACCTTCGTGATCAACACATATAGCGACAAAAATCACTCTTTGCTCTTCTGCGTTGCATAAGATTTTACGAACATCGCAGTAATCAATATCAAAGTTTTTTTCATTTCCTTGATACAATACGCGGTTACTCTTCAAAACATCAACGGAAAAATTTGGTTGAATAACATCAGAAATAAGGTATTCTGTATATGCCGGATCATATTCAAAAGGTTGTCCTATTCGCCATTTAATTGCGCTCTTGATATATTCATCATACTGAGCCTTGTCTGATATCGTAAATTCAAGATATGCCTCAAAAGAATACACACCGCATTTTCGTGCCTTGAAAGAGTACGTCACGTCTTCGAAATAATCTTTGATTTCATACGGAAAAAACTCCAGTAACCACTTGGCTTTGTCCTCATTATCTGTTCCGCGTACCACTCTATAATCTTCTATATTGGTTGTTTCATAAACAGGAAAAGGATCAGTAAGAAATTCAATAACCGAATACATAACCCAATAGCCGAAAAACAGTACACTCAACGTGGCTACAACGATCAATGACACAATTGTTACAAATAATTTTTTGTTCTTTATTTTTGCCATAACAATCCTCCTACTCTACCGATTATACAATCGGGCAAATCACAGAGCCATTGGTTAAACGATCTAAAAATCTATTCTCTCACCATTTAACACCATATAATAATCATCGGAAAACTCGTTAAGATAAACCCATGAAAATGGTGATGCTTTGACGGGATTCACTTCGCATTCGATTAGTTCACCCTTACTGTCATAAAACTCAACTTCCTTATTTCCTACAAACATAAAATTGAGAGAAATATAGTAGTCCGAGGTGTTTCGCACATTATATACGTTAAGAATAATCTTATCATTCTTAATATGTGAAATCTTATTAACAGATAACAGTCCGCATAGCTTGTAACCGTTTTCTGCTTTTTTAACGTACGCGATCTCGCTCTCTCCTTCTCGGATAGAGCTAAATCCTAAACACGAATCCTCGCCGTATATTATCTCATCCAACGTACCACGAGATGCATAACGCACGGCTTCCTCAGGTGAATCAAAAGTTACGAAAGCATTTTCCACCGGGAAAGCGGACGTCAGAAAAACTATCAATACACACCACAATACGGAAAACGCATAAACGAGAAATTTCTTTTTCATCTTCTTTCGTATAAGAAAAACTCCGAGAGCGGAAAAACAGATAATCAATACTAAACTAATACACGTACGTAACATACAATCCACCTCACATAAAAAATTAGGGGACGAAAAACAAGGGACGGCTCTATGATTGACGGCTTCCAATCTCAAACTTTCCATGGTTTATCATTATCTGTGGTTTTTATCTAACAAAAATAGACTGCCTTCTGATAATTCTAAAAGCTCTTATAAACAAAATAATAAAAACAAGTATTATAAAACAGTTTCTGATCTTCTCAATTTTAGTCGGTGGATCCACCTCGTATAAAACCTTTTCATTACCGTCATCATCTTCAACAACAAGACGAGAGCATCCTGAAAAGATAAGTGATTTATCTTCTGAGCGATATGTTTTATCGCCTGTTTGAACACTATCTCTATGTAATAAGTCATTACTGTATAGATTGTTTTCATGTGTATCTAACACATTTACAATATCAACAATCTCTCCACCAGAATTAACTTCTGTAATTGTATCACTTCGTACGTCATACACAAGAACCGAATCAGATTGGAGCTCCACAGCCACAGAACCATAAGATGTAAAGGAAAAACCATATTGATACTCAGCATTTTCATTGTAAACGCTTACATATATAGTTGTCCACTTTCTGCTGACAACTGCAAACGAGCCGTCCTCATACACATCAAATTGCTTAATTCTTCTTTTAGTGGGTTCCTGCGGTAAAATAGCTATATCACATGTTTCATATAACTGCTCTTTCTCTGCACCGGAGATTTCCTCAGTCTCAAAGCCGCCGTCTGCCGCAAATGCTGTCACAGAAAGAAGAAACATAATAAAAATTGTAAAAATCGCTCGATGCATTTATATTCATCTCCTTATTAATAAGAAACAATTACTTCAAAACCCTAAAACTAATATAGGCACGATCTTCTGTCTTGTGTATGGCATACATTGACTCCTATTATCTCTAATATAATAGCTTGAAATGATAATTGTCAAGCAATGTATATAAGGCGGTTATATTCTGTAGGCATTTTATATCTTGTCCGTCTATCTATATATGACAAAAATTTCAAAAGGCAACATGATTTTTACAGTATTTTTTGATTTTTTTGGAGATTTGTAGGGTTGCACAAATTCAGATATGTTGATTTGTGCAGAATTCTGTCGTGTTACTGTGATAAAAAATAGCAACCCGACATCAGCTTGCCGTGTTGCTATACATTGTTTATTTAATTGATAAAAAATCTATTTTCTTCTACTTTCTATCTCTTCCAGATTCGCTTTAAACTCTTTCTTGATCCATACGAATGAAAGTATCCATGCACCGATTACGGCAAGTACAATATCTATTCTGCCCATGGGGAAAAGCGTGACTATGGTGAAGAAGGTTTCCGTTACAATATTCCTAAAGCCGATAATCATAAGGAACCATTCCAGTACGATTATCATTCTGCAGAAGGGGAGAACACATACTATCGACCAGCAAAGGCAAGCAGTCTGCGGTGCCCAGTTTTTCGGTAGCTTCCACATCATAGGCACGTAGCTGTCTGCGTCGCCGTAGTTGATTTTAGCAAGGTATCTCTTCATATCAGTTTCGTCGGTAATGGGGCGCTTGTATTTTATAAATGCGTACCACGCCATAAGTATATACCCAATAAAAGTAACAACGTTAAGTATAATAAGTCCGCTCCAACCGAAGTCCATCATATTGAAGAGGGGATTTCCCTCGAGAAGGAGGTTAGGAGTTGCGATATAGGTGAATAAAAGGTCTAAAATAATGGTAACGAGATAAGCTATGCAACAAAGAAGAAATTTGACTTTATTGGATTTCATATATTCACCACCCGATAACTGTATCAATATAAGTATATTTTACCACTACAAGCGTCAAAATCAATAAGATTTTTAATAAATAAGAATTGTTTGTGTTTTATTGAACTTTTTTGAAAAAAAGACTTGCTTTTTTCTTCGCTTTATGATAATATGCTTAC
This sequence comes from Acutalibacteraceae bacterium, assembly GCA_045606645.1. Taxonomy (GTDB): domain Bacteria; phylum Bacillota; class Clostridia; order Oscillospirales; family Acutalibacteraceae; genus DTU089. Next base: position 102,878 of record JAZUSK010000029.1, on the reverse strand, counting down.
GCTAATGTGTTACAAAGATTAAAGAGGTGAACAAAATGAAAGAAGGACTTCATCCCAAATACGGCGCAACTCAGGTTAAGTGTGCATGCGGTGCTGTGCTTGATACAGCTTCCACAAAGGACGGTATGCGTGTTGATATCTGCTCTAAGTGTCATCCTTTCTTTACAGGCAAGCAGAAGCTTGTAGATACAGGTGGACGTGTTGACAGATTCAATAAGAAATATAACCTCTCTAAGTAATTTTTCTTATGCTTAGTAAGCCGGTGAGTTATCACCGGCTTTTTGCGTTATTCGGAGGTGTAGTTATGGAGTCGTATAAAACCTTAGGCGCTTTTGCGGCGGAGGAATACGTTGTTAAACGTTCCCGTTTTATCGGCTATGCGAAACCCGTAAAAAATGAACAGGATGCCCTTGATTTTATTGCAGAAATTCAGAAGAAGCACTGGGATGCTACCCATAACGTATATGCTTATTCTCTCAGAGAGGGCTCTATAAAAAGATATTCGGACGACGGTGAACCGCAAGGTACTGCGGGTATGCCCGTCCTTAATGTTATTACGCAGGAGGGTATTACCGACTGCGTTGTTGTCGTTACCCGATATTTTGGCGGAATACTTCTCGGTGGCGGCGGTCTTGTCAGAGCATATACCCATTCTGCAAAGCTGGGTGTAGATGCGGCGGAGATTATTACACTCGTTCCGTGGTTCGTGTGCAATATCGTCTGTGATTACAATTTCTACGGAAAGGTAGAGACGCTTATCCGTGATATGGGCGGTGTAGTGAGTGATACAGACTTCGCCGAGAATGTTTCTCTTACATTCAGAATCGAGCAGGATACTCGAGCTGCATTCGACAAAAAACTCAAGGATCTGACTAACGGTAAGCTTGATTTTACCGTAATTGATGAAATTGTAGCGGCAAAATAAAGAATTTTGCTTAAAAAAGAGGGTTTTTTGAAAAAATACTGTATTAGTATATAGAAGTTGAAAAGAATATTCCCGAGAGGTGAAACAGTGGATCAGAATATTAGACTTAATACCTTGAAAAGAGAGCGCGATACACTCTCTCAGTTCGCAATGCTTTGCGAGAATACCAAAGGCAGAAAAGTTACTATCGATGAATGTCCCGTCAGGACCGCTTATCAGCGTGACCGCGACAGGATTCTCCATTGTTCCGCCTTTCGTCGTCTTAAGGATAAAACGCAGGTTTTCTTAGCTCCTGATAACGTTCATTACAGAACCCGTCTTACTCATACTCTCGAGGTTTCCCAGATAGCAAGAACTATTGCTCGCTCACTTTCTCTTAATGAGGATCTGACAGAGGCTATCGCTCTCGGACATGACCTTGGTCATACGCCCTTCGGTCATGCGGGTGAGAGAGCCCTTGCTTCTATTTATGAGAAAGGCTTTACACATTTTGAGCAGAGTCTCAGAGTGGTAGATACTCTTGAAAACAATGGCGAAGGGCTTAACCTTACATACGAGGTTCGCGATGGCATTCTTTGTCACACAAGAGGTAAGGAGGCCGATACCCTCGAGGGTAGAATCGTAAAGCTCAGCGATAAGATAGCTTATATTAACCACGATATTGACGATGCTTGTCGCGGCGGCGTTCTTTCTGAGGACGATATCCCTCTTGAGATTCGTATGGCTCTCGGCTTCAATAAGGCGGAGCGAATCAATACAATGGTTATGTCTGCTATTGAAAATACAGACAGTGAGCTTAAGATGAGCGCCGAGGTTAAAGGCGCTTTCGATGAGCTTCACGCGTTTATGTTTAAGTACGTATATACTAACCCCGTTTGCAAGAGCGAAGAGGGTAAGGCAGAAAGTATGGTTAAGGAGTTGTTCAGATATTATTCCCGTAACCCCATAGAAATGCCTAAGTTTTATTATGAGATCGCTAAGAGAGAAGGTCCTGAGCGTGCCGCTTGCGACTATATCTCAGGTATGTCGGACAGCTATTGTCTTAAGCGATTCTCTGATTTGTTTATTCCTAAGACCTGGAATGACTGATTATAAGGTTTAATTTTATGCGGAGGTGATTATATGGCATTGCGATTTACTGATGATTTTATTGATAAACTGCGCGACAGCAACGATATAGAATCAGTTATCTCAGGCTATATGGAGCTCCGCAGAAGAGGTCGCACCCTTACGGGCTTGTGTCCTTTCCATAACGAGAAAACACCATCATTTACCGTTTATCCCGAAACCGCATCATACTACTGCTTCGGTTGCGGTGCAGGTGGCGACGTTATAAATTTCGTTAGAAATATAGAGAATCTTGATTATATTGAGGCGGTTAAATTCCTCGCAGACAGAGCTGGTTTAAAGATGCCCGATGACAGAGCGGACGATACGACCTCTAATCTGAGGCGCAGGATCTACGAGGCTAACAGAGAAGCGGCAAGATTTTATCACGAGACTCTCTTTTCTGAAAACGGTAAAGCGCAGCTTGACTATCTTAAGCGCAGAAACGTGCCGCTGAAGATGATAAAGCATTTCGGTCTCGGTGCCGCTCCCGATGATTGGCACGCTCTTGAAAATCATCTTCGTGAAAAGGGCTTTAAGAGAGACGAGCTTGTAGCCGCCAATCTTTTAAGATACAGTGATAAGAACGGTAAACGTTATTATTACGATGCCTTCAGAGCCAAGGTTATGTACCCGGTTATAGATTTGCGAGGAAACGTAGTAGCCTTTGGCGGACGAGTCCTCGATAACAGTAAACCTAAGTATATCAATACATCTGATACTTTGGTATATAAGAAGAGTAACGAGCTTTTTGCTCTTAATTTTGCTAAGAATGGCAACGAGCGAAAGATAATCCTCTGTGAGGGTTATATGGATGTTATCGCTCTTCACGGAGCAGGGTTTGAAAATGCCGTAGCAGGTCTCGGCACCGCCCTTACACCCGAGCAGGTAAGTCTTATATCCCGATATGCGGATGAGGTGGCGCTCTGCTACGACTCCGACGAAGCGGGGCAGAAGGCGGTAAGAGCCGCTATTAACTTGTTTTCCAAGACCGGCATAAGAGTTAAGGTTATAAAACTTCAGGGCGGAAAAGACCCCGATGAAATAATCAGAACTCACGGTAAGGAGAGCTTTGCGAAGCTCCTTAATACAGCAGACAACGATACGGAATACAAGTTATCCGTAATTCGTTCAAAATATGACGTTGATACTCCCGACGGTAAGGTCAATTTTCTTCGTGAGGCGGCGACCTTCCTTGCAAGCGCCGATGCTCTCGGAAGAGACGTGTATGCAATGCGACTTTCTGATGAATTGGGCGTAAGCAAGGATGCTATCCTTCAGCATATCAAGGAAGCGGCTAAGCGTGAGCACTACAGAAAAGCCAAAACCGAATTTTCCGATGCGCAGAAGAAGGCGCAGGAAATGGAGAAAAACGTTGACCCGCAAAGGGTCAAAAATATGAGAGCCGCAAGGGCAGAGGATACAATCCTCATAACCCTTCTTAATAACGGCTCATTTTACAATAGCTTCAAGGACAGGCTTAAGAGTGACATATTCTTTACCCCTGTTAATAAACGTATATTTGAGATTGTCTCAGAGAGATTAGAGAACAGAGAGAGTATCGACATATCTCATTTATCTCAATTCCTTACCTCTGACGAAACCGGCGCGGTAGCGCGGCTTCTGTCAAGGCAATCAATGGTATCTAATACCGTAAAGGAATGTGAAGATTGTCTTAACGTTCTTGAAGAAGAAAAACGCAAGAGGGAGACTTCTGATCCCTCTCAGATGAGCGATGATAGTTTTTTGGCGTTTTTTAGTTCGCTCAATAAGGATGAGTAAATTAATGGGTGCGTGGACGTGCCCGTAAGAGAAAGGTGATATTAATGGAAGGTTGGGAGAAAAAACCGCAGGTCAAGGCTCTTATTGATAAGGGTAAGGTTAGCGGCAAATTGGCAACCCACGATATTGACAACGTTATTCTTGAAATCGAAGGTTTCGACGTTGACGATATCGAAAAACTCTATGAGCTTATTGAAACAAACGGCATAGAGATTATCGACGAGATCGGCGACGAAATGCTTGATGCATTGTCATTCGATATCGAGTCAACTAAGACAAATGAAGACGATTTACCCGTTGATGCAAAGAACGTGGCAATCGATGACCCAGTTAAGGTTTATCTTAAGGAAATCGGTAGAGTTCCGCTTCTTACATCTGAGGAAGAAATCGACCTTGCTATCCGTATTTCTGAAAATGATCCCGAGGCAAAGCGTCGTCTTTCAGAGGCTAACCTTCGTCTTGTTGTTAGTATCGCAAAAAGATACGTTGGCAGAGGTATGCAGTTCCTCGACCTTATTCAGGAAGGTAATCTTGGTCTTATTAAGGCTGTTGATAAGTTTGACTATACTAAGCGCTTTAAGTTCTCTACTTACGCTACTTGGTGGATTCGTCAGGCTATCACACGTGCTATTGCTGATCAGGCGAGAACGATCCGTATTCCTGTTCATATGGTAGAGACCATCAACAAGGTTAAGAAGACTAACAGTCAGCTTCTCCACGAGAATGGCAGAGACCCGACGGCAGAAGAGATTGCGCAGAGACTTGATATGCCCGTTGATAAGGTTCGTGAGATTCTTCGTGTAGCTCAGGAGCCCGTATCTCTCGAGACACCTATCGGTGAAGAGGAAGACAGCCACCTTGGTGACTTTATTCCTGATGATGATGCTCAGGCACCCGTTGATGCTGCGTCTATGGCTCTTATGAGAGAGCAGCTTGCAGACGTGCTTAAGACACTTACAGCAAGAGAGGCGAGAGTATTAAGCCTTCGCTACGGTCTTGAGGACGGTAATCCCAAGACTCTCGAAGAGGTAGGTAAAGAGTTTAACGTTACAAGAGAGCGTATTCGTCAGATCGAAGCAAAGGCTCTCAGAAAGCTCCGTCATCCCTCTCGCTCAAAGAAGCTTCGCGACTTCCTTGATTAATTAATAAAAGCAAAGCCGTCGGCAGATTGCCGACGGCTTTTTATAATTTGTTTTATACAAGATAATTTTTAACGAGCGGTATCTTGTTGAGAACGTGGGATACGATTTCGCAGGAAACGTAAGTAAGGGCAAGGAATATAGGTACAGCGATTATGGGGTGAATCTCAATACCGGGGATAGAGGCGGATGAGAATTTTCCAAACTCATAGAATACGAAAATTGCAATGGGATGCATCTGATAGATACCGAAGGTATCCTTAGATATTGTGGAGATAAGCTTTTCGGAGCGTTTACCGAAATTTATCTTACTACAAACGTCCTTAATTAAAATGAATACGAAAAGAACCTGGATGAGTATTGTGAGGGAGTTGTACTGAACGAGGTCTTGATAGTAAACGCCCGTTTCTCTCGAAACTCTTACAGTTTCTGCGGCGGTATAGTAGAAGGATGCGGCACCACCGATATAAACGAAAACCTTAAGAAGCTTACTGAAATCAAACTTGTTGATATAGTAACCTAAAAGGAAATATGCAAGGTATCCGGGGAGATACATAAACATCTTGCCCGTTGCGGCTGTCGTCCAATCCAATTTCGGGTGTTGCTGTAGGAAGGGACGAATGAAAGTCATACAAAGACAAACTGCAATGAAATACTTTGTAAGATTCTTATCCTCGGTAATTTTGCGGACAATCGGCACGAGAATATAGAAACCGATTATCATAAACAGATACCACTGATGGTAGTATCCGCTGAATACACCCTTAATAAACTCTGCCTTTGTCATTTCCTTGCCGTTTAGCACGATAAGTGTAATGTACTGCATAGCTGCCCAGAAAATCAATCCAACGGCAATACGGGGGATGTATTTAGTGTAAATCTTTTTCGTAGGTACTCGTCTGTCGGGGTCAAGGAACAACGCACCGCTTATGCAGCAGAATACGGGCGCCGCCCACTTGCATACGTTGGACATGATAATAAGTGTAGCCCACTCACTTGTTTCGTAACCGAAGCTGTTGAGCGTGGGTTGCATGGTTGATACGTGGATAATAAGAACCGCTATTGTAGCTATGATTCTTGCCACGTCAAGATACATGATCTTTCTCTTCTGCATATAATCACCTCATGGAGTGTAGTATAACAAAAACAGCCCCTTGTGTCAATTATTCCCTAACAGTTGACATAAAGTAAAAATATCTTTATTATTTAGTTATAAATAAAAGGAGTTGGTATTGTGCAGGAAATAAAATGTCCCAAGTGCGGAGAGGTATTTCAAGTAGATGAATCGGGATATGCCGCCATACTTAAGCAGGTACGAGACCATGAATTTGATAAAGAAATAGCCCAAAGAGAAAAGGCTATCGAAAATGATAAAAACAATGCAGTTGAAATAGCCGTTACTAAGACTATATCCGAAAAGGAAAGGGAATTAGCCGAAAAGGATAAGGAAATCGAACGTCTTAAGGGCGAGATTCAGTTAGCTAAAACCCAGGCGGATCTTGCGGTGAAGACTGCTGTTCAAGAGAAGGAATCCAAGATTATGTCTCTTTCAAACGAGCTTGACCTTGCTAAAAAGGAACAGCTTCTTAAGGAGCAGAATATCAAGGAAACCCACGCAGCGGAATTGAAACTTAAGGATGAACAAATCGCTTATTATAAGGATTTCAAAGCTAAACAATCAACTAAAATGGTAGGCGAGAGCTTAGAGCAGCATTGCGAAATTGAGTTTAATAAGCTCCGTGCCACGGGCTTTCAGAACGCATATTTTGAAAAGGATAACGATGCTCGCTCGGGTAGTAAGGGGGATTTCATTTTCAGAGAGTATTCTCCTGACGGAGTTGAATTTATCTCTATTATGTTTGAGATGAAAAATCAGAACGAGACTACCGCAACAAAGCATAAAAACGAGGATTTCTTCAAGGAGCTTGATAAGGACAGAAGAGAGAAGAATTGCGAATATGCCGTTCTCGTTTCTCTTCTTGAAGAGGATAATGAGTTTTACAATTCCGGCATCGTTGACGTTTCATACAAGTATGAGAAAATGTACGTTATTAGACCACAGTTCTTTATTCCGCTTATTACACTTCTCAGAAATGCCGCACTCAACTCTCTTCAGTACAGAGAACAGCTTGCGGTAATTAAGAATCAGAATATTGACATCACTCGCTTCGAAGAAGAAATGAATGATTTTAAGGACAAGTTTGGTAGAAACTATCGTCTCGCAAGTGAGAAATTCCAAAAGGCGATAGATGAAATTGATAAGACCATAGACCATCTTCAGAAGACAAAGGACGCACTTCTTTCATCAGAGAATAATCTTCGTCTTGCCAATAATAAGGCAGAGGAGCTCTCTATCAAGCGCCTTACCAAGAATAATCCTACTATGCAACAGAAGTTTGCAGAATTAAATGCATATAAGGAGACGGATTGATGACTAAAAGGAAGGGCTTGAAAGGTCTTATTGACCGCTTGAAATCCTTCTTTGGATTTAGGAAGAAATCTTCCGTTGAAGACGAAACCGCTATTTTTACCGACAGAAACGTAATGGTCGGTACGGTGCGCTCGGAAGAGCAACTGCAATTTAATCTTTCGAAGAACAACTACCACGTGCCTGCTAAGTTTATATCCAAATATAATTTTCCTGTTAAGCACATAGCCTTGTATGAGGAGTTTGAAGGCTTTTCGGGTATCAGGTATGTTGGTGAGGTTGAGTCTTATAAGAAGGTCAGAAGAAAGAATATTGCATTTCCCATGAGTCGGGATAACCCGCGTGAGGAGTATTATTTCTTTAATGTTAAAACCTGGGAGCTTTTGGAAAACAGAATAATTTCGGTAGATACTAAAGGTGGTCCGCCGATGTTTACAACGGAATTTCTCTTGAAAAACAGCCGTAAAACATACGAGCTGTTTACCGTGACTTCTCGGTCGCAGTATGACTTGCTTTGTAAAATCAATGAGTTTATAGACCTTTATTCCGCAGATGAGAACGCTCATACGAAGGAGTATAATGTCAATGAGCATTACGGTATAGGTCTCGAATTCGGTGATATCGTAGTGTATAAGAAACATATAGACGTGTTTACAATACCCGTTTCCGATTATCTTGAAAAGCAAAGAAGATCGTTCGGTACAATCAAATCTGTTGTTGAAACAGAAGATATATTGAAGAAGTTTAGGTGAATAACAAACCCCGAGGAAATCCTCGGGGTTGTGTTTTGTCTTAGTATTCTCCGCTTAATACTGCTTCAGCACAGCGGATGCCGTCAACGGCGGCGGATACGATTCCGCCTGCGTAGCCTGCACCTTCGCCGGCAGGGTAGAGACCGCGTAGTCTCGTTGCCTGGAAGAATTCGTCACGGCAGATTCTAATGGGTGACGAGCTTCGTGATTCGGGTGCAGTAAGCACCGCATCATAGAGATTAAAGCCGTTAAGCTTCTTGTCAAATTCATATATAGCGGTTGCTATAGTGTCGGTTACCTTTTGAGGTAAAACCTGACGAATGTCTGTCATTGTAACACCCGTAGGACAAGAGGGGTTAACCGCGCCAAGCTTTTTTGAGGCTTGATTCTTAAGAAAATCCCCTAAAAGCTGTGCGGGAGCGGTGTAGTCTCCGCCACCCATTCGGAATGCCTTCTGCTCGATTTCTCTCTGCATATACATTCCCGCTAAGGGATGCTCTGTATCAAAAGGCGGTTCGATACCAACGAGAAGAGCGCAGTTTGCGTTCTCCTTATCACGTGCATATTCGCTCATTCCGTTTACAACCATACCGCCCTCCTCGGATGATGCGGCTACTACCGTACCGCCGGGACACATACAGAAGGTGTAGAGACCTCTGCCATGGGGCGGATGAGCGGCTAATTTATAATCTGCGGCAGGTAAGAGGGGAGAATTCCACAAGTTACCGTATTGAGCCTTGTTTATATATTCCTGAGGATGCTCGATTCTCGTACCAACGGAGAAAGGCTTTTGTGTGATTTCGAGACCTTTGTTATATACAAGCTCAAATGTATCTCGTGCAGAGTGACCGATAGCGAGTATAAGCGCATCTGTTTCTACATCTGTCACGCTTCCGTCGGGATTTTTGTAACTGATACCCTGCACGAAGCCGTTTGCGGTAATTATATCAACGAGCTTTGTGTTGAATTTCACTTCTCCGCCTAATCTTATAACCTCTTCACGAAGATTTTTAACTACAGTCTTTAGCTTATCTGTACCAATATGGGGAGTCGCGGAATAGAGTATCTCTTCCGGTGCGCCGAATTCTGCAAATTTTAAGAAAACCTCTCTGCAACGAGGATCTTTAATACCGGTAGTAAGCTTACCGTCGGAGAATGTACCTGCACCACCCTCGCCAAACTGTACGTTTGACTCGGTGTCAAGCTTTCTTTCCGTCCAAAATTTATCGACAGATGCAGTTCTCTCATCCACCGCACCGCCTCGCTCAAGTACTATGGGTCTGAGTCCTGCCTTGGCAAGTATAAGAGCGGCAAACATACCTGCGGGACCGAAGCCCACAACTATGGGTCGAAGCTTGAAATTTCTTTTGGCTTCGGGAACCTGATAGTTATACTTTTCTGTTACTATTGCCTTGTTTGTAGGAAAGGGTGCAACTATATCTTCTTCGTTGAGTTCTGTCTCAATATCAACGGAATATACGAGAAAAATATTATCTTTTTTTCTTGAATCTATAGAACGTCTTGCAAGAGAAAAGGCTTTAACGTCTCTTTCGTTTATTTTAAGCACCCTGCAAGCGGCTTTTTTTACCTCTTCCTCGGTAGTACCGAGAGGCATTTTTAGTTCGTTTAATCTAATCATAATGCTTCCTGCTTATTTCAAATATTCCGATGCAGATATACCTGCAATTCTTCCTGTTGTAAATGCTAAGTGAAGGTTGTATCCACCGCAATCACCGTGAATATCAAGTATCTCACCTGCGAAATACAAGCCGTCTGAAATCTTCGACTTCATGGTTTCGGGATCAATTTCAGAGGTGCAAATACCGCCTCTTGAAACCTGTGCGTTTTCGAATCCGCGAGTTCCCGTAACCGCTATATCAAAGGCTTTCATGATGTTTATAAGGTTATTGATTTCATTACCTTTAAGCTTACCGATGGGGGTGTGAGCCTTTAATCCCGCTCTGCCCATTATCGCAAACCCAAGCTTGTTGTTTACTATACCCGCGAGGACGTCTTCTGTCTCTTTGTCGGGTGATTGTCTTTTAGCTTCGTTAATGTGATGTGAAAGATCCTCTCTGTTGACGTCGGAGCATAGATCAAGTAATAATTTGATATTCTTACTGTCACCGCAGAGGTGAGAAAGATTCATAACGGGAATACCCGAAACGCCTTTATCGGTGAATTGAATCTCTCCGGCTTCCTCGCCACAATATTTGTTATCGCAGAAGAGTGTTGCTTTGCCTTCACATCGCACACCCTTTAAAACGACCAGATCTTTGGATGGGGTAGTAAGACCGCAAAGGGCGGGATATAAGGGCGTGACGGTGTGTCCAAAGCTCTTTGCGAGAGCGTAGCATGAACCGTCCGAGCCTTGCGAAGAAGCGGCACAACCACCGCCGCTAATAATAACGGCATCGAAAACTTCGCCATTGATTTCGAAGCCTTTTTCTGTTTTTTTGACTGTATTTATTGCAGTTTCCGTAACGAGAGAAACACCCGATTCCGTTGCCTTATAAATCAGAGCGTCTCTTACAGCGGAGGCTTGCTGAGAGCGGGGGTATATGCGACCATCCTCGTGATATGTGAGCATACCCATTTCTCGGAAAAAACTTTCATCATCAGAATATGATGAGGTGAGCACCTTTTTCAAAAATTCATTGTCGCCGTAAAAATGTCGGGGAGATAAATCCTCGTTTGAAAAGTTGCATCTGCCGTTACCTGTAGCAAGTATTTTCTTACCCGCTTTAGCCATTCTGTCGAATACGGTGATACTGATATTCGGGTTATTGTCTGAAGCTTCAATAGCCGCCGCAAGACCCGACGCGCCACCGCCGATAATAGCAAGGCTTTTCTTTTTCATGGATTCATCTCCGTTCTTCATGATTTTCGATTAAATATTATATAACAAAGATGAAAATAATACAATATAAAAATATCTCAAAATTTTATCACTTAGTAGTAAAATAATATTTACAAATCTTGACAGTTTTGTTATAATACTATGCGTATGTTTTTATCTTGGGGTCGTGTATTATGGCTCCGCAGTAAATTTCAAATCCTTTTACGGATGTTTGGAGGATAAATTTTATGAAAAGAGTTGAAATTGCTCAGCTTTACAAAAACGCAGAGCAGTTCGTAAACGGCGAGATTACAGTTTGCGGATGGGTGAAGACACAGCGTGCATCTAAGGCAATCGGCTTCCTTGAGATTAACGACGGTGGTTGCTTTAAGGGACTTCAGGTTGTTTTCGAGGATGCTAAGATTTCCAATTTCAAGGAGATTTGCAAAATAAACGTTGGTGCGGCTGTTATAGTTAAGGGTAATCTTATCCTTACTCCCGATGCTGCTCAGCCTTTCGAAATCAACGCTACAGAGATTGTTATTGAGGGTGAGTCAACTCCCGATTATCCCTTACAGAAGAAGAGACACACTCTCGAATATCTTCGTACAGTAGGACATCTTCGTCCCAGAGCAAATACTTATTCTGCGGCTTTCCGTGTTCGTTCAGTAGCTGCTTTTGCTATTCATAAGTTCTTCCAGGAGAGAGGCTTTATGTATGCTCATACTCCTCTTATCTCTTGTAGCGACTGTGAGGGCGCAGGCGAGATGTTCCGCGTAACTGCATTCGATCTTAATGATGTTCCTAAGACAGAGGACGGTGCAGTTGATTATTCCGAGGATTTCTTTGGTAAACCCGCTTATCTTACTGTTTCGGGTCAGCTTGAAGGCGAGATTATGGCTCAGTCTTTCGGCAAGATTTATACTTTTGGTCCTACATTCCGTGCAGAACGTTCATACACTCAGCGTCATGCAGCAGAGTTCTGGATGATCGAGCCCGAAATTGCTTTCGCAGACCTTACTGACGATATGGATCTTGCAGAGGATATGATCAAGTACGTTATTAATTATGTTCTCGAAAACTGTCCTCAGGAGCTTGAATTCTGCAATAAGTTTATCGATAAGGGTCTTATTGAGCGTCTTACTACTGTTGCAAATTCCGATTTTGCTCGTGTAACCTACACAGATGCTGTTAAGGAGCTCGAGAAGAATAACGACAACTTCCAGTTTAAGGCATATTGGGGTTGTGATCTTCAGACAGAGCACGAGAGATATCTTACAGAGGTTGTATTTAAGAAGCCTGTTTTCGTTACGGATTATCCCAAGGAAATCAAGGCTTTCTATATGAGACTCAATGATGACGGCAAGACAGTTGCTGCAGCAGACCTTCTCGTAATGGGTATCGGTGAAATCATCGGTGGTAGCCAGAGAGAAGAGCGTCTTGATGTTCTTACGGAGCGTATCAAAGAGCTCGGTCTCAACGAGGAGGATTACTGGTGGTATCTTGATCTTCGTCGTTACGGCGGTACACACCACGCAGGCTTCGGTCTCGGCTTTGAGCGTCTCATTATGTATATGACGGGTATTTCTAATATCCGTGACGTTCTTCCCTTCCCCAGAACGACAGGTACAGCAGACTTTTAATTTATAGAATTTTGGAGAATTAACATGATGAAATCCTATCTCGAAATGAGCAGAGAAGAGCTTCTTGCAGAGCTCGATTCTGTTATGAAAGAATATGACAAATTAAAGGCAGAGGGTCTTAATATAGATATGTCCCGTGGTAAGCCCGGTGCAGATCAGCTTGATATTTCCGACGGTATGAACAAGGTTCTTGATGACGGCAATTTCAAGTGTGAGTCAGGTCTTGACGTGCGTAACTACGGTATTCTTGACGGTATTCCCGAGTGTAAGAAACTCTTTGCAGATCTTCTTGAGGTTGAGCCCGAGAACGTTATAATCGGCGGTAACTCAAGCCTTTCTCTTATGTTTGACTACGTTGCTCAGTGTATGTATATGGGCGCGGGCTTTACTCCGTGGGCTCAGCAGGGTAAGGTTAAGTTCCTTTGTCCTTGTCCCGGTTACGACAGACATTTTTCTATCTGTCAGTTCTTGGGTATTGAGATGATCAATATTCCTATGACAGCGGATGGTCCTGATATGGATGCTATTGAGGAAGCAGTTAAGGATAACTCTGTTAAGGGTATGTTCTGTGTTCCTAAGTATTCCAATCCCCAGGGTATCACTTACTCTGCGGAGACGGTTAAGAGAATAGCCAATCTCGATACAGCCGCAGATGATTTCAGAATCATCTGGGATAATGCTTATATTGTTCATGATCTTACAGATAAAACAGACGATCTTATCAACATCTTTGACGTTCTTCCCGAAAAGAATAAGAATATGGTAATTGAGGTTGCTTCTACATCTAAGATTTCTTATCCCGGTGCAGGTGTAGCATGCCTTGCTTCATCTGTTGATAATATCAAGGAAATTCTCAAGAGACTTACAATTCAGTCTATCAGCTATGATAAGGTGAATATGCTCCGTCACGTTAAGTTTTTTAAGGACGTTGACGGCATCAAAAAGCATATGATGCTCCATGCAAAAATCCTTAAGCCCAAGTTTGATGCGGTTCTTGACACTCTCAACAGTGATCTTGCGGGTCTCAGTATCGCAGAGTGGAACGAGCCTAATGGCGGTTACTTCATCAGCCTTGATGTGACAGGCGGTAGTGCTACAAGAGTTGGTGTGCTGTGCAAGGAAGCAGGAGTTGTACTTACGAACGTAGGTGCTACGTTCCCTTACGGTAAGGATCCCTCTGACAGCAATATCAGAATTGCACCTACTTTCCCCACACCCGAAGTGCTTTCCAAGGCAGTTAAGGTACTTACAGTATCAGTAAAGCTTGCTTGTCTTGAAAATCTTGTGAAATAAGGTGGATTTATGTTAAGAATCGGTCACGGCTACGACGTTCATGCCTTTGCGGATGATAGAAGATGTATCATCGGTGGCGTGGATATCCCTTATGAAAGAGGGCTTTTGGGTCATTCTGATGCCGACGTATTACTTCACGCTATATCTGACAGTCTTTTAGGTGCGGCGGCACTTGGGGATATCGGCAAGCATTTCCCTGATAACGATCCCGCTTATGAGGGGGCAGATAGTCTTGTGCTTCTCGGAAGAGTAGTAGAGCTGATATCCTCTAAGGGTTATAGAGTCAATAATATTGATGCAACGGTAATAGCACAGGCACCTAAAATGGCTCCGTATATTGAGAAAATGCGTGAGAATATTGCGCGCATTTTAATGGTCGAGGTTGATCGTGTTAACGTTAAGGCAACCACCGAAGAAAAAATGGGCTTTACCGGTAGAAAAGAAGGTATTTCCGCTCATTGTGTTTGCCTAATAGAAGATTAATATATCTAAATCCAAAGGGTCGAGTTTTTGAGAACTCGACCCTTTTTTGCTTTGTATTACCCGTAACCACGTAGAAAAAATAACATATTATGTACAAGAAACAGTTGTTTACGAAAGGGTTATTTTATGAGCAAAAAAGGTATAAAGGTTGCTTCTGTGACCTATGCCATGAAGGGACGCGATTTGCTCCAAAAGCATGGCTATAAAGCTTATTTAACCCGCAATCCGCACCCCGACGAGGATGATGGTTGCGGGTATGTTATTTATGTGAATAACATAGAAGAAAAGTGCCTCGATATACTGCGTAAAAACGGTATAAAGGTACGGGGTATGGTGGATTTGGGGGATATATTATGATCTATTTAGATAACGCTGCAACAAGCTATCCGAAGCCGAAATCGGTTGTGGATTCCGTAACAAATTCAATGATTTTTTACGGTGCAAATCCGGGCAGAGGCGGACATAAAATGTCGGTGAAAACCTCGGAAAAAATCTTCGAAACACGATGTCTTTTAAATGAATTTTTCAATGGGTACGGTGAAGAGTATGTGTCCTTTGCCGGTAATTGTACACAGGCATTAAACTATGCGATTAAAGGTGTTTTAAGGCCCGGAGATCATGCGATTATTTCGTCGCTCGAGCATAATTCGGTAGCGAGACCGATGGAGGAACTGAAGGGAAAAGGTGTAATAGAATACGACGTTTTTTATGTAGATGAAAGTGATGAAAAAACAATAGAAAATTTCAAGAAATGCTTTAAGAAAAATACGAAATTATGTGTTGTAACAGGGGTTTCAAATGCATTCGGAGACGTGTTGCCGATAAGGGAATTAGCAAGAATAGCGCATAGTCGGGAAGCCTTGTTTTTCTTGGATGGAGCGCAGATGGCGGGGCATATTCCCGTTGACGTAAAAGCAATGGGAATTGATTGTATTTGCATACCGGGACATAAGGGGCTGTTGGGTCCTATGGGTACGGGTGCTCTGCTCCATAACGGTATAGCCTTTGAACCGTTAATTACAGGTGGGACAGGTACCGGTTCATTATCGCTTGTGCAGAAGAAGCAGTTCCCGGAATATTTGGAAAGCGGAACGTTGAACGTGCCCGGTATTTGCGGTCTCGGGGAAGGCGTCAGATATGTTATGAAAAGAGATGTTGAAACCATACGGAGAATAGAAAATGAAATATGCGAAGAGATTATTTTTGGAGTGAAAAAAATCGAGGGCGTTGAGCTTTATCGCAGAGGGAACAAAAAAGCATACGGTCCTGTAGTGAGTTTTAACGTGAATGCTTTTCACAGTGAGACGGTTGCAGGAATACTTGCACAAAATTCTGTTGCGGTCAGAGGGGGATACCATTGTGCAAAATTGGCTCATGAAACGTACGGAACTACCTTTAAAGGCGCAGTAAGATTGTCGCCGTCTGAAAAAACCTCAAAAAAAGATATATTTATTATAATAAATATAATAAATAAAATTGCAATTGGTAAATTTGTATGATATAATAACTCTATATATTGGGATAAAATACTGAAAGTTCAAGCTAAAAGGAAGGAGTTCGGATAATGGAATCAATCAAAATATTTTTTGACAAGATTGTTGGCGCGCTTATGAGCTTTAATTTTACTTCTGATTTGCTCGACGTCATACTCGTTGCCTTTATCATATATGAAGCTATTAAACTCATGAGAGGCTCACGAACCTCTCAAATCATCAAGGGCATCGGCTTCCTGTTTGTTTTATATTTTATCGTTCGTGTCCTTCGAATGGAAGCAAGTTTGTTCTTGTTGACGACACTTTTTGAAAACGGTCTTATTATTCTTGTTGTTCTTTTCTCCCCTGAACTTAGAAAGGTTCTTGAAAAGTTCGGTGGTCAGTCGATAAAGGGTATTCCGTTCCTTAGTTTCAAGTCTGATGAAGAGTACGAAAAAGAGGTCAAAGAGGTTGTTAACGATTTCTGTAAATCATCTGTTGAAATGAGTGAGAGCAATACAGGTGCTCTTGTGGTATTCGAAAAGAGAAACAGCCTCAAGGATATCGTTGAAACAGGTACTATTGTTGATGCCACCTCTTCTTCTGAACTTTTCAACAGCTTGTTCTTTAAAAACTCCGCTTTGCACGATGGTGCGGTTGTTGTTCGTGACGGTAAGATATACGCCGCGGGTTGTATTCTTCCTCTTACACAGAACAGAGGTCTCGACAGTGAATTAGGTACTCGTCACAGAGCCGCTATCGGTATTACGGAGCATAGCGATGCTATTGCGGTTGTCGTTTCTGAAGAAAACGGATATATATCATTTGCTAAAAATGGCAACCTTACAAGAAACATTAGCTCAAGTGAGCTTCGCGAGATGCTTCTCGATGAGCTTATAGATGAAAGTAAGCGTAATAAAGGCAGACGCCAGAAGGAAAATAAAGACAAGGAGGTAAATAAGGTTGAAGAAGAAAAGTAAAGTAAACGCCTTATTTAAGAACAACAAATTTGTTTTTGCATTCTCTCTTGTGATGTCTTTTGTGATTTGGTGTGCAGTTGTTATAACAGTTAGCCCGCAGACAACGAAGGTTATAAGAAACGTAAAGGTTGTTATTGATGAATCTGTTTCATCAAAGTTTGGTCTTATATCTTTTGGCGACAACGAGTTTTACGTTGATGTTACGGTTACCGGTAAAAAGTATCAGGTTTCGGGTTTGACCAAGGATGATATCGTTGTAAAGGCACTTACCAACAACGTAAAAAAAGCAGGTGACCACAACCTTCAGCTTTTGGCAGAGCCCGTTGACGGAAGTACACGTTACACCATCAACTCAACCTCACAGAATACAATAAACGTATTTTTTGATGAAATGGTTACGGGACGTTCATATACCATCGAGCCCGAGATAATAACCAATGGATCTCCGATTGTTGGCGAGGGCTTCAGCTACGGCGCTATTGATCTCTCTGAATACACGGTGAATATTTCGGGTCCTGCATCCGAAATCAACAGAATTCATAAGGTTGTAACCAAGTACACACTTACCGAGCCTTTGATTTCCAATCTTTCGACAGAAACGCAGATAATTCCCGTCGATATTAACGGCAATAGCGATTTCAAGTATTTGGAATTCAGCGGGAACGTTGTTCTTACGATTCCTGTATTCAAGGTAAAGGTTCTCGAGACTGCGGTTTATTTTAAAAACGTACCTGAGTTTTATCATACGTCACCCCTTGCGTACGTTATCTCTCCTCATAAGGCTGAGTTTGATACGTCTGTGGATGAATATGCCAATATAGATACCTACTACGTCGGTACTATTGATTTCCGAAAGCTTAGTCCCGATAATACGGACTTTGAATTCTATTACGATGATCCCGATACCATAGATCCCAATGACAGAGAGTTTGTTGTTTCGGTTGATCTTTCGGGATACACTCAAGAGTATTTCTCTGTTTCATCAGAGGATGTTGTTGTCAATAATCCTGAAAATATCGATTGCACAGTAAAAGGTTTATCCAATATCGCAATCGTAGGTAAGCAGGCATCCATCGACAACATTACTGAGGATAAAATTTCAGTTGAAATTGATTTGTCCGGTATTGAATTTGAACCGGGTGAATGTAAGGAAGTTCCTGCTACTGTACTTGTCGATAGCCCTGATTGTTGGGTTTACGGAACGTACGTTGTTTACGTAACGGCAAAGTAATTCACTAAGTAAGAATTAATGTTAGGAGGGCAATATGAAAATTATAAAAGTAGTAGCACTGATTCTGATAATGGCAGTTGTATTTTCCGGTTGCTCTCTTAATTTCTTTTCTGTAGAGAGCTTGTTGACTCCGCCGTCGCAGGGCGGGGAGAATGGCGAGATACTTGAAGCCTTCTATAAGTCAATGAAGGATAGCGTGGTTCAGCTTAAAGCTCCCGTCTCCGGTGAGTATCAAACGTCGTTTGTTAGATACGATTTGAACGGTGATGGTGTTCAAGAGGCTCTTGTGTTTTATTCAGACTCAAGCACGGAGGGCTCAGTCCGAGTTGCCTTGATGGAATATATCGATGACGAGTGGACTCTTGCCGTGGATATCAAGGGTGCCGGCAATGGTATATATGATATTCACTTTATCGATATTAACGATGACGGCGTTGTAGAAATTTTTATCAGCTGGACTTTGATGGACAATCAGACCACGAGAATAGTTAGTATTTTTGAACCGGTTAAGAACGGTAATGCGGCGTATAATTTAACCTCGTTAGGTAATGAGTACGGTGTTGCCAAGAATTTCCTCGATTTTAATTCTGACGGAAAAACAGATCTTGCACTTGTATATATTGACGATACGGACAACCTGAGGAAATCTTATATGAGATTTTTTACCCTTGATAATGAAGGTGTTTTCTCAAAGTACGGTGAGGTTGCCATAGATGGTAATATTCTCTCGGTTTCCAAAATATACAGCGATTTTGCTGAGACGGGAACTACCGAGTGTGCGCGTATATTTATTGACTGCATCAAAAGTGAAAAAATGAAGTTCACCGAAATGATATACTGGGATAGTGAGCTTTCCGTTCCTGTCAGAGCATATTCTAATCCTGCTTTTACTACAGCGAGAAATTCTCTTATCAACGTTCAGGATATAGATGATGACGGACTTTATGAGATTCCCGTTCTTGCTACGCTTCACGGTGATGCAAATTCCCTTTCTGTAAATACGGGTGATAGCGTACAGGTATTTACGATGATAGAATGGACAAACGCTAAAGGTGATTCATCTGTAAGTACAATCAAAACCCTTTTGAATCCCATGGATAATTATTTATTTGCTTTCCCGTGGGAAGATAAGGTTACCGTTAAGTATGATTCCGTACAGAATATTTTATATTTTTGCTTATGGGATCCGGAAAATCTTTTAATCGGCGATGAGTTATTCAGTATTCGATACGATGCCGCGGATATCGTTGCAGAAACGGATGCTAACTCCCAAGCGGTATTATTCGCCTCGGATAAAGGCACTTATTACTACGATATTACCGAAGCTGGTGAGACCTTCGGTATAACCAACAATATTGTTGAATCATCATTTATTACTTTGAACTAAGAGAGGTTGTCAGTATGAAAAGAGTTCTCATCGCGGAAGATGAATCCGCAATCAGAGAGATTATAGCTATTACTCTTAAGCGTGCAGGTTACGATGTTACTGAGGCTTGCGACGGACAGCAGGCTTTGGATATTTACAGAGAGAAAAACGGCGAATTCGACGTTGTTCTTCTTGATATTATGATGCCTAATGTGGATGGTCTCGAGGTATGTAAGACCTTGAGAGGAATAAGCGGTACTCTTGGTATTATTATGCTTACTGCTAAGACACAGGAGATGGACAAGGTATCGGGTCTTCTTATGGGTGCCGACGATTACATAACAAAACCATTCTCTCCCTCGGAATTAATGGCCCGTGTTGATAGCGTTTACAGAAGAGTTGCTTTGAATACTCGTCCGATTGTTCAGCAGCCCGTTCGTGCCGATAAGATTATACTTGATCCATTTGAGCTTAATCTCAGAAACAGAACACTCTCAAAGAACGGTGTGTTTATTGAACTTACTCAGGTTGAATTCCAGATTATTGAGTTTTTCTTTACTAATCCGGGTAAGGCCCTCAGCAGAAACGATATTCTCAAAGAGGTATGGGGCGAATCATACTTCGGTGACGAAAAGGTTGTTGACGTTAATATCCGTCGCTTGAGAATGAAGGTTGAGGATGAGCCGTCTATACCCAAACATCTCGTTACTGTTTGGGGTATGGGATACAAGTGGATGTAAATTAATTAATGCTATAAAAACTTTAAGCCAAAGAAAGGCAGGTGATAAGCAATGGAAGAAAAAGAGATCAGAACCGATTCGAAGAAAAAAATCCAAAAGGTTATTATCAGAAAGCGTCGTAACAAGGATGAAGAGGACAAGAAGGTCCTTAAAGGTATTACAAAGCGATGGGCTACAAATACGTTGCTTATCACGGCACTTGTTCTTCTCGTGCTTATTGCTTCGTGTTATCTCTTTGTTGTTGAATATTATCGCAACTACGTAGTTACGTATCTTTCGGGATATGCTAATGAAACGGTTACGACGTACTTTACTCCTTACGTTGACGGAAGCGACGAGGTTTTCGCGCAAAAGGCAAAGGAGTTTACCGATAGTTTCTCGGACAAATCAAGAGTAGAGGTTCAGGTAATAGATAAGAATGGTGATATCGTTGTTTCATCATCGGGCTTTACTTCATCTCCCGGTATCGGTGATATGAAGGATGTTAAAGAAGCGCAGGAGTCATCTACGGGTGTATGTAAATGGTTTGGCTTCAACGAAAATGGTGAACACGTAGTTAGTGTCGCTATGACACTTCCTAAGACTGCCAATGGAGAGTTTTCGGGTGCTGTACGTTACGTTACCTCTATGAAGGGCATCGATATGCAGCTTATAAGCTTCCTTATTATTCTTTTGGTAGTTTATTTCGTTGCTTTGTTTTTCGTGTCCCTTTCCGGTGTATTCTTCGTGCAGACTATCGTTGCCCCCGTTCAGAAGATCAACGAGACCGCAAAGCTTATAGCAAAGGGTAATTACGACGTTAGAATTGAGACAGAAGGTAAAGAACACGATGAAATTACAGAACTTGCGGAATCAATCAACACGATGATTGCAGAGGTTGCCGCAGGTGATAAAATGAAGAATGACTTTATCTCCACGGTATCTCACGAGCTTCGTACACCACTTACCGCTATCAAGGGTTGGGGCGAAATGCTCAAGGAGCTTGACGGCGAGGACAGAGAGATTTCTCGCAGAGGTACCGAGGTTATTATTAATGAGTCTGAGCGTCTTTCGCATCTTGTTGAGGAGCTTCTCGACTTCTCGCGTATGCAGAGCGGCAATATGACCCTACGTCTTGAAAAGATTGACGTTCTCGCAGAGCTTGACGAGGCAGTTTTTGTATTTAAGGAACGTTCTAAGCGAGATAGCATTGAGATCAAGTATAACGCTCCCGAGATTCCTGCCCCCATGATGGGTGACCCCAATAGAATCAAGCAGGTTTTCGTAAATGTTCTTGATAATGCATTCAAGTACAACAAGCAGGGTGGTCTTGTTACGGTTGACGCTATCGTTAGTGGAGAGACACTTACCATTCACGTTTCGGATACGGGTTGCGGTATTGCTCCTGAGGATATTCCCAACGTTAAAAAGAAGTTTTATAAAGCTAATATACAAGTGCGAGGCTCGGGAATCGGTCTTGCGGTTGTTGATGAAATAATCAGACTTCACGAGGGTGTTTTCGAAATAAACAGTGAACTTGACGTGGGTACTACAGTTACAATTATTTTACCCATCGAAAGCGTTCCTGTTGAACCTATGACATCCCTTATTGAAGAAATGCGAGTGACAGAAAATGAAAAAGAAATGTAATGAATGTTCGGTGCAGAAGGTATCTGTTGGCGGACAAGCTTTAATTGAAGGCATAATGATGCAGGGGCCAAAGGGTGCCGCGCTCTCCGTTCGCCTTCCTGACGGTACTATCGAGACCGAAGAGATGGTTGTAAAACATCTCAGAGATAAATTTAAGCCTGCGGGTTGGCCTTTGATCCGCGGTATTGTAAATATGGTCGAATCTCTTGCTTTCGGTATGAAATGTATGGAGAAATCTGCCGAAAAGGCGGGGCTTGACGATGATATTCCCGAGGAAGAGATGTCAAAGCTGGATAAATGGCTCTCTGATCATTTCGGGCCTAAGATGATGGCGGTTATTACTGCGATTTCTGCAGTTTTGGGTATGCTTCTTGCTTTTGTGTTGTTTACTTACCTTCCGTCTCTTCTTGTCGATTTAGCAGATAAGCATATATTTAATGACTTTTTCAAAAACGTTCATTCTGTTTTTGAAGGTATTTTAAGAATGGTAATCTTCGTGATATATATTTGGCTTGTTTCCCGAATGAAGGATATTAAGCGTGTGTTTATGTATCACGGTGCGGAGCATAAGTCTATTTTCTGTTGCGAGGCGGGTCTTGACTTGACTGTAGAAAACGTAAAGAAGCAGTCTCGTTTTCACCCTCGTTGCGGTACGAGCTTCTTGTTTGTTACACTTATCATAAGCATCTTCGTTTCATCCACAATAGCATTGGTTTTCCCGACTATTGATGATAACCGAGTGATATGGATGGCAGTTAAGCTTTTGATTCTTCCTCTTATTGTTGGTATAGGCTACGAGGTTATCAAGTATGCAGGTAAGCACGATAATGCTATAGTGAGAGTATTCTG
The DNA here is from genome assembly GCA_045606645.1 of Acutalibacteraceae bacterium. Lineage (GTDB taxonomy): Bacteria > Bacillota > Clostridia > Oscillospirales > Acutalibacteraceae > DTU089. Next base: position 80,220 of record JAZUSK010000029.1, on the reverse strand, counting down.
CGCACCCGGTTTGTGGATGCAACGCCTTACAACGGTTGAGCCTACAGATGATATTATCGAGGTAGGTATAGAATCAATTAAAGCAGCGCTCTACGGTATGCCCGAAAAAACAGACGCGGAATGTGATACTGAGAAAGCAGACAAATCCGACGAGGAGTCAAACGAGGATAAGGTTGAGTCGGAGGAGAAAGAAAATTGAAAACTCTTTATTCCGTATATAGAGATGCCGTGAAACAGCTTGCTGAAGCAGGGTGCGATAGTCCCGAGTTTGATGCTCAGCAGCTTGTTCAGTATTGCTTTGGATACAATAAGACAGGTCTTCTTATGCATTCGGGTGTAGTGGTGGATGAGGTGAAGCTTATCCATTTCGGTGATTGTCTCAAAAAACGATGCGATAGACAACCTCTCCAGTACATCATCGGTATGTGGGATTTTTACAAGTATTCGTTTAAGGTAGGGGAAGGTGTTCTTATTCCTCGCCCCGAAACAGAGATACTTGTTGAATACGCTATTGATAAAATAAATAAAAAAGGCTTAAAGGTTGTTTTTGACCTTTGTTGCGGTAGCGGTTGTATCGGCATATCTATTGCTAAAGCATGTCCTCAGGTTGAGGTTTATTGCATTGATATCTCAGATACCGCACTCGAATATACCAGAAAGAATAAGGAACTTCTTATTGCCGATAATGTTAAAGTGGTAAAGGCGGATATTCTTGACGGTACAAGCTTTATTGGTCTTCCCAGACCTGATATTATTCTTTCCAATCCACCATATATCCGTTCTGATGAGATTGCGACTCTCCAGACAGAGGTTTCCTTTGAGCCTCGACTTGCTCTTGATGGTGGCGAAGACGGTCTTATTTTCTACCGTCAACTTTCGGAGGTTTGGTATCCGCTCGTTAATCGCGGTGGATATCTCGCTATGGAATGTGGCGAAGACCAGGCAGAGGATATTTTGTCTTTGTTTATTGGTAAGGCAGAAAAAGGAAATATTATTAAGGATGCATCAGATCTCGATAGGGTAGTGGTTGTATCCCGATAAATTCATTACGTTAGTAGTTAGGACGATTGAAATGCTTAATTATATCTTAAATTCAAGAGGAGATTTCGATTTTATAGAGTTGTTAGTTTTTCTTGGCTCTATGTGTTTTGTGGTATTTTGTGCTACTCCTCTTCATGAATTTGCTCATGCCTTTGTTGCCGTGAAGCTTGGAGATAACACTCCTCGCAATCAAGGTAGGCTCACTATTAATCCTACCGCTCATATTGACCCTGTGGGTGCCGTTCTTATCTTTCTCTTTGGTTTCGGTTATGCAAAGCCTGTTTCCGTAAGAATGAGACGATTCAAGAACCCTAAGGTGGGCATGGCTCTCGTGGCTCTTGCGGGACCCGTATGCAATCTTATTCAAGCTTTGATAAGTCTTCTTATAGTTAATGGTCTTATGGCGGCTATGAAGTATATGGTGTTATCACTTTCTATGCTTGAAATGATTAAGCCCATAGGTTATATATGCACCTTCTTCATTTTTGCGGCGCAAATTAACGTAAACCTTGCGGTGTTCAATTTATTACCCGTTCCGCCTCTTGACGGTTCGAGAATCGCAACGGTGCTTCTTCCTCAGAAATATTATTACAAGGTTATGCAGTACGAGAGATACATTATGTACGCTCTTATGATCTTACTGTTCTTGAACGTCCTTGACGGACCGCTCTTCACTCTTTCGGGTTACGTATTCAGCGGTTTGAATTGGTTGGCAGCGTTACCCTTTGGCATGGCTTGATGTTTGCCGCTAAGTTTTATAAAAGTCTAACGTTTAGGTGAAATAATGGAACAGATTTCTTATAAGCTTGAGGTGTTTGAAGGCCCTATGGACCTGCTTCTCCACCTCATAACAAAGCACAAACTTGATATTTACGATATTCCGATTTTCGAGCTTGTTGAGCAGTATGTTGCTTACGTTCGCGAGATGCAGGAAGAAAATATGGACGTTGCAAGCGAGTTCCTTGAGATGGCGGCTCGTCTTGTGTACATAAAAACAGTATCGCTTCTTCCCGTGTATGACGAAGCAGAAGAACTGAAGAATGAACTGAGAGATGAGCTTTTGGAGTATCGTGATTGCAAGATTCTCGCGGGTAAGCTTTCTGAAATGACGGACGGCTTCAATTACTCTGTTAGAGAGTTCCCTGAGAATGTTGCTCCCGATATGTCATATAAACGTCTTCATGAGCCCTCGGAGCTTCTTAATGCATATTCTCTTGCCGCAGGCAAGAAGCTAAGGAGATTACCTCCGTCTATAGATTCGTTTAAGGCTATTGTTACGAAGAAGATCGTTTCCGTAGGCTCTAAAATTGAATCTATTGTGACTTCTCTTAAAAAGAAAAGAAAAACAAGACTATTCGATATTTACAGACAAGCTAAATCCCGTTCAGATCTCATTGCCGCTTTTCTTGCGGTGCTTGAGCTTGCAAAGAATAAGACGATTTTTGTTTCGGGTGACGGCGAGGATGTTCAGATAGAATTATTGGAAGGAAATGAAAACTCTTGATTAACGATAAGCAGGTAGCAATGGTTGAGGCGGTGCTTTTCGCCGCAGCAGAGCCCATTGAATATACAAAATTAGCATCCGTTCTCGGGATGGATGATGAGCAGATACTACTCGCTATGGATGCTCTTAACGAAAAGTATTCCGCAGAAAACAGTGGTATATGTCTTTTAAAACTTGATACTAAATATCAGCTTTGCAGTAAGAAGGAATACGTTGAGGCAGTACGAAACGTTCTTGATCTTAAGAGAAATGCGCCGCTTTCTCAGGCAGCTTTTGAGGTTCTTGCGATTGTTGCGTACAATCAACCTATCACAAAGCCTTACATAGAGCAGATACGCGGTGTTGATTGCTCCGGTGTTGTTAACACACTTTGTCAGAGAGGTCTTGTTGAAGAAAAGGGTAGATTAGATGTTCCCGGTCGTCCTGTTCTTTACGGTACCACGGCAGATTTCCTCAGATGCTTCTCTCTTAACAGTCTTGAGGATCTTCCCGAATTACCGCAGTCAGATAAGGAAGTTCTTATGTCCGACGTTGATAACGGTCAGTTGTCATTGTTTGACGGCGGTGCAGATGAGCAGACAGACGAAGGTAACGAGTAATTATTATTTTGGTATGAGAGGGTGATACGATGCCTGTTTTATATACGTTATTAGGTATAATACTTTTTATTGTCATCCTGTTTTCCGTACGTGTTCACCTTATTGTTGATTACGGTGAATTTACAAAGGTTTCGGTAAAATATCTCTTTTTAAAGATTCCGATTGTGGATACTTCTAAGCCTAAAAAGGAGAAAAAGCCTAAGAAGGACAAAAAGCCAAAGAAGGAAAAAAACAAGAAAGAAGATAAACCTGAAGAGGAGAAGCCCGAGGAAAACAAGAAGACTGAGGAAAAGAAGCCCGAGACTGTTCAGCAGGGTAACGGACTTCTTAAGCAGTTATACGTAGACCAGGGATACGAGGGTATTGAGAAAATGCTCAGAGCTGTCGGAAGGTCTTTGGGTGGTTTCTTTGGCAAACTTTATAAGACGTTTGTTTTCGATGAACTATACATAACGATGATTACCGGTGGTAGTGATGCCGCAGATGTAGCTATGAAGTATGGTAAGCTTTGTTCCTGGTTATACCCTGTGTTGGGTAAGCTTGTTTCTACAAGTAAGGTGAGAAAGTACGACTTTGACATAAGTCCCGACTTCCTCTCTACTAAGAACGAGGCAGAGTTATACGTGAACCTTCACTTTACTCCTATTCATATTACAAATGCTGCCGTTATACTTGCTCTTCAGTTAGTATTCAAGGTGCTCTTTAAGATACTTTTCGCTAAGAAACATAGCGATAAAACAAAAGTGGTTATTAATACCGATGTCACAGAGGATACAACAACCTCCGAGGCAAAGGATAATGATAAAAATAATAAAACAAATAAAAATAAGGATGGTGCTTCAAAATGAAGGAAAAGTCAGCAAACGGAATTCTTTCCACAACAATTGAAAAGGTGAGAGATCTCGTTGATGTTAGCACAATTATCGGCGATCCAATTAATCTTCCCGACGGTATCACAATTATTCCCGTTTCAAAGGTTACATACGGCTTTGCTTCCGGCGGCTCTGATTTCCCCTCAAAAAACAATGTAGAGCTCTTCGGCGGTGCAGGCGGCGCAGGTATCACAATCAATCCCGTAGCATTCCTCGTTATCAAGAACGGCGACGTTACAATCAAGCATATCGTATCTAATGACAATGCTATTGAGAGAGCAGTAAGCCTTGTTCCCGAAATGTTTGATAAGGTTTCAGGTCTTATCAAGGATAAGAAGGAAGACACAGCAGACGCTGAATAATTCCACTTATTTTTAAATAACCACCCGCATACTATGTTTTGAGGTGGTTAGTTTGATGAACAGAATATTTTGTTTTGTTCTGGTTTTTATAATATCTCTGACTTGTATGCCTGTCGTAGCGTCGTGTGCGGACATTACTGTTTCTGCAGAGTCTGCCGTGGTTATGATTGCACATACAGGTCAGATAGTATATGAAAAAAACGCTTACGAGAAGCGTGGTATGGCAAGCACTACAAAGATAATGTCTTCTGTTGTTGCCCTTGAATACGGCAATTTATACAGTAGAATCAATGCTTCGCTTGATGATATTAATGTAGAAGGCACGTCCCTCGGTTTAAAAGAAGGGGATAGTATTGATTTACTTTCCCTTGTAAGCGGTATGCTTATTTCAAGCGGTAATGATAGTGCGAATGTTACGGCTACGCTTGTAGGTGGCGGAAAATCGGGGTTCGTAAAATTAATGGATCTTAAAGCACGTGAACTCGGTATGGATTCCACTCAATTTATGAATCCGTCGGGGCTTACGGAGGATGGTCATTATTCTACTGCTTACGATATGGCTCTACTCGGCTCGTATGCAATTAAAAACCCGATTTTCAGAACTATCTGTTCATCTAAAAAACGTATTGTTTCATTTGGTGATCCTGTATCTGAGCGAGAAATATATAACCACAATAGATTTCTCGGGATGTACGAGGGTGCTTTTGGTATCAAGACAGGTTTTACCAAAGCTTCCGGCAGATGCCTTGTTACGGCGGCAGAGCGTAACGGCGTTGTTCTCGTAGCGGTTACACTTAATGCTCCGGATGATTGGAACGACCATATAAAATTGATGGACTACGGCTTTTCCCATGTTAAACTTCATGCAATAGATGTGGAGTGTCCATGTGTTGACGTGGTAGGGGCAGACAAGAGTGGTGTGAAAACTCGCTTGACTAAAGGAATTAGTATTCCTTATTGCGGAGATATTCCGTCATATACAATAAAAATATATACGGATCACTTCGTTTACGGAAGTTTACAGGAAAATGACTACTTGGGTTACGTTGAAGTATCTTTTTCGGATACGATGATAATGAAAACGTACCTTGTTTCGGAAGAATCAACAAATGCTATTGTTGCAGAAACCTCCGAAATATCTTTTATTGAAAAACTAAAAGAATTTTTAAGAAAAGGACTGTCGTAGAGACAGACGTGAATTATGGCACAAGAAAGATTACAAAAATATTTATCAGAATGCTCTGTTGCTTCCCGAAGGAAGGCGGAGGAAATGATTAAACAGGGTCGTGTAAAAGTAAACGGAAAAATTGCGCAGATAGGTGACAAGATCGACCCTAAGAAGGATACCGTTACAGTAAACGGCAAGAAGGTCGTTGCAGTTAAGCAGAAGTACTACATTATGCTTAATAAACCCCGTGGATACGTTACTACAATGAGTGACGAGTTGGGCAGAAAGTGTGTAGCAGAGCTCGTTTCCGATGTTGGAGCGACAGTTTATCCCGTAGGTCGTCTTGACAGAGATTCAGAGGGACTTCTCCTTCTTACAAATGACGGAGAGTTTGCAAATGCGGTTATGCATCCCAGAAAGCACGTTCCAAAAACTTATCGTGTAACTGTTAGTTCAAATATCAATGATGCCCAGATTCAAAAGCTTGAGGGCGGTATAGATATTGACGGAGACGGAAGAGATACTCTTCCTGCCAACGTTAGAGTTATTGAAAAAAGCGCTGCAAGAAGCGTTTTGGAAATAACCATTTACGAGGGTAGAAACAGACAGATAAGAAAAATGTGCGAAAGCGTAAGCCTTGACGTTATCAGACTTAAGAGAAATGCTGTCGGCTCAGTTAAGCTCGGTATGCTTAAAGTAGGTAAATGGCGTGAGCTTACGGAGGATGAAGTGCATCGTCTCCAGTCTCAATAACATGGATTACAATATACTATAGGTATAGTTTAAATAAGAGTAAAATTAGAGGATTTTATTATGATTAGAAGTATGACAGGCTTCGGCAGATCCCAGATTTCTGTCGAAGGCTACAATGTAACAGTAGAAATCCGTAGCGTGAATCATCGCTATTTCGAGCTTTATACAAAAATTCCTCGTACATATTCCTTCCTTGAAGAAAAGGTTAAGTCTCTTCTTCAGACCGGTATATCAAGAGGTAAAGTAGAGTGCTCTGTTCAGATTGAAGCAACGGCTGATGAAAGTGTTATTGTATCTGTGAATGAGCCCCTTGCAAAGGGTTATATCAACGCACTTAATGATTTGTCTGAGTCATTTGGTCTTTCAAATGATGCGACCGCTCTTTCCATAGCGCGTTTTTCAGATGTGTTATCTATCACAAAGTCACCCGTTGACGAGGATGAACTTTGGGAGAAGGTGAAGCCTGCAGTAAGCGGTGCTCTTCAGGGCTTCATCGAGATGCGTGAGGCAGAGGGTGTTAAGCTTTCTCAGGATGTGCTCTCAAGAGCGGATACTATTCTTGACAATGTTTCATATATCGAGGAGCGTTCTCCCGAAACTGTAAAGCAGTATTCCGAGAAGCTTCTTGAAAGAATGAAATCAATTCTCGGTGATACTCAGATCGATGAGAGCCGTATTCTTACAGAGGCTGCTATTTATGCGGACAAGGTTGCCGTAGCAGAGGAGACTGTGCGTCTCAGAAGCCACATTGATCAGCTTCGCGAGATGCTTGCATCAAGTGAGGCAATCGGAAGAAAGCTTGATTTCCTCGTTCAGGAAATTAACAGAGAAGCAAATACAATAGGCTCTAAGGCTCAAGATGTTGATATTGCCCGCAGAGTTATTGATATTAAAGCAGAAGTTGAGAAAATCAGAGAGCAGATTCAGAATATAGAGTAATTGTTATGAAACTTATTAATATTGGTTTCGGCAACCTTATAAATGCCGATAGAGTTGTGGCGGTTATCAGTCCCGATTCTGCCCCCGCAAAGAGAATGATTCAAGAGTGCAAGGAAAGAGCCCAGCTTATTGATGCTACTCACGGTAGAAAGACTAAGGGTGTAATCATCACAGATAGTGATAACGTTGTTCTTTCGTTTCTTACTGCGGAACAGCTTTTGACAAGATTCAACGACCAGAAGGGAGGCGGGGATTTTGGCTTTGAAGACTAAGGGTATGCTCGTTCTCTTTTCGGGCCCCTCGGGTTCGGGTAAGGATACTGTCCTTGCAGAGCTCAAAACTCGTGATATTAATCTTAAGCAGTCTATCTCGATGACTACCAGAGCTATGAGAGATGGCGAAACCGACGGTGTGGATTACTATTTCACAGACGTTGCTACTTTCGAAAAAAATATTGAAGAGGGCTATTTCCTCGAGTATGTAAAGTACGGTGAGAATTACTATGGTACACCACGCAAGAAGATAGAGGAGCTTATAGAAGAAGGCTGTAACGTTTTCCTTAAAATTGAGGTTGAGGGTGCCGCCAACGTAAGAAAGGCTTTCCCTGATGTTGTTTCAATCTTCATTGTTCCGCCTTCAATAGATGAGCTTGAGCGCCGTCTCAGAGGACGCGGTACCGAGACAGAGGAAACCTTCAGAACAAGGTTTGAAATCGCTAAGGAAGAAATCAAACGAGCAAAGGAATACGATTATATTATTGTCAATGACGTTATTGAGAAGTGTGCGGACGACGTATGCGCCGTGCTCACTACAGAAGCTTCTCGTTACGAAAAGCTCAAAGGCTTTATTGATAGTTTTATATAATAAAAACAAACTAAATTTATTAATTAACCGAAAGGAAGTAATATTATGCTTAACCAGGATCTCAGTAAAGTTTTAGAAGGTAACGTTAGCCGTTATTCTCTCGTAACAGCAACAGCCAAGAGAGCTCGTGCTATCTCCGATAAGAATCTCGAGGATAATGTTATCACAACAGAAAAGCCCGTAAGTCTTGCTCTTAACGAGTTGCTTGAAGAAAAGTACAAGATCGTTGAGCCCGACGAAATCGCAAACATCTGAGTATGTCGGAATCCGCTTATTTCGCTTTAGTAGCCGTTGAGGGTCTGGTGTATCACTTCGATGCGCCCTATTCCTACAAGATACCCTTTGAGTTGGAGCCAACTGCCTTGCCGGGTTGCAGGGTTATGGTTCCTTTCGGTAACGGCAATCGAAAAAAACAAGGACTTATACTGTCCGTGAAGCCGCTTTTTGAGGCAGATAACAGTATGAAGCTTAAGTCTATCGCATCGGTTATAGACGAAAAACCTCTTTTTACAGAAGAGATGCTTCAGCTTGTAACGTGGCTCAAGGAGAATACCTTCTGCACTCTTTTTGAGGCCGCAAAGGCAATGCTTCCCGCCGGTATAGGTCTCAACTACGTTGTTTCTTTTATGGCGAATAAGCTGAGCGAGAGCGAGGAGCTATCGCTCAAAAACGACGAAAGCAGGGTGTACGCTTATCTCAAGGAAAAGTGTAAATTTATCCCAAGTGACAAGATCTACAATGATTTGGGTATAGCACCCGATACCAAGCTTCTTGAAAAAATGGTCAGATGTAATATTCTGATCACAAATGTAGATACAAAGAGAAAAACGGGTGACCTTACCGTTAAAAACGTTCGCCTTGCTATATCAGAGGAAGAGGCTGAAAACGTATTAAAGACATTGACCGTTAAACAGAAATCGGTTCTTAGCCTTCTTATTGATATCGTCGGCGCTTCAGTTAAAGAGGTTTGCTACTTTACGGGTGTTACACAAGCGGTTATATCAAGCCTTCATAAAAAAGGCTTAGTTGAGCTTTTTGATAGTGAGATATACCGTAAACCACGTTACGAGGTAAGCGATAAAAAATCACAGTCGCCCCAATTAACTCCGGTACAGACGGAAGCATATAATAAGCTTTTATCCCAATACAAGAGTAATAAAGGCGCTGCGTATCTTTTGTATGGTGTTACGGGAAGCGGTAAAACTCAAGTTTTCCTAAAGCTTATTGAGGATGTTGTGAATGACGGCAAGGGTGTTATTGTTATGGTACCCGAAATTGCCTTAACACCGCAGACCTTAGGAATATTTTATTCTCATTTTGGTGATAGGGTTGCGGTTTTCCATAGTGCGCTATCCGCAGGTGAGAGAATAGACGAGTGGAAACGCGTTAAAAACGGCGATGCAAAAATTGCCATAGGTACGCGCTCCGCAGTTTTTGCTCCCTTTGATAACTTGGGTCTTATCGTTATGGATGAGGAGCAGGAGCATACCTATAAATCCGAAATGTCACCTCGGTACCATGCGAGAGATATTGCTCGATTCAGGTGTGCTCATAGTAATGCTCTTCTTGTTTTGGCATCTGCAACTCCTTCTGTTGAAACATATACTAACGCTATGAACGGTAGATATGGTTTCGTGAAGCTTCACGAGAGATACGGAAAGGCTGTTTTGCCGGAGGTCGTAACTGTCGATGTATCGCAGTCCAAAGGGGCTATAAGCAATGAACTGTATAACGCCCTCGAAGAGTGTCTTAACGACAACAAGCAAGCAATTCTTCTTATGAACAGAAGGGGATTTAATACATTTGCTTCTTGTGGTGCGTGTAAGACGGTGCTTACTTGTCCGAATTGCAGTATATCTCTCACTTATCATAATGCTAATAAGCGATTGATGTGTCATTATTGCGGTCATTCCCAAAGTTATACAGACGTTTGCCCCGAGTGTGGTGAAAGGTCTGTGTCATACGCGGGATTTGGTACTCAGCGAATAGAAGAAGAGCTGGAAAACATATTCCCAAACGCTAAAGTATTACGTATGGATGCCGATACTACTATGGCGAGATATTCTTATCAGGATAAGCTCGCTGCTTTTGCTAACGGCGATTACGATATTCTTTTGGGTACACAGATGGTAGCCAAAGGGCTTGACTTCCCGAGAGTTACTCTCGTAGGAATTATATCGATCGACCATCAGTTGTATAACGATGATTTCAGAAGTAGCGAAAAAGCTTTCGATTTGCTTACTCAGGTTATAGGTCGCTCGGGCAGAGGTGACTTTGCAGGTAAGGCGTATATTCAAACGGTTTTACCCGACAACGATATAATCGAGCTTTCTGCCGCGCAGGATTATGAATCCTTCTACGAAATGGAATCAATTATTCGAAAAACGATGGTTTATCCGCCTTATTGCGATATATGCTCCATCACGTTTTCGGGTGAACAGAATAATAAGTCATATCAATGCTCAAAGCTTTTCTTTGATATGTTGAAAAATGCCGTAACTACTGACTACGGTGATGTTAAAATAAATGTTCTCGGTCCTATTCAACCGAGAGTATGTAAAATTAGTAATAAATACAGGTATGTTATCACAGTCAAGTGTAAGAATAACAAGCGTTTTCGTCAGATGATGTCAGATACTATTACTGCATATATGAAGAATACGAGTACAAACGGAGTTACGCTTACTGTGGATATCAATCCTTTATAGAGGTTATAATATGGCTATCAGAAATATAAGAATTGACGATGATCCTATTCTCAGAAAGAAATCTCGTCCCGTTACGGAGTTTAACGACAGATTGTTTGATCTTCTTGACGATATGAAAGAGACTATGTACAAGTCCGGCGGTGTTGGTCTTGCCGCACCTCAGGTAGGTGTTCTCAGACGCGTGGTTGTTATGGATGTAAGCGAGGACAGAAATGAATTCATAGAGCTTATTAATCCCGAGATTACCTATGAAGAGGGTGAACAGACGGGGAACGAGGGTTGTCTTTCACTTCCCGGCCTTTGCGGTGTTGTAACAAGACCTATGACCGTTAAGGTTAAGGCTCAGAACAGAGAAGGTAAATGGTGTCTTTACAAGGGCGAGGAGCTTAAGGCACGTTGCTTCTGTCACGAGATTGATCATCTTGATGGTATTTTATATAAAGACAAGCTTGACAAGGGCGAAACTCTTTTCCGTACCGAAGTGGAGAGTGACTGATAATGAGAGTAGTTTATATGGGTACTCCTGATTTTGCCGTAAAGCCCCTTGAGGCGCTTATAGAGGCGAATTACGAGGTTGTGGGTGTGTTTACCCAACCCGACAAACCCGTGGGCAGAAAGGCGATTTTAACCCCTCCGCCCGTTAAGGTTGTGGCTCAGAATAACAATATTCCCGTGTATCAACCCGATTCTCTTAAGAACGGTGTGGGTACGTCTATTCTTGAAGAATTAAAGCCTGACGTGGTTATCGTTGTAGCATACGGCAAGATTCTTCCCAAGGATTTTCTTGATTACCCGAAATACGGATGTATCAATATTCATGGCTCGATTCTTCCTGAGTATCGCGGTGCGGCACCTATTCAGCGTAGTGTTCTTGACGGCAAAGAATTCGCAGGCGTTACGTCTATGCAGATGGACGTTGGTCTTGATACAGGTGATATGCTTCTCGTTGAAAAAACGAAAATAGGTGAGAATGAAACCTCGGGAGATTTGTACGAGAGACTTACCGTAATCGGCGCAGAGCTTCTTGTTAAGACGCTCGTGGCTCTCGAAAAGGGTGAGTTGACTCCCGAAAAGCAGGATGATTCCAAGAGCACTTATGCTGCTATGCTTGATAAATCAATGTCTCCGGTGGATTGGAATAAAAGTTCACAGGAGATTCATAATCAGATAAGAGGTCTTGATCCGTGGCCTGTTGCTCTTACAACTCTTGACGGTAAAAATCTTAAGCTTTTCCGTTCTTCTGTAAGAGACGATCTCGGTAGCGGAAAACCCGGTGAGGCGATAGTTCTAAAGAACGGTCTCGGAGTGTTCTGTGGTGACGGTAAAGCGGTATTGATAAGCGAGGTTCAGTACGAGGGTAAAAAGCGTATGAACGCTGCTGATTTCTTCCGTGGTCATCCAATTGAAAAAAATACAATTCTTGGTTGAATTTGTTTATAGATTATTTACTCCTTGTTGCTCATTTATTAACGTAATGAGTATAAAATAATCTATATAAATATTGAAGGAGAATAATTGTGTATTACGGATTGTTTTACGATTACTATTATGTGGCACTTGTGCTTCCTGCACTTATCGCCTCTATAATTATTCAAATTAAGTTAAAAACAACCTACTCAAAGTATTCCGGAATTGGTAATTTCCGTGGAATAACGGGTGCTCAAGCGGCTCAGATGGTATTGAATTACTACGGAATAACGGACGTTCAGATAGTTCCCGGCAGAGGAACTCTTACCGACTATTTTGACCCGCGAAAGAAGATTATATGTCTTTCTGAAGGTGTATATAATAAGTCGTCTATTGCGGCGGTAGGTATCGCTTGTCATGAGGCGGGTCATGCCGCTCAGCATGCAGAACAATATAAACCTATCGTTGTCAGAAATACCTTTGTTCCCGTATGTAATATCGGTTCAAGGTTATCAATACCTTTACTTATTATTGGTATTGTGGTGGGCTTTGAGCCTCTTGTATGGGTAGGTATTATACTTTTTTCATTCGTTGCATTGTTTCAGTTTTTGACTTTGCCCGTTGAATTTAATGCAAGCAACAGAGCTATAAAGGTAATTGAAGCGAACGGGCTTCTTACTGTTGAAGAGCGTATGGGTGCAGTTAAGGTTCTTAAAGCCGCGGCATTGACTTATGTTGCATCTCTTGCTGTTACGCTTGCTCAGTTGCTTCGTTTAGTTCTCAAGTTTTCAGGGAGAAGAGATTGATGAGTAAAACTGCAAGGCAGATAGCCTTTGAAATTTTATTGAAAATTGAAAAAGAAAAGGCGTATTCTAACCTTGCGATCGATAGTGCTGTTAAAAGCTCTGCTCATGATAGTACGGATACAGCGTTTATTTCCCGCCTCGTATATGGTGTCACAGAGCGTAAAATAACGCTCGATTACATACTTTCGCAGCATATGAGCGTTTCATCGCGTAAAACAAAGCCCGAGGTGCTTACCATACTTCGAATGGGTGTATATCAGATTGTTTTCTCTGATAAAATTCCTGATTCTGCCGCGGTAAACGAGAGCGTTAAACTTACAAAAGATAATAAATGCGCCTTTGCATCGGGTCTTGTAAATGCCGTTTTACGAAAGGTTTCTTCCGTTGGCTTTACAGTTTCTGATGATTTGGATGATGATACGCGGATATCGGTGCTTTATTCTGCACCCGTTGAACTTGTGAAATTCCTTTCTTACCATTACGGTAAGGATAATGCCGAAGCTTTTTTGAAGAGTGCGTTGGAGCCTAAACGTATTTTTATTCGTGTTAATAATGTACGCACATCTTCTGATGAATTAAAGAAACTCCTTGAAGGAGAGGGCGTTAAGGTATCGGATACCGGTATCGAAAATTGCCTTGAGATTTCTTTGAATGGTGCAGTTTACGAGCTCCAAGCATATAAGGACGGCTTGTTCCATGTTGAGGATATTTCATCTCAGCTTTGCATAAAGGCTTTAGAGCCCTATGAGGGCTGCACGGCTATTGATATTTGTGCTGCCCCGGGTGGAAAATCCTTTACTATTGCAGAATATATGAATAACATCGGTGAACTTTATTCCTGCGATATATACGAATCAAGGACTACGTTAATAAGAGAAGGCGCAGACCGTCTCGGTATTACTTGTATAAAGCCTTCTGTCAACGATGCTACTGTATTCAATGATAAGCTTCCTCAAGCAGACAGAGTTTTGTGTGACGTACCTTGTTCGGGTATGGGCATTGTAGCAAAAAAGCCCGAAATAAAATACAAGAAGCTTGATGATATCAAAGAGTTGATTCCCATACAAAAGAGGATTCTTGACGTTTCCTCAAGATACGTTAAATCCGGCGGTAGATTAGTTTACTCTACTTGCTCGGTTAATCCTAATGAGAACAGGAAAGTTTGTGACGCTTTTCTTAAGGAGCATCCCGAGTTTACGTCCGTAAAAGCGTTAGAGGACGTAGAACGGACGATTGATGAGGGTACCTATCTTACCCTTATGCTCCACAAAAACCATTGTGACGGCTTCTTTATAGCTGTTTTTGAAAGAAAGTGATGTCGTGGAAAAGAAAGATATAATGTCAATGAATTTTGATGAGCTTACATCAGAGTTCAAAGAGTTGGGCTTACCTAAATTCAGAGCAACCCAGGTTTATGATTGGTTGCATAAAAAAGGTGCCGTTTCTTTTAGCGAAATGACTAATATTTCGAAGGATTTAATAGCCGAATTAAATGACAAATTTGTCATATTTTCCTGTACTATTGAAAAAAAGCTCGTTTCGAGGTATGATAATACAGTTAAGTATTTGTTTTCATTATCCGATGGAGAGCATCTTGAGTGCGTTGTAATGGATTACAAATACGGTCATACAATTTGTGTATCTACTCAGGTAGGTTGCAAAATGGGTTGTGCTTTCTGTGCTTCGGGAATAGGCGGATTCAAGCGTCAGCTTACTCCATCAGAGATTCTCAGTCAGATTTATACGGCACAGCGAGACTTGTCATTGAGGATATCCCGTATCGTTCTTATGGGTATGGGTGAGCCCCTTGATAACTACGATAATGTTATGCGCTTTCTCGAGCTTATAAGTGATGAGAAGGGTCTCAATATCGGTATGAGACACATTTCTCTTTCTACAAGCGGTATTGTTCCCCGTATCTATGATTTGCTTGACAAAAAGCTCCAGTTGACCTTATCGGTGTCATTACACGCACCCAACAACGAGATTCGCTCAAAAATAATGCCTGTTAATAAGAACTGGGATATCGACGAGCTTCTTAAGGCTTGTAAGATTTATGGCGATACTACCTCGCGTAGAATATCTTTCGAGTATGCAATGATGAAGGGTGTTAACGATACGCCCGAGTGTGCCAGAGAATTATCCGAGAGACTCAAAGGCATTCTCTGTCATATCAATCTAATTCCTGCTAACGAGGTTCCCGAGAAGGGGCATGAGCGCAGTGATGATAACAGTATAAACGTATTTAAAAATATTCTTGAAAAATCAGGCCATGCAGTTACTGTAAGAAGAACGCTTGGTTCAGATATAAATGCGTCTTGCGGACAACTAAGACGCGAACACGAAAAATCAATTTCCGAAAAGAGGTGAACCACTGTGATAATATCTGCCAAAACTGACGTGGGCGCATTCAGAGAAAATAATCAAGATGCATTTCTGACGGGTACATTCGTAAACGGGGATGCTTGGGCAATCGTCTGTGACGGTATGGGCGGTGTATCAGGTGGTCAGATAGCGAGTACCCTGTGTGTTGAAAAGGCCGCTGCGGTAATAAAAAAAGGCTATCGTAACCGTATGTCGGTGAAATCAGTCAAGAATCTTCTCGAATCCGCTATAAGCGCCGCCAACGCGGTTGTTTTTGAAGAATCGCTGAAGGATAATGAATTGAAGGGGATGGGCACAACAATAGTTGCCGCGGTCATTGTCGGTAGTATTGCGGTTATTGCTTACGTAGGTGACAGTAGAGCGTATTTGGTGAACAGTACCGTTACTCAGATTACAAAAGACCATTCTCTTGTTCAGTTGATGATAGATACGGGAAAGATAACTCCCCAAGAAGCCAAAAATCATCCCGATAAAAACATCATAACCCGCGCAGTGGGTGTTGAGAATTTCGTGGATGCTGATATAGAAATAATTGACATTTCTCCGTCAGATAAGCTTCTGTTATGTACAGATGGCTTGTCGGGGGCGGTAGAAAACAGCGATATTCAAAGTATCATAAACGAGTATCGCGAGGTTTCGGCAGAGAAACTTATTGAAAAAGCTTTGGAAAACGGTAGTCGTGATAATATTACGGCGGTAGTTGTTGATTCCGTTATCGAAGGAGAGTAAGTATGGAAAACTATGTAGGTAAAAGACTTGATGGTAGATACGAAATACGTGACGTAGTCGGTGTTGGCGGTATGGCTGTTGTTTACAAGGCTTACGACAATATTGATGACAGAATCGTAGCGGTAAAGATTCTCAAGGATGAGTACCTTACTAATGAGGAATTCCGCCGTAGATTCAAAAATGAGTCTAAGGCTATTGCTGTGTTGTCTCACAGAAATATCGTTAAGGTTTTCGATGTTAGCTTTGGTGACAGATTACAGTATATCGTAATGGAATATATTGAGGGCATTACTCTCAAGGAATATATTGAGCAGAAGGGTGTTCTTGATTGGAGAGAAGCGCTTTTCTTCAGTATTCAAATTCTTAGAGCGCTTCAACACGCTCATGATAAGGGTATAGTACATAGAGACGTTAAGCCCCAGAATATTATGCTTCTTTCTGATGGTACTATCAAAGTAACAGACTTCGGTATTGCTCGTTTCAGTCATAGCGAAACACGTACCATGACTGAGAAGGCTATCGGCTCTGTTCACTATATAAGCCCCGAGCAGGCTAAGGGTGAGGTTACCGACGAAAAAGCGGATTTGTACTCTATCGGTGTAGTTTTCTACGAGATGCTTACGGGTAAGCTGCCCTTTGATGCGGAGAGTGCAGTTTCCGTTGCTCTTATGCAGGTTAATAACGAGCCCGCTTTACCCAGAACTATCAATCCCGATATTCCTATGGGATTTGAGCAGATTACTATGAAGGCTATGCAGAAGAATACTCGCGAGAGATATCAGTCTGCATCTGAGATTCTTATGGATCTCGAAGAGCTTAAGAGGAATCCGAACGTTAAGTTTGACTATCAGAAATACTATATGGATAGTCAGGCAACTCGTTTTGTAAACGGTATTCCCAATGTGGAGAATAATAGTTCAACCAGAGTTGTTAATATTGGTAATATTCCTGATGCTTCAACACCAATGAGAACCGTTCCGCCGGCAGAAGGTGTTCTTAACAGATTTGACAACGAGGTGCAGGAGCAGCCCAAGAAAAAGAAAGCCAAGAACCCCAAGGTTATCGGTATTGTTGCCGGTGTCGGTGCGGCGTTGTTTATCGGTCTCATTATTCTTTTGTTTAATCTTATTTTCTCAGGTAATAAGATTGAGGTTCCAAAGTTTATCGGAATGAATTACGAGGAAGAGATTAAGGGCAACGACGAGTATTCAATGTTTAACTTCGAGGTTGAATACGTATATTCGTCAGATAGTATTCCCGGTATAGTCATTTCTCAGGATCCCGAGCCCGGTAAGCAGGTGAAGAAGAATAAAACGATCCTTCTCACAATAGCTACTAATGGTGAGGCGGTTACTATTCCCGGTGGCTTTATAGGTCAGGATTATAATACGGTATGTAATTCCCTTAGAGATTTGGGCTTGATGCCTATTCCTACGCCTCAGGTTGATGATTCCAAAGAACCCTATACGGTAATTGGAACGGATCCCGCAGTAGGTGCTCAGCTTCCCAAGGGTTCAGACGTTATTGTTTATTACGCTATTTCTTCTGATGATGCTAACTTTATAAATATGCCCGCTCTTGTGGGTAAGGACCTTGAGGAAGTCAAGACTATTCTTACTGCACAGGGACTTGTTTTAGGTAGCGTTGAAATTATTGATAGTGTAGAGGACGAAAACGTAGTACTTGAGCAGTCTATTCCTTCTAATACCCCTGTAAGAAAGGGCGAAACAGTTGATCTTGTTATCAGCTCAGGTAGAGCGATACTTGAAAAGACTATTAATTTACCCTCCGGTGTAGGTGCTCTTTCGGTTGAGGTTGTTGTGAATGGCGAGACTGAAATAACACAGACGGTTGACACAAGCAGTAACTCCACATTTACCTTTAAGGTTGGCGGAGAGGAAAAAGATACTCGTATAGAGGTATATCTCAACGGCGAACTTTATTACGAGGCAATAGGTGACTTTACACAAGATAACGTTACTGTATCTAATGAAAAGACGTATGATATTTACTTCTACGTTGATGTTATCGGTATGACCGAAGCGGATGCTATTGCCATGCTCAGAAATGCAGGTTATACTAAGATTAACATAGAAACGGCTATTGATCCTGATAGAGCGGGTACTGTTATTTCTCAGTCACCCAAGTTTTCAAGTGCTCCTCATTTGGATACTAACGCTGTTATAGTTATTACGGTTGCAGTTGCTAATACAACTATCGATACAACTGAGAGTACCGAAAGCAATACTGAAGAACCGGTAGAGGGATAATTGTTTAATGGATGATAAGACTTTAAACGGAATTATTATTAAAGGTATTGGCGGCTTCTATTACGTAGAAGCCGCTAACGAAGTTTATGAATGTAAAGCACGCGGTGCATTCAGAAAAAAGAGGATAACTCCTCTTGCGGGAGATAACGTAATTATCACCGTCAGAGAAGGTAAGGAGAATACTATTGATGAAATTCTCCCGCGTAAAAACAACCTCTTAAGACCTCCTGTTGCTAATATTGATACTCTTATAATCGTGTCATCTGTAAAGGAACCCGTACCAAGTCTTCTTGTTATAGACAAGCTAACTGCGATTGCGGTAGATAAAGGTATAAAGCCCTGCGTTGTTTTTTCAAAAAGTGATCTTGGTGACACAAAAGAACTTGAAGAAGTGTATAAGAAAGCAGGGATACCCGTTGCTTCCGTTTGTTGCAAAACGGGTGAGGGTATTGATAAAGTCAGAGCGATGATAGGTAACGGCATTACCGTTTTTACGGGCAACACAGGTGTGGGAAAATCATCTCTTCTCAATGCTATTGATGAGCGCTTTTCTCTCGCTACAGGCGAGATAAGCGACAAGCTTGGCAGAGGTAGGCATACCACCAGAGAGGTTACCCTTTATCACATAGGTGACGGTCTCGTTGCCGATACACCCGGTTTCTCGTCGCTTGATATAGAGCAGACAAGCGATGTTATTGTTAAAGAGAATCTTCCTTTCTGTTTCCCTGAATTTCAGGAGTATCTTGGCAAATGTAAATTTTCCTCTTGCTCCCATACCGTGGAAAAAGGGTGTCTTATTTTAGATGCTTTGAGAGACGGCGTTATTCACGAGAGTCGTCATACAAATTACGTTAGTATGTACAATGACGTAAAAGACCTTAAGGAGTGGCAGATGTAACACATTTTTCATCACTTCATATTATGTAGTAAACAGTAAGGAGTGGTTTTTTATGAAAGTTGTAGTTTGTCAGAGCCCAAGGTTTTTACGTGGAATATTGAAGTTGATGTTTGGTATAAAGGATTAATAAAAAAGCACTCGTTTTCGTGTTGGGAAAACGAGTGCTTTTTGCTTTGTTTCTTTACGGAGTATAAGATACTCTTTCGCCGGTGTGAGCATTTACAACGGCTTTGTGTACACCGATATATGTGTTTGAGATATATTTGTCCATATGAAGGCTGCCAAAGAACCATCTTGAGAATTCGCTGCATTTTGATAATTCGTCAAAATAAGCATTAAGAGTGGTGAGTCGTATAGCGTCACTCTCTGATAGTTTGAGGAAGCTCTTGATCGTTGCAGAAGGCTCGTGGGTAACGATAATATCTATCTTGCAATCGTGCTCTTCAAGATTTGCCGCACCTTCAAGAAGCTCTTCCTTGGAGGGTATCTCGAATTTAACCCAAGGATTTTCTTCCATTCTGGAGTCGAGATCGGGGCTTTCGCCGCCACCCATGGTAAATATCTTAAGACCGTCGATCTCGAAGATCTGACCTCTCATTAAATGGAATATATTATCAGAAATCTGATGTACCTTGCCACCATTCCATACGGAAAGGGGGTATCCGTTGAGAAGATCAAAATTTTCGTGTGTACCGTCTATGAAACAAATATTATATTTTCTCTTGGAAAGGTTTTTTAAAAACTTCTGTTCGGATTTTGATCTGTCCCAGATGAAACCGAAATCTCCGCAAACGATAAGTGTATCGCCGGGGTTCAAGTTTTTGAGAGCACTCTTTGAAAGTCTGCCGGGGTCTCCGTGAGTATCACCGGTTATGAAAACCATAATTTTGTTCTCCTTTTTTAGTAAATACTATTTTAATTTGTCGAAAAAACTGTTATAATGTTTTACAGTAAATTAATAAGAAATTAATATATATTTAGTCTTAAATTAATATATATATTCTATAACATTTAACGGTGATTGTCTATGAAAAAATTACTGATTTTTATACTTTCTTTATTATTTGTGATGCCTTATTGCTCTTTGTTTGTACTTGCAGACGACGAAAACGTAGCAACAGCCGGTGGATACTACGATATCGATGCTCCCGAGTATGAGCCCAATATCGCCCTTCTTGTGAACGCGGATACAGATACGGTAATATACGCTAAAAATGCAGACGTAGTCACCGCACCTGCATCGCTTACCAAGATAGTGACCGGTCTTGTGGTTCTTTCTAAATGCAGTGATTTACAGACACAGATTACATGCTCCCAGACTGCGGTGGATACTCTTCTCGGTACGGGTAGCTCTGTTATCGGTCTTGTGGGCGGAGAGACGACCACCGTAGAGATGCTTCTCTACTGTATTTTCCTTCCAAGTGCAAACGATGCGGCGGCTGTTCTTGCGGAGCATTTCGGCGACGGCGATCCTCAGAAGTTCGTTGATGAGATGAATGCTTACGTTGCATCCTTGGGTTGCAAAAACACTCATTTTGCGAATCCACACGGTCTCGATGACGAGAACGTAACAGGGTACGATTCCGATACACAGAACAGAACTACTGCTTACGATATGTACCTTATCTCAAAGGCGGCGTTGCAGAATGATACCATTGTAAAGATATCATCTACCTACGGTAAGACAATGCCCGCCAACAATATGAGCGATGAGAAATACCTCTATAATACAAACGCCCTTCTTAACAGTTATTCACCATACTATTATGAAGGTGCCGTGGGTCTCAAGACCGGTACAACCGATAAGGCGGGGGCTTGCCTCGTTTCAAGTGCAACGAAGGACGGATATACCTACATAGCTGTTGCCATGGGCGGCAGTAGTGATTATCTCGTTGACGGTATGCCCAGTAATACCGCTTTTCTCATGTGTCGCTATATGCTTAATTGGGCATTTAATAACGTGAAAATGAAGGTACTTGCCGATGCCACTTACGTGATGGGTGAGGTTCAGGTCGAGTACGGTAGGGGAGTTGACTACGTTGCTCTCGTGCCCCAAGCGAAAATCTCTTCTGTGGTACACGAAAATATTGATATAAGCGATATGGAAGTCGTGTTGGCTGAGGGCTTCCCGGCGTCAGTCAAAGCACCCGTTAAGAAGGGTGACGTTGTGGGTAAAGCGTACTTGATGTATGGAGACGTTAAGATTGCTGACGTTACTCTCGTTGCTCAGCAGGATGTTAAGCGCAATCACCTCTGGGCGGCGTTTAGTTGGCTTGAGAAGTTGGTTAAATCCAAGGTGTTTATCGTTCTTGTTATTATCATAATAATTGTTCTTATATTCCTCTTTATCACAAAGAACAACAGAAGAATCAAGAGAGAGCGTAAGAAGGGCAGAGTAGATATAGTTAAGGATTATAGCAAACTTGCCAAATGATTCTATAATAAATTGTGTATTTTTTTGAAAATCGCACGCGAGAAAAATATATGAAAAAACGAGAAAAAACGAGTAAAACGGAGTTTGCGTTTGGTATTTAAAATTTCTCGAAAAAAAGTGTTGACATCTCCGCATTGCTGTGATAATATATCAAGGCAATGCGGGGTTTTTATGCCCCAAACTATTACGGAGGTAACTGTTATGTCTACTTATATGCCTAAGGGCAAAACTGAGCGTCAGTGGTACGTTCTTGACGCAGAAGGCAGAACTCTCGGTGAAGTTGCTGTAGAGGCAGCTGTTCTTCTTCGCGGTAAGCACAAGCCCACATTCGCTCCTCACGCTGATTGCGGCGATAGCGTTATCATCATTAACGCTGCTAAGGTTGTTCTCACAGGTAACAAGCTTGAGGACAAGTATTATCATCATCACACAGGCTACGTTGGTAACATGAAATCTGTTAAGTACGGTATCCTTATGAAGGAAAAACCCGAATTTGCAGTTCAGAAGGCTGTTAAGGGTATGCTCCCCGACAATACTCTCGGTAGAGCAGCTATGGCTCGTCTTCGTGTATATGCCGGTGCAGAGCACGACCAGGCAGCTCAGAAGCCTATCGTTAGAGAATTTTAAGGGAGGAGGCAATTATTATGTACGAAAGCAAAGCATATTTCTACGGCACAGGTAGAAGAAAGAAATCCGTTGCTCGTGTTCGTGTTTATCCCGGCACAGGTAAGGTAACAATCAACGACAGAGATATCGACGATTATTTCGGTCTCGAAACACTTAAGCTTATCGTTCGTCAGCCTCTTGCTCTTACAGAGAGCGTTGACAAGTACGATGTAGTTTGCCGCGTTTCCGGCGGTGGCGTTACAGGTCAGGCTGGTGCTATCCGTCACGGTATTGCAAGAGCTCTTCTTCAGTCTGAGGATGATGTTCGTGCAACACTCAAGAAGGCAGGTCTTCTTACTCGTGACCCCAGAATGAAAGAAAGAAAGAAATACGGTCTCAAGGGCGCACGTCGTGCACCTCAGTTCTCCAAGAGATAAGTATTATGTCTTTTGTCAACTCCTTGCTTCAGGGCAGGGAGTTGTTTTTGTTAGAATGAACTGAGGTATCCTCACGACTGTCGTCGTTGCGGTCGAGCCTAAAAACAGTCCACAGGACTGTTTTCTTAACGTCTCGACAGGTTCTCAAAGAGATAAGTATTATGTCTTTTATCAACTCCTTGCAGAAATGCAGGGAGTTGTTTTTTTGTTAGAATGAACTGAGGTATCCTCGCGATTGTCTTAAAGATAAGAGGGGATAGAGTAAAAATGTAATAAAAAATCCACTCTCGTTTATCGAGAGTGGATAAATTATTTGCTATGTATTAGTCGGCAAAGAGAGTCTTCTTCTCTTCTGCTTCGTCAACGAGACCGTTGTACTCGTTGTATGCAACTGCAAGCTGGTTGAAGTTCTTTACAAGAACGATCTTAGTAATAAGAAGACCTACGCCGGGGAGAAGAACAGATAAGAGAACTGTGAAAACAGCTGAGTCGCTGAACTTGAGACCGTAACGAGCAGCGTTTGTCTTTAATCTGTTAACGAGTATTGCTCTCCAAACGATACCGAAGATACCGAGAGTAACGAAGTTGAGCAACCAAACAAATACGTAACGCATTGTCTTCTTGTCGTCGCCGTCACAAATAACGTTAACGTCCTTGGAAAGCTTGTGCCAAAAAACGATAGGATAAATACCGCAAGTTAATGCGCCGAGAAAACAATTAAGGAAAAAACTTCTTTCTTTAATAGGTTGTGACATTTCTAAAACTCCTTTACGAGCACATATTTACTTTTACAGTATATTATATATTTTGTTAAAAATCAAGTGTTTTGACAAGATAATTCATTTATTTTGCAAAATATATTTAATTCCTTATGCTTGTAACATATATAAAAAATTATTATTTATGTATTATTAAAAAACATTAATTGTATCATTGACAATTATGTGAATATATGGGATAATATCGTGTAATTTGAGTTTCTATGGGTAGAAACATATCATATTTTAAGGGGGACTTCTTTTGAAGAAAGAGCTCGCAAAGCAGTACGATCCCAAGGACGTTGAAGATCGTATATACAAATCATGGCTTGATGGCAAATACTTCCACGCAAAGTGCGAAGAGGGCAAGCCTACTTATACAATAGTTATTCCGCCACCCAATATTACAGGACAGCTCCATATGGGACATGCTCTTGATAATACTCTTCAGGATATTCTTATCCGTTGGAAGAGAATGTCCGGCTTTGATACCCTTTGGCTTCCCGGTACAGACCATGCGTCTATCGCTACCGAGGCTAAGATCGTTGAGACAATGCGTGCCGAGGGTATTACTAAGGAAGATCTCGGTCGTGACGGTTTCCTTGAGAGAGCTTGGGATTGGAAAAAGCAGTACGGCGGCAGAATTATTTCTCAGCTTAAAAAGTTAGGTTCATCCTGCGACTGGGACAGAGAGCGCTTCACTCTTGACGAGGGTTGCTCTCGCGCTGTTCGTGATGTTTTTGTTCGTCTTTATGAGAAGGATCTTATTTACAGAGGTAACCGTATGGTTAACTGGTGTCCTTGCTGTAATACCTCTATCTCTGACGCAGAGGTTGAGTATGAGGAGAAGGACGGCAATTTCTGGCATCTTCTCTACACAGTTAAGGAGACAGGCGAGAAGCTTGAGCTTGCTACAACTCGTCCCGAGACAATGCTCGGCGATACAGCCGTTGCTATTAACGCAGAGGATGAGAGATACAAGCACCTTCACGGTTGCCACGTAATCCTTCCTTTACTTAATAAAGAGATTCCGATTGTTTGCGACGAACACGCAGATATGACAAAGGGTACCGGTGTAGTTAAGATTACTCCCGCTCACGACCCTAACGACTTTGAGGTTGGTCTTCGTAACAATTTACCCATCGTTCGTACGTTTACTTACGATGGTCATCTTACAGGCGCAGAGGACAAGCGTATTGCTGACGAGCTTATTGCAAGCGGTAAGGCAACGGAGAATGAACCCGAGGTACTTGATTGCGGTAAGTATGCGGGTATGACTACGCTCGAGGCTCGTAAGGCTATCCTTGCAGACCTTGAAGCAGGCGGATATATTAAGGAGATCGAACCCCTCAAGCATGAGGTTGGTACTTGCTACCGTTGTCACAACGTTATCGAGCCTATGGTTTCTAAGCAGTGGTTCGTTCGTATGGTTCCTCTCGCAGAGCCTGCTATTGAAGCGGTTGAAAAGGGTGACGTAACCTTTATTCCCGAGAGATTTACAAAGAACTATCTTAACTGGATGCGCGGTACTCGTGACTGGTGTATTTCTCGTCAGCTCTGGTGGGGTCACAGAATCCCCGCATGGTATTGCGACGATTGCGGTGAGATGGTAGTATCTAAGGAAGACCTGACAGTTTGTCCCAAGTGCGGAAGCAAGAATTTCGTGCAGGATGAGGACACTCTCGATACATGGTTCAGCTCTGCTCTTTGGCCCTTCTCAACTCTTGGTTGGCCCGATGATACAGCTGATTTACGCCACTATTATCCCACAAACACACTTGTTACAGGTTATGATATTATCGGTTTCTGGGTAAGCCGAATGATATTCTCTGCTCTCGAATACACAGGTCAGGTTCCCTTTGATAAGGTTCTTATCCATGGTCTCGTTCGTGATGCTCAGGGTAGAAAGATGTCAAAGTCTCTCGGTAACGGTATTGATCCGCTTGAGATTATTGACCAGTACGGTGCAGACGCTCTCAGATTCTCTCTCGCTACAGGTAACAGCCCCGGTAACGATATGCGTTTCCTTCCCGAGAAGATTGAAGCAAGCCGTAACTTTGCTAATAAGCTTTGGAACGCTAACCGCTTCATACTTATGAATCTCGACGAGGATGAGCCCGCACCCTATATTCCCGAAAACCTTGCTACAGAGGATAAGTGGATTATTAGTAGATTCAACAGCCTCGTAAAGGCAGTTCAGAATTCTCTTGAGAATTTCGAGCTTGGTATTGCAGTTCAGAATCTCTATGACTTTATTTGGGACGTATTCTGCGACTGGTATATTGAGATTGCTAAGATTCGTCTCAATGGTGATAACGAAGAGGGCAAGAAGACCGCTAAGGCTGTACTTGTTTACGTAATGTCAAATACACTTAAGCTTCTTCATCCCTTTATGCCCTTTATTACAGAGGAAATTTGGCTCGCACTTCCCCACGACGGTGAATCAATCATGATTTCCGAGTGGCCAAAGTACGATGATGCTCTCAACTTCCCCGCAGAGGAAGCTGCGATGGAGCGTGTTATGACCGCTATCAAGGCTATTCGTAACCGCAGAGCAGAAATGAACGTTCCTCCCTCAAAGAAGGCGAAGCTTTATATTGCTACTAAGTATATCGAGGATTTCACAAATGGTAGCGTATTTATGAACAGACTTGCTTCTGCATCAGAGGTTGAGGTTGGTTCTGACTTTGAAATCGAAGGCAGCGTTTCCGTAATTACAGAAGCAGCTAAGATATTCATTCCTCTTAATGAGCTGGTTGACTTCGAGGCTGAGCGTGCAAGGCTTCAGAAGGAGCTTGATGCGGCTAAGAAGGATCTTCAGTTCGTTGAAAACAAGCTTAATAACGCAGGCTTCGTTGCTAAGGCTCCCGAGAAGGTTATTGCTCAGGAACGCGAGAAGCAGGAGAAGTATCTTGCAAAGATTTCGATGCTTGAAGAAAGTCTTGAGAAACTCAAATGATTTATTCAGAAGCAGTTGATTATATTCACTCATTACTGAAGTTTGGTGTCCGTCCCGGTCTTTCCGGGATGGATGCCTTGTTGTCTTGTCTCGGTAATCCTCACAAGGGGATGAAATATATACACGTAGCAGGTACAAACGGCAAAGGCTCAACCTCTACGGCTATATCTAACGTTCTTATAGATGCCGGATATAACGTGGGATTATATACCTCTCCGTATGTCAGCGACTTTTTGGAAAGAGTGCAGTTTAACGGTGCTCCTATTGACAGAGAGGTTTTCGCCCATAGCGTTTCCCTTGTTAAGAGTGCCGTTCAATCACTTGAGGAAAAGGGAGTAGTTATTACTGAATTCGAGGCACTTACCGCATCGGCTTTTATTTGCTTTAAGTCTATGAATTGTGATGCAGTTGTATTAGAGGTGGGTCTCGGCGGTAGATTAGATGCTACCAATATTATTGATACACCTCTCGTTAACGTTATTACGTCTCTCTCGATAGATCACTCTGCAATTCTCGGAAATACAGTTGAGGAAATTGCCTTTGAAAAGTGCGGTACTATCAAAGATGGCGGTAGGGTAGTATGCTCGTACGGTCAACCCGAAGGAGCACTAAGTGTTGTTTCAAAGATTGCAAAGGAGCGAGACAATTCGCTTGTTATACCTTCCGAAGATGACGTTGTTATTGAAAAAAGCAATCTTTTCGGTACAGAATTTATATACAAGAATAAGAAATATAATGTTACAATGAGCGGCTTACATCAGGTTAAAAATATGACTTGTGTAATAGAAGCAAGTCATATTTTATCTCGTTGTTTTGATATATCTTATAATAATATTTATAACGGAATTGCGAAGACAGTTCTTCCTGCGAGAGTTGAAATATTAAATAAAAAGCCATTGGTTATACTTGATGGCGGACACAACGAGGATGGCGCTAAAGCCTTCTATAACGCTGTTAAAGACGAGTTTTCAAAGCATGACAAGGTTGTCGTTGTTGCAGGTATGATGGCGGATAAGGCGGTAGAAGAGTCTTTGAAGCCTCTTATATCCTCTTGTTCCGAGTTTATTGCCGTTACACCGGAAAACCCGAGGGCGATGAGCTGTGATGAACTAAAAAATATCGCTATAAAATATTGCGATAATTCAATTTCGATAGAGTCTCCCGTGGATGCTGTTGAGAAAGCTCTTCGTGACCTTAATGAAAATGATATGCTTTGTGTTGTAGGATCACTTTATCTTGCGGGAGAAGTAAGAAAGAGTATGCTTGATACAATAAATTCACAAAATAATAATTGATTTAACGTTAATCAAATGATAAAATATATACGTAATAAAAAGGGGGAGAGAATAATGGTAGAATTCGACGCATTTGCAGGTGGCATCGAAATCGGTGGCCTTAGAAATATGCTTGAAATCAAGATTCTTATTTGTTATATTTTGAAATCTGTTAAAACTCCCATGAAGAGAAATCAGATATGCGATACATTGCAGAGAACAGGTCTCGTCAATTATTTTGATGCTAATTCAGCTATTGATGAGCTTTTGGAAAATGGGACGATAGTTGAGGAAGAGTACGTTGGTGAGACACATCTTAAGGTTACTCCTTTAGGTGCTGACAGTGCCACAGCTCTTGAAAATACACTCCTTCCCGGAGTACGAGACAGAGCAGTTAAGGCGGCTCTTAATATAGTAGCGAGAGCAACCTCTGAGAGGGAAACTAACGTTAAGATCGAAAAAGTTGAAAACGGATGTAA
Source organism: Acutalibacteraceae bacterium (assembly GCA_045606645.1). GTDB lineage: Bacteria > Bacillota > Clostridia > Oscillospirales > Acutalibacteraceae > DTU089. Next base: position 51,968 of record JAZUSK010000029.1, on the reverse strand, counting down.
CGTTACCTTTGAGATTCTCAGTAAAGATGATGTTTTACTATCTCTCACACTTAACGTTGCCGACGTGCTTCAGGCAGAGCAGCTTAAGGATGGATTCCTTGACGATCCCAGTGCTCTCTATACCGACGTTATTGACAGGTTGATTGGCTTAAAATAAGAGAAAAATAATGATTTGGAAGTCACCGTACGGTGACTTCCTTTTTTTATGTTTAAATGGGATTTTATTGATAATAATATTTTCACAACTACAAATCGACTACAAAGTGTTTGGAAGTGAACTTGTGAATGAAATAATACTTAAAATGAGCGGTATTAGTAAGAGCTTTTCGGGTGTTCATGCTCTTAAAAATGCTGCTTTGGAGCTTCGTGCAGGTGAAGTTGTGGCTCTTATGGGCGAGAATGGTGCGGGTAAAAGTACACTTATGAAAATTCTTACGGGAATTTATAAGAGAGATAGCGGTGAGGTTGAGCTTTTCGGAGAAAAGGTCAATTTTGATAATATAAAAGAGTCTCAGGAAAAGGGCGTTGCCATTATTCATCAAGAACTGAATATGATGAAGGATTTGACTGTTGCTCAGAATATTTATATAGGCAGAGAGCCCAAGAAATTCGGCGTTTATATAGATGATAGGGCGATGGAGCGTAATGCCCAAAAGCTTCTCGATTACGTTGGTGTGAAGATTTCACCCGATGAAAAATTAGGTAAGCTCACTGTGGGTAAACAACAGATGGTTGAAATAGCAAAGGCAATTTCACTTAATTCAAAGCTGCTTGTTCTTGATGAACCTACTGCAGCTCTTACATCTGTTGAGGTTGACGAGTTGTTCAGAATAATGAACGAGTTAAAAGCCAAGGGAATCGGTATGATTTACATTTCTCACAGAATGGATGAAATCAACAGAATTTCCGACAGGGTTACGGTTATGCGCGACGGAGAATACGTTGGTACAGTTAATACATCAGATACAAATAATGACGAAATCGTAAAGATGATGGTTGGCAGAAAAATATTAGGTAATGCCAAGGAAAAAAGTAATTGTTCACCTGATGCACCGATTGTTCTTGAAGTGCGGAATTTATGTGTTGATAATCAGCTTTACGATATAAGCTTTAACTTGAAAAAAGGCGAAATATTGGGCTTCTCGGGGCTTATGGGCTCGGGTAGAACCGAGGTTGCAAGAGCCATTTTCGGTGCCGACAGAATAAGTAGCGGAGAGATTTATATAGGTGGAAAAAAGGTTGATGTTTTTTCGCCGTCTGTTGCCGTGAAAAACGGAATATGTTATATACCCGAGGACAGAAAACGTCACGGTTTATTATTGAATAAAAACGTTACGGAAAATACAGTTTTAGCGAGTCTTGGCAAGTATCAGAAGTTTGGTTTTGTTATGGACAAAGCCGCAGGTGACGAGGCGGAGAAAATAAACAAAAAGCTGAGAACAAAAACACCATCTATGTCGCAAATCTTGAGAAATCTTTCGGGTGGTAATCAGCAGAAGGTTGTCGTAGCAAAATGGTTAATGAAAAACGCAGATATTTTTATATTTGACGAGCCTACGCGCGGTATTGATATAGGTGCGAAAACAGAGATTTACGATTTGATGGAGGAGCTTACGAGAAATGGTAAATCAATAATAATGATATCCTCGGAATTGGCGGAGGTCAGACGTTGCTCAGATAGAGTAATGGTTATGTGTGAGGGCAGAATAACTGCGGAATTACCCATCGAGGAAGCAGATCAAGAGAATATCATGAAATATGCAATGATGAGAAAGGGTGAATAAAATGGGGATGAAAACTTTAGATAGATTTAAGAGCTTCAAGCAGAATGCAATTATAATTCTTGCTTTGCTTATACTCGTTATCTTGTTTTATTTTTTGAATCCGAATTTCCTTAACGAGTACAACATTATAAGTATGGTTCAATCTTTAACACCATATGCGATTATGGGACTTGGCGTTACCTTTGCCATTGCAACGGGGGGTATTGATCTTTCTATAGGTACTGTTTGTATTGCTGCTTCCGTTGTCTCGGGTAAGCTATACACCGACGGTGTTATTCCTTTGGGCATGACGATTCCTCTTATGATTTTTATTGGTGGAATGTTTGGTCTTATTAACGGAGTGCTGATAGCCAAGCTCAAATTACCCGCCTTTATTGCTACTCTCGGTACTATGATGGTATCCCGTGGTTTATCGGCAATTATAGTGAATTCACCTAATGTGTTTTATCCTACGGGCACCTGGTTTAATGATATTTTTTCTAATTATAAAGGCTTTCCTTCGGGACTTGTCTGGGTGTTTGTTTTAATGCTTCTTTGTATGTACGTTATGTACAAGAATAAGGTGGGTAGATACATTCTTGCTATTGGCTCCAACGAAGAAGCTACAAGACTTTCGGGTATAACTACAGATAATTATAAAATTATTGCTTACGTTATTACCGGTTTGTTTGCGGGTCTCGCGGCTGTGTTTTGGTCGTCTTCGTTCGTTACAGTTGCATCTGCTACTGGTAACGGAATGGAGCTTGATGCTATTGCGGGAGTGTATATAGGCGGTACTTCTGCTGCAGGTGGTGTGGCATCTGTCGGTGGTTCTGTAATTGGTGCGGCTATGCTTGTTGTAATACGTTCAGGTCTTAACTTCGTTTTAGCCAAGTATAACCTTAACGTTAACTCAACGTACGTTACGTTCGTTCTTACGGGTGTCATTGTTGTGATATCTGTATTAATAGATATTCTTAAAAACAGAAAAAAGAAATAATCAGGAGGTTGTTTATGAATAGCAGAAAGGTTTTGTCGTTAGTTTTATCCCTTGTCCTTGTAATTGGTATTTTGACGGGCTGCGGTGGCGGTGGTGCTGAACAAGCATCTTCGGGAAAAACTATTGCGGTTGTCGCTAAGGGTGAATCTCACGCGTTCTGGCAGGCAGTAAAGAGAGGGGCGGAGGATGCCGCTAAAAAGTACGGTTATTCAATTACTTTCCGCGGGCCTGCTTCCGAAAGTTCATCTGATCTTCCGTCTCAGAAGGAGATGGTACAGACTGCGCTTTCAAATAACGTTTCAGGTCTCGTTATTGCTACGATCGGCGAAGGATTTTCAGATATGCTTACCCAAGCATATGATAAGAATATTCCTGTCGTGCAGTTTGATAGCGGTGTTTGGGAAGCTGACATCAATACTCTCAATGCACAAAAGAAGAATCCTATCGTCTCAACTGTTGCAACATCAAATAAGGATGCGGCATCATTGTGTGCAGAGAATTTCTTTAATTTGATTAAAGAAGATATTGCAAAGTCAACTGATAAGTATGTTGTCGGTGTTATCCAGCATGATGAAACACAGACCGGTATAGACAGGGCAAACGGTTTCACTGAAAAATTCAAAGAGCTTGCAGATAAAGATGAGTCAACTAAGGGTAAGTACAGAATCGAAAAAGAAGTTAAGCCCGGTGATGCAAACAATGCTTATATTGATGCTCTCAATGCACTCGTGGAAAAAGGCGCAAATGCTGTTTTTATGTCTAATGAAGGCGTTGTTAAGCAGGTTAGCGATGCCATTGCTGCCAATGCGGGTAAGTATGACGGGATATTATTTAGCGGCTTTGATGCAGGTACAAAACAGATTCAGTGGATTAAGAAGGGTGATACAACCACAAAGCTTCTGGGTTCCGTTGCTCAGGATTCATATAGTATCGGATATAATGCGGTTGAACAATGTGTTTTTGCCATTGAAGGCAAGGATGTGAAGCCCACAGTTGATATTGCGGGTCAGTGGTATGATAAGAGTAATATTGATAAATTGATTCAGGATAACATCGTTTACGAAGGATAAAAATAAAGTTTCCGAGTGTTTAACTCGGAAACTTTTTCGTTATTTGTTGCAACAACAGGAACCGTTGGGGTTGAAATCCTCTCGGCAATCGTCGTTTTTGTAGTTAGGCGGGAAAAATTCGTCGATAGGAAAACTGATTCTCTTGAATGCGTCGCACGGGTCTTCTGTATTGCAGCTGCATTCTTTTGTTGGTATGCAGAAGTCATAAGCAGGGATAAGCATCTGTACGTCTCTTTCAAGCTGAATGATCGTGAATATACCGAGAGTGACCTTGACGGCTTTCTCGCAACAACATTTGAAGCTACCCTCGAAGCAACGGCAAATGTTGTTTGGTACGGCTTCGCAGCTTTCGCCCAATGTGTTACAGCAATCACAAATACGGCAGATTTCTGCGCTGAGGATTATGGGGTCAACCGTCTGTACCTTGGCCTTGGGGTTAGTGTTTCCTATGAGGTTTTGGTCGTCACAGCCATCGGGCACGTAGTTTGAGGTGAAGATTTTTACGTTCCCCTCGCTACCGTAGAGGATACATTTTTTGCCAAAGGTTACCAAACCTTCGATAGCCGTGGGTTGTGAACAGTTATTAGTAATAACGTCGAGGCATACCTTGATAAAGAAGGTTAAATCGACGGAATAACAGCCCTTGTTGAAGGGGACTTTCTCTACCTCTACAAGGCAGTTAAGTATTTGTGCGGAGCGGGGACGTACGTTTGTGGCACATTCAAGGACGGATTGTGCACAGTCGGTAAGATACACTCTTAAGTCTGCAATGCAATCCTTATCCGCGCAAGAGTCGTAAACTCTGTTTGTGTCAACACATATTGCTTCCTTGACACGATGAAGGTCATTACCTGAAAATTTTTCAGCCATATTTCTTCCTCCTGAAAAAATGATATTGAAATTTGTAAAAATACAAAACTTCAATATCATTTTATGAGGTGTAATTTATTTAGTTACTGATTTAGATTATTTTTTCTCCTATATTAAATGGAGGCACGTATTCCTCGGAAGCGGAAGAAAGCTCTTGCATAAAGCCATCCTCAATACCGGAATCAAATAGATACTGCTCTATTTCATCGTATTCTGCTTGCGTTAATCTTCGATTGAGAGAATCAATGTCGCATGATTTAATCGGTGTAAATTGACTCATGAGACTGAATAAAATCTGTCCGCTTTTGAAGTTTTCTTTTACCCAGTCAATTACTCTCTTTGTGTTTTCTAACTGACCCGGAAGGATGAGGTGACGGATTATCACACCTTTTTTCATTAAGCCGTTTTCGTCTAAAATATAATCACCGGTTTGTCTGTGCATTTCTTTGATTGCGGTTGTTGCAATTTCAAAATAATTCGGAGCTTTTGAGTATCTTGTCGCAAGAGAATTATCAGAGTATTTTAGGTCAGGAATATAGATATTAATTTTTCCTTCTAATTTTTTTAACGTCTCGATTGATTCGTATCCGCCGCAATTAAATACAATGGGCACGGGGAGTGGCTCGTATAAAGATTCGATTATTGCGTTAACAAAGTGTGAGCCTGTAACAAGATTGATGTTATGTGCACCTTTGTTTATAAGCTCCTTATATATGGTTTTGAGTTCTTCGACGGTGATTTCTTTGCCAAATTTACCGCGGCTTATCTTTTCGTTTTGACAATAAATACATTGAAGGTTACAACCCGAAAAGAAAATCGTTCCGCTTCCGTTATCACCGCTGATGGGCGGTTCTTCCCAAAAGTGGAGATCCGCACGTGCTATAACGGGATTTTCTCCCATATTGCAAAAGCCCTTACCGATATCGGCAAGAGCTTTTCTTTCTTTGTTACATTTTCTCGGACAATCGTTACAAATATACATATGCTTAAGCAAGTGCGGTGAAGGGGAGCCAACCCACTTCGCCATTGTACTCAACAAGACCCCATTCGCAGTTGTTACCCTTGCAAACAGATATTACGTTTACCTTGGTGCCGTTGGCGATTGAACCGCCTAAATTACTGTCGTCGGGGCGTCTTCTGATATTAAGCGCATTGTCGGATGTGGAGGAATTGACGGTGTATGTACCGATTCCGTGAACAGTTGTTGTGCTTGGTGCAGATACGTATTCGGTGTATTGCATATTTACCCAACCGCTTGATCCATCAGGAGCAAATACAAAGCCGAACTTATTACCGCTATCGTCAGTATATACGCCCAAGATTTCGACCTGAGTGCCTTTTCCTAAGCTGCCGACTGCGGAAGATGATGTGTCGGGAGAAAATCTGACTGTGAGGGGATCGTTTTGAGTAATAACCTTGTAAATTCCGCCGTTTGAAGCGATGACGGTGGTGTCGTCGTTTGTGGCAGGTGCGGTGCTCTGCACGGGATTTGTTTCTTTGGGATCGGGCTTCTTATCTTTACTTGCTACGTTTCCGATTATAGCAATCAATATAGCTAAGACTATAAGAGCAGCCGAAACAATGAGTATGAAGTTGTTTTTTTCGCGAGCATCCAGTTTTGAAAATTTGACTTTAAATGTGCGTATGTGAGCGCCGATTTTATCCTTGATATTGCTGATGTCTGGTGATTTCATAATATCGCTCCTTTACTTTATTTTATTATAACAACTGCATTATTGAAAATCAATAATAATTTGATGACAAAAGTGATACAAATATATTACACATTGTAGTAATATATTTATATAATTATTAATTTATAATACAATAATGGTTGATATTTCAAGTTGATGTATGCTATAATATCTTGAAATATAGTTTTCGGTGGGAGGTGTTTTTGTGGTTATATTTGGTATCGACCCCGGTTATGCTATTGTTGGTTGCGGTATAGTCAGATATGAGCGCAATAACTTCTCTCTTATGGGTTACGGTGCGGTCACTACAGACAAGGATATTCCTTTTAATCAACGTCTTAAAAAGATATATGATGACATTACCGAGCTTTTGGAAAAGTTTAAACCCGATGCAGTGAGTATCGAAAGATTATATTTTAATACTAACCAGAAGACGGCTATTGACGTTGCTCAGGCAAGGGGTGTTATAGTCCTTGCGGTGGAGAATGCGGGTGTTCCCATATTTGAGTACACACCGTTACAGGTGAAGCAGAGTATCGTCGGCTACGGCAGGGCAGAAAAGCAGCAGGTTCAGGAAATGACGAGGATGTTTCTTCATCTTGATAAAATACCCAAACCGGATGATGCGGCGGATGCTCTTGCTCTTGCAATTTGCCACGGTCATTCCAGCGGATCACTTATTCTTGATGCAGTTAGGAGTTAAAGTATGTTTTACAGTCTCACAGGTAAGATTATAAATAAAAAGGAACAGAGCTTTGCGATTCTTTGCGGTGGTGTTGGTTTCAAGTGTGCATCTACCGAGAGTACACTATCCAAGCTTCACCTCAATAGCGATGAGGTAACTGTTTTTACATATCTTAACGTTCGCGAAGATGCTCTTGATCTTTTCGGTTTTTATACCGAGGAGGAGCTTGAGGCTTTCAAGCTTCTTATAAGCGTTTCGGGTGTCGGTCCCAAGGCGGCTCTTGCGATTCTCTCTGTGCTTTCTCCCGACGGCTTTGCTGTTGCGGTCGCTTCCGGCGATGCAAAGGCTATTACCGCTGCAAACGGTGTTGGTCCTAAGCTTGCTCAGAGAGTTGTGATGGAGCTTAAGGATAAGATTGCAGGAGTGAGCTTTATTTCTGATGAGAGTAGTACGGTTTCCGGTGCAGTAAATGCCGTGAATAATATGAGCAATACCGCAGAAGCAATTGCGGCACTTACTTCCCTTGGTTATTCTCAGACAGAGGCGTCTGTTGCAGTAAGTAAGCTTCCGCCGAATCTTTCTGTAGAGGATTTGATAAAAGAGGCACTTAAGGGTATGACACTTCGTTTCTAAGGAGATAGATTATGAACGATTTTTTTATTGCTGATGAGGAGAGGGTAATCGCCCCCGAATTTATCAGAGATGATAACGACATAGAGACTTCTCTCAGACCCCACGCCCTTGACGAGTACGTAGGGCAGGAAAAGGTTAAGGAGAATCTTAAAATATACATAGAAGCCGCCAAGAAGAGACACGAGTCACTTGACCACGTTTTGCTCTACGGACCTCCCGGCCTCGGTAAAACGACTCTCGCGGGTATAGTTGCCAATGAGATGGGTGTTCAGATTCGCGTTACCTCCGGTCCCGCTATTGAAAAGCCTGGCGACCTTGCTGCGCTTCTTACAAGCCTTAATGACGGAGATATATTGTTTATAGATGAGATACATCGTCTTAGCAGAAGTATAGAGGAAGTTCTTTATCCTGCGATGGAGGATTTTGCTCTCGATATAATTATCGGTAAAGGTCCTTCTGCTCGTTCTATAAGACTTGACCTCAAGAGATTTACTCTTATTGGTGCAACAACCCGTGCAGGTCAGCTTTCCGCTCCCTTGAGAGACCGATTTGGAGTTATTCTTAGACTTGAACTTTATTCTCCGGAGGAACTTGCGCGAATAGTTCAGCGTAGCGCTGGAATATTAAATATAGAGGCCGAAAAAGATGGTGCTCTTGAGATTGCCTCCCGTTCTCGCGGTACTCCTCGTATCGCTAACAGACTTCTCAAGAGAGCAAGAGATTACGCACAGGTTATGGCGGAAGGTGTTATTACCGTTGATGCTGCTCAGAAAGCCCTTGAGCGTATGGAAATTGACGAATTAGGTCTCGACCTTGTAGATAGAAATCTTCTTCGAGCGATGATTGAGAATTATAACGGCGGACCGGTTGGCTTAGATACAATTTCCGCCTTGATTGGTGAAGAGGCGGTTACGATTGAAGATGTTTATGAGCCTTACCTTATGCAGTTAGGTTTTTTAATGAGAACCCCAAGAGGCAGAAAGGTTACACCGGCGGGATACAGACATTTAGGTTTAAATCCCGTAGGCGAGGATGATTTACAAGGTAGCTTTGAATCTTTTTAATTAAACGGAGTGATTGTTGTGGGAAGACTTTTTGGTACTGACGGTGCAAGAGGAATTGCTAATTCCGAGCTTACTTGCGAAATGGCTATGAAAATTGGCAGAGCTGCGGCTATGGTTCTTACAAAGCATTCAAATAAGAGACCGAAGGTTCTTATCGGTATGGATACAAGAGCATCGTCTCAGATGCTTGAATCTGCCATAGCGGCGGGACTTTGTTCTGTTGGTGCAGACGTTATGCTTCTTGGTGAGATTCCCACTCCGGCTGTGGCTTATCTTGTGAAGAAATATGAGTACGATGCCGCGGTTATGATCTCTGCATCTCATAACCCGTGCGAATATAACGGAATCAAGATTTTTCAAGGTAACGGCTACAAGCTTCCTGATGCTCTCGAAGAAGAGATAGAGGGTATTATTCTTGATAAAACTCAGATTCCTCCTTTTAAAATTGGTGGAGACGTAGGGCGTATAACACGCTCTAAGACAGCTCTTCTCGATTACGTGGATTATCTTTATTCAATAGCAGAGGATGATCTTGAGGAATATGGTCTTAAGAATTTCAATGGTCTGAAGATTGCCGTTGACTGTTCGAACGGAGCCGCTTCTGCAACCGCTCCCGAGTTATTTATGAGGTTGTGCGATGATTGCTTTTTTATGGCATCTCATCCTAACGGTACAAATATAAATGCTAATTGCGGTTCTACGCATTTAGAGATTCTTCAGGACTTCGTTGTCAGAAACAACTGTGATGCAGGTCTCGCTTTTGATGGTGATGCCGACAGATTCCTTGCTGTTGATGAAAAGGGCAACGTTGTAGATGGTGATAGACTTATCGCAATTTTCGCAAAGCATATGAAATCTAAAAACAAACTTAAGAACAATACTGCGGTCGTTACCGTTATGAGTAATATGGGCTTCTTTAAGTTTTGCGAAGAGAATGATATTAAATGCGAAAAGACAAAGGTCGGAGACAGATATGTTCTCGAGAATATGCTTGAAAACGATTACGCCATCGGTGGTGAGCAGTCCGGACATATTATTTTCAGAGACCATGCATCAACGGGTGACGGCGAGCTTTCCGCACTTAAGCTTCTCTGTATTATGAAGGAGACGGGAAGAAGGTTGTCTGACCTTGCTGATGAAATGACAGTATTCCCACAGACACTTATTAACGTTAGAGTATCTGACTTCGGTAAAGTCAGATTCCCAAGAGATGAAGAGATCAAAAAGGCTATTGATGCCGCAGAGGCAGAGCTTGGTGATAATGGACGCGTGCTTGTTCGAGTTTCGGGTACGGAACCACTTGTGCGTGTAATGATAGAGGGCAAGGATGAAAAGAAGATCAACATTCTCGCTCAAGAGATTGCTCAGGTAGTTAAGGAGAGATTACTTTAATGCGAATTTCCGATGGTTGGAAGGATTATGAACTTATAGATTGCTCTGACGGAGAGCGTTTGGAAAGATGGGGAGATATATTCCTCATAAGACCCGATCCGCAGGCTCTATGGAATACAAGGCGAGATAATCCTATGTGGAAAAACGCTCATGCCCGATATGTTCGCTCAAATCAGGGTGGCGGTGCATGGCAGTTTTACAAGAAGATTCCCGAGGTATGGCAGATTGAATACAAGAACCTTAAATTCAATCTTAAACCGATGGGTTTTAAGCATACGGGTGTTTTTACCGAGCAGGCTTGCAACTGGGATTTAGTCGGAGATATTATTGAGAAGAGCGGTAGAAACGACGTTAAGGTTCTTAATCTCTTTGCATATACCGGTGCGGCAACAATAAGCGCTTTAAGTAAGGGTGCATCGGTTGTTCACGTTGATGCTTCAAAGGGTATGGTTCAGTGGGCAAAGGAAAACGCCGCTTCTACGGGTGTGGCAGACAGAAACGTTCGTTGGATCGTTGATGACTGTATGAAATTCGTTGCTCGCGAAATTCGTCGCGGTAATAAATACGATATCATCATTATGGATCCGCCTTCATACGGTAGAGGTCCCGGTGGTGAGGTTTGGAAGCTTGAAAATGAAATTTACGGCTTTGTTGATCAGTGTAAGGAGCTTCTTACAGACGATTCACTTGCTGTGCTTATAAATTCATATACTGCCGGTGTATCTCCTGCAGTTATGAGTTACATATTAAATTCGACAGTATCTAAGAGATTTGGCGGTAAAGCATATGCCGATGAAATCGGTCTCCCTGTTACTCAGAGTGGATTGGTTCTTCCTTGTGGCTCAACCGCCGTATGGTCAAAGTAATCATGAATAAAATTATTGAGTTTAAAGACGTTTGCTTTGCTTATGATGAAGAGAGTGACAACGTTATAAAGAATCTTTCTCTTGACTTGTATGAGGGTCAATTTACTTGCATTCTTGGTCATAACGGCTCGGGTAAATCAACCTTAGCAAAGCTTATAAATGCATTGAACATTCCTACGTCAGGGGTTGTGACCTCTTATGGTTACGATACTTCAGATGAAAAAAACGAAATAGAAATCCGCAGAAACGTGGGAATCGTTTTTCAAAATCCCGATAATCAGATAGTTGCTTCTATCGTTGAGGATGACGTTGCTTTTGGTCCCGAAAATCTTGGTGTACCTCGCGACGAGATTCGCAGAAGAGTGGACGAGGCACTTAAGGTTGTGGATATGTATTCATATCGAAATCACGAAGCCCACAGACTTTCGGGTGGTCAGAAGCAAAGAGTAGCAATAGCGGGTGTTATTGCTATGCAGACAAAATGTATTGTTCTTGACGAGCCGACCGCAATGCTTGACCCCAAGGGTCGCCGAGAGGTTATGAAAGCACTCCATAGATTAAAGGATGAGTTAGGTATCACTATAATTCTTGTAACTCACTTTATGGATGAAGCGGTAAACGCTGACAGAGTTATAGTTATGAACGATGGTGAGATAGCTCTTGAGGGTACTCCTGCCGACGTGTTCAGTAATGCCGAGCTTCTCGCGGGTATCGGACTTTCTGTTCCGAAGGCGCTCGAGCTTGCAGTTGAATTGAGAAAAAATAATATTGATATAGGCGGTATTCCGCTTACATCGGAAGATTTTATCAGAGAGTTTAAGTTATTACAAAGAGGTTAAAAATGTCCATTCTTTCAGTTGAAAATATAATATATGGATATTCTAAAGGTACGCCATTTGAGAAGCGTGCTCTTGACGATGTATCTCTTTGTTTTGAAAAGGGAGATATAGTTGCCGTTATCGGACATACGGGATCGGGTAAGAGTACTCTTTTACAACATCTCAATGGCCTTATAAAGGCGGATTCGGGCGACGTTAAGTACGATGGTAAGAGTATTTATTCCTCTAAAGAGGAGCTTCGCAAATGCCGCTTTAATGTGGGTCTTTGTTTTCAGTATCCTGAGCATCAGTTGTTTGAATCAACTGTGTATAAAGATATATCCTTCGGTCCCACAAATATGGGACTTTCGGCAGAAGAAATCAAGGAAAGAGTATTTGAGTCGATTAAGTTCGTAGGTCTTACGGAAGATTATCTTGAGAAATCTCCATTCGATCTTTCGGGTGGTGAAAAAAGACGTGTTGCTATTGCGGGTGTTCTTGCGATGAGACCGGGCGTCTTGATTCTTGACGAGCCAACGGCAGGTCTTGATCCCGTGGGTAAAAATAATCTTCTCAATATGATTAAAAAATATAACGTAGCTACCGGCAGTACGGTTATATTTGTTTCCCATAATATGGATGACGTAGCGCTTATTGCTGATAGAGTAGTTGTAATGAATAAAGGAAAGGTTGCTCTTGACGGCACCGTTGACGATGTTTATTCTCAAGGCGAAGTACTTGCGGAAATGGGTCTTGACGTACCGGAGATAACAGCACTCTTTCTTGCTATGAAAAAAGAGGGCTTGCTTTCGGGTAAGACGGAATACACGGTATCGGGAGCAAGGGATGCTATCATTAAAGCTCTCTCGAAAGGGGGAGACACGAAATGATTAAGGATATTACGATCGGTCAGTTTTTCCCCGGCAAATCAATAGTGCATAAGCTTGATGCCAGAACAAAGCTTGTTTTTACCGTTATTTATCTTGTTTGTATTTTTGTTACTTGCAAGAACTTCTGGTCTCTGGGTCTTATGACCGTGTTTGGAATAATCGCATATCTTCTTTCGAGAATATCGATCAAGGTTATTCTCAAGAGCTTAAAGCCCTTGTTGCCGATTGTTATATTGACAACTATACTGCAATTGTATTACGTGAAGGATGGTAACGTTGTTTTCGAAAAAGGCTTTATCACGTTATATGACAAGGGAATATATATGGCGATATTCGTTGCCCTACGCATTTTCAGCTTGTTAGTAGTAAGCTCGCTTCTTACTTATACAACGGCTCCTACGGATTTAACGGATGGTATAGAAAAGCTTTTATCACCATTAAAGATTTTTAAGCTTGACGTTCATACCTTTGCGATGATGATGACCATCGCCTTGAGATTTATTCCTACTCTTGTTGATGAGATTGACAAAATTATGCTCGCACAGAAATCAAGAGGTGCAGATTTTGAAAACGGAAATATACTAAAGAGAGTAAAGGCTTTATTCCCCATATTTATTCCATTATTTATTTCTGCATTTAAGAGGGCGTTTGAATTAGCGGATGCTATGTCATGCAGATGCTATACGGGTGGCGCGGGAAGGACAAGACTTCGTCAGATGAAGTTGACTTGGCGCGACGTTGTGTGCACGATTGTTACAGTTATTGTAATCGGCGCTTCTATTGCCCTCAGCTTGATTTTCAAGAGATTGATATAGGTGATTTATGAGAAATCTATTGTTCAAGATTTCTTTTGAAGGCTCTTCGTTTCATGGATGGCAGCAGCAGGATAATGCCGTAACTGTTCAAGGCGAATTGAGAGCAGCTTTCGAAAGATTGACGGGTGAGAGCCCCAATATAATCGGATGCAGTCGCACCGATGCGGGTGTTCACGCTAACGAATACTTCTTCAACGTTCGTACTGAATCAACTATTCCTGTGGAAAGCTTTTCGGTGGCGTTGATGTCCGCAAAGCTTCCCGGTGAGATCTCGGTACATAGTTGTGAAGAAGTTGATTATGATTTTAACGCACGCTTTGACTGTGTTAAGAAGGAATATATTTATATAATTGAGAATACATCGATAGCATCGCCATTCAACTATAAAAGAGCACTTAATTACAAATATCCTATGGATATCGAGCGTATGAATGAAGCGTGTAAGTATTATATCGGTGAGCACGATTTCTCCTCATTCTGTGCAGTTGGCGCACAGGTTAATTCTAAAGTCAGAACCATATACGATGCTTATGTTGAAAGATGTGGAGATAAGGTTATTTTTCACGTATGCGGAAACGGCTTCCTTTACAATATGGTTCGTATAATGGCGGGTACGCTTCTTTATGTGTGCAGTGGAAAGATTTCACCGCGAGATATTCCGTCAATTATAGAGAGTAAAAACAGAGCCAAGGCGGGAATTACCGCGCCGCCTGATGGTTTGTATTTGAATAAAGTATATTTTTCGGGTGATAACGATGAAAGTTAAGTTTACCGAATTGAATAGCGGATATGAAGGAGAAAGAAAGGTTTCTCGATTTTCGCAAAAAGCAAAGGCAAAGCTAATTATTGCGGCTGTACTTGTGGTTGCTTTCTTAAGTGTTTTGATATTATCACTTGTAGGTGTTATTCCTATGGATGCGCTCTTTTTGAGAATAAGGGTAGCTCTTTCGGGAGAGGATGAGAATTTTCCTATAAGCGTTAATACGGATGCAATTGTTTCCAAGGATATTTTGGATGACGGCATGATACTTCTTACTACCGAAAACGTTGTGTTGTATGACTCGAAGGGTGAGGAAAACTATTCCGTACCTCACGTTTACGCAAAGCCCGGTATGTCGGTAGATGAGGATAGAGCTATTGTTTTCGATAGAGGCGGATTATCGTATATGCTTCTTGATAAGAAAGACGTGGTTTTTGAAGGGGAGGTATCCGGTAAGATTTTAACCGGCTTTTACGGAAAAGATGATACGTATGCACTTGCTACGTTAGGCGATAAAACAACAAGCTCGCTTTCAGTTTATAATAAGAAGAGCGAAGTGATTTTTAAGTGGAATTGCTCGAAGGAATACATATCATCGGTGACTATTTCGGATAACGGCAAGTATGTTGGCGTTTGTGTTATGGGTGCAGAAAACGGCGAGATATTTACCACAGTATATTTCTTCGGTGTAGATTACAAAGAGCCTCTTGCCTCACAAAAGTTTGTGGGTGCGATTCCTATGAGTCTTGAATTCACAGAGAACGACGTGTTAACGGTAATCACGGATATCGGAGTTTATTCTCTCGGAAAGGACTCAAAGGAGCTTAATACGCATATTTCTTATTATTCCTCCGAATTTACTTGCTGTGATGTTTCTGATAACGGTGACTATCTTGTTGCATTGGCAAAATACGGTAGTAAGAATGTTTTCGAGATTACAGTATTTAATTCGGTCGGTGAAACAGAGACTACAATTTCTGTAAACAGAGAAGTGAAATCGGCGTATATAACGGGTAAGTATATTGTTGTTCTGGCTGATAATCAGATTCTTGTTTATAAATATAACGGCAAGCCGGTTTCTACAGTGGATTACAAAGGTGAGCCGATTTCGTTGTTGACTACGGACGATTTTATATATATTGAGTCCTTAGATAAAATTTATAGGTGTTTTACTTACGGTGATTCATCTATAGCACTTATGTCATGATATGGAGGTTGTTTTATGGGTATTGTATTTGACGCTATTTTTATTGGCATTATTATCGCTGTAGTTATTTTGTCAAAAAACAAGGGGTTTGTCTCCAGTTGTCTTGATTCCTTGTCTCTTGTAATTTCATCTGTTGTTTCCTTCTTATTTACAAAGCAGGTTGCAGACGCGGTTTATGATTTTGCTGTCAGAGACTTGGTCAAAACAACCTTTAAAAACGCCCTTGATGAGGCTAACAGTGGCATCTCAATGTCCGAAAAGGTATCTGCAATGGTTGAGGCTCTTCCGGAAGAGGCTCGTAAACTCGCCGGATATGCAGGTGTTAATATTGAAGGTCTTAAGAATAGCGCATCCTTTGGCTCGTACACGGATGAACAGCTTATCGAAATTGTAGCAGATAGGGTCGCGTATGATGTTATGATCGTTATTGTTCAGGCGATTACTTTTATGGTTTTGTTTGTTCTTGTATCGCTTCTTGTTAAGTTTGTATCCGGCTTCTTATCTGATACACTTTCAAAGCTACCCGTTGTCGGAAAGCTTGATTCGGGCCTTGGAGCCGTGTTTGGTCTTCTTAAGGGGTGTCTTATAGTAGCGGCGTTAAGCGTGTTGTTTACAATTATCGTTGCTACGGCAGAAGCAAATTCACCCTTGTTAGCAATCGAGGAGTCTTATATTTACGGCTTCCTCAAATCAATCAGTCCCATATCTTTAGGTTAATTAAAGTCGAGGTACATATCTATGAAAGGTTTATTTAAAGGTTGTTTAACCGTTCCCAATTTGCTTAGTGTTATAAGAATTATTCTTGTTCCGTTTTTTGCATATTTTTATATGAATGGCAAGGTAGCTATTTCCATAGTGATTCTTGTTCTTTCGGGTCTTTCGGACTTCTTCGACGGTAAGATTGCCCGTAAATTCAACCAGATAAGCGAGCTCGGAAAGCTTCTTGATCCCGTTGCTGATAAGATTACGCAAATTACACTTGCACTTTTGCTTTATCTTTCATTTGCAAAAGCATCTGACGAAATGCTTAAGGCGTTTAGCTGGGTTTTCCTTATCTTTATCGGCAAGGAAGCATTTATGGTTATTTTCAGCGTGTTTATGTTGATTCTCAATCTTCGTCCTTGTGCCGCTGAGATTTTCGGTAAATTGGCAACATTTGCATTCTATTCCATTATGATTGTAATCGTTGCGTTTGGTCCCGAAATCGGTCTTCTTAAGTCTGTGTGGAGTTTACCTCCCGTTGTTATGATGATACTTGTTGTGATTTCGGCAATACTAACAATTGTGGCTTTCATAAGCTATATTCCCGATACACTCAGACAGTTTAAAAAGAAGTTTGGAAAAGAATCCAAATAATAAAAATACCCAATAATCCAGGAGAAATACACTTAAATGAATAATAGAATGATTTGCAGTAAATGTAAAAAACGTCCCGCAGTTATTTTCGTTTCCAAGGTAGAGGGCGAGAAGACAACTCAGGAAGGCTTCTGTATTAAATGTGCAACTGAGTTGAATATAGGTCCCATTAAGCAGATGATGCAGAATATGGGCATAACTGAAGATGATATTGATGCTGTAAGTGAGCAGTTTAGCGACATTATGGACAATATGGATGATTTTCAGTTAGGTGGAGCAGGAACAATGCCCTTTATGCAAAATATGTTTAATGCACAAGGAGCTGATTCCAAAGCAGAAGAAACCGAAGAGGTTGATGATTCAGAGGAAGATGGAGACGATTCCGCAGACACATCCAAGAAAAAGAAAAAACGTAAGACAAAGAGAAAATTTCTCGGATCTTACTGTACTGACCTTACGGCAAAGGCTCGTGAGGGTAAGATAGATCGTATTATTGGCAGAGAGACAGAGATTTATCGTGTTACTCAGATTCTTTGCAGAAGAACGAAAAATAATCCTTGTCTTATTGGTGAGCCCGGTGTTGGTAAGACTGCTATTGCAGAGGGTCTTGCTCTTAAGATAGCTTCAGGTGAGGTCCCCGCAAGAATCGCCGACAAGGAGATTCATCTTCTTGACTTAACCTCTCTTGTTGCAGGTACTCAGTTCCGCGGTCAGTTTGAGAGTCGTATCAAGGGTCTCGTTGACGAGGTTAAGGCGGAGGGTAATATTATCCTCTTTATTGATGAGGTTCATAATCTGGTTGGTACGGGTGATGCAGAGGGTTCGATGAATGCGGCAAATATTCTCAAGCCTGCACTTTCACGTGGACAGATTCAGGTTATCGGTGCTACAACCTTTAACGAGTATCGTAAGCATATTGAAAAGGATGCTGCTCTCGAACGACGCTTCCAGCCCGTAAAGGTTGAAGAACCTTCAATTACAGACTGTTATAATATGCTTCTCGGTATTAAGGAATACTACGAAGAGTTCCATAAGGTTAAGATTGCCGACAATCTCGTTTATAGAGCGGTTCTTCTTTCTGAAAGATATATTAACGATAGATTCTTACCCGATAAGGCTATCGACCTTCTTGATGAGGCTTGTACTTGTGCAAACCTTCGTAACGTTGCTATTAGCGATTATCAGAAGCTTATGGCAAGAATCGAGGAATTAAACGAAAGACAGGAAGAGCTTCTTGATACTACAGACGAAAAGGGTCCCGACTATGAAGCAATCTCTATGCTTAAGGCAGATAAGATCGCTCTCGAAAAAGAAGCGGCAGAGCTTAAAATAAAGGCAGACGATAACGACGTTACCGAAGAGGATCTTGCGAAGGTTATTAATCTCTGGACAGGTATTCCCACCTCCAAGGTTATTGAGAACGATATGCGCAAGCTTTCCAATCTCGGAGATAAGCTTAAGGCGCGCATTATCGGTCAGGATGAAGCGGTTGACGTACTTGCAGCTGCTATACGACGTAGCAGAGTGCAGATATCGGCAGTAAGAAAACCGGCATCATTTATCTTCGTTGGACCTACAGGTGTTGGTAAGACTGAGCTTGTAAAACAGCTTGCAAACGAGCTCTTTGAGACTCCCGAAACACTTATCAGACTTGATATGTCTGAGTTTATGGAGAAGCATAGCGTTTCTCGTCTTATCGGTTCTCCTCCCGGATACGTTGGATATGACGAGGCTGGTCAGCTTACCGAGAAGGTAAGAAGAAAGCCTTATTCCGTTGTTCTCTTTGATGAAATTGAAAAGGCACATCCCGACGTTCTCAATATACTTCTTCAGATTCTTGACGAGGGTAAGACTAACGATGCTCAGGGCAGAACTGTTAGCTTCGAGAACACCGTTATTATTATGACTTCCAATGCAGGCAGTCATATTACAGAAAACGCTCTCGGCTTTAATAAGGATAAGAATCAGGCTTCCAAGGATAAGGTTATGAAAGCTCTTAAGGAGTTCTTAAGACCCGAATTCTTAGGTCGAGTTGATGAAATCGTTGTGTTCAATACTCTTACCAAGGATAATCTTGTTAAGATTGCAGAGATTCTTGTTAATGAGTTTAGAGGACCTCTTAAGGATAAGGGTATCGAGCTTGTAGTCGGTGACGGCGTATATGAAATCATCGCCGATATGTCTGAGGATGGGGGCAGAGGTGCTCGTGATATCAGACGCTCTATAAGAAAGACTGTTGAAGATAAGGTTGCAAATATCCTTATTGATAACGCAGACGTTCTTATTAAAGAGATTACAGTCGAAGCCGAAAATGGCGAAATCGTTGTAGATTTCAAATCATAAATTGTAATACCGACAGAGGTTTACTTCTGTCGGTATTTTAAAAAGGTGTTATATGAAAAGGGCAGTAGTTGGTATTCTTGCTCACGTTGATGCTGGTAAAACCACCTTAGCGGAAGCAATGCTTTATAAAACAGGTGTTATACGAAAGCAGGGTCGTGTCGATAATGGCGATACGGCTATGGATACCCATACCCTCGAAAAGGAACGCGGTATTACTATCTTTGCAGGACAGAGCACTATCCGTCTTGGAGATACGGAAATTGCACTTCTTGATACTCCCGGTCACGTGGATTTCTCCGGCGAAACGGAGCGTATGATGAAGGTTCTGGACTATGCAATTCTTGTAATAAGCGGTACTGACGGAGTTCAGGCTCATACAGTTACTCTCAGAAAGCTTCTTGAGGCATATAATATTCCTACATTTGTCTTTGTTACTAAAATGGACTATGCACGTCTTTCTCAAGAAGAGATAATGACTGACCTTAATAAGCATTGCGGTAACTGTGTCAATTTCAGTACCGATGATGTGAATACAAGAAATGAAAATATAGCCGTTTCTGATGAAAGTGTATTGGACAAGTATCTCGATAGCGGTATCGTTTCTGATGAGGATATTTCCGCACTTATTCAAGCCCGTAGGTTTACTCCTTGTTTCTTTGGTTCCGGATTGAAGTTGGAGGGCATAGACGAGTTTTTATCTCAGTTAGAGAAATATATCACAATAAAGGAATACTCTTCTGATTTCGGCGCTAAGGTGTTTAAGATAACCCATGATGAAAAAGGGGAGAGACTTTCCCATCTTAAGATTACGGGAGGTAGTCTTAAGGTTAAGGATGTTGTAGAGTACGACGGTAAAAATGAAAAGATAAACTCTCTCAGAATATATAACGGAAGTAAATATATTACTTCCGAGGAAATGACGGCGGGCGGTATTTGTGTCGTAACGGGGCTTTCTTCCGTTAATTGCGGTGATGGATTAGGTTTTGAGAAAGCCTTTGCAGATTCATTTCTTGAGCCGGTTATGAATTATAGAATTATTCTTCCTGAAGCTTGCGATGCGCAGACCTTCCTCCCAAAGCTTAAACTTTTAGAAGAGGAAGAACCTCAGTTGAGGGTTTCTTGGGATAGCTTTCTTCAAGAGATTCACGTATCTCTTATGGGTGATATCCAGATCGAGATATTAAAGAGTCTTATTTTGCAACGCTTTGATATAGCCGTAGAAATTGATTCGGGTAAGGTTGTGTATAAAGAAACGATAAATAATACTGTAGAAGGTGTAGGTCATTACGAGCCCTTGCGCCATTATGCAGAGGTACACCTTATTCTTGAGCCGTTACCTCGCGGAAGCGGTTTAGTTTTTGATTCTAAATGCAGCTTCGATTCTCTTGACAGAAACTGGCAAAATCTTATTATGGGTCATTTATCCGAGAAGGAGCATTTAGGCGTACTTACGGGCTCACCCATAACAGATATGAAGATTACTCTCGCTGCGGGCAGAGCTCATCTCAAGCACACAGAAGGCGGAGATTTCAGACAATCAACTTACAGAGCTGTAAGACAAGGTCTTATGCAGGCAGAATCTATACTTCTTGAACCGTTTTATGAATTTAGATTAGAAGTACCTACAGAGCATATCGGACGAGCAATAAGCGATATACGAATGAAATACGGCGAATTTTCAGCGCCGAATGATGGTGGCGACGGTGTTTCCGTTATCGCCGGTAAAGCGCCCGTAACTACCCTTAACGGATATGCTACAGAGGTTTCTTCCTATACCGGCGGTAGGGGACGGCTTTTTCTGGATGTATGCGGATATGATGTCTGTCACAATTCGGATGAAGTAATAGAATCTATGAAGTATTCTGCGGAAAGCGACCTCGCAAATACTCCCGATTCTGTTTTCTGTGCTCACGGTGCGGGCTTCAACGTGAAGTGGGACAAGGTACACGAGTATATGCACATAGAATCCTGCCTTGAGCAGAAGAGCGACCCTTATGAGGTTAATCTTAATAAACGCAACTTCCATATTGACGATAAAGAGCTTCAAGCGATTATGGATAAAGAGTTTGGCGTGGATAAGCATCCGTACTACAGATACAGTCATTCAACCACACCCGCTAAACCCGTCAGCGGTGAGTATAATCCCGTTATTCGTAAAAAGTACGTTATTGTTGACGGATATAACGTAATATTTGCGTGGGATGAATTAAAAGAAATCGCAAAGGATAATCTGTCTATTGCAAGAGATAAGCTTATGGATATCCTTTGTAATTACAGTGCTTTTACAAAATCAGAAGTTATTCTTGTTTTCGATGCATATAAGGTGCAGGGAAATACGGGTAAGAAATTCAATTACAATAATATCCGTGTTGTATATACCAAAGAAAGAGAGCTCGGAGATAATTATATTGAGAAGCTCATCAGCGACATTGGTAAAAATGACAACGTAAGAGTTGTTACGTCGGATAATCTTATACAGCTATCTGCTGTCCGTTTTGGTGTTCTCAGAGTTTCAGCCAAGGAATTTGAGCGAGAGGTTTTGAGCGTAGATAAGATAATAGATGAGCTTCTTTATAAGATAAATAAAACAAGACCTTCGAAAATAGGGGATATGATAGAACTTATTAAAGAAATCAAAGAAGATTGACAATATTTTCATTAATTTATATAATACTATTTAGTTTTTGTTTGTGAGGTCTATATTATGAGCATTTTTATTGATAAATACAGAAAACAGTTAAAGGCAATGAAGGCCGATTATGACGTGCCTTTTGAAATGTCTGCTGATCATCCTATTACCTTTGAGGATAAGGATAATATAAGATTATCGCTTGCTTGTATCGCTGATACGCATCTTGTTGACAAGGATGCTTTGTCTGTGAATTTACATAACTATTTCTGTGACGTATTGAATGCAGAAAGCAAAATTGATGCCGCTTTGATTGCTGGTGATATTTCGGAATACGGTAAAAATGCAGAGTATAATAGATTTTTCGCGGTTTCCGATGAGTACAAAGATAAATGTAAGATATTCCTTACTATGGGTAACCACGATGTTCGTTTCCAATTCGGTAAGAATCAGAAGATCATTATGAATAAGGTAAATGAATACCTCAAAATCAATACTAATGGTAAAAGCTATTATTCTTATGATATTAATGGTTATACCATTATAGTGATCGGTACAGAGAAGCGCGTTCTCGAAAAGGCTCATATTACTCAGGCTCAGATTGATTTCCTCGATAGTGAGCTTAAGAGAGCTACAAAGGACGGAAAGCCTGCTTTTGTGATGTGTCATCAGGCATTCGCGTTTACCCACGGTCTTCCTGAGGTATGGAAGACGGGCGATATGGGCTTACAGTCCGATATGGTAAGAGCTGTTATGGAAAAGTACAAGAATGTTTTCTTTATTAACGGACATCTTCACGGAGGTATCTTTGAGAAAACCTTCGAGGTGCTTAATAAAGAAAATAACGTTCACTCTATCAGTATTCCCGGCTATAGAAAAGAAAATAACTTCGGTATTACCCTTAGCGGTACAGGTTATATGTGCGAGGTTTACGACGACAGAGTTGTGTTTGTTGCCCGTCGCTTCCTTACGGGCGAACCCGTAGAAGGGGATTATACTAAGATTGAATATAAGTTGATATAAAATTTAAGCCTCTACCGTCTCACGACGGCAGAGGCTTTTGCTATATTTATTTGTTTAATCCGAAAAACTGTACGTATTCTTCGGGTAAAACGTATTCTTCATCAATCAAAGCAATAGAATAAGCTAAATCGTTATATGATGTGATTGGTAAAGGTACATATACGTTTGACTCTTCATTAAAATATCCTATCACATAACCGCACGTATAACAATTTTCAAAAAGACCGTTAGGTTGTGTAACCAATTCGTACAGTCCTGCGTCTTTAGGATTGTTTTGCGACCTGACTGTAGTTAAAAAATCAGATATTTCATTCGGTGAAGATAAATCAAATGAAGTTGCCTTGATTTCTTCAGTGCGATAATCGGAATAACTAAAATATTTGAAACCATCACATCCGTCTAATGAATAATCAAAAGTCGGTAATGATGCTTTGCGATATATAGAAAACCATTCGTTGTTCGGGAAATATCTTATCAGAATGTCATCTGTTTCAGATCCCACAATTGAATACATCCCGGTTTTTATTTCCATGACAAGATGTGTGAATTCTTCTATCTCTCCTGCCACGTGACCTTGAAATTCTAATGTTCCGAAATGATATAATTCTGTTCCGTTTGCTAAATGAACATATTCGACGCCTGTATCACTTACGATGTTGCCATTTTCATTTTTAATAAAAGTGTGTTCAGGTTTGTTGTTTTGTGTTTCAGGTAAAGTTGTTTGTACAGCGACTTTTGTTGTATCAGTTGTATTATCATTTGTCGGCATTTGTGTGCATCCGCACAAAAGGACAACTAATGCAGTTAATAAACAAACTATTCTTTTCATAAATAACCCTCCTTTAATTTCATAATACAATAATAATTTGATTTTTCAATGGTGGACTCGAAGGGAGTCGAACCCTCGACCTTTCGGTTGCGAACCGAACGCTCTCCCAACTGAGCTACGAGCCCGTGTGGTTAAGTATATTGTAGCATACAAAGAACTATAAATCAAATGTTTAAAGTGACATAATGCGAGGTTCGCCCGAAATGCTTCTGCGCATTTCGGCACGCATACAGTAATAATGAAATCCTTGCTATGCTGTTTTTCTTGATTATTTCATAGCGAAGCTATTTCACTTGCCCGTAAGGGCAAATTTCGTTGAAAAAAGACCTTGTCATTAGACAAGGTCTTTTTTCTTGGCAGGGATGGCGAGGTTCGAACTCACGAATGACGGAGTCAAAGTCCGTTGCCTTACCGCTTGGCTACATCCCTATATTAAAAAAGTCAAACATCAGACGGCTGTCTGAGGTCTGACTAAAAAATGGGGTGGATGATCGGAATCGAACCGACGACCTCCAGGGCCACAACCTGGCACTCTAACCAACTGAGCTACATCCACCATATATGGCACGGATGGAGGGGCTCGAACCCCCGACCTACTGCTTAGAAGGCAGTTGCTCTATCCAACTGAGCTACATCCGCGCGTTGTGGAGCGGGTGATGGGAATCGAACCCACACGACCAGCTTGGAAGGCTGGGATTCTACCATTGAACTACACCCGCGTGTTTCACAACGTTTGATATTCTATCATAACAATACTATATTGTCAAGGTGAATTTTTGAAAATATAGAAAAATTTTATATTATATTATTTCACCAATGCAGACGTCGTTATCCACCGATTTTATATATACGTTTAATATCTCACCGCGATAATCTTCAGTACTGAAAACTTTTACGGGAGTGTAATTTTCAGTGTATCCTTCCGCGTATCCGTCCTTAGATACCTCGAACAAAACCGATACATTTTTTCCCACATAGTCGTTAAGCTTTTCTATTCGTATTTTTTCTGTAATTGATGATAACCTTGATGCTCTTTCTTCTTTTACTGATTTTGTAAGCTGTGGAAGCTTTTCTGCTCTTGTTCCTTTTCTTACGGAGTAGGGGAATACGTGGGCTTTTTCGAATCTGACTCTCTCAACAAATTCAAGAGTAGTATTAAAATCATCTTCAGTTTCGGTTGGAAAGCCTACAAGAATATCTGTTGTAATTGTTGCGTCGTGGAATACTTCACGAAGCTTCTTGCAGAGGTTTTCATAGTACTCAGCGGTATAATGTCTATTCATTGCCTTTAAGACATTATCGCAGCCGCTCTGTACTGATATATGAAATTGAGGACAAAGCTTGCTGATTTTGCCCAAACGCTCAATCATATCGTCAGTTATATGATCGGGCTCCAAAGAGCCTAATCTTACTCGTTTTATATTGTCGTATTTATCCGCTAATTTAAGGGCATCTGCAAGGTCATAGGGCGTGTTTTTGCCGTAGTCTGATAAGTTGATGCCTACAAACACGATCTCCTTGTAGCCGTTCTCAGCAAGTGCTTTGAGCTCGTTGTCAATATCATCAAGTGACTTTGAACGGGATCTTCCGCGAGCGTAGGGGATAAGACAGTATGAGCAAAATCTGTCGCAACCATCTTGAATTTTTAAGAAAGCTCTTGTGTGGCCGTCAAATCTTGTGATACCGGTACCGACAAAACCATCACCGGTAAGATGCTCAATATGATTGCATATATATTTTCTGTTTACGAGGAATTGGTTTAAGGTATCTGCAATATGGGTGTTGCTTCTGTTACCCATAAGAATATCTACCTCGGGTAAGTCATTTGCGATATCAGGCTCTGCCTGAGAAGCACATCCGGTCAAAACAATAATACAATCTGGATTGTTTTTCTTGAATCTGCGAATGGTCTGTCGCGTCTTTCGTACGCTCTCGGCTGTAACTGTACATGAATTTACAACAATAATATCCGCATCACTATATTTATATATAATAGTATGACCGGACTTTTCCAAAAGCTCAGCCATTTCTTGTGATTCGTATTGATTCACTTTGCAACCTAAGGTGTAGAAAAATACCTTCATCATTTACCTCACAGGACATAATAAAACACTCCCGAATTTCTTCGGGAGTGAAATTATATCATATATTAATGATAAGTTCAAGAGATTTAGCGAGTTGTAATACCATGCTCGTAATACTCGGAGAAGCCGTTACCTGCACCAAAGATCTCGGTGATTACGCCGTCGAGGAAGTATGCGATCTGTTCAATAAGCTCATCTGTTGAGTTATCTTCAACGGGAATCTCACCATTGTGACCTACTCTGTAGATTGCATCTTCAATTCTCTTTGTAACTGCTTCAGCTGCTGTGGGTTCGCAGTGTGTATCGTTAAGGAGGTCAAGAGCTTCCTTGTATGCTGCTGTAAGCTCAATGATATCTGCTTCACGGCAGGTGATTACGTTACCTTCAACGTCAACTGTCTGACCGTCTGCATAGTTAGTGATGAGGCAAGCTGCATCTTCAAGTCTCCAACGAGTAATGTTTCTTGTGTTTCTGTTACCATTGAACTGAGGATACTGATTGCTGAGGTCGTTAACTGTCTTAATTTCGCCTGTAACAAGCTTACCGATA
Organism: Acutalibacteraceae bacterium; assembly: GCA_045606645.1. Taxonomy (GTDB): domain Bacteria; phylum Bacillota; class Clostridia; order Oscillospirales; family Acutalibacteraceae; genus DTU089. Next base: position 25,628 of record JAZUSK010000029.1, on the reverse strand, counting down.
AGAGAGATAACAACGTCGTTTCTACCAACCTCATGGTGCTGACCGTGGAAAAGCCATACGTTGTCGGGGAATGCGCAAGTAGAAATATCGATGCTTCCGTCGGGAGATACTCTTGCATCGTCGGAGAAGAGAACTTCATCGGGAAGAACCTGACCTGCGATAGCGTATGTAGCACCGAGAGTTGTTGAGTCGATGTCGATGATAGCGTCACTGTTTGTTGTTTCGCTTGACTTCATTGCTGCGAAAAAGCAGTAGTCCTGTGCACTGTAATCAAGGTCGTAACCTGCAACGAAGTGAACAAGTCTGTTGTCTTTTGCTGCAAATGCCTTGAGGTTTTCCTCGAGGTTGACAGCAGCTTCATGGAAAGCGTCAATCTTCTTTGCAAGAACCTGATTGCCGTAGTTCTCGTCTTCTGTATCCCAGATAAAGCTATACTTAGCCTTAACGTCGTCGAAACGGTCTGTGGGAACCATTGCCCAGAACTGAGGACAGTTAAGCATAAGTGTTTCAAGAATGCCATCAACTGCACCTGTAAGGAGTGAATAAACAACCTCACGAGGCATGATGTGGAGTGCAACGTTAATTATGTAACCGAGAGTAGCGGAGCCGTTCATCTCAGTCATAATCATGGGAAGGAATTCCTGGAAGAAGAACTGATCGTCAAGGTTAAAGTTTCTCATGTAGAAGTCGCCCATAACGTCTGTACCCTGGAGACAGGAAACAACGTTGATGATGCGGTTAACATCTGTGTAACCGGGATCCTTATCCTTCATAAGCTCAAGGTATGCTGTAAGGATTGTACCGCCAAGAGAGATTGTAACGATGTTTACCTTATCCATACCGCTGTCTTCCTTAACGAACTGAATGTACTCGTCAAGACCTGCAGCTGATTCCATAGGATCGCCGATAAGGGGGAAAGCATAGAGATAAAGGAGAGAGTCATCGATACATGCTTCTGTAACAACTTCGCCTGTTGTAGCATCGATAGTATCTTCTGTGAGTCTCTTCATGGGGATCATTCTGTAGAAATAGTCTCTGTCATCCTGGCTCATCTCTGCAACAGATGTCATGTAAGAAACTGTCTTGAGGTTGTTGATGGGCTCACCGTTGTAGTCGGATGCCTGAATAGAGAACAATTCCTTAACAGTCTTTGTAACTGCCTCCTGGAATTTCTTGTCGTTATCATTCTGCATGATAAGAGCTCTCATAAGGGGAGCAGCAAGATAGTTACCGATTGTGGGAGCAAGAGTAGATGTGTCAAGAATAAGAAGACCACCTGAAAGCTCTTCGCCGTTGGAGTTATACATAGGATATCCGTCGTCATCTGCAAGGTAAGAGATAGACTGGCTGATACCGGGGATGATAACTGTGGGATAAACCACATTGTCTTTTGCTCCGTATGCATCTGCGCTATCAGAAATATCACTTGAGAAGCCGGGAGTTGACTGCATAAGGTCAAGAGCTTCGTCAATGCTGTTAGCGTTGATAACGTTAGAGCCTGACTCGGTAGCTGTGATTGTGTTTGACTTGATTAAGCTTGCAATAGCAACTGCACCAACAGTGTACGCGGAGAGCGTAATAACAACTGCAAGTACAATCGACAATGCACGTTTGCCTGTCTTTTTCATATAAAAAAGACCTCCTTAGATTTTATACGTGTATAATATATCATAATATAAAATAAAAAACAATATTATTTATGTAATTTTTGTGCAATTTTTTCTAAAAAATATAAAAACCCTATTTTGTTGACAACCAATATCAAATTTTATATAATCAAATAAATAAATGATTGTTGTGGTTTTCCACAGGGAGATTTTTTATGAATGCAATGACATTTCTTACGGCTTACATAGGTACGATTATTTTTGTTTTCGGTACCGTTATCGGTAGCTTTTTAAACGTTCTTATTTATCGTTTACCTATCGGTATGGATTTTAAGAAGGGCAATTCGATTTGTCCCAATTGCAAGCATCAGCTTAATTGGAAGGATTTATTCCCGCTTTTTAGTTGGATCTTCTTGGGCGGCAAGTGCCGTTACTGTAAGGTTCCGATTTCGAAGCAGTATCCTATAGTTGAGGCCATCAACGGCATAATGTACGTACTTGCATATATATTTCTTTGCGGCGGCGAAGGTCTTGATGGTTTGTTGACCTTAAAGCTTGTTGGTTATATGATAGTTTTTTCAGCCCTTCTCGTGGTTTCTTGGGTTGATTTCAAGCACCAGATAATTCCCGATTCTATGTGGATTGCTATATTTATCGGCGGTTTGTTTATCGTTGGTGATAAGCTTATAGACCATTCGTTTACAAAGGATTGGCTTATTTCACGTATCATTGGTCTCTTTGCTGTTTCCGGCTTTTTCCTTCTTATAGGCTTAGTTACCGGTGGCAGAGCCATGGGTGGCGGTGATATCAAGCTTATGGCGGCTGTTGGCTTTGTGCTTGGTTGGAAAGCAGTTATTATAGGATTGTTTTTGTCTGCTTTGTTCGGTGTATTCTTTACTATCGGAAGGAAGATTTTCTGTAAGAAGGAGATGAAGGGGCTTATTCCCTTCGGACCTTTCCTTGCTATGGGTTCTGCTTTGTCTGCATTTGTCGGCGATATGATATTTAACGGATATCTTTCCTTGTTTTAATTAATTCCGAATTAAACTTCTTTGCTTTGCATATCTTTTTTTGACGAGATTTTGTATTAGCAAAGGAGTTTAATATTATGTTTGTAGTTTCTTTTTCTTCTTCAAAGTTTGTTAAGGTTTTCGTTCCGTTTGTTGCAGTTGTAGTTTTAAGCATTGTTATATTCAGTTGCTTTTCTAAAAAAGAAAAATCCAATCATTTGCAAGTTGGTTCTGAGTTCGTTTCTTCATCAACAGAAGTAGTGAATTATATATCCTCGCTCGGTTGGGAAGTATCTGAAGAGCCTGATGAGATCAAGGAAGTTGTTATTCCCCATGAATTTAACGACGTCTATCTTAACTACAATGAAATTCAAAAGGCACAAGGTTTTGATTTAACTGATTACGCAGGTGAAAGAGTTAAAATGTGGACTTATACGGTCACTAACTACCCTGGGTACGAGGATAAGGATTGCGTTAAAATTAATATACTTGTTTACGAAGGCTGTGTCATAGGCGGTGACGTGTGCTCCGTTGAATTGGACGGTTTTATGTACGGCCTTTCGGGAGGATCAAATGGATAAAAAAGAGCGTATTGATAAGTTGATTGCATCTCAGGGACTTGTGTCCAGAAGCGAGGTTAAAACCCTCGTGAAAAGGGGAGAAGTAACAGTTAACGGCATTGTTGTTAAGGATAGTGCCGTTAAAGTTAGTTATGATGACGTAATAACTGTAAGTGGACAGATGCTGTTTCAGACTGAGCACGTTTACATCATGCTAAATAAACCTCAGGGCGTTGTAAGTGCATCAAATGACAAGCGTGACAAGACGGTTGTAGATATTATTCCTGACGAATACAAACGAAAAAATCTTTTTCCGGCGGGTCGTCTTGATAAGGATACCGTTGGTTTTTGTCTTATTACCGACGACGGTGATTTTGCCCATAATATTCTTTCTCCGTCAAGACACGTGACGAAGACTTATATTGCTAAGTTGTCTAATCCTATAGATTTTGAGAAATCAAAAAAGATATTTAATGAAGGTGTTGTTCTGGGTGACGGCACAGTACTTCTTTCTGCTGTTCTTGAACAAATAGTTGATTCGGACGAGCCCGAATATAAGGTTATAATTAAAGAAGGTAAGTATCACCAAGTTAAAAGAATGTTTGCGACCTGCGGTGCGACAGTTACACTTCTTAAACGTGTTGCAATCGGAGGTTTACCTCTTGACGAAAGCTTAAATGAGGGCGAATCAAGACTTATTTCTGCCGAAGAGTTAAAATCCATTGTTGAAAATGACGAAAAAATTTGACGTCAAAAAACATTGTCGTTTTTACAAATAAAACAAGTTTTTGGTCGTAAAGTTAACAATTTGCATAAAAAATTTTGAAAAATATAAAAAAAGCACTTGCAAAGTTGTATAAAGTTGTGTATTATGTATAACAGTCAAGTGGTCAAATTGTTAAATTTATCGGAGGTTATTAAAATGTCCAATAGATTATTCCAAGGTGTTATCCACCAGATGCGCGACGTAGTTGACAGAACTATCGGTATTATCGATGAGTCAGGTGCTGTTATTTCTTGTAGCGATCTCGGCAGAATCGGTGAGATTCGTACAGGTAATCTCGTATCTATTTTCTCTTCTTCTACTCCCGTGGCAAGTGATGGCTATCTTTATCAGTCTTTCGGTACACATATGCATCCCGAGTACGCTGTATTCGTAGAGGGTGAAGATGCTACCGCTCAGACTTATATCGGTGTTCTTGGTGTATCACTTTCGAGCATTAAGCAGTTCTATGACGAGAAGTATGACAGAAGCAACTTCATTAAGAACATAATTCTTGATAACATTCTTCCCGGAGATATTTATCTTAAGGCTCGCGAGCTTCATTTCAATAACGAATCATCACGAGTTGTATTACTTATCAGACTCACAGAGAAGAACGACGTTTCTGTTTTTGATGTTGTTCAGAGCCTTTTCCCCGATAAGACAAAGGATTTCGTTATCAATATCAGCGAATCCGATATCGCACTTGTTAAAGAAGTAAAGTCAGACATTGATAGCAAGGATCTCGAGAAACTTGCTCGTTCAATATCCGACTCCCTCTCTTCGGAATTCTATACTCATTCTCTTGTTGGTATCGGTACACCCGTTGTTGGTGTTAAGGATCTTGCTCGTTCCTTTAAGGAAGCACAGGTTGCTCTTGAGGTAGGTAAGGTTTTCGATACAGAGCGTAACATCGTTAGCTACGATCACCTCGGTATCGCTCGTCTTATATATCAGCTTCCCACAACTCTTTGTGATATGTTCCTTAAGGAAATCTTCAAGGTTGGTTCTATCGAGACTCTCGATCAGGAGACACTCTTTACAATCCAGCGTTTCTTCGAGAACAATCTCAATGTTTCTGAAACTTCAAGAAAACTTTTCGTTCACAGAAACACTCTCGTTTACAGACTTGAGAAGATCAAGAAGCTTACCGGTCTTGATTTGAGAGAATTTGACGATGCAATTGTGTTCAAGGTAGCTCTTATGGTTAAGAAATATCTTGATGCAAATCCGATTAAATATTAATAATATGTAAAAATTTTAAGTTTTACAAAAAATATAGCACATTTTTATTACAAAAGGGTTACATTTTGTAATAAAGTGTGCTATTATTATTGTGTCGAAATTTAGAAAATAAGATTGGGTGTTATTTTTGATTAGTTTTAGAAACGTGTCCAAGGTTTACGAGGACACTGATACCAAAGCTCTTCGTAACTTTAATCTGAATATTGAGACCGGTGAATTTGTGTTTATTGTTGGTTCATCGGGTGCAGGTAAGAGTACGCTTCTTAAGCTTATGATGCGCGAAGAGATACCTACTACAGGTGAAATAAATATTAACGGATATGACCTTAATACTATGAAAGACAGAAAGGTTCCTCTTTTCAGAAGAACTCTCGGTATAGTTTTCCAGGATTTCCGTCTTATTCCGAATATGAACGTTTATGATAACATCGCCTATGCGATGCGTGTTATCGGTTCAAGAGAAAATGCAATTCGAAAGAGAGTTCCTTATTTATTGGGACTTGTTGGACTTAATTCAAAGGCTCGTTCAAAGCCCAACCAGCTTTCCGGCGGTGAGCAGCAGAGAGTTGCTCTTGCAAGAGCTCTTGCAAATAATGCAAGTACAATTATCGCCGATGAGCCTACGGGTAACGTTGATCCCAAGATGTCTTACGAGATTGTTGACCTTCTTGATCATATCAATTCAGATGGTACAACTGTAATCATGGTTACTCATGACCTCCATCTTGTAAAGACGTTTAATCATAGAGTTATTACTCTTAAAAACGGTACGATTGAATCCGATTATCCCGATGCTTCTCATATTGATGTTGAGCCTTACAGATTCGATAATCCTGAAGATGCAGTAGGTTCTTATTTCATTGAGGAAAGCGGTGAAGATCTCGATTATCTCGTTGAAAACTATGCTGCCGACGTTGAGGCAGATGTCGAGATAGTTGACGTCTATAGTCAGGGAGGTGAGGAAGAATGAGTGGTAGAAGCTTAGGTTACCTCACAAGAGAAGGCTTTAAAAACATTTGGGTTAACCGTTTACTTTCTCTTGCTACTGTTCTTGTTCTTGTTTCTTGCCTTGTTATTGTAGGAACAGGTACGCTTATATTCTTTAATATCAGTGCTGCTCTTGATGTTATCGAAGATCAGAACGTTATTAAAGTTTTCATTAATGATAATGCTTCCGAACGAGAGAAGGACGAGCTCAAAGTAGCTTTACTTGACATGTCAAACGTTGATGACGTTGAGTTCGTTTCTCGTGAAGAAGGCTTCGAAGAGGTTCTTGCTACATACGGTGAAAATGCCGATATTATGCGAGAAGGTCTTTCAGCAGAGATTCTTCCCGATGCTTACAGAGTTGTTGTTGAGGATATTGATCAGTTCGATCATACTGTTGAGAAGATCAAGAAGCTCGATAACGTTTTACACGTTCAGGAGAATAGTGAGTTAGCGGGTAAAATCGCTAAGATCAGAGACGCAGTTTCATATATCAGTATCGGTGTAGTTGCAGTTCTCTTCTTTGTCTCATTGTTTATCGTTGCCAATACTATTCGTATTACTATTTTCAACAGACGTCTTGAAATCAGTATTATGAAGGCTGTTGGTGCTACAAATTCATTTATCCGTTGGCCTTTCATAGTTGAGGGTATTCTTCTTGGTTTGTTCTCTGCTGTTATCGGTCTCGGTATTCAGTACGGTGTTTACTCCGTTGCCTCTATTTGGCTCGGTGATATTCTTATGATGCTCGGTGCACAGGCAGTACCTTTTATTGATTATATTTGGTTTATCCTTGCGTTGTTTGTATTCATCGGTGTGTTCATCGGTGCAATCGGTAGTATCTTATCACTTAATAAATATTTGAAGGAGCATGGTAGTGTTGTTGAAAACAAGTAATTTGAAAAGACTTTTAAGTTTTCTTCTTGCTTTTGCATTCATTATTATTTCACCTTCTCAGAAAGCTGTTGCATTAACTGACGAAGAAAGAGAAGAAATTCTTTCGGAACAGGAGAAATTGCAGGCGGAAATCGAAGAAAACGAAAAATTAATTGCAGAGTTGGAAGAGAAGGCCGCTGAATACGATGATGATATAGCTGTTCTTCAAGAAAAGGTTGACCTCTATCAGTCACAGATAGACCTTTACAACCAGGAAATTGCAATTATTGATGAAAATATTAATAATCTTGATATTCAGATTCAGGGCATTAATGATGAAATAGCAGCTCTCGCTGCTCAGATCATTGATCTTGAGGACGAAATCGCCATCAAGGAACAAGAGAAGCAGGTAGTGTATAACGTTCTTGCAGAACGTCTCAGAGCATCTTATATGTCAGGACCCGGCTCTTCACTTGAGTACATACTCACGGCAGATGAGTTCGATTTTGAGTCTTATCTCGACAGAGTTGAGCTTATTCAGTGTATTGCAGAGCAGGATCAAGCAAACATCGATGCACTTGAGCAGGCAATTCTTGAGTATAACGCATCTATCGCAGAGCTTCAGAGTGTGCAGGATTTACATTCCGCAAAAATAACGGAGCTTAACGATGCCAAGGCAGAGCAGGAAGCTGCCAAGCAGGAGCAGGTTGATGCAAGATCGGAAATCGAGGCTATTCAGGAGCAGTATAACGTTGAGCTTGAAGCAATTAAGGCTATTGTTGATTCTTATGCTGCAGAAAGTCAGGCTCTTCAGGATGCTATTGACAAACGTGAAGAGACTATGGATAAGCTTGACCAACAGTTGAGTGACCAAAACAAGCATTACGGTTCCGGTGTTGTTGATGGTGATATGATATGGCCTCTTCCTTATGAGGACGTTTATATTTCATCAAGCTATAAGCTTAGAACCTTAAATGGTGTTACAAGATGGCATAACGGTATAGATACATGTCGTTGGTCGGGTACACATGGTGCTGACGTTATTGCAGTTAAGGATGGCGTTATTGAGAGTGCCGGTTGGAACGGCGGTTACGGTAACCTTGTAGTCGTTAATCATGGTAACGGTGTTCTTACTTACTACGCACACCTTTCCGGATATAATTGTAGCGTAGGTCAGACCGTTTCTCAGGGCGACGTTATCGGATATGCCGGTAACACAGGTTATTCGTTCGGTGCTCATCTTCATTTTGGTATTATGATAAACGGTAACTGGGTTGACCCTGTTCTTTACGTAACAAGATACACACCTAACGGTAGTTATATTCAGCATACAGACGCTGATGGTCATTAATAAAGATTACCCCTTAGCCATATATTGGTTAAGGGGTGTTTTTTTGCTTGTTCTTAAAGTTACTGAGAATGAAATATACAGAAAAGGTTTATTTTGTAGAAAAGTAATAAAGAATAAACCCAAAAGAAACAATTTGCTTATCGGTAATAAAGTGTACAATGTTATTGAATTGAGTGTGGAAAATATAAATGATGATTCGGTTAAAAAGATTCTTGAAATAAATCGGAAAAAGGTTTTGAAATGCGGAGATAATAATATAAACGAGATAGTTTCGGATTATTTAATGGATATAAAACCTTATGTTAAACGGGCTATAATCTCTTCTGTTGTTAGGAGGTTGAAAAACGAGAGGATGTTTGAATCGTTATGTGTTAGGGATAGTGATTTTCTCGAAAGTACAGAGTATTTTGAATTAGCAAAAAATTTAAGAAAACTTTCCATTATCAGTAACGAGGAGAAAAATATAAATGTTTTTCGTAATAAATGTTATAATAATTGGGGATTAAACGTAGGTTCATCGTCTTGTGGGTATGATTCGTTTCTTGATCTTAATAGCCTCGTTTTGAATAGGGGAGCGTTCCTCACAATTAATGGTTGCGATTTACTTGTGTATAACGATGAATCTTATTTTGACATCACAGAAAACGTATCCCAATTACTTAAATTTAACGTTCCGAAGGAGTATGCTTGTGCATCTCTATATATGTAAATAATAAAAATTTTTAGCCTTGACATTTATCGAACGATTTTATATAATGTTTGTTATCTATTCAGCTACGTATAGCTATTTATATTTGAGAGGATGTTATTTTTAAAATGGCACAGGATATCGTTTTAACTCAAGAAGGTTACGAAGAGCTCAAAGAGAAACTTCGTGTCCTTAAATCAGAAGGTCGTTCTGAGATTGCAGAGAAGCTTAAGGTTGCTCGTTCATTCGGTGACCTTTCCGAGAATAGTGAGTACGATGAGGCAAAATCCGAACAGGCTAAGCTTGAAGCAGAGATCAATGATATTGAGGCTATGCTTTCAAGAGCATCTATCATTGATGTAGAGACTGCTAACTCAGAGGTTGTTCACCTTGGTTCTATTGTTACGATCAAGGGTACGGCAAAGGGTTCAACAGAGAGAACATATACCATTACAGGTTTTGCGCAGGCTGATCCTTCAAAGGGTAGAATTTCCGATGAATCTCCCGTTGGTAAGGCTCTTCTTGGCCACAAGGTAGGCGATAAGGTTACTGTCGAAGCTCCTCGAGGTGCTATGACATATAAGATTACCGCTCTTGAAAACGAAAAAATCTGATAGTTAATATTAAAGCTCTTTCCCGATTTCGGGAAAGAGCTTTTTATTATTCTGCATGGTTGTCTGCTACTGTATCTTCCAGCATTTCGTTTTCTCTGAAGAGGAGAGAGATACACCATATACCTGCGAGGGCAACAAGTACGTAAACGATTCTCGATATGATTGCTGCCTGTCCGCCAAAGAGCCAAGCAACGATATCAAACTTAAATAAACCAACGCTACCCCAGTTTAATGCGCCGATTGTTACAAGAATCAATGCAATTCTGTCTATCATAATATTTACTCCTTTCCTTTGTTTGTATTTAGTGTTAACATAAATACAGTTGTTTATTCATTCGTTTGATGTCCGTTTTATGGTTCATAAATCTTTCATTAATTGTTTATTTTTGTAAAATTTTGTGGTATCATAAATTAATATTAAGTTTTGGAGGCGGAGTATGCTTTATCTTGTAAAGGGCAGGGCCGGGAGCGGCAAGACTGATTTTATTAACCGGAAGATAAAATCTATTCTTGATAACAATAGCAGTAACGTACTTCTTATTGTTCCCGAACAGTTTTCCTTTGAATCCGAGCGTAAAATGTTAAAACTTCTTGGAGAGGAAAAATACAATAAAATTGATATTTTCAGCTTTCCCAGATTGGCGTTTTCTACACTCAAGGAGTCGTTCGATTTTTCCGGTGTTCCGTCATCCGGTGTGAGATTGGCTCTCATGCATGAAGCTATTTCTGCTCTTCAGGGAAGACTCAATATATTTGGTAAATCAAAGGCTACAGTCAATTCTCTCAGTCCACTCGTGGAATTTTCTCGCGAATTGAAATATTGTTCTGTTAAAAGCGAGGATTTGTTAGAGAAAATTAATTTGTTATCTAATGAGTTTTTGAAGGAAAAGCTTACGGAAATAAACCTTATAAATGAGGCTTACGATGCTCTTGTGAAGAGAAGCTATTTTGATGATACCGAAGCCTTGGACGTAATGAATACGTACGCAACAGATAACTGTTATTTTAAGAATAAAACAGTATTTATTGATGGATTCAGAGCTTTTACAAAACAGGAGTCAAATCTTTTCAGAACCATGCTTTTGCAGGCGGATGACGTATATGTTACGTTATGCGCTGATTCGGCGTATCGTAAAAATTCCTCGTTTGCATATATCAAAAACTTCGAGGATAAGTTAAGCGTTATAGCGAACGATTGTAAAATTAACGTAATGAGAGAATTTCTTGAACAAAATTATGAATCCTTCTCTCAAGATATTTTATCTTTGGAAAGAGGCTTGTTTAATTCAAAGAAGGATGAGCCCACAGCAACCGATAACAGTGTAACGATAGTTAATTGTTTTAATTCCGATGACGAATGCGATTTTATTTCCAAGGAAATAAAGCGTCTTCTTCGTTCGAAAAAATACAGATGTCGCGATATCGCCGTTATAGAGCGCGTTGCAGGTACGTATAAAAGCCGAATTGTTGATAGGTTGAGAAAGCTTGATGTTCCCGTTTTTGACGACAGCAGACGTTCTCTTAAGTATGAACCGCTTTTTGTTTATATTAACTCAATTCTTAAATGTATATCATCAAGCTTCACTCAAGAATCTGTTTTCTCTTACCTTAAGAGTGGTTTGTCGGGTGTATCTATTGAAGATATTTCTCGATTGGAAAAGTACGCCCTTATATGGAACATTTCCGGAAGTAAATGGTCCGATGATTTCACTATGCATCCCAAGGGCTTTGGTAATGAATTTAAGGAAAGTGATGCAAAGCGACTTGAAATAATAAATGAATCAAGAAAGAATGCGATTGTTCCGCTTTTAAAACTAAAGAAGGATTGTAAGGATAAGACCGGTTTAGAGATTTCCTCATTGATTTATGATTTTCTTGTATCGCAGCATATTTCCGACAGATTGTTTGATCTGTACTCGAAACTAAATGATGATGGATTTTCCGTTGAGGCTAACAGACAGTCTGTTTCTTGGGATATGCTTATGTCTCTTCTTGATACCATGTCAAAGATTTATCACGATAAGGTTGTATCTTTGCCTGAGTGGGTTGAGAAATTCAATCTTCTTGTTGATTCCGGTGACGTTGGCGAGATTCCCCAGGGTCTTGATGAGGTTAAGATCGGTAGCGCTGATAGAATCAGAACAGATAAACTGAAAGTAGTTTTTCTTGTTGGTGTTAATAAGGGTGAATTTCCTCTTGTAAATGTTAAAGGTGGTGTGTTGACAGATTACGATAGAGTCTCTCTGTCTTCTGTTGGTCTGGAGATTAATCCGCCTTTTGAAAAGAATATTGATGAGGAGCGTTTTATTTCGTATTGTGCCGTTACAGCCGCATCGGAAAAACTTTATCTTGTGTATAAAAATGTTACCGATGACGGTGTTTCGGTTTCTGAGTCGGAAATAGTAACCGAAGCAAAGATGTGTATAGATAATATTAATATTATTGATGCAGATAATCTCAGCGTGATAGATGAAATCGAAAGTGACGATGATGCTTTTTACACTCTTGCTAAGAATTTCTCAACAGAAAATACAATAAAATCAACTCTTGTTAAATATTTCGAGGATAAACCCGAGTATGCTGATAAAATAAATGCCCTTAATAAAGCGGTTGATAAAAAAGGTTTTTCATTTGCTGATTCAACTGTTTCAACCGAATTATTCGGTGTTGATATGGAGGTTTCTCCCTCAAGCATCGAGACTTTTTATAAATGTCCGTTCTCTTATTTTATGAAATATGGACTTTTGGCAAAAGATATTGAATTAGCAGAAATAGATCCTCGAATCAGCGGATCCGTTGTACATTATGTTTTAGAAAATCTTATCAAGGAATATTTTGCACCTGTAATAAAAGTAGATGCTGATGGCAGAGAATATGAAGAGATATCTTCAAATAAGTTTGTTGATTCCACGGATGCTGAGATTCTCGATTGTATAAGGAAGTATCTTAAGAAGTATCTTGCCGAGATGATGGGCAATATCTCTGAACAATCCAAACGATTTATGTACTTGTACAACAGAGTTGTTGACGTGTGCAAGGCTGTTATTGACAGATTGAAGGCGGAGTTCAACAACAATGGTTTTAAGCCTCACGATTTCGAGCTTGAAATTAAAGTGAATAAAAAAGAAACAAACTCTGATACCGATTCTGAAAATGACGAAGAAGCGGGGGATGATTCAAAGAAAAAGAATACGATTCCTGCCTATGAGCTACCCCTCGTTAACGGAAAGATTTCTGTAAAGGGAAAAATCGATAGAGTTGATGTGTATGACAATGAGGGCATCAGATATATAAGAGTTATCGATTATAAAACAGGGAATAAAGACTTTAAGCTGTCGGAGCTTTTCAGCGGTTACAATCTTCAGATGGTTCTTTATCTCATTGCTTTAATGAAGAATGGCGGAGAGTATTATAACTCTGATAAAATGCTTCCTGCGGCCGTTTTATATATTCCCTCGAAAATAGGCTTAAACGATTATTTGTCTAAAAGACATCCTGAGGACGAGGAAATCAAAAATAATAAAATCAAAGCGGGTAAGCTGAATGGAATGGTTTTGAAAAAAACTGCAGTTTACGATGCTATGAATGTTAAGGATAATGCGAGTTATTTTCCCGTTAAATATGATAGTAAGAGTAATCTTGTCGGTAACAATTATACAACGAAGCAGTTCGATAATTTATCAAAAATGATTGACGGTAAAATTATCGATATGGGTAATATCCTTCATAGCGGAGAGATAGCAGCTAAGCCCTTAGCTAACGATAAGGGCCCCTTGGCTTGTAAGTATTGCGAGTACAGGAATGCGTGTGGCTATGAAGAAGGTGACGAGGTAGTAGAGTTGTATAGTGCAAAGCATAGCGACGTGTTAATAGATAAGCTGGGAGGTGAAGATGATGGCATGGACTGAGCGTCAGCAGGAGGCGATAGAAGCAAGAGGTATGGAGGTGCTCGTTTCTGCGGCAGCGGGTTCAGGTAAGACTGCTGTTTTAACAGAACGAGTAAAAAACATCTTATGTGATGAAAAAAATAAGTGCTTTGTATCAGAGATACTTGTGGTAACCTTTACTAAAGCTGCTGCGGCGGAAATGAGGGATAGAATTTCAGCTGCTATGCTAAAAACTGCAGAGAGCGATGAAGGGGATACCGAGCATCTTCGTAACCAGATATTAATGCTTCCGACTGCAGATATCTGTACTATGGACTCATTCTGTGCAAAGCTTGTCAGAGAAAACTTCTCTAAAGCAAACGTTAATTTTGACTTCAGAGTGCTTGATGAAAGTGAAAAAGAAAAGCTTAACTCAGAGGCTATCAATAAGGTTATCGATGAGCTTTATGAACAGGATGATGAAGATTTAAAAAATCTTATCGATATGCTTATGGGCGAAAAAAATGACAATTCATTCAGCAATATTATCTCTAAGCTTTATGAGTTTTCTGTTTCATATCCTTTCCCGGATAAATGGTTGGATTCTCTCGTTGAGAATTTTGATGAAAACAGATCGATCAATGATACTCCGTGGGCAGATGTGATTTATAAGTACGTAGAATTATTCGTTGATTATTATCTTAAAACGCTTGAGGATTATTTGGGTCAGATTAGTTGTGAAGATGATTTGAATGAAGGTTTTATTAAAAAATTCAGTTATTCAATTGAGCAATTAAATAACCTGAAGAAAGCTGTAGGTAATCGCTCATGGGATACAATGGTCAATCTGATTGAAGATAAGCTTTACATTAGTAAGACACCTTCGCATAAGAATCTTAAAAACCCGGATCTTAAGGATGAGTCATTGGCGTTTTACAATGATTTTAAGAAGGATGCTGAAACACTGGAGAAGTTTAGCATACCTGTGGAGGCAATCCATAAAGAGGATTGCAAAATTTTGTTTCCTGCTGTTTCTAAGATTTGTCAAGCAGTCAAGCGAGTTGGTGAAGTGCTTGCTGAAATGAAGAAGGAGATGAATGCATACTCCTTTGACGACGTATTGCATAAAGCCATTGATTTGTTGGTTGTACCTATGGATGATGGTACGTGGAAGCGTACACCCTTATGCGAAGGTCTTGTTGAAAGATATAAAGAGATATTAATCGATGAATATCAGGATACAAACGAAGCGCAGGATATGCTATTCGAAGCCCTCTCAAGAAACAGATCTAATTTGTACGTTGTGGGTGACGTCAAGCAGAGTATCTACAGATTCCGTAAAGCAAGCCCTGCTATTTTTATGAATCTTAAACGCAACTTGCCTAAGTATGATCGCGATATTCATCCTTCTCAGATTACTCTTGATACTAATTTTAGAAGCAGAGAGGGTATTGATAAAGTAACTAATTATATCTTCAAATCAATTATGAGCGAAAACATTGGCGAGATTAGTTATAATGATGATGAGAAGATGAGCTTCGGCGCGGATTATTATCCAACGAAAGATACACCCGACTCTGAGATAATATGTATCAAATGCGATGAACTTAAAAGTGCGGAATGTACCGAGATTGAAGCAGAAGCTATAGCAAAATATATTTATGAATGTGTAAACAAACGCAATCCTAAAATACAAATAACCAAGAAAGACAAAAACGGAGATTTTTATCAAAGGGATATAGAGTATGGTGATTTCTGTATTTTATTAAGAAGTGTTAAGAAAACATCACGCACTTATATCGATGCATTGAAAAAGCGTAACATTCCTTGCTCCTCTTCAGCAGAGGTCAATCTCGGTGAGTATAAGGAGATTTGCGTTCTGATTTCTATTCTGAAAGCGATTAATAATCCGTTGATGGATATTCATACGGAAGCGATTATGCTGTCTCCTGTGTTCGGCTTTTCAACTGATGAAATGGCAAAAATCAGACTCATTGATAAGAAGATTGAGATGTATGCCTGCCTTCAAAAGTATGCAGAAAAAGATGTCAAAACACGTAAATTCCTTGATAAAATTAATCTGTACAGAAATCTCTCGTCATCTTATCCGATAGATGAGTTGGTGCGCTTTATTATTGATGATACGGGCATAAAAAATATTTATCTGGCTTTAGATAATGGAAAACAACGATTTGATAATATTAACGGTTTTTTGAAATTTGCATCTGATTTTACAAAGAATATCGGTGGTGGTCTCGGCTCTTTTATTAAGCACATTGATTCTGCTATTGAAAATGATAAATTTGATGGTTTAGCTAATCTTAAGGTTGAAGACGGAGTTAAGATTATGACCATTCACAAGAGTAAAGGCCTTGAGTTTCCCTACGTTATTTTAGGTGGATGCTCAAAACTGTTCAAGTACAAGGATGCTGACGGAGTTCTTACCGTTTCGAAGGAAACCGGTATAGGTATGCAGATAAGAGATGATGGTTTATTCACGAAATACCACACACTATCATCAACGGGTAATATAAACGCTATTAAAAAAGGTGATATGTCAGAAACACTCAGACTTTTGTACGTTGCGATTACCCGTGCACGTGAACGCATTGTTTTTGTTTCTACAATTTCTTCCGACTCACAAAAGAAGAAAGTGAAAATGCATAATCAGTATTCCTTTGATAAGAATGGTAAATTACATCCGTTTGCTGTTCTTAAGGCACAAAGTATGTCGGAATTATTGCTTACGGTTTTCTCAAGGCATAAGTACTGCAAGAGTGTTCGTGATGCAGTTGAAATGACAGCTTTTGATGAAATTGATTCGGATTTTGGTATCGATTGCAGTTTGATCGATGCGCAAGATATCCTCGTTGAGGATGTAGTTTCGAGTGAGGTTATTGAGAATCCTCTTTCGGATAATTATGATGAGGAATTACTTGAAGAAATAAGGGAAAAGCTCTCTGTTGATTATGATTATGATTTTGAGGGAATTCTTGCAAAGCGTTCAGCATCTTCTGCTGAGAAAAATGATATTAAAAGAGAATACTTTGCCAATTCCAAGCCGGACTTTTTGAAAACTAAGTTTACGGGTGCGGATCGTGGCACGGCTATTCATAAGTTCCTCGAAAAGTGTGATTTTAGTTTAGCGAAGCTTGACGTTGCCGCTGAGAAGCAGAGGCTTCTCAAACTCGGTATAATGAATGACAAGGAGCTCGGTGTTATTACTGACGAGGCGCTGCATAGATTTTTTGATGCGTCGATAGTCACAAGGCTTCTTGCTGCCGATGAGTTCCTGAGGGAATATGAGTTTTCCGTTCTGAAAAAGGCCGGGGAGATGTATCCCGATCTTGCACCGGAGCTCTTCGATGAAGAAATCGTTGTCCAGGGTAAGCTTGATTGCGCATTTATAGAGGGTGATAAGGCAGTCCTTATTGATTATAAGAGCGACGGTATAACTGATGAAAGTAAATATGTGGAAATCTATAAACCCCAGATTGATATTTATTCAGAGGCACTCGAGAAATGCAAGGGTTGTAAGGTTGTAGAACGATATATTTACTCTTTTAAACTCAACAAGTTTATTTCCATTTAATCAAAATAGATCCTTTTGTTGTTCTTTTTGCACAATGGAAGGGGCTATATTTTGTCGTTTTGAACAAGGATTGAAAGTTGTTAAATATTTGGGGAAATATCATTGAAAATATTTTTTATTAATGATATAATGTGTTCTATAAATAATCGCGGAGGTGTCTTTTTTGGCAAACGAAAACATTGAAGTCAAAGAAGAAGTGGCAGTAGCTACTGCCGAAGGCGATGCGGCCTCCAGAGAATATGTTTATGAGTCCCGCCGATATGTAGGCATGAAGGAGTCTGTATGGTACGTTGTTTACGATATGTGCCAGAGCTTCAATATCGACTCATTCTCAAGCCGCTTCGTAACCAATATTCTTCAGATCGACCTTGACTTGCAGACATTCGTTAACGTTTTCAACGGCTTTTGGGACGTTATTAACGATATCTTTACAGCTGCAATCGTTGAAAAAACCCGTACTCGTTGGGGTAAGTTCAAGCCTTATCTCGTAGCTCTCGGTATTCCCGGTACTTTGGGTACTTGCTTCTATTGGTTGATGCCTATGCTCTTCAAGGGCAAGGGTGCAAAGGATATGGGTAAGTTCCTTACATATTTCATCCTTGCCATTGTTCGTGAGGGTGCAGGTACTTTCCGAGGCATTGCTAAGACAGGTATGTTGGCAACTATTACTCCTGACCCCGGAGATCGTACGCGACTGATTACTATCGCTGAGTTCTTCTCGGGACTTCTTGGTGAAAAGTTACCACAGCAGATTTTGACCGTCTTGCTTGATCTTATCGGTAATAAGGTTATTAGCCTTTCTTACACATCAACATTTATGTTTATGGGTAACTTCACCGCTATCGTAAGTGGTGTAGCATCTCTTATTTTCTGTGTTATGACTCGTGAAAGAGTTATGCAGTCTATCGAGACACCAAGTGTATGGCAAGGTATTAAATCTATCGTTAATAATAAACCGATTCTTCTTCTTACGCTTTCAGAGACGCTCTCTAACTTCAGCGTAGGCGGTAGTATCAACGACTATTATATCGACGTTCTTAACTTTGCATCAATGACAATGGTTGCTGGTATTCCCGGTGCTATTATCAATCCCTTCTCATTCTACTGGGTTCCCTGGTTCAGAAGAAGATTCTCAACTAAGGCATTGTATCTCTTAGGTACTAAGTCTCAGTCACTTCTTGATATTCCCGTATTCCTTATTGGTATGATCGGTGGTAAGCACAACGGTATATACAAGAAAGTACTTCCGATGTTCTTCGTTATGGCTATTAAAGAAGCTATTTATATGATTTTCTGGGGCGTTCGCAGAGTTATTCCCAGTGAAATGTATAACGAGTCTATGGACTATTGTGAATGGAAGAATGGCTATCGTACAGAGGCTATGACTTCTGTTGCACGTGACCTTACCAAGAAACTTGCATCAATTTTGAACTCCGCGATTTCATTACAGCTCAAGAAGCTTATCGGTTACGATATTACTTCTTACACAAGCGGTCAGGCTCAGACTGATAATACAAAGATGGGTCTTTTCGCAATGGCTACAATTATTCCCACAGTTACAGGTCTCTTAGGTATCATTCCGATTCTCTTCTATGACCTTGGTGGTGAAAAGAGAGAGCGTATGTATGCAGAGCTTCTTCAGAGACGTGAAGCTGCTTCTAAGATTGCATCAGTCGGCGACGAGGATGCTATGAAGAAGTTGGCTCAGAGTCAGCTTGAGGCAGGTCAGCAGAAACACGAACTTTAATATCAAATAATTAATCACGGTATCGTTTGATACCGTGATTTTTTTATAAACAAAAGCATCGTACCAAATTATCGGTACGATGCTTTTGTTTTATTCTATTGTTATTACAAATGCGTTTTCTGTAGGGAATTTACCGCCGCCGTTTCTGTATTTGGCGGCGCCTGACTCAAATATAAGATATATTCCGTCGGGATGGTTAGCCAAGCCCTCTGCCATAGGCGGAGCAATAATTTTTTTGATTAACTTACTGTTATTGCATGCTAATAAATCGATGTCGTGTCCGTCTATTGTAACGGTACCGACTTTATTTTCTGAGAATATATCGTCGAAAATGTAAATTACCGAATTGTTTTTTCTACCGTAGCTTGTACTGAAAATTATCTTATTTGTCTTTGTTAAAGCCATTCCTTGTACTTGCTCGGGTATTGCCAGGAAGTAATCAGGTATATATCCGTCAGAGGTACTGTTAATCATTTCTGTAGAGGGGAGACCGTCAACCAGTTTATAACCTTCGCAGTAAGCGTAGAACGTTTCGCCCGAATCAAGAGTGGTGATTCTTTCAACGGATTCTCGTGCTTCATCATCACTTTCAATGAAATCACCGACCCACAATGTGTTGTCACATATACAAGCAAAGGAGCCTTTTGTATTTATCTTGAACTTACTTTCAAATTGAATATAAGCTCCGTTGGTTAATCCGTTAAGATTTGATAGTGGAAAAGTATAACAAACGCTGTCGCTTGTAATATAAACGGTGTTTTCTGATACGGCTATTCCGCCTGCGTGACCGAAATAGTCTTCGCCAAGTGTGTTCTTTAGAGGATAAGCGCCTATAAATTTATTGTCATTTGCGTTTACTAACATTATCATTGACGGGAACTTTGAGTCTTCGTAATACCCGCTTATAATAAATCTGTCGCCTACACTGTCGTAACAACAACCTTGAGGAATAATGCCTTCAAATAAACCGGGTATTATAAATGAGGGAGAAAAGCTTTTGAAAAAATCAACATACTGCTCTTCTGTGGTGATTTCCGTCTCTAATATTACGGATTGCTGAGTTATTTTGTTTGTGATCTCCTTAGTCTTTTTAACCTTTGTATTATCAGAACACGAGCATAATAAAACAAGCGACATAACACACGCACAACATTTAATTATTCGCGATTTCAATATATCACATCCTATAAGAAATCTTTGTTTTTGTAACTTATCAAATATACAATAGCATAAAAATTTTGTCAATTCAAGGATTATAAATTTTGTTGTAAAACACTTGACAAATCCATATATATTTAATATAATCTTATCCGTTGTAAACAACGGGCCAATAGCTCAGTTGGTTAGAGCAACCGGCTCATAACCGGTCGGTCCGGGGTTCGAGTCCCTGTTGGCGCACCAAAATTAAATAGGGGTGTGGTTCAATGGCAGAATAGGGGTCTCCAAAACCTTTGACGTGGGTTCGATTCCTACCACCCCTGCCAATCAAAACTTCGGTGCAATAGTGCCGGAGTTTTTGTTTTATATAAGAACGGAGGAATTATGGATTTCAAATTTGTTAAGGAAAATTTTCCACATCTCGAAGTAAAAAATAATGACGAAAACAGTCTTTACATTATAAATAATAACGGTGACGATATATTCATTTACTACGAGCCTGCTGCTAATGAATACACATTTTGTTTCTCTTATCAGCACATTCACTGCGATAAGGAAGAGCTTATTGAACACATTGAAGGATTTACGAATGCTCGCGTCTGTGCGATTGAATTTTTTCAAGGCGAGCGCAGATGTTTTGGAGGCAATATAGACACAGCTCTGATTAACAATCTCACATATACTAAACTCAGACAACATTATTTGTTTGGCAATCATAGTTTTAAAATCCGATGCTGGAATCCTGATTACAATTTTGATGGTAAGGTAGTCAGAAAAGGCTTGAAACGAGAAATTCTACTTGAAAAAATAAAAAATCCCCCTGCGTAACCTATTGCTTGTGACGTAAGGTAATGCCTTATAATGGCATTAAAGGAGGTCGGAACTATGTCCAGATACACAACAGGAGAAATTGCAAAGCTTTGCGGTGTGACCGTACGTACAGTCCAGTACTACGACACCAGAGGCGTACTCATTCCCAGTGAGCTTACCGAAGGAGGCAGGCGCCTTTATTCCGAAGAGGATCTGAAGAAAATGAAAATTATCTGCTTTCTCAGAGGTCTTGATTTTTCCATTGATAACATCGCTGCGCTTTTCAAGGAAGAAAACCCCGACAAGGTTATTTCTCTTCTTATTGAACAGCAGGAGCAGTCTTTGTCCCAGGAAATAAGAGAGCGTCAGGAAAAACTGTCTACCATATCGGAAATGAAGGCTCAGCTTAAAAATTTCAGCAGCTTCTCCATTGAATCCATAGGGGATATAGTGCGAATTATGGAAAACAAGAAAAAACTTAGAAAAATGCGAATAATTATGCTTGCAATAGGCATTCCGCTGGATATTGCCGAGGTGGCAGCTTTTATAATAGGTGTATTGCAGGGATTCTGGATACCTTTGATAATAGTCATGGCGCTGATGATTATTTTTGCAGCGGTTCTTTCAAAATATTATTATGACAATACCGCCTATATCTGCCCCGAATGTCACAAGGTTTTCAGAAAAGGCTTCAAAGAAGTGTTCTTTGCAGCTCATACACCCAGCACCCGAAAGCTTACCTGTCCTCACTGCGGCAAAAAGAGCTTCTGTGTGGAAACTTATAATGAGGGGGTTGAAGTAAGTGCTTAAAAAATTCAGAAATCCGCTTATTTTCGCCCTTATATTACTGCCCATAGCCTTAATCGGCGGATTCTTCACAAGTATCTATCTAGAGGAAACCTACGACCCCGCATTGCTTGCGGAAATGATGACGCAGGCGGGTATTTCCGATATATTTATCCTGCATATCATTACTGCCGTTCAGACAGCAGGGCAGATGTTACTGCTGGGATTTTTCGGGTATATTCTTGCTGAAAAGACAGGGCTGCTGAAGAGCTTTAAAATCAGCAAATCGGGTCTTGTTTCAACAATCGTTCTGACCGTAATCGGCAGCATCATTTTCATTGCTCTCGAATACGGCGTGTTTGCAAATCTCATCCCTGAGATTGCCGCAACGTATGAAGCGAAGCCTACTGTCGCTTATATGATTTCCTGCCTTACCTATGGCGGTGTCCTTGAAGAAATCATGATGAGATGGTTTTTAATGTCCCTGCTTATATTTATAATTTGGAAGCTGTTTTTCAAAAAGGAGCAGTCCGCACCCAAGGGCGTTATGATAGGTGTAAATATCGTGGTTGCTCTTTTATTTGCGGCCGGCCATCTGCCGACAACCGCCATGACAATGGGGATTACCCCTCTTATTCTGGTGCGCTGCTTTACACTCAACAGCCTGGCAGGACTTATCTGCGGTCATCTTTACATGAAGCACGGCATTCAGTATGCAATGCTGTCCCATGCGGGATTCCACATTCTCTGGAAAATTTTCTGGATACTATTTATTTAAAAATAAAAAATATTAATTTTTTGTAACATTCTTCCTTAAACGTTGTCTAACGTACAGAAGGGAAGTGAGACAGTGAAGAAAAAAGAACAGCCTATTTCCGACGAAATCCTCTGCGGCGAGGTGATTTACTGGAATTTTGAGGGAGAGAGGATTGACATTGAGGATAGCTCTGACTGAAGAAAAATTAAAAAATCTCTTGACAATTCAAAAAAAGCGTGATATAATTACATTCACAGTTAGCAAATATGTTGAAATGCTATGATAGGAAATAAGACCTTATCACTGTTTTCAGAGAGCTGTCGTGTGGTGCGAGACAGTAAAGCGATCTGGTTATAACTCATCCTTGAGCAAAACAGCCGAAAGCTTTTGCGAGTAGATTGTTTCGGGTTCTCCCGTTACAGAGAATCACATTGTTTGATGTGAGTAAGTGGGTAATTTAATTTTACCAACAAGAGTGGTACCGTGGAGTTAATGCTTCATCTCTTTTATTCAGAGATGAAGCATTTTTAATTTATGTAGTTCAACTTATTTGATACAGGAATAAAGAATTTAAAAAACGGAGGTAGCATTATATGAAAATCAGTTTTTCCACATTAGCATGTCCTGATTTTTCATGGGTTGATATCTATTCTATGGCCAAGGACTTAGGCTTCCACGGCATTGAAATCAGAGGTATCGGCGAAGAAACAAACGTAGTAAAGACAAGACCCTTTTCAGCCGAAAAGGTAGACAGAACAATTGAGAAGCTCAGAAGCCTCAAACTTGAAATCCCCTGTCTTTCCACAGGCTGCTGTCTTAAATTTGCTGACAAGCGTGAAGAAAACATTGCAGAAATCACTGCACACGCAGACCTCGCTGCAAAGCTGAACACTCCTTATATCCGTATTCTTGCCGACCTGACGCCTGCACCCGAGGGCGAGGTTGACGACAGCTTTGTTGCTGAAGTATTAAAAGAGGTCGCTGCAATCGCAGAAAGCAGAAAGGTTACCCTGCTTGTTGAAACAAACGGCGTTTACTCTGATACAAAGCGTCTGAGAAAGCTCCTCGACACAGTAAACAGCCCTGCTGTCGGCGCTCTCTGGGATATGCACCACCCTTACCGCTACATGGGTGAAACAGGCGCAGAAACAGTTGAAAATTTAGGCGATTACATCAAGTTCATCCACGTCAAGGACTCTCAGATTATAGACGGCAAGCTCACCTATAAGCTTATGGGACAGGGCGATATGCCTCTCAGCGAAATGTTCTCCGCACTCCAGAAAATCGGCTACGACGGATACATTTCCCTTGAATGGGTAAAGAGATGGTCACGTGATTTATATGCGGCAGGTATCGTATTCCCGCAGTTCGCACGTTACATGAAGCCCTATCTTATGGCAAAGACCAATAAGCTTCAGATAGATAACCGCGGTACAGGCTACTATCCCTGGCCCAAGGAAACAATCATTGATGCAACTTTCCCTGATGTACTGGACAGAATCTGTGAAGAATTCCCCAATCAGTACGCTTTCAGATACACAGAGCTTGACTATACAAGAACCTACCCCGAATTCCGTGCGGATGTAAGACGTTTTGCACGTGCGCTTGTTGCTATGGGCGTAAAGAAGGGCGACCACGTTGCAATCTGGGCAACCAACGTTCCTGCATGGTACATAACCTTCTGGGCATGCACCTATATCGGTGCAGTTCTGGTAACTGTAAATACAGCTTATAAAATCCACGAGGCAGAATATCTCCTCCATCAGTCCGACACACATACTCTTGTTATGGTTGACGGCTTCAAGGATTCCGACTACGTGGGAATCATGAAGGAATTATGCCCTGAGCTTGCTACCTGCAAGCCCGGCGAGCTGGATTCCGACAGACTTCCTTTCTTAAAGAACATCATTACAACCGATTCCGAACAGCCCGGCTGTTTCACATGGGACAGCGCAATGGCTCTTGCCGACACAGTTTCCGAAGATGTTATCGACGAAATGCGCTCCAAGGTTGACAAGCACGATGTTGTCAATATGCAGTACACATCGGGTACAACAGGCTTCCCCAAGGGCGTAATGCTGACACACTACAACGTTGTAAACAACGGTAAGGCAATCGGCGACTGTATGGATCTTTCTTCCTTTGACAGAATGATGATTCAGGTGCCTATGTTCCACTGCTTCGGTATGGTGCTTGCCATGACCGCAAGTATCACCCACGCCGTTACAATGAGCCCTATCCCCGCATTCTCCCCCAGAAAGGGACTTGCATGCATCAACAAGGAAAAGATCACCTGCTTCCACGGTGTTCCCACAATGTTTATTGCTATGCTGGGTCACGAGGACTTCGACAAGACCGATTTCTCACACATGAGAACAGGTATCATGGCAGGCTCCCCCTGTCCTATCAAGACAATGCAGGAAGTTATCGAAAAGATGCATATGCCCGAAATCTGCATCACCTATGGTCAGACCGAGGCAAGCCCTGCAACAACAATGAGCAAGACCACTGACAGCATCGACATCCGTGTAAATACGGTAGGCGCATCACTGTTCGGTGTTGAAACAAAGATTGTTGACCCTGAAACAGGCGAAGAATTAGGCGACAACATGGACGGCGAATTCTGCGCAAGAGGCTACAATATCATGAAGGGCTACTACAAGATGCCCGAAGCTACCGCCGCAGCAATCGACAGCGACGGCTGGTTACATTCAGGCGACCTTGCAAGACGTACTCCTGACGGATATTACAAGATTACAGGCCGTATCAAGGATATGATTATCCGTGGCGGTGAAAATATCTACCCCAAGGAAATCGAAGAATTCTTCTACACACATCCCAAGGTACAGGACGTACAGGTTATCGGTGTTCCCGACAAGGCATACGGCGAAGAAATCATGGCTTGTATCGTGCTGAAGCCCGGCGAAACTGCTACCGAAGAAGAAATGAAGCAGTATGCTCTCGAAAGACTTGCAAAGCACAAGGTACCCAGATATGTTGCATTCGTTGAGGACTTCCCCATGAATGCGGCAGGCAAGATTTTAAAGTACAAGATGCGTGAATGGGCAGTTGATTACCTCAATTTACATGACGCAAGCAAGATTGTAACCGCATAATGCGGCGAAGCGCCGCGGCAGGTTCCGCCTTTTGAGGCGAGCCGCCTCGGGCAGTTCCGCCTTTTGAGGCGACCCGCCTCGGGCAGTTCCGCCTT